>JBNKKI010000034.1:0-38274 GCA_050291745.1 Gammaproteobacteria bacterium | reverse complement strand
TGCGTAACAGATTGATGTGCCTGGTCTAAGCCAGGGATGGTTGTCGTTAGAGCAATGCTGGAGCAATTGCCGGCAAATCAAAAACACCGTAGTCAGCTGATTGGTGAAGAGTGTGTTTTTGATTTTATCAGCTGCATTAAGGTGTTACCTGGACTTTCATGATTAACTGATTTTTCCAGGTTCAATATCTGATTATTTACAGGATTAATCTATAATCCTGAAAAGAGTGAGTAATCTATTTTTACTTAGGTAATGCGAAATGAACCTGCCAACACTTAAGGAACGAAGACTCTACCTGCGTCACCAGGTTGATATGCCTGCTAATCTATCAGTAAGCAATAGCAGTAGCTTAAAAATTAATATCTCTAACCTGTCTTTAAAAGGAATGCTATTCCACTGTGATGAATATATTTCAAGAAAAATCGAACCACGTGGTATTCAAAATCACCCACTTGATCATATTCAATTTACCGTTTCTGCTGAATTAGCAAACCATACGACACTGCAAGTGATCGGCAGGATAGTTATTGCCCGAAGAGTTTCACAGGATAAGTATTTAATTGGCATGGAATTTATAGAATTCCAGAAAGATAGTTTTGCCAATCTGGAGTCTTACATCAGCTCACTTGATGATTGAACCTAGAAAAATCAATGAAAAACACCATCCATACCTTAGAGGCCACTGTTATACCTGGAATTCGCAGTTGGATGTGTTGATTGTGCGTTTGAGGTGGTGTAATCAAAGAGATACGCCGCCTCAAACCTGCAATTCAGTTCGTGTCGGGATGCATCGATTGGGTGATTATACACATCAACTGTCATAGTTTATGAAACAGCAGGTTAACCTCTATTGTGAGCAGTCAACTGCGGAATCCAGGATAATACAATCGATGCTTTATTACACTGATTAAAGAAATCAGTTTTTTGGTAGCAAATCTTCAACCACCGCCCGCTCTTCAAGCAGTTCTTTCTCGGAAGCCTTCATCCTGGCCATGCTAAATGAGTCTATTTCCAAACCCTGAACAACTTCATATTCACGATTTTTACAGGTTACCGGCATGGAAAAAAACACACCTGCTTCAATACCATAGCTACCATCAGACATGACACTCATACTAACCCAGTCTCCTGCCGGGGTGCCTAAGACCCAGTCATGGATGTGACCCACCACGGCATCCGCAGCAGAAGCGGCTGAAGACAATCCACGAGCTTCAATAATTTCAGCTCCTCGACGCTGTATACGGGGAATCATGTGATCTATAACCCAGTCATGGCTTACCAGCTCATAGGCTGGTTTATCACCGATTAAAGCGTTGCTAATATCGGGGTATTGAGTCATCGAATGATTCCCCCAAATAGTAACTCGTTTAACATCGGCCACTAATGTATTTGTCTTAATGGCGAGTTGTCCCATGGTTCGATTATGATCCAGGCGGGTCATGGCAGTAAATTGGCTGGCTTTCATATCCGGTGCATTCGCAGAAGCAATCAGGGCGTTGGTATTTGCAGGATTACCTACCACCAGCACCCGTACATCAGCAGAAGCATTATCATTAATGCTTCTGCCCTGAGTTGCGAAAATTTTGGCATTTTCCAGCAAAAGATCATTACGTTCCATACCCTTGCTACGGGGCTTTGAACCAATCAGCAGGGCATAATCAGATTCTCTAAAACCTATCTCAGGGTCATCTGTTAATACAATATCGTGTAATAATGGCAATGCACAATCACCCAGCTCCATACCCACACCTTTTAATGATGATAAGGCTTGTGGAATTTCCAGCAATCGAAGAATTACAGGCTGATCGGGACCAAACATTTCACCGGACGCAACTCGAAAAGCTAATGCATATCCAATATGACCTGCAGCACCGGTAATGGTAACTTTTATGGGTTTTTTCATTTCCTGGCCTCCAATTTCTATTGGTTTACTGATTATCCTATCAGTATCACAGCAAAAGAGAGAAAGAATCTTTGAGTCTATGTGTATTAGGCTTGATCCTGGAATCCGCAGCTGGACGAGTTGAACCTGGAAAAATCAGTTCAGCGTGAAAAAGATGCGTAACAAATTGATGTGCCTGGTCTAAGCCAGGGATGACTGTCGTTAGAGCAATGCAGGAGATTGTCGAGAAATCTAATACACCGTTGTCAGCTGATTGCTGATGAGCGTGTTTTTGATTTTATCAGCTGCATTAAAGCTGTTACCTGGACTTTCATGATTAACTGATTTTTCCAGGATTATACACATCAACTGTCATGGTTGATGAAACAGTGGGTTAAGCTCTATTGCGAGCGGTCAACTGCGAAATCCAGGTTGATATACCTGAATCAGCAAACATCAGATGATCAGCATAAATTTTATTAATACTAAAGAGTTTCTAACAATCAGCTAGTTTGCTCCGTAGAACAAAGACAGTCAATCAATCGCTCTATCTGTTGCGTACAGCAACCACTTCCTGTGGTGGCATAGGTTTGTTTTTTGATATCTTCAACCGTTGTTGCACCATTGATGATGGCATTGATAACATCAATCTTAATAACTTCATTACAAACGCATAAATTTTTATCTAAATTATCCTTTAGTACAGGAGGTAAAATTTCCAGGCAGGCTGCTAAATCTTTTTTCATAGTTGATGAATTATCCTGTAACAAACAGTAGCGTGTCAAAAATGGGTAACAGCCTCTTACAATAGAGGCCGTTACTTTTAAAGCCTGATTTATTGATTTCCAGGCTGTTCTTTCTCATAGGTAAATTCTTTCTTCTGTATTTGTTTTTTTATAGCCTTGACCAGCGCTTCACTCATATCAGGTGCCGCAGCAACCTGTTTACGCTTGTGCTCCATAACATATGCACTTCTGGCATCACTCAAACTGGAAATTTTCTGTTTAATTTTTTGTCGCTGTGCTGATTTTGCTTTTACATATTCCTGCTTTTCTTTAACTGTCATTCCTTTCATGTCTGCAGGCAGAACAGTCTCTTCCATCTCAGCTAATATTTCTTTATCAACCTTACCCTGATTCATTGCATCCACCAGATCCCACTCAACATTATTATAAAATGAAGTAGATTTAGATTTGGCTCTTTTGGCCAGTAAACCGGGAGAAATATGACTACTTAAGCTATCCTGTTTCTGCTGCCTTTGCGCACTTACTTTTCCACTTGCACCATATGGCACATAGGTATCATTCAATTGCGCATTTAAAGCTGCGATTTCCTTATCCTGCGGGGCCACAATATGAACCACTTTTTGATTGGCATTGATACTCATATAGTCTCCACCAGCAAGCAAAGCACCTGATTGCCACCCGCCCTGGATTCCCTCGTCATGATCTCCAGCATGAATTGTATTAACAACTATACCCTGTTTAAGTGCGCGTTTTAAAGCTTGACGAAAATCAACAGGTCCTTGCGTAAAAGGTTCATTACCCGCAATAAAGATCGTTTTAATACTATCGCTGGATTGACTCCACTGTAAGCCGTCAATTGCTGTTTTAATCGCCATACCACAATACTCACTACCACCATTTGTGGTTAAAGAAAATAAACCTTCAGATACCTTATCTAACTCTCTGGTAAAATTATTGAGTTTTCGTACATAGCCATCTTCCTGTGGATTTCCATCATTACCATATTCAAATAATGCCACCTCCAGTACCGGTGTGACTCCATTTTTTTTAGTCATGGAAAATTCATTAACAACCTGCCAAAGTTGATTACGTGTTTGATCAATCAAACCATCCATGCTTCCGCTGGTATCAAGCAATATTGCCAGCTGAATTTTTGGCACTTCCTGCACAGGCTTTGTCAAATTCATCTGACGTGCAGCATTTTGTGAAAAACCCTGTTGTCCTGCAGACTGTGTTTGTTGTGTTTGAGCGGTAATTTGCTGCTCTGCTGCAATAGCCAGATCATTCTGTAATAAAAATGCACAAAGCATCGCCATTGTTAATTTAACACGGGAAAACTTTACCCTGCCTGTAGTTCTGACTGTTTGGTAAGACCTTAAAGTAAGCATAATCGACTCCTGAAATTATGAATGGTTAATTCGTTAAGTAAGTACAGATTAGGCTTTTTTAAAAAAATTATTAGACGTAAAAATGTAAATAAATAACTCTAATTATTTACATAAAATTTACAATTAAAGCGATTGAGATATTTCAAAAATATTCATGACAACTGTCCAGCCCCTTTTTTCTCCTGCTTTATTTGGTCGCTTATTAACTGTTTAATAGACTTCGGTATTCCATTGTCCGCTTTTGATAAATTTCTTTTTCATATCCGGCCAATCCAGTCCCTGTTGCTCGGCCAGGGTAGAGAAAACTTCATCTACACCCTCCTCCATACCCTTTAAGCCGCAAATATAAACAGCAAAGTTTCCAGCGCAAATCATATCCCAGACTTCCTGCTTATGTTCAGCAAGTTTATGTTGCACATAGCCCTGCTCTGCATCTTCATTATTGGCTCTGGACAAGGCGCGAAAAGCCTCAAAAGTATCCCGCGTCATATACTGACCAATATCGTCGTTTTTATCGTTAAGAAACAGTGCTTCCATGGCATTTTTTACGCCATAAAAAAGACGGATACGACCGTTCCAAAAGCCTTTTTCCAGGAATATATGACGTATAAAAGCCCGAAACGGCGCAATACCTGTACCGACTGCAATCAAAATCAAATCAACGGAATCATCCTCAGGTAATAGAAATCGACGTCCATTGGGTCCAATTAGTGCGACAGAATCTCCAGGCTTTAAATCGCACAGGAAATTGGATGCAACCCCCACAACTTTGTTACCGCTAACTTTATCTTCGCTGAAAACCCTTTTTACACAGATGGTTGCGGTGGTAGAGTTACCATCATCACCAGTTCGAGAAGAGGCAATGGAGTAGAGGCGGGCTTTATGCGGCTTTCCTGCTGCTGTTTCTCCCGGTGGGATAATACCTATAGACTGGCCTTCAATATAGTGGATACCACTCTCACTAACATCCAGGATAATATTACGCACCTCATCACTGCTATCGGCTTCGGTAAGTTCGGTGGTGGATACTACTCTGGCGATAAAAGGTGAGCTGGGTTTATAGATCAAAGTTGATTCGGGGATGCTATATTTTTTAATTTTCATAGTTGTATTATCCCTGGTTGCGCGGTTTTCTAATCCTGTCATAAAGCCTGTATATCGAATAAAGGAGAATATATTATCCTGGAAAAATCAGTTCAGCATGAAAAAATGCGGAATCCAGGTTGAAACCAATCAAAGCTTTCTTAAATAAAAAAGGAAGGTATTTTACCTTCCTTTTCATTATTTATTTCGCATTATAAAACTAGTGCAAGTCAGCATTCAGCTTAACTTCTCTAGTAGATCTCATGGCTATTGTTTGACCAGTGCTTGAATTGACTCTAAAGTGAACACCGTTTACAGCTGAGAATTCCATACCTTTCATAGATGTTTTAATATCTTTATCCGGGTTGATTTCTTTTAGTGCAGCAACTGCTTTTTCTGAAAGAGCAATTTTTGTACCTGGTAAAATAGTAACGCCGGCATCTACGATACAGGAATCACCAATAGCAGTACCAACGCAGGAATTTGCACCTAATAATGTATTTTCACCAATTGAAACAGGAACACCATCAGTACCGGAAAGAACACCCAGAATTGAAGCGCCTCCACCCACATCAGAACCTGCCCCAACTACAGCAGAAGAAGATATTCTACCTTCAACCATAACAACACCTTTAGTTCCAGCATTAAAGTTAATGTATGAAGCACCGGGCATTACAGTTGTTCCAGCAGCTAATTGAGCACCAAATCTCACTTTTGAAGTTTCCAGGATTCTTGTATTATCAGCCGGTATGACATGTGATAAGAATCTTGGAAATTTATCAACAAAAGTAATCTCTGGATATCTACCTGTTAATTTTAATTCAATTTCATTTTCTCTTAACCAGTCTAATTCAACTGGCTCATTTCCAATCCATGCGCAGTTATGTAATTTGCCAAATACACCATCAAGATTTAAAGATCTTAAAGCCGCTTTCCCGGTAGAAAGTGCATATAATTTCAAATAAGCAGATTCCGTAGATTGCGCATTTGTATCTTCAAAAATAAACACAACTTTATAATCATTAGCAGTAAAACCTGAATCAGCCGGTAAAGATGCTAACTGAGAAATAACCTGTACATTCCTATGTTCCTGGCCTTTTGCCTCAGGAATATAGGGTCTAAATGAATCTAGTGCCATGGTTAAAAATTCATCACTGACTTCACAAACTAATTCAGATTTAGAAGTATCAACATCACAGCCAGCTTCTTTTAAAGCATTTAAGAATACGGCGGCACTTCCATTATTTTCATTCCAGTTAACTACCGGAAATGTAGCCTGTAAAATTTTATCAGGATTTAACTGTCCTCTATCAACTCTTGCGATACCAAATCCAAGCGGATCTCTATACCAGGATTGACTCTGGATATCTTCAACTAATGTTTTAAATTCGTCTTTTGTAAAAACCATTGCTATTCCTTAAATTTTCGGAATTATACTCTAAATTTAAGTAATCAACCCTGAAAATGTTTCCAGCTGATAGACTACTTAATTCTCTACAATTTTGAGGGCGAGGATTTTCTTTTTACTATCTGTTTAGTAACTTCTCTGATTTGTCTTAAAAAATCTAACGCCCCAAAAGGCCTGTCTGTTTTTTCATATTGTTTATATTCAATACTAACATGAGTCATAGTATCAATTAAGTATCCTGTCCGCGTATTTTACTGCAAATACACTTGAACCTAGATAATTCAGCTTACATGACTTAACTGTTAATGGTATCTTAATAATCATTAATTATTAACCTGAAACACCATGCTCAATTCTATTGCGAAACCAGCTGCCATATTATCAGACCAGCAATCAATCTTTATATCTGTAACCACTCCTGACACTGGAGCTTAAATTGGATTTTCCAGAGGGTATCAGAGGACCGGATATTTCGAAGGGTGAATTTGTTAACTTTCGCTTTGCTAACTCATCTTTATCACTTCGCATCCCTAAACTCATCTACAACCCTAATGATCACTTAGCGGAAACAGACTGGACTACCTCCCGTCCCCCCCGGCAGCAATATTGGACTAACGCATCTGCTGGTACTGCAAAAACACTGGTTTATCAAACCTGGTACTTTCAGGATCGGAATTCTGATGACAATATTGCAATTGGTTATCTGACCATACTTATTCGAAAAACATATGCAGCCGATTATTCAAAGCCTGTAATTCTCAGCGATCAGGCTTTTCGACAATACATTCTCAATGAATTAATAAGGGATGAGAAGCATAAAGAAAGCGACAAATTTATAGGCATTGAAACCAGAGTAGACTGGCCATCACTGAAAAACAAATTCTATCTAGAAACCGTAACTAAACCTGTGTTGAATGGGCTGAGACATCTGCTTGATTTATGTGAAAAAAAATCTCCTCATCCTATGCCTCTTGCAGCATTTGTTCTGGACAGAGATAGCTACCTGAGTATGTCCTTAAGACTCACATCACTCAATTACATAGATCGAAAAAACCCATATAGTGAAGAACTACTACACAAGTTTAAAATGGATTTATTTGAAGAGTTACTAACCCACATTCAGATTGATTACAGTCCTGATTTAATGGCTCAGATCGAAGCATTTAAATAACTCAAAGCACTACAATTAGCCTGGCTGAAATTTGCAAACCCTGTTACGCCCCTCGTTTTTGGCCTGGTATAAAGCCTGATCAACCTTTTTCAGCAATGCATCGATATGATTAAGCTTTTCATTTAACATTGCTACTCCAAAAGATGCGGTGAAATGAAAAGGCTCTACTCCATCAGTTACCACCTGTGTCGAGGCTATAGAGATACGAATACGTTCAGCAACCTGCATAGCATGGTCGATTCCGGTATCAGGCATCAGAATGGCAAACTCTTCACCGCCTATCCTGCCCATAATATCTAAATCACGTATAGCAGAAAGACAGACTTCCGCTAATATTTTCAGCACTGTGTCACCAACCTCATGCCCATAACTGTCATTGATTTGTTTGAAATGATCTATATCCAGCATCAGGATCGATAACTTTCCACCATGTCGAAGGACTCTTTTAAGTTCTTTCTCAGACTGTTCCAGAAAATAACGTCGATTTGCCAGACCAGTTAAATAATCAGAGTAAGCACGACGTTCAAGTTCTTCATGGGCATATCGATTTTCGATAGCGATACCAGCAAGATTTGCTGCATAGCTTAAACGCTCAATATCATTAGTAAGCGAGCTTTCAGCTTCTGTATGGTATGCCGTAAATGTGCCCAGAACCTTGCCCTGTGTTGATATTATAGGTTCCGAACAGCATGCGCCCAGATTAGCCTGTTTAGCCAGTTCGATATAAGGCTTACTGCAATCATCAGTCTGCATATCTTCAATAATGACACGCTCTCCCAGATACACTGCAGTACCGCAGGCTTCTTTTCCCATACCGATTTCGAGTCCATCAACAGTCTGAATATAAACCTCGGGTAAATTAGGCGCTGCTCCAATCGTCAAATGTGTACCATCAGTATTTAGCAAAAGAATACTACATCTCAAAGTATTGTCTTCGTGTTCTATCTGTAGAACAATGGCATTCAGTATTTCAGTTAAAGCAGCACCTCGTGCCACCATTTCCAATATTGCATCTCGTGCATGCGCGCGCTTTTCCAGCAACCAGCGTTCAGTTATATCAGAGAAACTAACCAACCTACGTCGGCCAACCCAGGAGGGCCGAATAATAATTCGACGAATATCTCCATTTTTGCAGCTGATATTAGTCTCAAGTTCAGGTGGTTGAAAACCTTTCTCACGGGCCAGCCCGACCTGTTTACTCCATTCACGCAGCTCATTTTCACGAAACTGTTCATCAGGATAGGCGAGTCGATACCAGCTTTCCAAATCTGGAATATCATCGAGTGTATAACCAAATAATTCCGTAAACTCATGATTAATATACTCGATTTGCTTATCTTCATCATTGGACCATCCAATGGCCACAGGTGAGAAGTTTAAAATATCTTCCAGCTGGATGCGTCTTTCGGAATTATCATTGAGGTCCTGTTCCAGCAAGGTTTGACGAAGTCTGTCAAGCCCGCTAACTGCTAGCATTTTTGCCATTTCTACCATCACAGCCATATGGGATTCAATATGATCCCTGCTTATTACAGGGATAGCCGCGATAGAATCCAGGTAAGCTTTTTCATTAAATCCAAAAAGTTTAGCCTGAGCTTTGAAAAAGGCCATATCCGGAGGACTGTGTAGAATTTGCCCGAGAAACAGGGTCGCCAGTTGCTGCCCTTCTATAACAACTGGAGTTGCATAGTCCATCAAGCCATTTTTGCATAATCCACCAGCTACGTGACCTTCTCTGAGATCACTCATTATAATCAGATTACTTTCACGACAGCGTTTTTCTGTTTCAGATTGGCAACGATGAAATTGTGTGCAGGTATTTATAGCACTGGACATGGATATTAATTCACCGCTTGCTTCTACTGCACCATTCGGTATACCGGTAGCCTGGAAGAAACTTTCAAGCATACGAGCGAAAGCCTGCATATCAACCAGATCTCGAAAACGGTAAGCGAGCTTATTCTCGGTAGAAGCTGAAGACACAGTAACAACCTTTTAAAGAGTTAAATATAGTTTAGCAGCTCAGATTGAGATTAACCTTAAAGATTGTATATTTTGAGATTTCTATCAAGAATCCTGAAATTAATGTCAAAATAAGTATTTAAACAATCTAGACAGCCTTCTTTAATCTGGATTTCGGGGAATTTCAAGAGGTTAATGGCTATCCCCTTAACGATTAGAGCGATAAAGCTTCCACATTCGGCTCCCCCCTCAATTGCATTTCAGTAGGAGATACTGAGATTTTTCACAAATCCTTGTAGCCTTAGTAACCTCAGGCTACTATGCTTTCCTGCATTCGTAAAATAACTGCATTCATACAGAAAACCTAATGGGTGAGATTGATATTCAATTATTAGTGTTGCAAATCATCCCCTTAGGTCTGTATTTAGCAGTCAACTACGGAATCATGGATAATAAAACAATTAGTTAAGCAGGGATTTCTGTAGCCAGGATTGATTATGGCAGGACAGTAAGTCGGGTTCGAAAAGACTTTTCACAATAATATGCACACGAAAGATTAATTAACAATTACTATGACACATTTAAGTATTCTCCATCAGGATGAACATATTATTGTTATACATAAACCTGCGGGGCTATTAATGCATCGCAGTCCAATTTCCCGTGATACAGTATTTGTACTACAAACATTACGAAATCAAATTGGTCAAAGAGTTTACCCTGTTCACCGTTTAGACAGGGCCACATCCGGTGTATTAGCTTTTGCGCTTAATCCGGAAGTGGCAAAAATTGTTACACAGCAATTTGAAGATCATTTAGTTGAAAAGGAATATTTTGCATTAGTTCGTGGCTGGGTCGATGATAGCGGCCAGATCGATCACCCCATTGCAGATGAAGATGGCAACAATAAAAACCAGCAGGCAATTACGGATTACCGTTGTTTACAAAGAATAGAATTACCCTTTAAGGTTGACCGTTATTCCAGCTCTCGATACTCAATGGTGAGTGTTGAACCTCAAACAGGTAGAAGACAGCAAATACGAAAACACTTCAAGCATATTTCACATCATCTGATCGGTGACACCACTCATGGTAATGGAAAACATAATCGTTTCTTTCGTGAACAATATGATATTCATCGTTTAATGCTAACCTCTCAAAAACTATGTTTTAATCACCCTATGACGCAACAGAGACTGTGCTTTGAAGCAGAAGCGGAGCCTGAGTGGGAGAAATTATTTACCGCGTTTAACTGGCAGTAATAAGTCGAAAATAATATTGAGAAGCCTTGCCATTTGATTATCCTGGAATCCACTGTTGGACGAATTGAAGCTGGAAAAATCCATTGAACGTGAAAAAGATGCATAACAGATTGATGTGTCTGGTCTAAGCCAGGGATGGCTGTAGTTAGGGCAATGCAGGGGCAATTGCCAAGAAACCAAAAACACCGTAATCAGCTGATTGCTGAAGACTGTGTTTTTAATTTATCAGCTGCAATAAGCTGTTACCTGGACTTTCATGATTCAACTGATTCTTCCAGGTTAAACAATGGCTTATTTTTCCTTATCAGGCCAGCGGAATTCGAGTTTCTGTTGCACGACTCCACCCGCAAATATTTCTACAGCTTTCAGAGTTTGTTTCAATTCCTGATGATCTACCGGCCAGATGACAATATCATAAACACCTGCCTCCATTTTGATGCTTCCAATACGATCACCAGCTTTAAACTGTCCATTGTCTTTTGCGACTGCAATCGATTGAAGCCTTTCGATTTCAGTCATATCTTCAGCAGTTTGTCCTGCGCCTGAAATCGCTGCTGCCAGAGAAAAAACATCAGGACTGAAACAATCACCACGGCTACGCCCACCAGCCCCACTACCACCTCCCATCAGAGATCCCAGGCGATTTATATTGAGCGGGTTATAATATTTGGCACATGCCAAAAGATTGCGCGGCTGATCGACCCAACGTCCCATGATGTTCAGTGTTCCTGGTTGGCGAATCTCGACAGTTTTCTCTATAGTTTCCCCTTCACGGATCGCAATCCTTTCAATCACGTAATCTTTACCACCAACTGCGCGCTCGTGAACCTTTAAATCATAGTTACCCACACGGAGTTTCACCGGCTGATTATTATACCCACTTTCCAGTGGTGCAGCGGGTTTCCCGGTTTCAGAGGAAAACAGATTTACATCGGTAAGATATGCTTCTGCAGCTGAAGCCCAGCCAAATTTGAAAGGAATTGGTTTACCATCCATCACCAAATTAAGTATCAAATATCCTGCCTGTAGTTTGTCAAAATTTATCAATTTTGAAATACTGCTCCCGGCTTTGATATCTACATTAATTGTCTGAACCTGTTTTTCTTCTGTATTCCTTGTATTAACTTTATATGTCCCAGCAGGAACAATGATATCGATAGGTGTTTCTAAATATCCAGTACTCGAAAAGTAATTAAAATTCCTGTTAAGACCCATCATATCCAGTTTAATGCCTGACTTCTCTTTACCTTCAACACTGGTGGACAGCTGTAAATGCCCCGTGGGGATTACTATAGAACTTTCCAGCCGCTCATCATTTTTTATCACTATAGGCAGTGCCTTCGTGCGCAAATAAGTCTTTAGTGGTGACTCCATTTCAGTGCGAACATAGAGATCGTATTTGCCAGCCGGCAAGGTTACATCAAATGGTGTTTGCTTCATCTGCCTGCCACTTTTTCCCGGTATGGATTCTGTTTGTAGAACAACCTTGTCTGGATTCCCGGGTTGAGTAACTACAATCGCTGATTTAATCAACTTGCCATTCATCAAAACCTTAACCTGCAATATACCAGAGCCTTTCTCAGGGAGAACCGTATCCAGTCGCGTGTAATTATTACCCTCATTGGATTCAGTTATTTTCCTGAGCGGATCAATGGTTATTTTCATTCCATAGCTATCGGCTTCAAGACGCGGAAAACCACCCGAACCAAACAGCTGTAGGGAAAACCTCGAACCGGGCTCTAAGGCAGGAATATCATAGGGTAAAACATTCCATTTTTCGATATAACCAGGTAAATGTAATCCCCTACCACAGGGCTGGATCTTAGCTATTTTTATTGAAGAGCATACGACATATAATTCGCTGGGCTCCGCTGTAGCATTGCCAATATTGCGAACTTCTATGGAACCCTGATTAGCGTCAATCACCACCGGAATAAGATCTGGTAATTGATCTTGTGCATTGGCCATTGGCAGCACAACAAGATCCCCGATCAGTAAGCAGAAGAGAATTATCCTTTTAAGCATTATTGATTCACCTGGTATCCGCAACAAGCCTGATACAGTTCTTACCATGATTTATTGAACAGGTCATTTGTTCACTCCCCCTCCTTTTAGTTCAAAAATCTATTTAAGGTCATCATCCTGGAAAAATAAGTTCAGCATCAAAAAGATGCGTAACAGATTGATTTTATCAGCGGCATTAAGCTGTTATGTAGACTTTCATGATTCACTGATTTTTCCAGGTTTAAGGTTTATATTAATCGTTTGCGAATTTTAACAACAGCGACTTCTGCCAGGATAACCACCACAAAAATCGCCACTAATGACATTGACACCTGCTGCCATTCAAATAAATTTATTGAATTATTTAATACAATACCAATCCCACCTGCACCAACTAATCCTAATACGGCTGACTCTCTGACATTAATATCCCACCTGAATAATATTATGCTAAAAAAAGCTGGCATTACCTGTGGCCAATACCCCTTGAGTAAAACCGCTCCCCAGGGTGCGCCTGTTGCGCGCAAAGCTTCAACCGAACCCATATTGATTTCTTCAATTGCTTCAGATAACAATTTACCTATAAATCCTACCGAACGAAATGCAATGGCTAATACCCCGGCTAGAACACCAGGGCCAAAAATTGAGACGAATAACAGTGCCCAAATCAGAGAATTTATCGAGCGAGAAGACACCAGAAAAAAGCGGGCTATCCAGTGTGACCAGGGCGTTCTAACAATATTGGAAGCATTCATGAATGCCAATGGTATCGCAAAAACCAGGGCAACTAGCGTACCCAAAGTGGCGATATTTATTGTTTCTATCATCGCGTCATGTACAGCAATTTGATAATACGCAAAGTTTATTGGCCACATACGATTGAATAAGTCGGCAATTTGCTCCGGTGCATCAAAAAAAAACTCGGGAATTATCTCGACAGTACGCATCGATAAAACCAGAGCGCTGATAAAACTAAGATATACTGCGAAGCGTGATAATTTTTTCTTTAAGGTAAAACGCTGCCAGTCGTGATCTTTTGAATGCATTATTTGATTCACTGGAAAACACCTCTTACAACATTTGACAGAAATTCCCAAAACAGTATTACCGCAATGATTGTGATTAAAATTGCGGAAACAAAATCATAGTCAAACCTTTGAAAAGCTGAAAATAAAGTTCCTCCCAGACCTCCAGCGCCAACAATACCAACCATTGTGGAGTTGCGTAAATTTGAATCCAGTTGGTAAGTAGAAAAACCGATAAAACGAGAGAATACCTGTGGTAAAACAGAGAATAAAATCACGCTAACAAAACTGGCACCAGTCGCTCGAATAGCCTCAACCTGTTTCAGAGAAATCTCTTCAATCGCTTCTGCAAATAATTTAGCAATAAAACCGATAGAAGCAATAATCAGGGTCAGAATTCCTGCTAAGGCACCAAATCCAACACTTTTCACAAAAAGAATAGCAACAATGATCGGATGAAAAGAGCGACAAACTGCAATGAAAGCACGCATTGGCACTGTTACCCAGTTGGGCATTAAATTGCGCGCAGCAAATAAACCGAAAAATAATGAAAAGAAAATACCCACCACACTCGAAATAATCGCAATTTCCAAACTTTCAGCCAGACCACTAAATAATAGTTCCCAGCGTGAAAAATTAGGTGGAAACAACCTATCCAGTAAATTTCCGGCATGCTCCAGTCCGATAATAAATCGTGTCCAGCTTAATCCCAGGGCTTGCACGGTATAAACTAAATATATTACAACCACTGCCCATAAGCCGGTCATTAACCAGTTACGGGGAAAAGGGTTTTCATGATTTTTTTCTGATGTTGAGCTCATTCCAGCCATGACTGCCCTCCATATATCTGTTTTAGAATATCATCCGAAATTCCTAATGGATCACCATCATAAACAACATAACCATCTGCCATACCTATGATGCGATTAGCAAAACGTTTGGCCAGTGTAACATCATGCATATTGACTAAAGCTGGAATATTTTTAAGTTTGGCAAATTGTGTCAACAACTCCATAATTTCGACTGCTGTTTTGGGATCTAATGAAGATGTAGGTTCATCCGCTACTAAAATTTTAGGATCCTGCATTACCGCACGGGCTATACCCACACGCTGACGCTGCCCACCTGATAAACTATCAGCACGAACCTTCGCATATTCACCTAATCCGACAGCTTCCAGTAATTCAAAAGCTGTATTGATATCCTGTTGACTAAAATTTCTTCGCCAGGCCTGCCAGGAAGACATATAACCAAGCCGTCCAGTGAGAATATTTTCAATAACAGTTAAACGCTCTACCAGATTGTATTCCTGAAAGACCATACCAACCTGACGGCGTAAGCGCCGTAATAAAGCGCCACTGGCTTTACACACATCAGCCTGATCAAAAATAATTTCACCGGCTGAAGAATCTATCAGTCGATTAATGCAGCGAATCAATGTGCTTTTTCCGGTTCCCGATGGGCCGATGATGGCAGTAATCCCTGGCTCTGAAATCGTCAGATCGATATTCTTCAGTATGGGTTTTCCTGGGACATATTCTTTTTGTAACCCTTTAATTTCAAGAAAGGGGGAAGTAGAAGACATAAGATTTCCTATAAGAAGGGTGAAACGAGCCATGATTTATAAAAATCATAGCTCGAAAATTATTCGCCTGTAGTCTGTAATTTAAGACTAAAGAGATTAGTTGGATTTCTTTTTAGCCTCTTCAGCTAATTTTTTAGCACGTTTTTTTGCTGCTTTAGCTGCATCTTTCTCTGCCAGCTTTTTCAATCCTGCTTTGGTATATGCAGTACCGGTAGCATGTGCAATATCCCGAATAACTTTCCAGTCTTTCTGATATGTCACTGGAAAAAATCGATCTGCACCACCGAAGGTATCCTGCATTTTTTTACTGAAACGGAAAGTGTTAAAGGCCTGTTTTATCTTATTGGCAAGATCAGGATTCAGATCATGAGCGTAACCAAATGAGGAAGTTGGGAAACGGGGGCTCGTAAATACAATACGAAAATCATCAGCATTAATACGTCCGGAATGTGCCATCCTGTGAAAAACATCTGATGCAACAGGAGCAGCATCATAGTCACCGGTCATGACACCTAAAATTGACTGATCATGTTTGCCGGAGTATTTGACTGTATAATCTTTATCAGGCGTGATACCAAATTCTGGAAACAGTGCACGAGGTGCCAGGTTACCCGAATTGGATGAAGCCGAAGTATGCGCAACCAACTTACCTTTCAAGTCCTTAATTGACTTTATCGGACTATCTTTTTTTACAACGATAATCAGATTATAACCCTGGAAGGCATCAGCTGTTCCTTTCACTGCAATAGGCACATAACCAGCAAGGTTGACCGCATAACCGGTTGGCCCTGTTGAAAAACCAGCAATATGTAAACGACCTGAACGCATCGCCTCAACTTCGGCAGCATTCGAGTGTACCGTGTAATAAACTACTTTTTTACCGGTTTTTTCTTTCAGATATTGTTGAAATTCACTAAACGCATCTTTATACACAGCCGGATCTTCAACAGGTGTATAGGTAAAAACCAGAGTACTGGGATCACGCCATTTAGAAGAATCTTTCGGCAAGTCAGCAACCAGATCATTATTTTCATCACAAAATTTTTCGTCCAGTACACCTCGGTTACTACAACTTTCAGCTTGAACGGTATTTGCACATAACAACAGAGATCCCACAAGGAATAGACTGCTTATAATTTTTTTCTGTTTGGTAATCATATTTTATCCTCATTTTTATTTTATTGTAATTTTGAACCATATATAAATAATTATTTGGCTAGGCTAAATTTATTCTATACCAATCCACAAATCAACTTTTTCATTTAAAAACTATATTCGATAGTTTTGAAAACAGTGATAAACCTTAAAAAGATTTGCTTTAAAGTTTATATATTTTTTTAAGACTCAGGATTAATGCTGGTTTATTTAGGCTGAGAGATTAGCGACTGGCTAGCACAGAACTATTGCTTGAGTAGAAAAATCGAATTGGTATCGAAGTGAGCTCAAAACCGCCCTGATGCTGGGGCATTCTAACAACCGGGACATTTTTAACCCGTATATAAAATTTATAAATTAATTAGCGTTTCCTTATTTTGTTCCCCTAATAAACCTGGAAAAATCAGTTGAAATGATTTATGAAACAGAGAGTTGACCTCTATTGTAAGCGGTCAACTTCTGAATCCAGGATAATTAATCAATTTGCAAATCTTTACTCAGTCATTGCAACCAGCGCCATGATGATTTCGCTGAAGGCTATCGGTGGCAGCTTACCGATCTGGATTAATCTTCCATCTTCTGGAGATCGTGGATCGTCATAGAAGTAAGAACCAAACTCAATTGAGCCAGTTGGCACAAAAGAAAGTGCTTTAAGGGTTACGCTGTCGTTGTTGCCGACATTGAGACCCTGTAAGGAAATATGTGCATCGATCCCGAAGCCTTCAAGACTCCGCGTATAACTCGAGACCTCACCAGCATCAACGACAGAACCCCGCCTCCAGCCCAGAGCATCCGCCTGCTTCTTGAACCTATGTCCATCAAGTTCTATCCCTTCAAAACGATAAAGCTGAGATTGATTGAGTTCTTCTTCAAGTGGCAGGTATACGGGCCTGTTTAGCTGCGCCACAGCTTGCTCAATTTTGCGCTGACTGAACACCGCCTTCCAGGCTGCAACATCCTCTAAAGCACCTTCCGCCGGGTGGAATACAGAGATCTGTAAATCAGTTGTAGTATTGCGTTTTTTGTAGGATTTAGGTTGAACCATTCCTACAAGCATCTCATAGTTCCCCTGCCAGTTTTGCTCAAGCAGTGAGACCTTCGTACCCTTACTTGTCTCCAGAGTTTTGTTAGCATTAACAATAAAGGTCAGAACCTTTTCGCCATCTTCTACGAGTTGCCATACTAACCCCTGAGAGACAGCGTGCAAGGTTGGTCGCTGAAGAAAAAGTTCTTGCCATCGATCAGAAGACCAACGACGCTGACCTGTAATCCATCCATCAATATCGCAGACAATTGTCTTCGCCACTGAGGCGATGGACTTTGTAATAGCTTTGAGTCTGGCCTTTGAGCTGGCACTCGCCTCCTTTGGAATAGTTGTTGACACCTCTCCTTTTGATCCGACATAACCCACTTTGAGGGCAGGAGTAAGAATGCCTACGGCATCAAGCCCGGCTGTCTTCAAAACACTAACAACCTCATCGATGACAAGCTCGGGAAGGAGTTCTATACGAAGCTCTTCATAGGATACCCCCATCCTTTGTGCTATATCGGCAAGTCCCTGCTCAGCAGCACCTCGAATATTGGGATATTTCACCGGAAAGGCACGGCAAATCGCTTCAAGGGCTCGAGCAGATTCCATGCTGGAAGACATACCCAACATAGCAATTGCATGCTCATTCCTACTCAGGCCCAGCTCTGCAAGTACGGGAACAAGTGAAGCAGGTAGCTGGCTTGCCAACAGTGAAAGAAGGCCGCGATTCTTCGCTGAGACGCCACCATTTTTAACAGCACGTCGAAAGAGCTTTTCAAAGCAGATTCGCAGGTCATCGGCATTAAGCAGGGGAAGTATGTCTCGCAACTCAGGATGCACACGGTACGAATCAATACGCGCCTGGCGGTCTAGCAAGAAGAGAGTCACACGCGTTTTAACTAATTTACTTCCAACAAGACCTACGCCAGGTACTCCCCCCTTCTTCATCCATGCTTTTGGAGGAACCTTGAGGCGACCTCTAAGCATGGCAGCTTCAATTCGTGCTTCGGCCTCAGACACATCAATAGCAACAGCTGTTGTGTATACAGATTCAGCCAGTTCATCCCGCACATCTTCATCAGTCTCTTTCGAGAACGCGATTTTTAGCGCAGATGTAAGCCGTTCCAAAGAAGAACTATCTGCAAAGGCGCGCTCAACACTGATAATTCTCGCTACGACTGCGGCACTCTTTCGTAACCGGACATCGTTTGAAGCCAGCTTCGAGCAGAGATCCTCGCAAATATCACTTACTCGTGTCGCGAGCAGGCGCGCAGAACTCTCGACAATCTCAGGATACGCACATTCTGTCAACTCCCAAATTTGCGGATAGCAGGCGGTTATATCTAAAGGTGCCATTATGGCGAATAGCCGAGCGAAATAATTTACTTCTTCCCTGGATACGTTAATCTTGAGAGCTTCTATCAGGCTTGGTAAAGCAGCTTGTCCAATGTGTCGAACCAGCGCACTGATTACGTCAAGATTGATACCCCGGGTCTCTTTGATGAACAGCTCCACAGCTGGTACCGCTTCTGTACCAAAGCTTTGTAACAACCATTCGATATAGCTAGCAATTTCCTCGTCCTTACGCCAGATATCGATCTTCATAACTAGTAACTGATTATTAAGCGAGGAAGATAACTCTCGGAGTCCCTGCCGGGCGAGGAGCAGGCTTGTTTCACGATATTGTTTGCCACCGTATTTAAAAAGCAACTGTGCCACAGTGTTGAGCGTCAGGTGAGAGCTTGCATCTGAGGATTTTTGAAACGCCAGTAATCGATCTATAAATTCTTCTGGCAAAACGCGCATTGCTACAGCAAAAACTTCAAGAGTAACAAATGTATTTTCTGCAGGAAATATGCGATCAAGGTAAGCCTTGTGCTGATTCGAAAGTAAAAGTACTTCTACCCACTGAGAGAGACATTTACCTTTAAGGGCTTCCTCCAGAAGGTATTCGCCATGAAGCGGAACCTGCTGAGCCAGGTAACTACCAATCGCCGTTAACCCGCCCGCCTTAACCAGAGCATCTTTGCCATAGTACATAAGTTCAACAGCAAAGGCTTCGCTGGAAACGCCGAGATCCTCTAATTGCTTTCCGACTGTGCCAGGAATTGTTGCTTCATGGGGTCGGGACATCTCATCTGCCAGCCACAGACACACTCCACACTGTAACCCCTTTTTTCGAGAGCCATGACCCGCACACCAGTGGTTAGCACAAATAGCAAGCAAACGTCGATCAACAAAGCTCCATTCATTGTATGGAGCAAATGCATAATGCAATGCGTGGATATGCTCGACGTCGGAACCGGATAGCACAGGAAGGTTCTCGCTCTCGCCCAGAGCATAACCGGGAATGCTCGCAACCTTATCACTCCAAAACGTTCCCATCTCACGCCGAAACCGGTCAAAACCAGTCCGCCGCTTCTTTGCCGCTTCCCTACGCTCCTTCTCATTGACGGGAGAAAGATTGAAATCACTCTGCAGCGTTTCTTTGTTCGTTTGTGCAACCCATCCAAGCTTTTCCCAAAGCCCTACTTTGTCATTGAGCAGGTCCTCCGGTATGTTTTCAGGAATGCTGCAGAGTTGGAAATCCACCTCTTCGAGTGCTGGCAAATCCCTTAGAACCTCTGGAATTTCCTGGAATGAACAACTCTGGAAAATTGCTCTGGTAAGCGAAGTGAGGTTACGAAATGAATCGGGTAGCGATTCAATCGGACTCGGCTCCCAACCTTTGAACTGGATCAACTCGAGTGATGAAAGCTTTCCGAATGAGTCGGGCAAAGCTTCGAGAGGTGTATCATCAAGGATTAATTTTTTCAATGTACTGAGATTACCAAAGCTTTCAGGAAGGTGCTTCAACTTTGTTTCCCTGAGTTCCATTCTCTTCACTCTGGAAAGGTTACCTATGCTCTCCGGAAGTTCGACAATATTAGTCTCTTCAATTTCAAATGTGCGAACAGCTAAATTGCCAATGCTTTCTGGGAGCTTCTCCAGTTCTGACGAGCGCAGTTTAAACTCAGCGAGATTGCTCAGCTTTCCAATACTCTCCGGGAGAGATTCCAACTGACATTGCTCAAGCCACAGCGAGTCTAAACTGATGCAGTCACCGATTGAGTCGGGTAGAGCCCTAAGACCACTACAGCTCAGGATACGGAGTTTATCAAGTTTACCGAGTGAATCGGGAAGTCGAGCAACATTGGTGAGTTCCAGGATTCCCAGCTTTGAAAGCTTCCCCAGAGACTCGGGCATTTCAATAGGCATATCCCCATAGGTAATAACGAGATGCTCAAGAGAAGTTATTTCGCAAATGAGTTCAAGCGCTTCTGGGTGCCTGTAGTCGACTTTGAGTTTTTTTATTTCAGACTTGCGTAAATACTCCAGCTCAAGAATGGGCACTTCATCTTGACCAGTCTTGTACCCGGCCTTCTCCTTTTTCGCGCAGGCCTTGTCAAATTCGCAACGGGCTTTCTCAGCAGACTCCAGCTTCCTGGTACTGACTCGCCCTGGACTGCCCCATGAATCAAAGCGAACAGAGAAATTATCTCCTTCGACAGATGCTTCCCAGTACTTGTGACTCGAGGTGTCAAAATACTCATAAAAGCGTGTCTCCTTATTGTTCACGGTTTTATCTCCTTGTTATTCATGGATGCAAATATGTATCAAATTGTGAATCTCTTGTACGAACCCAATAAGAATACTTCACTCGCAACACACTGGTTTCGAGCATACTTCTGTGCTCATATTTTCATTCAAAGCTAAGTCAGTTAATATGGATAGTACACAGATTAAGATTTAGCCGTTATCACTACATTTTACTAGAAATCTGGTAACAATACTTATCACTCTTTGACTATTGACTCTGCTTTCTTTTTGAACCTGGAATCCGCAGTTGGACAAGTAGAACCTGGAAAAATCAATTGAACGTGAAAAAGATACATAACAGATTGATGCGCCCGGTCTAAGACAGGGATGCTGTAGGTAGAGCAATGCAGGAGTAATTGCCGAGAAATCAAAAACACCGTAGTCAGCTGACTGGTGAAGAGTGTGTTTTGATTTTATCAGCTGCATTAAGCTGTTACCTGGACTTTCATGATTCAACTGATTTTTCCAGGTTTAATTATGTATGTAGTTTAAATGAATTAGCATACGATTATTGTTAAACTTCATTTTTACCCACTGTAAAATTGATCATGTACACAATAGAGCAGAAAAAACCAGATTTAGCCTTTATAAAAGCCTGGCAAGCAGCAGGCCATCACATTCAACAGCTGGGACAGGGAGGTGTCAACTGGGTACGCGCTGACCTTAATCCGCCTATGATAGAACACCTGTCATTCAGAATAGCTAATCAACTATTTTTTATTTTTGTGGAAGCAGCTGAATTTAACTTTCAACAAAATAAGTTAGCTTTCCTTGAGGCTTCAAAAGAAGCTGCTGCTATTCCCTGCATATTACCTATGACTGAACATTTAGCAGAATTTAAACCCGCTACTGCAGGTTGGGGACTTTTACATGCGGAGACAGGAAAATCTATCAACCCACTGGAACTGGTTTCAGATGAGCTTATCGAAATTTCCGATTGGGAATTACATGATTTTGCTATACAGGTAGTTCGAGACAGCCTGATGAAAGAAGGTAAAAAAGTTTTTTCAGCTCACTCATCTTTAGCACAGGACCCTTCGATTTGGTTTGAAGAATCAGGTCAGGTATTTTGGGTGGTAGTGAGAGCTGTCCGATACCCTGAACTGGATGCTCAAATACCATCCAATATTAATGATATTCAAGATAATTGCTCACATATGGGAAAAGCGGGTTACTTTGCCTCTGTTTCAATAGGAAATTCAAATGACCCATTTGATCCGAAGGCTAAAGAAAATAAAAACTACCTCCCTTTATATCGCGGGCATCCTATGTTTATCAAATATGAAGGCTTAAAAGAGATTTAACCTACTCCCTGATGCCCAACACGCCAATCAACCGGTACACTGGAAAATACCGATACAGGTATCGCAATAAGTGAATCTTTCAACCTGGAAAAATCAGTTCAGCGTGAAAAAGATGCGTAACAGATTGATGGGCCTGGTCTAAGCCAGGGATGGCTGTAACGACGATTGCATGATTGCAGGCGCTATTGTCGATAAATCAAAAGCTTAGCTCTTTCAACCTAGATTCCGCAGTTGACCGCTCGCAATAGAAGTTAACCTACTGTTTCATAAACCATTACAGTTGATGTGTATAATCACCCAATAGGTGAATCCCGCTACGAACTGAATTGCACGTTTGAGGCAGCGTATCTCTTCGTTGTAACTCCTTGGAATAGCTCGCTATTCCGCGTCGTTACGCCTTGATCTACACCACCTCAAACGCACAATCAGCTCGTCCAACTGCGGATTCCAGGTTCAACTGCGACAAATTGCCTCTTCCTTGAAGGCTGAGTATTGAATAGCCTGATACATTCAAAATAAATAATCGAGCTTAACGCGTGTTCAAAAAAATAAATTATCTAATAGCGACCACTCTAATCGTTTTTAGCAGTACGACAAAAGCTGAAAATGATAATTTCATCACTTCAACTTTTTCCGGCTCCGGCAACTGCGTTATGTGTCACAATGGATTACAGGATAGTGCTGGCAAAGATGCTTCAATCGTCCAAAGCTGGGCAACATCAATGATGGCTAACTCTGCCAAAGATCCATTCTGGAAAGCCAAGGTGGCTAGTGAACTGGCGCGCAACGCTCATTTGACTGCGATAATCAATGATAAATGTACGACCTGTCATGCACCTATGGCTAACTATGAAATCAAACAAAATCAGGGAGCAGAAATCGAAGTTCTAGGACAAAATGGCATACTCAATTCCACTCACTCAATGCATAATGCAGCGATGAATGGTATCAGCTGTACCCTGTGCCATCAAATGATGGATGATGCCAGCCAGGGCACACTGGAAGGCTTCTCCGGCCACTATCACATCAATGATAGCAAAACGATTTATGGACAGTTTTCAGATATATTCGCTAACCCGATGTATAATCAAACCGGTTACTGGCCAGAATACAGTGAACACATTAGCAGCTCAGAAATGTGCGCGACCTGTCACGAGTTATCCACTCCATATGTCGATGAAAATGGTAATATTCTAACCACTACTCCAGAAACTGAATTTCCTGAACAAACGCCATATAGCGAGTGGAAAAACTCAATCTACTCTGACAGCGGATCGAATCCCCAAAACTGCCAGGATTGCCACATGGAGTCGACCAGATCGAAGGTTTCAAACAGACCACGCTGGCTGGGAGAAAAGGATGGCTTTTCCAAACACCATCTGGCTGGAGCCAATACCACTATGTTAACACTGCTTAAAGATAATGCAGCTGCTCTCGACGTAACCAGCAACAATATGGAAACTGGAATCGAGCGTGCTCGCGCAATGTTACAAAGTGCCGTTACACTGGATATTATTTCGGCTGAGATCAGCAATGGCATACTGGAAGTTAATCTCAAACTGAACAACCATTCAGGACACAAAACTCCGACCTCTTATCCTTCCAGGCGTATGTGGCTGAACTTCAAGGTAACTGATGCCAGTGGTCAGGTAATGTTTGAATCCGGCAAAATCAATAATGATGGCTCTATTGTCGGAGCTGATAATGACAATGACCAGAATAAAATCGAACCTCATTACGACCTGATCAATAGTGAAGATCAGGTGCAAATCTATGAAGCCATTACGGGTAATTCCGATGGTCAGACTACCTACACACTATTACGTGCAGCGCAGTACCTCAAGGACAACCGGTTAACACCTCAGGGTTTCGATAAAGCACAGGTTGAAGACAAGGTTGCCGTATGGGGAGGCGCAAAAACAGACAATAACTTCAATAATGGAAGCGACATAATCAGCTACCGTATACCGGTAACTGTAAACGACGATCTGAACGTTAGTATTAAATTAAATTATCAAAGCATCATGCATGGCTTTATTGAGGACCTGTATCGCAACAGTAACTTACCCGAAGTTCAGACATTTAAGAATATGTATGACGCACAAAGTCTGAAATATGAAACCATCACCAGCGCTCAAACGCTGGTTGAGAACAGTGGTGGGACAACGCCAGTTCCTGTGCCATCGGTAGACCTGATTGCCTACCCGTCAACTGCGATAACACCGGGTGAAAGCGTCGTACTGAGCTGGAATGCAATCCATGCCAATAGCTGTCAGGCGAACTGGAGCAGCAGCACAGCTACGACAGGTAGTGAAAGCGTCTCACCAGTTATAACCACAAGCTATTCAATCACTTGCTCGGGCGATGGCGGTAGTCAAAACGACGAACTGACAGTTATAGTAAAAGAACCTACCACGCCAGCACCAACCGTCTCACTCACCGCCGATCCGGCAACAGGAATCGAAGCCGGGCAAACTGCAACCCTGAGCTGGACATCAACGAATGCCACTAATTGCACAACAGACTGGACAGGCGATGTTGCAATCAACGGAAGTCAAAATGTATCACCTGATGTAACAACAACTTACAGTATCAATTGCAGTGGTACAGGTGGTGAAGCATCTGATAGTACTTCCATAATAGTAACCGGGCCTCCTGTTATAAACGAACCCACGGTATCGCTAAATGCCAGTCCATCACAACTACGTCGTGGACGTACGGTCACGCTGAGCTGGGTATCTACGGATGCCAGTACCTGCTACGCGTCAGGACACTACTCATGGAATGGCAATAAACCCAGCTCTGGCTCTCAAACTATCACGCTGAACAACCCTGCCACCTTTTTACTAAACTGTCGTGGAGAAGGAGGTGAAAGCAGCAGTTCAGTCAGCTACAACTCCAGGGGTAAAAGGTGGCTTTATTTAAAATAAAACTTTAACCCTGGAATCCGCAGTTGGACGAGTTGATTGTGCGATTGAGCTGGTGTAGATCAAGGCGTTACAACGAAAAGATACGCCACCTCAAACCTGTAACTCAGTTCGTAGCGGGATGCACCGATTGGATGATTATACAGATCAACTGTCATGGTTTATAAAGCAGAGGCTTAACCTCTATTGCGAGCGCTCAACTGCGGAATCCAGGATTATATAAAGCCCCCAATAAAGCTCAATAACAACGACAGAACAACATTCTTAAAAAATAAATACCAAAGCAATTATCGATGCGAGGTATAATCTTCGGTTATATATTCTAATTGTGTGATTTTAGTAACCAGAACTATGGCCAGCTCTATTTCACCTTTTTTATAACTCTTTGAATTAATTGATAATCGCATGGGAAATCCCGCACCACATAAAGCCAGGAAACGGTTTGGCCAGCACTTTTTACATGATAAAAATATCATTCATAAGTTAATCCGTTCCATTAACCCTCAACCTGATGATACGCTTATTGAAATCGGCCCTGGTCAGGGTGCATTGACTTTTCCTTTGTTACAGCAATGCCAACGATTAACGGCTATTGAGCTGGATAGAGATTTAATTCCTGTTTTAAGTCAGGGTGCTGAGGGAATCGGGGAATTGAAGCTGATAAATAGTGATATTTTACAAATTGATTTATCGCAGCTGTCGTTAGCTCCACCTTTCCGGCTGGTTGGCAATCTGCCCTATAATATTTCAACACCTTTAATGTTTCATGTGCTGAAGTATCAGCATTTGATCAAAGATATGCATTTTATGGTTCAAAAAGAAGTGGCTGAGCGCATTATTGCCACCTCTGACCAGAATACATCCAGTAGCAAGCATTATGGTCGCCTGTCGGTCATGATGCAGTATTTCTGTCAGTGTGAATATCTGTTTGATGTTCCTCCCGGCTGTTTTTCTCCACCACCCAAAGTGGATTCCGCCATTATCAGATTAATTCCTCACAAAAAGCCTCCTGTGTTAGTTAATGATTTAGAGATTCTGGAACTTGTTGTAAAATCTGCTTTTAATCAACGGCGGAAAACAATCAGTAATTCTTTAAGAAAACTTCTCGATAGAGATCAAATGGTTTCTATTGATATTGATCCAGGCTGCAGAGCTGAAAATCTCAGGCTGGAAGATTTCGCACGACTTGCTAATTTAGTACCAAATTTACCAACGACTATTTAATATGACGACAAAGCTATCAATTATTTGCGGTATGGATGAAAACAGGCTGATCGGAAAGGACAATGCACTTCCCTGGCATTTACCTGCGGATATGGCTTATTTCAAAAAAACAACCATGAGTAAACCTTTGCTAATGGGCCGAAAAACATATGAATCTATCGGTAAACCTTTACCGGGTAGGCGCAATATTATCATCACTCGTGATAGCAGTTATCAGGCTGAAGGTTGTGATGTTACCCATAGCATTCAACAGGCCCTTGATCTGGTTGCCGATCAGCCGGAAATTATGCTGATGGGTGGTGCAAGTCTATATGAACAAACCATCGATATTGCTGATTGCCTGTACATTACAGAGATTCATCACAAGTTTGAGGGAGACGCCTGGTTTCCAGCTATAAACCCCATACAATGGAAGGAATCCTGGCGTGAAAATCACCCGGCGGATGACCGAAATCACTACCCTTTTTCTTTTGTGAAATACTTACGCATTAGCAAATAATATTTCTTTAAGACTAGAATCCAGTACTCGATTGATCTACAATTATTCGAACTCGATGTAGTACAATTTTTTTCAACTTAGAGAAGACATTATGGAGTTAGATAATATGGAGAGTCGAACATATATCATTGGAAGAGAAGGGCATATTTTTCTGGATGATAAATCTGTGAGCAAACAGCACGCAGAACTCCAGATAATGCACGGTGAAATATATTTACGAGATTTGCAATCGACTAATGGAACTTATCTGGTTAAAAATAATAGACTGGTCGCTTTTGCAGAAGGATATGTACAGATAAACCAGCCGATAGTTATAGGCAGTAAACAATATACTATTAGAAAACTTCTTGAGATGGCTGGTGCAGTAGCAGCCTGATCAAAAATATCTAATAAATCACCGTAGAACATTTACGGCAAACTAATTCTTCACACTTTTTCAGGTGTACGAGGGTATACGTTTGTATACCCTTTTTTAAACCTGATACATCTCGACCTGACACACAACCCAGTCTCTGAGCTTTTTATCACCAACTAGACTTCAACCTGGAATCCGTAGATAACCACTCGCAATAGAGCTTAACCCATTATTTCATTGTCCATTACAGTTGATGTGTATAATCAACCAATCGGTGAATCCCGCTACCAACTGAATTGCAGGTTAAACAGAGTCGTGGGCAACAGACTCTCTACCACGATCAAATGCCTGTTCATTAATATCAACCAGTTTAGGCTTTTTCTTGCGAAATCTATCCAGAATCGAATTTTTCAGTATTTCACTATCGAAAGGCAGATAGCTTGAAATAGCACCCAGCATGACGCTATTAACAAGACGAAAATTACCCAGATCCAGCGCTATTTTTCCAGCTTCAAAAGGAAACACCTTAACACCACTAGCCTGCATTTGAGCCACCGGGTTATCGGGGTAATCATATATACCAATACTTACTATAGGTGGCTTTTGCTGATCAAGATTAACCATGGCAACACCATCGGGTTTTAATTCCTGCATCCAGCGCAATGCTTCGGCTGCCTCAAAACCAACCAGAATATCTGCCTGACCATGCGGAATGGCTGGAGATAGAACTTTATCACCAAACCGAACATGCGAAGTCACTACACCACCACGTTGGGCCATACCAGCCACTTCGGTTTTTTTCACATCATATCCAAGAGATAATGCGGTTTGAGATAAGACTTCGGCTGCAGTCATAACGCCCTGTCCGCCGATTCCAGCCACCAGAATATTGGTGATAGAGTTTGAAGATGTCATAGTTAACCTCTGGAAAAATCAGCAACAGGAACAATGGCATCCGGGCCACAGGTTTTCAGGCATAGTTCACAACCGGTACAGGCTGGACTATCAATTTTGACAAAAGCCAGTTCCTTTTCCTTGCCATTCGGTTTGATTACAGTTTCCCGACGGGTCACACTAATAGCTGGACAACCGATATCCAGGCAGTTTTTACAGCCTGTACATGCTTCAACATTCACTTCATAGGCTGGCTTAGTAGCATAGTAATCGACCAGTACACAGGGCTGATTGGTAATGATCACAGATGCTTCATTGATTTTTGTTTCTGCACGAAGAACTTTAAACAGCGTTGGTAACTCGTAGGGATTAACTTCGTGAATTCGTTCCGGCTTGATACCAAGCGCTTCAGTAAGTTTCCGGAAATCCACCCGGGGTGTTTCATTACCGTGGATATCACGCCCGGTACCAGGGTTTTCCTGCCCACCAGTCATCCCTACTGCACGATTATCCAGTAATAGCACAGTGACATTACCCCCGTTATAGGCGATATCAAGCAAACCCTGCATGCCCATATGCATAAAGGTAGAGTCTCCGATAACCGCAATGATACTCTTATTGGCATCAGCCTTAGTACGCCCTTTATCGAGACCATGTGCAACCCCCATGGATGCCCCCATGCAGATACAGGTATCCAGTGAATTCCATGGATGACCTGCACCGAGTGTGTAACAGCCGATATCTCCAGAAATAATTTTATTGCGAATATGTGATAGCGTGTAATAAATACCCAGATGTGGACAGGCCACACACATGGTAGGTGGGCGCGGGAATAACTCATCACCTTTTTTACTAAGATCGAGTTTAACCGTTACACTCTGAGTTTCCGCCTGAACCTTAACATCTTCAAGACCCAGCATCGGATTAATGAGCGGCAATAAAACCTGAGGTGATAACTCGCCAAACTTAGGTAATAATGCCTTACCAATGACATTAATGCCTGCTGCTTTAATTTCAGTTTCCAGTAAAGGCTCAACCTCTTCTACTACAATCACTTTCTCTACACTGTCAGCAAACTCACGTAGATTTTCCATCGGAACCGGGTAACTCATACCCAGTTTATAAACCGGTGCATCTGGAAAAGCTTCCTGTACATGCAAAAATGTGGGGCCGGAAGTTATAAAACCGATGCGTTTATCACTACCATCCACTACATAGTTTAACTCGGATATTTCGCTATGTTCAGCAAGATGGCTGTCACGTTCAAACATTAGTGGTATTCGAACACGCGCATTGGCCGGTGTCATAACATATTTCTGGGGATTATAAGTAAAACTTTTTTCCTGCAAAAATTGCACACGATCACCATTAGTGATGACAACACCTTTAACATGACAGATTCTGGTGGTTAAACGCAGAATTACCGGTGTATTAAAATGTTCCGAAATTTCGAAAGCACTGGCACACATTTCATATGCTTCCTGCGAATCACAGGGTTCCAGTATCGGCACATGAGCAAAACGCCCCCAGAAGCGTGAATCCTGTTCATTTTGTGACGATGATAGACCGACATCATCAGCGACTGCAATCACCAGTCCGCCATTAACCCCCGCAAGAGTCTGGCTCATTAGTGCATCAGAAGCGACATTCAAACCAACATGTTTCATAGCACAAAAAGCTCGACTACCGGCCAGTGAGGCTCCAATAGCAACTTCCAGTGATACTTTTTCATTAACCGACCATTCGCTATACATTCCCTCATGCTGGGCAGCATATTCCAGAATTTCAGTAGATGGAGTACCTGGATAAGCTGCAGCTACACGACAGCCGGCCTGCCACATTCCAAGGGCAACAGCTTCATTACCAGACATAAAAAGACGTTGTTGATCGAGCTTTTGTTCCTGTGGACTCATATGAATACCTATATAAAATCAGAGTCAATAATAACCTCGGATTATGGCAGGGATATGCATCCGAGGTTAACTATTATCGTTTTTAAAACATCATTTATTGACGATGGTCAATCACGCGTACTGCTTTACCCTGTGAGCGAGGTACCTGACCGACGCCTTTAACTTCAACCTTGCAGGATACACCGATAAAATCCTTGATATCACGGGTCACGTGAGCTGCAACTCTTTGCATGGCTTCCTCACCCTGTTCTGCCAGCGGTGCTGTTGCCTCTACATTAACCAGTAATTTATCCATATTACCTTCCCGAAAAATTTCTATCTGATAAAAGGGACTGAGCGTTTCCGAACGTACCAGTACCGATTCAATTTGTGAAGGATACACATTAACACCACGAATGATGAGCATGTCATCACAGCGTCCGGTTATACGCTTCATTCGTACATGGGTTCTTCCACATTTACAGGGTGATGGATCAAGGGTCGATATATCACGAGTACGGTAGCGCAAAATGGGTAAAGCTTCCTTGGTAAGCGAAGTAAAAACAAGCTCACCCTGTTCACCATAGGGTAAAGGTTCACCAGTATCAGGATCTACAATCTCTGCATAAAAGTGATCTTCCCAGATATGTAATCCATTCTTGGCTTCGATACATTCAACTGACACACCAGGGCCGATAATTTCAGAAAGACCGTACACATCAATAGCATCAATACCAAGGCGTGATTCTATTTCACTACGCATTTCCTCAGTCCAGGGTTCCGCCCCAAAGATACCGACTTTGAGAGGCAGTTTGCGTAAATCTATACCTTCATTTTCAGCTTCTTCAGCAATATTGAGCGCATATGATGGCGTACAACCGAGACCATTCGCTGCAAAATCTTTAAGCAGCATAACCTGTTTCTGAGTCTGCCCACCTGACATCGGGATTACCGTACAACCCAGCCTTTCTGCTCCATAATGTAGACCCAGTCCACCGGTAAAAAGACCATAACCATAGGCATTGTGAAAACAATCGCCTGCTTGCAGGCCCGCTGATGCAATTGAGCGAGCCATCAGGTCTGCCCAGGTATCAATATCACGCTGCGTATAACCGACCACAGTTGGTTTACCGGTGGTACCGGAAGAAGCATGAACACGGACAGCCTGTTCTCGTGGTACAGCAAAAGAACCAAATGGATAATTGGCACGTAAGTGCTCTTTTTCAGTAAAAGGCAGATGCCGAAGATCTTTAAGCGTTTTTAAATGCTCAGGTTTAAAGCCTATTTCATTCATCGAATCTCGATAGCTTTTAATATTGGCATAACAGCGCTCAACAGTAGTTTTTAAACGCTGTAACTGGAGTGCCTCCAGTTGCTCTCTGGGCATGGTTTCAATATCTTTATGCAGAATCATTGGCTTTCTCTTTTCGGTCTGATTAATATTCTGGAATTTATTTCATCCACTGTTGTACGCTGTCATCACGACGAAATACGGTGCCGGTGAATAGCGCTATCAGGGTATTATCACTACGCATTACTTCGATGGTATACAGGCCACTGCGTGAACTAATTTTATTTTCGACAGCCGTGGCAATTAATATGTCCCCTTTCTTTGATGGTGAGGCATAGTTAATTTGTGCATTGAGTCCAACCGCGACCTTACCATGTGCATTGGATGCCAGCGCAAAGGTACAGTCGGCAAGTGCAAAAGAGGCGCCACCATGTGTGATATCAACTGCATTGAGCATATCTTCGCGAACTACCATTCTGGTTTGTGCATAACCGGGTTTCACATCGATTAGTTCAATACCGAGCAGCTTGGAAAATCGATCATGCTGTTGCATAAACCCGGCTATCTGCTGTGCTGCCGGTTCTTCCGGACTAGCAGATGTTACTTTAGTTTGAACTGTCTGTGTTTCAGCAGGCAGTGAATGAGTAATTAACTTATAGCCCTTTTCAGTAAGTGCCTGCTTGATATATTGAGGATCTTCAGCGGTATAACGCAGGATGACGGTTCGATTCCCCTGCTCATCACGACGGTTAGGTGACACAACAGTAGCGATATATCCGCCAAGCCCGGTAATGTCATCCAGTAAGTGTCCCAGAGTACCACGTTCATCACTGAGATTGAGTGCAATACGGGTGGTTTCCTGTAAATGACAACCAGTGATATCAAGAAGAAAATCCATGATATCAACACCGGTAATAATGCCGCATAAATGTCCATTGTCAACAACAGGCAAACAGTTTATTTTCCTGTCACGCATTGTTTGACCTGCCTGTTCTACCAGTGTATCAGGAGTACAACTGATAACCTCTTTGGTCATGACATTTGCCACACGCAATTTGGACATCAGATAATTCACTTCACCGACTGATAAGGTGGTTATAGCAGAAGGCTCGGCACGGATAATTTCCGCATGGGTGAGTAAACCCACTAACTGATTATTTTCATCCACTACCGGCATAACACGACGACCTTTCTGCTGCATCAAATGAGAAGCCTGACTGAGCTTCATATCAGCTGTCACCGTGTCTACCTTATGAGTCATGATCTGTTCAATATACATATCAGTCTCCAGTCATATGCTTTAATTTAGTATCCAAGATAAGCCTTACGCACAGTTTCATCATTAAGTAAATCACTGGCTGCTGCACTGGTAATAATATTACCGGTTTCCAGAACATAACCTCTATCAGCAACCTTTAGTGCCATACGTGCATTCTGCTCAACCAGCAGAATAGTGACACCCTGCTGATTAAGTTCCTGTACGATGCGAAAAATTTCTTCAACCAGTAGCGGCGCTAATCCCATCGAGGGTTCATCCAGTAACAGTAATTCAGGTCGCCCCAGTAGTGCCCGACCAATAGCGAGCATTTGCTGTTGTCCACCGGACAGAGTGCCAGCTTCCTGTTTATATTTTTCCCGCAAAACAGGAAACAGGCTATAGATATGTTCAAGCTCAGACTCCAGCCATTGCTGATCCCTGCGTTGAGCATAGGCACCCAGACGTAAATTATCATCCACACATAAGGGGGCAAATACCTGACGCCCTTCAGGCACATGACAAATGCCAGCACGCACGATGTTATGTGGCGGTTTATTGGTTAAATCTTTGCCGGCAAAAGTTATACGACCGGAACGACATTTCTGTAAACCGGACAGGACACGTAACAAAGTCGATTTTCCAGCACCATTTGCGCCCACAATAGTAACCAGTTCACCAGCATTTATTTTTAACGAAATCTGATGTAAAACCTGCACCGGACCATAGCTACTGCAAAGATCACTTATATTAAGCAATTCCTGCTTAGCACTATCCATACTGTTGTGATCAGACGGCATAATGACCACCTGCTATTGGATGCTCCGGTTTCTCTTCACCCAGATAAGCAGCAATCACCTGCGGGTTATTCTGGATTTCCTGACTACTACCTTCGGCCAGACGACTGCCGTAATCCAGCACCAGAATACGATCAGAAACCTGCATAACCAGATTCATATTATGTTCTACCAGCAATACGGTAATACCACTATCACTGATGCGTCGAATAAGCGATAGCATTTCACGGGTTTCAGTATCATTGAGTCCGGCCGCAGGCTCATCCATCATAATTATATTAGGGTTCATTGCCAGCGAGCGTGCAATCTCCAGACGCTTTAACACTCCATAAGGTAGAGAGTCAGATGGACACATCAGGTATTCTTCCAGTCCACAGAAATGAATAGCCTTTGTCGCCCATTCATGTGCCTTTTTTTCCTCTGCAATATTCATTGGCAAACGTAGCAGAGTAGAAAGAAAATTTCCTTTAAGCCGTAAATGACAACCCACCAGTACATTTTCTAAAACTGTCATATTGAAGAAGATTTGCAAATTTTGAAAAGTACGAGATATTCCATAACGGGAAATTTTATAAGGAGGCAAGCCTTCGATATTTTTACCTGAAAGTAAAATACTGCCTTCATCGGGTACATACACTCCGGATAACATATTAAATAAGGTAGTTTTACCTGCACCATTGGGACCTATTACCGAATACACTATGCCTTCTGCGACATCAAAGTCCAGATCAGCTATAGCAGTAACCCCACCGAAGGATTTAAGCAGTCCTCGTACCTTAAGCATCCTGCTTAACCTCTTTATCTGATTCTGTCAGTGACCATCTTGAATACAACCGTATCAGCAGTTTTTCTGCACTGACGAATAAGCCCTGGGGCATAAAGATCATGGTCGCCATTAATATCGAACCAAATACCATCACTTCATAATCTTCAAACACCACTAACAGCTCAGGCAAAAAGGTGAGGATCACCGCACCCAAAATTGCGCCATAGGTTGAAGCCAGGCCACCAAGTACCACCATAGTAACCAGCTCAATCGAAAAGAAAAAACTGAATGAGTCAGGACTGATAAAAGATTGCTGGTGCGCAAAAAGACTCCCCACAAAGGAAGCAATGAGTGCAGAAAAAACAAAGATAGAACTTTTCACTGCACTGGTATTTATGCCCATTAACTCAGCAGCTATTTCAGAACCATGTAAAGCGCGCAGGGCCCGCCCGTTTCTTGAATCAATCAGGTTATTAGATAGCCAGACCACGATAAGCAATACACTACACAAAATAATGTACCAGTGAAAATCTGATTCGACTACCCAGCCAAAAAGTTCCAGTGCCGGAATATCACCCAAACCATCCGGGCCGCCGGTAAATTGCCCGGCCTGAACCAGAAAAATCGAAACAATAACACCAAAACCCAGAGTCGCCATAGCCAGATAATGCCCTTTCAGACGCAATATCGGACGAGCAATAATAAATGCAATCATTCCAGCCAGTAACATGCCAGCCGCTATGGCAACTAAAGAATTCCACTGATACTGTGTGGTAAGAATCGCCGAACTATAGGCTCCGATACCGAAAAAAGCAGCATGCCCCAGAGAAATCTGACCAGCATAACCCATCAGTAAATTAAGGCTAATTGCCAGTGTGGCGTTTAAAGCAGCAGCAGTAAAGACGACTGTCACAAAATAGTTATCAGGGAATATGACAGGTAGCGCTGCCAGTATCGTCGCCAGAAAAATAATCCCGGAATAGCGTCGCATAAAACTAGACTCGATCTGATGAGCGCCTGCCCATCAAACCACTGGGTCTGATAAACAGCACAAGTAACAAAATGATGAAACCAATCGCATCTTTATAACTGGATGAAATCAGTCCCGCCGCCAGAGATTCAATCAAACCAAGCAACAAACCACCGACAACGGCACCCATTGGATTACCCATGCCACCAAGAATTGAAGCTGAAAAGCCCTTCAAACCCAACATCACTCCAGCATCATAAGAAGTGAAAGATATGGGAGTAACAAGGATACCAGCCATTGCCCCCAGTAAAGCAGAGAGGCCATAAGCGACTAGTAACATCAACTGGATATTGATCCCCATTAGACTGGCTGCATCACGATTATAGGAACAGGCCAGGATGGCTTTGCCATGAATAGTGTGGTGAAAAAAGTAATGCACAACTAACACCATCAGAGCCGTACCGCCAATAACCCACAAATTCTGTGGTAGCAGTGTTGCATTACCGATATGAAGAGGGGCTTCTCCGGAAAAATGGGGCATAGCAAAGAAATTCTTACCCCACAATACGAGGGCTAGTCCTCGCAAAAATATGGAGGCACCGATGGTAATAATAATGGTGGCTACTACTGATGCACCACGAGCCAGATTTATGGCAAAGCGCTGTAAAATCATACCAATACAAATAGTGAAAACAATGGCAATGATGGCAGCGGCAAATAACGGTAATCCATTATCCCCTGCACTGAGGAAAATAGTCATCATGGCACCCATCATGACGAACTCACCCTGTGCGAAATTCACTACATCGGAAGCGTTATAGATAATGGTAAAACCGAGAGCGACCAGTGCATAGATTGCACCAGTGGTCAGCCCGGTGATAATAAATTGAAGAATCTGGTCAGACATTACTACACAAAAAGACGTTTTGAAAACTAAACTTCAATACAGGCCTGTCGATTAAATCGAACAGAGGCGACCCTGACCCTGTCAGGATCGCCACAGGCTGTAAGCTTTAATTACTCGACAATAGTCCAGTCACCATTTTTGATTTCCAGCATTTTAAAGGCATCAAGGCTCAGGCCCATATGATCTGTTGCTGACATATTGAAAACGCCCCCCGTACCGACAAAATGATTAGTCTTTTCAATTTCATCACGAACTTTTTCAGGATCGGTTGTGTGTGCTCGACTGATTGCCTCTAGTGCAATGTATAAACCGTCATAGGCATGTCCACCGAAAGTAGAAACGGGTCCATACTTAGCCTGAAAACGATTCTTATAATCCACCAGTACTTTCTTTTGTTCATCATCATTGCTTAGATTATCTGCGACCAATAGTGCTGCTGCAGGTAAGCGAACCCCTTCAGCAGCATCACCGGCAAGTTCAATGAATTTTTTTGAAGCAACGCCATGAGACTGATATAGCGGTAATTTAATACCAAGTTGACGTACGTTTTTAGTCACAATGGCTGGGCCGGAACCAAAACCAAAATTGAGTATGGCTTCAGCATCAGTATCACGAATTTTGGTTAACTGGGTAGTCATATCGGTATCTTTTGCACCATATGTTTCATCAGCAACAACTGTTAAACCGTATTTTGGTGCCAGTTCCAGAGATTGGGCACGTCCTGATTTATCGAAACCGCCACTACCACAGATCAATGCAATCTTTTTGATACCTCTTTTTTGCATATCAGTAAAAATTTTGGATGCTGCCATACGATCTGTATGCGGTGTTTTGAATACCCATTTATTAACAGGATCAATGATTTTTACCGAGCCTGCGAGCGAAATAAAAGGCACGTGATTCTTTTCAACCAATGGCATTACAGCAATACTGGAACCTGAAGTAGAACCACCGACAATAACATCAACCTTATCTTTCTGGATCAGACGTTTAGCAAACTTAACGGCTTGTTTAGCCTTGCCTGCAGTATCGTAATGCACCAGCTCAATCTTTTTACCATCAACACCACCAAACTTATTGATGGCCTCAATATACATTTGCAGGGTCTTCAGTTCTGGATCACCTAGAAACGAGGCTGGTCCTGTCACTGACAGGAAGGTACCAATCTTAATGGTATCGGCTGCTATAGCCAGATTACTGAGAACGGAGATAGCCAGCCCGGTGCTGATAGCCAGGATTTTCTTACGGTTGATAACCATGATGATTTATTCCTCAATTTTAAGTTTTGTTTTCAATCCAGAATTGTATGAAATCTGGAAAATTCAGTTGTGCATGAAGCTGTTACCTGGACTTTCATGATTCAACAGATTTTTAAGGTTTAACCTGGAAAAATCAGTTGAGCGTGAAAAAGATGGGTAACAGATTGATGTGCCTGGTCTAAGCCAAGGATGGCTGTAGTTAGAGCAATGCAGGAGCAATTGCCGAGAAATCAAAAACACCGTAGTCACCTGATAGGTGAAGACTATGTTTTTGATTTTATCAGGTGCATTAAGGTGTTACGTAAACTTTCATGATTCAACTGATTTTTCTAGGGTTAAAATAGTAAAGGAAAAAATTTTCAGTAACCATTGAATTAGCAGGCTAATTGATCTTTAGTTGCCAGAGGTCAATTGGCGATAAGCTTGAGGAGCTATATCGAGCAGAAAAAACTGTGCTAGTGTACTGTCCTAAACTGTATGTAGATTATAGAAGCCCCCAAATTTCCCAAGACAAGGCGCAGTTTGCAGGCAATGGCGCCTCCCTTGTCAAGAACTGCAACGCCGGATTGGGGGATTTGGGGGCTTCCCTTCGGG
>JBNKKI010000033.1:0-53409 GCA_050291745.1 Gammaproteobacteria bacterium | reverse complement strand
GAATGGCATGCCCTTTTCAAGGATGACAACGCAGCAGATGGCTGTTTCCCGTCTCAAGGGAAGCCCCCAAATCCCCCAATCCGGCGTTGCAGTTCTTGACAAGGGAGGCGCCATTGCCTGCGAACTGCGCCTTGTCTTGGGGGATTTGGGGGCTTCTATAATCTACATACAGTTTAGGACAGTACACTAGAATCCGCAGTTGGACGAGTTGAACCAGGAAAAACCAATTGAACGTGAAAAAGATGCGTAACAGATTGATGTGCCTGGTCTAAGCCAGGGGTGGCTGTCGTTAGAGCAATGCAGGAGCAATTGCCGGGAAATCAAAAACACCGTAGTCACCTGATTGGTGATGAGTGTGTTTTTGATTTTATCAGCTGCATTAAGGTGTTACGTAGACTTTCATGATTCAACTGATTTTTCCAGGTTTATAATTCAAATGCTTTTTCCGTCTTAAAATTCATCTCTCAGCGCAGCCAATAGCTGACCTGAACCCTCTATTCTGATATGGTTCACCTTAATATCCATTGAGCAGCAGAAATGAACGATCAATCCACCACCCATTTCGGGTTTACAGAAGTTAGTACTGAAGAAAAAGCCGGAAAAGTCGCTGAAGTTTTTGATTCAGTCGCCAGTAAATACGACATCATGAATGATGTTATGTCTTTTGGTATACATCACTTATGGAAAAAATTTACGCTAGAACTTTGTGGCTTAAGAGAAGGACATAAAGTTCTGGATCTGGCTGGTGGTACCGGTGATTTAGCATTAAAACAGGCTGAAATGGTTGGTGAAACCGGTCATGTGGTACTGGCTGATATTAATGGTTCGATGTTACGTGAAGGGCGGGATCGAGTATTGAATAAAGGTCTGGTTAATCGAATTTCAACCAGCCAGTGTAATGCTGAAATTCTACCTTTTGAAGATAATAGCTTCGATTGCATCACCATTGCTTTTGGTCTAAGAAATGTCACCGATAAAGCAAAAGCCTTACGTTCTATGCGCCGTGTCCTGAAACCGGGTGGACGTCTGTGTGTTCTTGAATTTTCCAAACCACTGTATCAACCTCTGGAAAAAATCTATGATTTTTACTCTTTCAAAATCTTACCCAAAATGGGCGAAATCATTGCAAAAGATCGTGCCAGTTACCAGTACCTGGCTGAATCCATTAGAATGCACCCAGATCAACAGGCTCTTAAAGCAATTATGACTGAAGAAGCCGATTTTGATGAAGTTGAAATTTTCAATTTAACTGGTGGTATTGTCGCCCTGCATCGAGCTTTTAAATACTGATACTTCCCATGTCAGCACTATCTCACAACCAAATAAACTATGCGGGTTTCTGGCGCCGGTTGCTTGCATTTTTACTGGATACAATACTTCTAAGCCTGATCAGTACAGGACTGGCAATCGCATTTTTTGGTTTAGATTATGTCTTGCAATTAAAGACCATTTCAGATAATGCTGAAGTTAACTGGCCGATATTTCTTCTGGATCAGGTTTTACCGGCTATCTGGACAATTTCTTTCTGGCTAGTCTGGAAAGCAACACCCGCTAAACTACTTTTTGACTGTCAAATTCTGGATGCTAGTAGCTTTCAAAAAGCCAATATTGGCCAGCTAATTCTACGTTATCTTTGTTATATTATTTCTGCATTACCACTTGGTCTGGGATTTATATGGATTGCAGTGAGTAAACGTAATCAGGGCTGGCATGATAAACTTTCAAACACGGTTGTTATCCTGCAGGATGAATCGTTAATTGAGCAGGAGAATACTTTCGCATGATTGAACAACTGGGAAATCAGCTTTTAGGCCTCGCAGAAATAGGTAGCAACCGGTTACTTGGTATGGATCCCGATGTGTTACGTCATTGCACAGAGCTACAGGGTAAAGTTATCGCTGTGCACCTGACTGATCTCGATAAAACCATTTATTGCCATCCAGGTTCCTGGGGGATGCGCTATAGTTTGCAACCCCCCGCTAAAGAAATCGATGCAACTATTCGAGGCAGGTTACTTGGACTGGTAAATCTGTCCATGCAAAAAGAAACACTAACTACCTCCACTCAGGATCACATAGAGATTATTGGTAATCCAACGGTAGCCCAGAAATTCCAGAAAATTCTGACCGAAATAAATATTGACTGGGAAGAGGAATTATCAAAATATACCGGAGATGTACTGGCCTTTCGTATTGGTCAGGGAGTACGTAAAACTCAAAAGGCGATGAAAAATATTGCTGACTCCTTTGCTCAATCAGGCAGGGAATATTTGCAAAAAGAAAACCAGCACGTGCCTACACTTTCTGAATTTAAACATTTCCATCACTCTGTTACAAATATCAGACATGATGTTGATCGACTTGAAGCCAGAATCAATCAATTGTTACAAAACAGAAAGTCATAAACTACCCTATGATCTCTTCATTTTATCGTTTATTTATAATCAATTTAACGCTTGCGCGTTTTGGACTGGATGAAATTATACTTTCCATCCATCTTTTTACACCGCTGCGTTTTCTGGTTTACCTGAACCCCTATAACTGGTTTAGAGATAAAAATATTTCCCAGGCTGAACGTCTTCGTCTATGCATAGAATCACTTGGCCCCATCTTTATTAAATTTGGCCAGTTACTCGCTACTCGACGTGACTTACTGAATGATGATCTTATCGATGAACTGGAGAAATTACTTGATAGAGTCCCCCCTTTTCCTGTCTCTGATGCACGTGACATTATTGAAGCATCATTAAAAAAACCAGTTCATCAGGCTTTCCAGTCATTCGATGAAGAAGTGCTCGCATCCGCTTCAATTGCTCAGGTACATAAAGCCGTACTCAATAATGGACGCGAAGTTATTGTAAAAATCGTACGCCCCAATATCGAAAAAGCGATACGTAAAGACATAGACCTGTTAATGATGATGGCGCGTCTGGCAGATCGGTACTGGAAACATGCGAAACGCGTTAAACCCGTTAAAATAGTCCAGGAATTTGAAAAAACCTTACTCAATGAACTTGATCTGGTGCGTGAAGCAGCAAACGCCAGCGAATTAAGAAGACATTTTATTGATTCAGAAGATTTGTATGTACCTGAAATCTTCTGGGATTACTGTAAACCCAATATGCTGGTCATGGAGCTTATTGAAGGTATACCTGCGACAGATATCAAACAATTGAATGAATTTGGCATGAACCTGGAAGTATTATCCAGAAAAGGGGTTGAAGTTTTTTTTACGCAGGTTTACAACAATAATTTCTTTCATGCTGATATGCATCCCGGCAATATATTTGTATCCAGAGAAAACCCGGATAACCCTAAATATATCGCGGTTGATTTTGGCATCATGGGCTCACTATCAACGACCGATCAGCGTTACCTCGCTGAAAATTTTGTTGCTTTTTTTAATCGGGATTATCGAAAAGTAGCTGAGTTACATGTGGATTCAGGCTGGGTTGATGCAGGAACCAGAATTGATGATTTTGAAGCTGCCATTCGCGCCGTGTGTGAACCTATGTTTCAACGACCACTGTCTGAAATATCATTTGGTCAGCTATTACTACGCCTGTTTGAAACAGCACATGAATTTAATATGGAAATTCAGCCACAGTTATTATTATTACAAAAAACATTGTTACATATAGAAGGTATGGGGCGGCAACTCTACCCACAATTAGATTTATGGGATACAGCCAAACCTTTTCTGGAAAGGTGGCTTAGTGAGCAAATGGGTTTAAGAGCAATGGCTAAAGGGTTTAAGCGAAACCTACCCTTTCTTGCCGAGCATTTACCAGACTTACCCCAGCTCGCTTTCAAAACACTCGATAAAATTGCTAACGATAAACTTGAAATTGAATGGAAATCCAGGCAACTGGATGAAATCAAACAGGAAATTCAACGAGCCAGTCGCCGTTCTGTTAAGGCAATTATTGGTAGCAGCCTGCTAATCAGTTCCGCGCTGATTGCAGGGCTGGATGGTATTGCACCTACAATGGTAGGCTCTGGTATCTTATTCATCCCAGTTGTTAGCATGATTCTACTGGTACCCGGATTAATGATATTGTTTTCACTCATGAATGAGCGTTAGTAGCACATTCTTGACACCTGACCTGACGACACAGAGTAATTAAAATTCATATGAGTGCAGCTGAAACTGACAGACAAAAAAACTCAAAAAGTGTTTCAGTTTTATGGAGGCACCATTATCATCACGGCCGGGCTGAGCTACTGGATCATAAGTAGCTATATCTATGCTAAAGACTACAACCTGGAATCCGCAGTTGGACGAGTTGAACCTCTATTGCGAGTGCTCAACTGATTTTTCCAGGTTGAAGCTAGATAATTAACGGAATGTTAAATTTCCTCATAAAGATTTTAAATAGATACAGCAGACTTATAAGAATATTAATCTTTACTATCAATTTAAAGCATTGTTAATATATCAAATAGTAAAACCAGTTGAATCATTTAGGGAATTAAACCTGGAATTTGCTGCTGGACGAGTTAAGGTGGTGTCTAAGAAGGAGTTACAACACTGAGATTCACCAACTCAGCTGCAATCTCCCTACATAATTACAGGTTATTTATGACGCATAAATTTTTTATGTTCAATTGATTTACCCGAATTAAAAGGCAGCATTTCCCAAACGGATGCCAAAAATAAAAATTATATGGGGATATGATGTTTAGCACAGATATTAACTTGCCTGAATACGTTTCTCCTATACTCATTCCAGTTAATAAATTTTAGGGACGAATCTAATGACTAAACCAACCATCATTCTAATTCATGGAATGGGTAATTTTTCTTCTCAAGACGATACTGAAAACAATGCTGACTCCTTTTATAAGGAATTCATTTTTTCAGCAAACAAAGCCTTAAACTGTTACCCGGATATCTCAGATGCCTCCATCGAGACTATGGCTCATATTCATGAAATACATTACAACGATATTTTTGAAAATATTCGTAAAAAAATGGCGGATGAAGGAAAAAATATTTCAGCTTTTCTAAACTCTATCAATGGTGCAGGCCCTGTCACTTCTATACCCGGCATAATCACTAAGCTTAGCGGTTTTGAAGCTGCATTAAATGAAAATTCTTTTATATATACACACTGGATGGATGTTTTATTTTACAAAACTTATCTGGGTGAACTCGTCCGTAATCGTGTTGCCGAAAAAATAAGTCGCATTATCAGTGATAACAATTCCAGTAAAAATATTCATATCATCGCGCATTCCCTGGGTACTGCAGTAATTCACGATACACTTCATAAACTATATCGTGGAGATTATCGTGAAAATGATGATATTGCTGATCTTTCACCAACAACTCATAAAATTAAATCTTTGTGGATGGTTGCAAATGTCAGTCGATTAGCCAACTCCATTTTAGCTATTGCAGACCCACTGGACTCCATCGTTCGTCCGGGTAATTCAGGGATGACTGAATTTATGTTTAATGTTCATCATAAGCTGGATCCTTTCACCTTACCACGAAGCTTTAAACCTAAAAATAATGGTCAATGGATACCGGGGAGTACCTTTTACAGATATTTTCACGACATTACAACCACATTGATAACCAATAAAAACACTCACTCTTTTATACAATACATTCAGGACCCTGAAGTCAATTTTCCATTATTCCGCCTGATATTCGGAATAAATTTTACTGAAGATGATAAAGCTGCGGCAATCGACTGCTATGACGATCAATCACTATCTGGCGCATATACTGAGTTAGAAGGAACGCTTTCCGAATTCAGGCCAACTGATAGCAGCGATATCAGTACAATAATTGATGCCGCTCATAAATTACGGGACTTCATCGAAGCTTAAAAATGGATTTAATTATGACAGCTAGAATACTTTATATTTTTATTTTCTTGTTATTTAGTCAACTTAGCTATGCACAATCATCCTGTGAACCTGAATTAGACAATTTACCGGTTCCAGCCTATTTTTCAGACTTATATGCTGATGCAGTTTCTGTTGGCTCATATATCAATTCAGAACCAGTAAACAACACTGCATCAGCTGAAGTAAATAATAAATTTCTAAATTTTGCACGAAATGTTCGCAAACAGGCATTACGAACACTGGCACATTTACCCTTAAATCCACAGCTCCAGTCTCAAATGGATGCCTTTGTCAGCATGGCAGAAAGAGGATTAGATAAAAATAACTTACCCTCCTTTTCTTTAACACTCGACCCTTTCACAGCAAATCTTTATATATATTCATTTACCAATAACACTGATGGACAGGAAGGCAGTTTTATATCGACACAAACTGAATGCAACCCCACCAACTCCAAACTGCCCGGTTGTGTGGCGGGGCTGATGGCATTACAACAGGCTATTGAACCTTATAAAGCTGCATTTACACATTGCTCAGCTAAAGATACAGCCGATAATGTTGCCCGTTTAACGGCTAACTGGCAACGCTATCTTGATGAAGCCCGGTCTCAAACCTTCACTGACATGCTGCTAACTTCCTACCTGGAAAAAGATCATTTAACGAAAAATTATTTAACTGGAGCGATGAAACGACAGTGGTTTTTCCTGCACCCTGATATTGTTATTGAAAATGTCCATAAAGCTATTGACGGCAGCAATACGCAAGAAGGAATTGTAATTGAATGGCTAGGAGTAAACTGGTGGGATAAAAAAAGTAGCCCATTGGGTTTCCCATTTGGAGTCTCACTCAGTAGCCTGTATAGCGATAGGCAAAACATAGATGATATTGGTCATGGGATTATGTTTCATTTTGACAATAGATATTCTTTAGGCTGGGCCTCACATGGTGGTGACAATGGCATATACATTAGTATCGATTTATTAGATTCAATACAAAATAAAAAGTCTCAATGGAACAAATATAAAACTCAGATAAATGAATATTCTATGGAATTTAAACAGTAATTTTTACTGTAATATGGAGTAGGCACTATGCAAATTAAAAACCATAAACTTGTCGATGAATGGTTTGGTCGATCGAAAGATGTGGGCGGCTCCCTTCAACAGATTCGTTTCATTGTTTTGCATTATACTGCTGGTGGTTCGGGTACCGGATCGAGAGATTTCATGATGAAGTCTCCTACTGAAAAGGGAGGTGGAGGTGGCAAAAAAAGATATGCATCTGCACATTGCGTGATTGATAGAGATGGATCCTGCTGGCAGATTGTTCCATTTAATCTTAAGGCACGTCATGCAGGTACATCTCAATGGAAAGGCTTACACTCTCTCAATCAATACTCTATCGGGATTGAAATAGCTAATTATGGCTGGCTAAATAAACAGGGCGATGGTCGTTACTCACGAAAAGGACAAACACCGGTTTTTAATGCTGAAGACGTTATTATCGATACCATGCCCGGCTCTAACGATATACGTGGCTGGGAGCCCTATCCAGAAGATCAGCTCATGGCCGTAGAAGAACTTGTTAATACCCTTATACATAAATATCCGGGTATTACTGAAGTGCTCGGGCACCAGGAAATTTCACCCGGAAGAAAATTCGATCCCGGACCCGCTTTTCCGATGCAACGTTTTAGAAACCTGATCGATAATCGTGGCTATGGCGCAATGGAAGGAACAACTGCTATTGCTGAACCATTTGAAGATATAATCATAACCAAAACTCTTCTCAATATCAGAGAAGGGAATGGCAGTAATTTTGAGAAACTGCCGGCAAGTCCCTTAGCAAAAGGTACAGAATTAAAGCTGCTAGATAAATCAGGTATCTGGTATTTAGTACAGTTAGTTGATAATCCAGAAATTATAGGATGGGTACATAGTGCTTACGTCACTCTGGTACTGTAAACCTGGAAAAACTCAAAATTATACTTACACAGGAGAACAATATGATTTTCATAACTAATAGATTTCCAGAACAAAGTATTCAAACTGAAATCGGCAGGAAGTTCGATTTTAATCTTGAAAATAATGCCTCCAGTAACTCTGTTTTTTATTGTGAGCGTACAGCTAAAAACAAATACCTGGAAATCGGTAGTCAGGAATTATTGAGCCGTCTTAAACAAAGTAAATACCGTCAAATTTTGATATATATACATGGATTTTCTAATTTACCGGAAGATGTGTTTTCCGCAGCTGATGAGTTTCAGAAACTCTGTGACAAAAAGAAAAAAGACGAAGTTCTGGTAATTCCTTTAATATGGCCCTGTGATAATGACTTTGGCATAGTAAAGGATTACTGGGATGACCAGAAAGCGGCAGACCAGAGTGCATATTCTTTCGCCAGAGTTTTAGAAAAATTTCTTGAATGGCGTAGTTCACAGGATAATGATAATAAAAGTACACCATGCCTGAAACGCATCAATATTTTAGCGCATTCCATGGGCAATCGTGTTTTTCGCGGTACTTTAGCAGTCTGGAAGAAATATGATTTACCTAAAGGTGTCCCATTAATATTCAGAAATTCATTTATGGTAGCTGCTGATGTGGTTAACGAAACTTTACATGAAGGGGAACCGGGAGAAGTCATTTGTCATGCATCCAGAAATGTCATTGTTTATCACGCCTCTGATGATCTTGCATTAAGATCAAGTAAAATTTCAAATCTTAAAAATAAAATCGCTTCCAGAAGATTAGGCCATACCGGACCTGAAAACCTCGATAAGACCCCTAAAAATGTCTACAGTGTTGACTGCGATGATGTGAATAATAAATATGATTTAAAAGGGCACTCTTATTTTAGATCCGGTACTAGAAAAGGAACCCCAGGACTGGTTTTCAATCATATATTTTCCTGTCTGCTTTCCGGGCGTGTTTACCCTGAAGATGAAGAACGTAGAACATCTATTATCAAAACAGTATCAAAAAGACGCTAAGCTATTATCTTTTGAAATTTATGGTCTTTAAAAAGTGATCAACTGGACAGGAGAATTGATTGCTTCTCCTGTCCGTTAAGCAGTAGACCGCTCGCAATAGAGGTTAAAGCGATATATTTATAAATCTATTGTTAACAGTTTTTTTAGTTCAAGCATTTCCGCTTCTAAATCACTCACTCTCTTAGCAAGCTCGGACACACTGACTCGACTGGATACCCCTTCACTTGAAGCAGTCATAATTTCAGCCTCATAAGCCTCTATATCAACCGGACCAGAAAATAAATGCATATAAGCAGAATCCTTTCGTCCTGGTGTTCTTGGTAATTTAACCACTAAAGGGCCACCTTCATGTTCCATCAATTCTGTTAGCGACTCAACTACTGCTTCATTATCAGCAAATTCATGTAAACGGCCACTACGTGTTCTTAACTCACCCGGTGTCTGCGGTCCACGTAATAATAAAACACAAATAATTGAAAATTGTGCTGGATTAAGCTGCAAATCACTAAAATGTGTATTACAGAAACGATGTGTATATTTTTCAACACCTCGCTTAAAATTTTCTTCAACTCTGACCAGATGTTTATCAGCAAGCTCACGAATAGTGTGCTGTACCACACCCTGGGTCAGTGACATCACCGGGTTTCTACTCGATTTTTGATTACAGGCATTTGTTAATGCATTAAGGGTCAAAGGGTATTGATCTGGTGTTACGACAGATTTTTCCATCAGACAACCTATAACTCTGGCTTCATTGGCAGATAAATTTAACTCTTGCATTAATGACCTCTTAGAAATTGAATCTGGAATAATTATACCGCCCTATAATATTAGTAAACGCCTAACTTTACTATTCAATAGTAAGCAGTCCATGCCTTCAATTTTGGTATTTTATAATTTCAGCGGTTTGATGATGTGGTAACTGCCTGTGCTTCGAAGCTGCCAGACCTTCAAAAGCTGTGCGTAAAATCTGCAACATATCTCCGTGAGAAACCAGTAACAAAGATGCATTTTCATATTGCTTTTCCAGCTGATTAATCACACCCAGACCCCTTTGCAATACAGACTCAACATTTTCAACCTGTTTATAACCTACCTCATCAGGCTGTTCATCATGCATCCATACATCCTCATAATGAATATCTGCTTTACCCTCCCATTCTCCAAACCATCTTTCGCGTAATCCAGTATTTACATTCAAAGTAGTTAATTGAAGTATGTTTGCTGCAATTTCAGCAGTTTGTCTGGCTCTTAGAAAATCCGAAGTAATTATAGCTTTCAATTTTTGGACAGAAAATTGTCGAATAGATTTTTCAACCTGTTCACGGCCTTTATCAGTCAGACCAAAACCATTGCACCCGGATTCAGGATCACTCACAATAATTCCGGCAATATTCGCTTCACTTTCCCCGTGACGCATAAAATAATAAGTGTTTTTTAGAATTTGCATCAATAAATTATAGCTCAGGTCCTATATTAAAAACTCAGTTGGCAATTTTCACAACACTATCTAATCAATTGGAGATGTATGCAAATAATATTTACTCTAAAAAAATATGAAGATTTCATCTCGTTGACCATGAAGCATTTACCTCAATATTGAAGACAATAAACTTAAGTTAAAAAAACATTAATAAACTGGATATATTTATCTCCAGAACAAAAATAATGATTTGATATTTTGACTACGGTAAAAAATTTGCTTATGATAGGCAATACTAAATTAATATAAAACAAGGATGTATATGAATAACTTAAAAAATATATCACCAATATAGCCAGCAAACCAGCATCTTGCCCAACATATTATTGGTTATATAACAATCACCTATTTTAACGTTGGGATTAATATGAAGTACTTACCAGATGTCACTGCAAAGTTCCTAATAGGCATTGCTCTTTTCGTTAGTTATCAAGCCGCACAAGCTTCAGATTTATCCTTTACACCACGAGCAACCTTATCATTAACAAATTATCAATTCTCTCAAACAGAAAGAGTCGGAGCTCTTGCCAATACCGGGATTAATGGAAATGATTTTCCTGAAATAACTTTTGAAGTCACATTTAAAATACTCGGCTTAGGTGGTACTTTTTTTAAGGATGGCTATTACCTGGATATGCTGATCCAGAAGTCTGCAGATGAAGAGGATTCATTTACTCTGGATGACCCACTTTTACCGTCACCATTTGTGGAAACCTATAAAGGGGATAGACATGATACTGCAATTACTTTAGGTAAAAAAATTCTGAATAACCGAGGGGCTGTTTATATCGGTTATAAGACAGGGAAAAGTGAAGCTTCTGGAAACCGGGGACAATTCCTTTCTTTTGAAGAAAAAGGTATCTTTCTCGGTGCAAGTTACGGCTGGATTGTCTCAAAATCCAGTATGCTATCGGTAAATATCGCTTTTGCTGATCTTAGTGGAGATTTAACCGAAGACGTCACTAACCCCTTATTTGCCACTGGTACCGGACCAAATGACATTGTTACACCACTGGACATTAATGCCACCAGCGATGCCCAGGGATTAAGTTATGGTGTTAACTGGGCATCCCGTATTAATAAATCTTTTAGTTACGCCGTGTCAGTAGATGCCAAAAAATACACCTTTGATAATGTAAAAGATAGCAACCCTGCTAACATTACATCGAAGGAGTTTGAAGAGAAGTTATTAAGTACTATGTTATCAATTTACTATCAGTTTTAGACTGAATACCCTCAGGGTTTAGTATATGAACATCCCCGGATATCAGATAGGTAGAGAAATTTCTACTGGTGAATATTGTTCTGTTTATAATGCTATCGATATTCAAAGCAGTAAAACTGTCACCATTAAATTTTTTCATCCCCAACTCTCTACTAACCCTGATTTCTGTCAATATTTAAAAAAAATATCCGAGGCCTTAAGCAATAAAACTATTGGCATTATTGTTCCTGTTAAAGCTATCCATTCAAGCCCGGATGGATGCTATATCATTACGGACTATTTTCCCTGCGGTAACAATAATCAACCTCTTAAGACTGAATTTACTGTCGATGAAATATTAAATTTCGGTCTTCAAATGGCTGAAAGTTTAAACAAACTTCATGCTCTGGGTCTAATTCATGGGGCTGTATCAACATCAAACCTGATATTTCCAAACCTGTCTCAAGTTACTTTAGGCATGATGTCTTTTCAGCGGACCTTACAACTGGATGCTTCAGTGTCTCCTCTACCCATTACGATGGATGAAGCTATTTATATTGCGCCTGAATTTAATTCTAAACATGGCCTTGATACTAAATCTGATTTTTATTCTCTGGGCATAGTTCTTTATGAACTACTTTTTAAAAAGCAGCCATTTGTAGCCAATGATTTTCAGGAACTTTTATCAAAAAAACAAACTTTGGAGTTTGCAGATCCAGATATTGATTTATTAAAACTACAACTTTTATTTGCAAAATTACTGGCTCCAAATCCCAGTAACCGTATTCACACTGCTGAGGACTATATTAAAGTCGTTCAACAGTGTGGTTATGACCTCGCAACAATCAGCGGTAAAACTGACGTTTCATCCAAACCAGAACAGCTGCACTCTGAACCGGAAGAATCCACTGACACGGAAGGAGGTAATAAAAATATAATATATATCTCGGTAGCTGCAGGTTTCTTAATTTTAGTTGTTGTGTCTTTTTTCATATTTGGCACTAGCACAGAAAAAAAGAAGAAACCTGTTACCAACAACTCAATTTCATCCACTGTTGAGCAACCGGAAAGCCGTATTCATATTCCTCAACCTGATGAAATAATTTCTGATTCCAAATCAAAAAATTCAAATATCGCGCAAGAGCTTTATCTTAATGGTAAAAAACAGCTTGAACTTAATAACTACGGTGCAGCTTTAATGAGCATCAATAATGCACTTAAAGAGCAGCCGGATCACGCTGAAGCGTTAAAAATCAAAAAAGAGATCGAGCTTGAATTTGAAGTTCGTGCTTACCTAAGTAGAGCAGAAAAACTCATTCAGGAAGGCAAGCTGACTCAGCCTGAGGATAACAATGCTTTTAAAACTTATTCAAAGTTAGCCACAATTTTACCAGCAGGTGATAATCGTGCTTTACAGGGTCTTCAGAATATTGCCAATAGATATTATGCGGTGGCTGATGAACAGGTATTAAATAAAAATTATGAAGAAGCCAGACAGACTATTTCAAAGGGGCTAATGGTATTACCGGATCATACAGAACTGAAACAGCTTGATCTATATGTTCGACTGGAAGAGACTAAAAAGCTCACTCAGATTGAGCAAAAGCAGCAGGAAATTGAACTCAACAAGCAAAAAGAAGCCGCTCAACAGGCATTAATAAAACAACAGGCCGAAGAAAAAAATAAGCTGGCTGCGATTGAAAGAGAAAAAGCATTACAATTAAAACAGCAACAGGAGCTTGAAAAAGACAGGCAAATACAGCAAAAAAGACTTAAAATTGATGATTTACTGCATCAAGCTCAAACATATTTAGAACCAAATCAATTATCCCTTCAATCCTTAGATAAAAGCTTAATCACCCATCAAAAACTAACAGCTTTAGCGCCGGATGAACCTAAAGTTAATAATTTATTCACACAAATTATCAATTCCTATCGGGTATTGGCTAACCGGCAAAAGAATATTCCAAATTACGCCGAAGCCTTAAAGACAATTAATCAGGGACTGGCACTGGATAAAAATAATGCCAATTTAACCAAACTAAAAAATGAAATAAACCAGTTAGTCAGTAAATCGGAACAAGAGCAAAATGAAGTACCCTTTATAGGAACCTTTTGACAAATCTCAGTAAAATTTCACCCTGGCCAGATACTGAGTTATCAGTATACCTGCTGGTAAAATATCTGTTTGGAATCACCTTCATAAATACCGAAAGTGGCTGAAGCCTGTGGATCAGCATCCCCTGCACCTTCCCAGTTAAATTTTAACCAGCTTTCAAGCGATGCATCAAGATCAACGCTAATTAAAATATCACCTGTATTGCTTGCGCCTGGTGGAGTTAAATTTATATCCAGAATTCCACTAACTGCATTGGGGGAAATAACACTCACCGTTGAACTTCCACCACTAAGCCCGCTACTAACAACTAAATCAACTGTATTGATTATGGTACAGTTATCATCCTCATTCGTCTGAAAGTTACTGCCATTAAAATATTGCGTTTTCATTGGCATAGTCAGCGGCAGCAATTCTGAACCATAGACATTTTCCAGCTTCAAGCGACCATATCGAACTTCGGTACTACCCAGAGTATAAGGGCTTGCTGAAATCAAAGTAACTTCATCTGAAGTATCAATGACATTCACAAAAGTAACCGTTTTATCCTGTAGCCCCATATTCCAGCTTAGATCAATATCAAAACTGGCCTGGCCAGGCGTATCAGCACTAAAATCTTCAGTAATGGTATAAGACTCAGTATCAAAACTTGCATTAGTTTCACTATTTTCTACATTCAATTCTGTTGCTATATCCAGAGTGGCATAGCCTCCCTGATAACCATCAGTTCGACTATTCCCTAGATTCTGGGCTTCAAGAGTCACATTCGTATCAAAGGTTTGTCCTGCATAAGTAAAACTACCACAGGCATCATTGACTGATGCTGCAGTCACTGCATAGTGATGCGGATTAAAACGACCAACATTGATTGCATGACCAGTTAAATTTATACCTGTACCGAAATAATCACCATCCGATAGTGCAGCCGACATATCAAAAAGCCCCACATTATTATAAGTAGTTGTCTGACTTTGGACACCATTAACAAAGCTATTAAACAATGTACCACTGAGAGAACCCAGGCTACCCGGTCGAGGATTTGAAGCCGCGATGGTAACTGTTTCTCCTTCCTGTCCGAATGAAGGAGTCGCAGCATTATTACCGAGATAAGCATTACTGTCGGGAATCCCGTCATTGTTAGTGTCATCTTCACTAGCCCAAATTACAGCCGATATAAGGGTAGTGAAACCTTCACCGGCCTGTGTGAATAAAGTTCCGTTAGCATTGTCAGCATAAGAAATATCTGAGGAACTTCCATCTATAGCTCCATTATCCGCAAAATCCGCATTTCTAAGATTCAAACCAAAGTCTATGCCTATTCCAAAAGGCCTGATGATTTGTTCAATCGATGTTCCCGATATAACAACATCAGCAAAGGTATTAGAAATATCGGCAAGATTAATGGTATAACGACCAATATCTGTGGTTTGCAATTGCACCGTCGCCTCACCCTGAACGAAGTTGATGCTGCCATTCGCGGTTACCGGATCGCTATCCGGTAAAGAATCCCCATCCAGAATTGGTTGAACAGTAGATGGATCAAGAGCGTTTTTACTACGCCACATTTTTAAATCCTTATCGCCACTGTATGAAGTCGCAACACCACAACCAGAAGGATTCCGACGGATCATCTGGATAAGATAATCATGCGCCCGTCCGGCTACCGGAATATTATCATCTCCTGTCAGGGTAGTATCCGCATCGCTAATAACAAAAGCATTGTCGCTAAAAGTTACATTCGTCGTAGTCGATAAAGTTGCTGGTATTGATGAATCTACCACCGATATAGTGAGCGTTTGTGCATGCTCATTAGATAGTGCCAGGCTAATGGAACCATTATCCGCAGGAGCAAAGGTATAAGAGGCGCTGCCATTATCATCATTATCTGGATTTGGGCTGATATTACTGGAAGCTGTTACTGTACTAAAATTACCATTAGCGGTACTGCTTGTGATAGAAATTATTCCTGAGTAATCTGTTACCGGATTATTACTACTATCTTCAGCAATAACGGTAAATTCGAATGGCGCACAGGTACTGCCTGATCCAGCCCCAATATTGATATTAAAATGATCAACACCACTGGCGACACAGGGTCTTGTTTGATTCATTACTGTTGTAATTTGGCTGGCAGATAATGCCGCCTGGTAAACTCGAACTTCATCAATATTACCATTAAATCTATAGTTAGCGTTGGCTTCACCAGCACTATCATTTTCACCACCAATACTGGCCGCACCAGTATCAACGCCCCAGGTTCCGCTATAGACAGGAGCCGTATCACCACTTGTTAATGTCATCGCTGTGCCATTAACATAAATTTGTCGGGTTTTCGCCGATACATTATGCACTGCTGCTACGTGATACCAACTACCTGCAGAAATGACAGCACTCTGAGTATCAACCGAAACCGGACTTACGCTTCTTGCAAAAAATCTCAGTTGACCATTTCCACCATCTCCAAGACTCAGGCCAAATCCATTTGAATTATTTTGATCATCCACAAAAATACGCTGATCATTACCGGTTTCATTGGCATATATCCACGCTGATACTGTAAAACTACCGCTTAAATCAGGCAGACCACTTAAATCAACATAGTCATCTGTTCCATCAAAACTACCATAACGACAGGTTCCCGGATCACCTGCTATCGCGGGGTTACTTCCCCCGGTGTTAGCACCATTAACTGCGGTAGCGTTTAACGTCCCCTGTGAATCCACTACTTCACCGGATGTACCGCTCCAGCCTGATTCATCAAAATGCCATTCTACAAGCGCTGAATCTATGCAGAATCTGGGGGAACCATCATAATTATTACCCGCCAGTTGATTAGAATAAATTTCTGCTACCTGTGCATCACTAAGCACACTACTAAACACCATGACTTCATCAAGATCACCTTCCAGATATATTGTACTTCCCTGTGTATTCTCTATACCTCCAATACTGGAGAAAGAGGTACCAACGTCACCACTTCCAGTAATTCCCGATTTATCAAGCACCCCATCAATGTAAATCTTATAATCTCCAGTGGGTGAATCCCGGGTAAGAACAATATGATGATAGTTACCATCATTAATTGCCACCGTAGACTTAGCTGATGGTGTATCCCATTTCGAAATACCTATATGTCCGCTGGCATCCAGCCAGCCCCAGAAAATATCATCACTACCTCCATGTTCTTCAACTCCAGTAACACCCGGTGCGAGATAATTTACATCATTTCCGGTTTGAGTGGTTTTGATCCAGAAACTCATACTGGCTGTCGTTCTCAATAATGAAAAGATATCGTTTGAGACGATATAGTCATTACTACCATCAAACTGTCCTGCGCGACATACAGCACCAGCTGAAATAGTATTTAACCCGCTACCAGTACTGATAGAGGCATGATATAAATTCGCGCTATCATCGAGCACTTCATTAGCAACTCCCGTCCATGCAGTTTCATCAAAATGAAAATCTAAACTGGGTGTAGGGGCAGTTGACGCACCACAGGCTTCTATCTGTACATTATCAAAATAGAATATTTCATGGCTTGAGTTCGCTTTTTCTACAAAAGCTATTCGTGTATCTGCCGCCATATATGCAGACAGATCTTCAGTATGGGTACTCGCTGACTGATCATTAGTAAAAGTATGCAGCAGAGTCCAGCTTGAACCTCCGTTTGATGAAACCCATATCTCAATATCATCATCACTTTCCCAATTACCAGACTCAGAATAATCGAAAGTTAATGTTGCACTACTATATGCGGAAAGATCGGCTTCTCTTTCGATTGATGGCGCCCACCCAAAGGCTGAATGACCGCCACCCGAGCCATCTCCTTCTAACTGCAATTTCCCATTTGATATCTCAATATCACCATCAGATGCAGCATTATTATCACCCGTTTCTATCCAGTCCGTTGCCCAGTTTACAGTTCCATTTTGATTGTCATATCTAACTGATCCAAAATTATCCAGAAATGTTTCACATGACCCTCCAGATGGAGGAGGGCTTACAGCTGTACATTGTGGATGAGAGGGTGAACAGCTGCCATTAACTACGGTATCCTGATCAAGGCTAAGATTATCAGCCGCTGTTAAGTTTCCAGTTACTAATGAATCCTCGCCAATTTTTATATCATCTCCAGCCGTGATATTCCCTGTAAAATTAGCCCTGCCTGATATTTCGACATCATCAGTTGCATTAATATTTAAAGTGAAGCCATTGGTTTGAACAGCAAAGTCCTCACCCGCTTTAAAATCACCAGTAATGTTTAATGTGACATCAGCGTTAAGAATAATCGTTGAATCTTCAATAAGACTGATATCATGATTGCAGGTATAGACTGGTCCGCTACCACTGCAGTTAAAAGGACTACTACCAATACTATCCGGCAGATTGTAAGTTGCAGCAAAAACGACTGGAAAACCAGAAAACAAAATCAGAAAAAGTAACAGTTTTTTAATCATTTAATCTGACTGCAAGGTAAAAATCATGAAACTAACACTTTTGGTTGGAAACTTTATCCAAGTATAGTTCAGTTAAATAAGTCAATTTACCAATAAATCGAAAAAACAGACCGAATATCCATCATATTCCAATATTTACACTTAAAACATGAAATTTCCAAAACTCCTTAGACATTTTGTCGTATCAATCAGCAGCCATCCAATTTTCAGACGACTTCAATTTCATCAATATTAATTTCAACCTGGAATCCGCAGTTGGACGAATTGATTGTGCGGCGGTCAACTGTGGATTCCAGATTTAAAGAGAAATCGAAAATCTTAATTCAAATTAATGTCCTGATAAAATAACACACTGATGATTGATTTAGATCAACCCATGAAAAAGCCCGGACATTTAGACTTAGGATTCATTTTTATGGGGTAAATTCATGTCTGCTACTATTAGTTTTATTTTATTTGCTATTATTGGTTTAGTTTTCACCCTTTTGGGCATGTTTTTTGTTATTAGAATTGGAAGCAGCGTTAAAGCAGGACTCTCCGTCAGACAACAACTAGCCGCCAGGATCGAATCTCTACGTATGTCAAAAATGTTAAAAGCATTAGGCCTGGATTCCAATCAATACCTTTTTGGTATTCATTTAGCGACAATTAATAACAGCATGAATAATTGCGAAAAATGTGATTCATCAGAAATTTGCGATAAAAAATTACAGCAGAAATCAATTAAACCAGAAGATATTGACTTTTGCCCTAATCAAGCCTGTCTTACCCAATATCATCAATTGAAAAATTGCGCTAGCTAATTTTTAAATTCTTTGAGTATTAAACAGCTACACTTAATTCTGTTTTTATCGGTGTAGCGCTACCTCTTGCTGGTCATAACTGGCTCATAAATAAGACCTGAGCCATCCACAATTTTAAAGAAACAGTTCGCTGTTACAGGTATGCTCATGCTAATCTGGTTTACAGCAGTGAGATAAATACCTTATAACTCATTTACCCGATTCCATTTAGCTAACATAATTAAATCCCGTAGAATCGATAACATTTATTGAATTAATATCAAACTGCAAAAACGACTTAAGCTTTTCACAGGGTACCGTCAAATTTGATGAATACTATTGATTTACTTGATCTGACTTTGGGGTTAATTCCAGTTCTATTAACGATTGGTATAATGCTTTACTGGTCATTATCAGTTCGTAGAGCCATTCTGTCTATTTTCAGAATGCTAATTCAATTATTGCTGATCGGTTATGCACTCACCTATATTTTCGGCATCAATAATTCCTGGCCAGTGCTGCTTATATTATGTCTTATGCTTATTGCCGCTAGCTGGATTTCACTAAGTGCTTTAAACCTGAGTTACTCGAAATTATTTTTCTTTAGTTTTATCGCAATCTCGATCAGCGGTTTATTTACCTTATTCATTACGACTCAAGGTATTTTACATGCTGAACCCTGGTATTCACCGCAGGTAATAATCCCCATAGCCGGAATGATATTCTCAAATTCAATGAATACAATCAGCCTGGCTGCTGAGCGATTTCACAGTGAATATAAACACAATGCTGACTATGAAAGCTGTCGAAATACTGCCTATCAGGCTTCACTGATCCCTATTTTTAATTCCCTGATGGCTGTTGGACTAGTCTCTCTTCCCGGAATGATGACAGGACAAATTTTATCTGGTGTCTCACCCTTAATAGCAGTGAGATATCAGATAATGGTTATGTTAATGATCTTTGGTTCTGCTGGTCTGGCTTCAGCGATCTTTTTACACTTTATAAAAAGGCAATTTGTGGACAATAATACATCTGCTTAATAGCAAACCAACCAGTTTCCCAACTTAGCAAAGATTAGGCTTTCTTAACTTCACTTTTTCTTTTAGCAACAGCAGGTCTTTTACCTTTGCGTTTGCTATGTTTTGGCTTTGCTTTTGCTTTACTACCTCTACTACTACTTTCCTTATTTTGACTAAAAGCTTTAATATTAATAGCTCTTCCTGCAACTCTGGTTTTTTTCAGTATAGCTAACACTTCTCCCGGCATATCACCCGGTAAATCAACCAGCGTAAAATCTTCGTATATATCAATATTACCAATATAACAGCTATCGATTTCCGCTTCGTTAGCTATAGCGCCAACTACGTTACCCGGCTTCACATCATGCTGATAACCGACATCCAGTCTAAAACGCTGCATTTTCACATCAGGAAAATCTTTTAATGGCTTCGCATACGGAATCAGCTCTTTGTCTGGACGAGCCTGTTTGCCTTTCCGTTCTCCACTGAAACGATCCGCTTTTTCAGAAATATCACCAAATCGTTCACTTTTTGAAAAGTCATCTGCCTTTTTCCTGGCCCTTTCCGGACGAGCAGACCTTTCTTTTCGTTCAGTTCTTTCAGGCAGCTCAGTCCTCTCCTTACGACTTCTTTCCGGTTTATCAACTAACAGTAATGGCTCTTTGCCCTGCACCATTTTAACCAGAGCAGCTGCGATAGTCAGCGGATCTGTATCAGTCTCTTCAAAATACGACTGAACTAAATCCTGGTAAACCGTTAAATCTTCTGTTTCCAGTGTTTGCTGAATTCTATTTTTGAACTTCTCCATACGCTGTAAATTAATGTCCGAAGTACTCGGCATGGTATGTACTTCAATTTTATGTTGCGCCAGTTTTTCGATACTGCGTAACAGATGTCTTTCTTTAGGCGTAACAAATAAAATAGCTTCGCCTTCACGTCCTGCTCGACCGGTACGGCCAATACGGTGCACATAAGATTCACTATCCTGAGGAATATCAAAATTAATGACAAGGCTAATTCTCGGCACATCAATTCCTCGTGCGGCCACATCTGTCGCTATAACTATATCAATTTGATTTTTCTTCAGGCGATCAATGATACGTTCACGCATTTTTTGTGGAATATCACCATTCAATGCAGAGGAGGCATAACCACGCGCTTCCAGTTTTTCCGCTAGATCAACTGTTGCAGTTTTCGTGCGCACAAAAATTAATACAGCATCATAATCATTACTTTCTAAAATTCTTGTGAGTGCATCCAGCTTGTTATAACCCGTCACCTGAACATAACTTTGCTTAATCGTAATCGCAGTCTGTGTCTTTCCCTTGATTTTAACCAGCTTTGGATTATTTAAATATTTTGTTGCAACCCGCTGGATAGCCTGCGGCATAGTTGCTGAAAACAAAGCGATCTGTCTATCCTGAGGGGTTTTTTCGAGTATCCACTCAACATCATCAATAAAGCCCATACGTAACATTTCATCAGCTTCATCAAGAACCAGTGCCTGCAGCTTATCAAGCTTCAGAGTTTTACGGTTCAAGTGATCCATCACCCTGCCGGGTGTGCCGACGATAACATGTACACCCCGTTTCAACTGGCGCAATTGAATGTCATAAGATTGACCACCGTAAATAGGTAAAACATGAAAACCTTTAATTTCAGAAGCATATGATTGAAATGCTTCCGCAACTTGAATTGCTAACTCACGAGTTGGTGCAAGAACTAATATTTGCGGACTTTTTAAGCTTAAATCGACTTTACTTAAAAGAGGTAAAGCAAAGGCTGCTGTTTTACCTGTTCCTGTTTGTGCCTGACCGATAATATCCTGGCCATCTAAAAGAAAAGGAATACATTCCACCTGAATTGGGGAAGGAGTTTCATAACCTAGTCGAATAAGTGCTTTAAGTACAGGGGCGGGCAGATCGAGATCTGCAAATGTTGATGTAGTTTGAGAGGACATGAGAGTCTGGCAGAAAAAATGGTTGCGGATTATAGCAGAAGGCAAACATATTAGCTATCTATCAGTCAGATATATTCCCCCTCAAAATTAACACCTGTCTCCAACATATCTTCAGCTTGCCCGGATATGACTGGTCGACCAATTAAGTAGCCCTGAACTTGATGACATCCAACTGATTTTAAAAACTCCAGTTGTAAATTATTTTCAACCCCTTCTGCCACAACCTCGAGACCAAAACCTTCTGCCAGCGCAATAGTCGCTTTAATTATTGCTTCATCATTCATATCTTTTCCAATATCTCTGACAAATTCGAGATCAATTTTCAACCTGTCCAAAGGAAAACGCTTTAAGTTTACAAGTGAAGAATGGCCTGTTCCAAAATCATCTATTGCCATTTTTAAGCCTGCTTTTTTTAGTTTTGTTAATGTATTAAAAGCAACATCCATTTGTTTAATAATCAGACTCTCGGTAATCTCGCATTCTATGTTTTCGACATATTGAATAGCTGATGTTTCATTCAGTATCCCAATTAATTTTTCTGCCAGATTTACATCCATTAACTGCCTTTGAGAAAGATTAAAGGAGATTTGACTAAAAGCTATCCCTTTGTTTGTCCATTCAACGGTTTTTTTACATACTTCAGTAAATACCCATAATCCAATTTCCAGAATCTGACCAGTAGATTCAGATACCTGTATAAAATCAGCTGGTGGAATCAATCCATGCTCAGGATGATGCCATCTGATTAATGCTTCAAATCCACTAATCTGCTTTTTTTGAAAATCATACTGTGGCTGAAAATATAAGATAAACTCTTTATTGCTCAATGCCTTCTGTATTTCAGATTCCAGAGTTAAACCAGCCAGTGCTGATTCAAGAAATTCATCTGCAAACATTTGATAACGATTTCGCCCCAGCCTTTTTGCCTCATACATTGCAGCGTCGGCCTGTTTTATTAACTCCTCAGAGTGTTTCCCATGGGTGGGAAATAATGATATTCCTATACTGGTCGATATTTTAAACTCATGATCCTGTGCATAAAATTGCTCATCAAATAGATGCAAAATTTTATTTGCTATCTGAAAAACCGTCGTTATCTCGCCAATATCTTCAATCAGAATTACAAATTCATCTCCACCAAACCTGGCAACTGTATCTTCAGCTCGACAGATAAATTGCAATCGCCTGGCCACCTCTATCAGCAACTTATCTCCAACACTATGCCCCAATGAATCATTAATGAGCTTAAATCTATCGAGGTCCAGAAACATAACTGCACCAATTTTGTTATTTCTTAAAGATCGAGAAACCGCCTGAGAAACTCTTTCCTCAAACATAACCCGATTAGGCAAGCCTGTTAAAACATCATGAGTTGCCAGGTGCTGCAATCGTTGTTGGGAATTTTTAATTTCAGAAATATCCGTCAGCATACAGACATAATATTCTATATCTCCTAACTGATTTCTAAGCGTATCCATACTCAGTAAAATATCGGATTTTTCACCCGTTTTACTATGGATGACAATCTGCCTCTTAAAGTGTTCACTGCGGAGTGCTTCTTCAAATATCTCAGCATTTAACTGCTGATCCAGGCTATGATGCAAAAATCCATTACCCTCCTTCAGTAGCTCCTGCTCACTATAACCAGTTACTTTTTCAATCGCAGAGTTTACATATAAAACCTCTTTATCTGCTCGAATTATAACGATTCCCTCAGTTGCTGATACCATAACCGAGTTTAAAAGTTTTTGTTGACCTTCTGATTTTTTACGAGTTGTTATATTCCGAGCAAGATAAAGAACTGTTTTTTTATCATCTACCGTGTAACCGGCTGGAACTACCCTTCCCTCAAAATATTCTTCACCACTCTGGACTTTTAATTCATATTCAAGGATCTGTAATTCATTTGTTTGAAGTGTCTTTGTAATAGCACCCATAAAAAATGATGCTTTTTCAGCAGGCATTGTCTCTGCTAAAGTTTTTCCTAGCATCTGCTGCTCAGGCATATATAAGTCCTGTTTATTATCAGCCAGTATCTGCAGATATTTTCCATCTTCATTAATTAAAAACAATAAATCAGGAAAAGCTTTTAAAATAGCTGATTGACGATTTTCATAAAAACCTTTCAAGCTCTGATAGGAGGTTTGCATTTCCCTGTCAAACTGTGAAAAAGAGGCATCCACACTGTACAGAAAATGCTGCCAATCAGCTAAATCCGGATTTTTAAATTCAGTTAAATTTAAGTCACTTAATAGTTTTTCAACAAGGTAGTGCACAGTAATATTCCAAAACTTACCCAAACAGAAGAAAGGTAATAATAAAATTACAAAAGCATGACCATCATTAAAATCCTCGAGACCTGTAACTGTTATGATAAATTGCCGTGAAAACGGGAATCCTCAAGTCTTAAATTTATAATTTCCTGTATGTACAAAAAAACGGCCAGAAATACAACTGGCCGTTAAATATCAGCTGAATGAACCAAATCACTCTACATAACAAAAGGAGGACATACTTGAAAGAGAAACATCAGAATAAAACGTTTATTAAGACAGGCTGACACAATCTAAAACTCAATTAAACTATCATAGACTTTGTTAACTCTTACACTAAATATATAGAACAAATTTAATATTAATCCAGTATTGAAGAAAAATAATTTAAAAAATTATCAATAAGTAGCTTCAAAATTATTCTGTCATCCTGGAATCCGCAGTTGGACGAGTTGATTGTGCATTTGAGGTGCTGTAGATCAAGGCGTAACAACGCGGAATAGCCCGCTATTCCAGGGCGTTACAACGAAGAGATACGCCGCCTCAAACCTGCCATTCAGATCATAGCGGGATGCACCGATTGGGTGATTATCCTCTATTACGAGCGCTCAACTGATTTTTCCAGGTTCAACTATTAGTAAGATTGGCTAAGGAAACAGATATTTCAGATTGTGCTCCAGCCAGTCCCATTTCAAATTCGATTGTTTCTGACAAATCCAGTTCATCCTGTTGCAAATAGGGCAATAATTGTTCACATATTTGCATGATGAGTAAAACCCCTTCTTTTTCTGCCTGATTATCCTGAATAGCTTCTGCATTTTGAAATAAAGATTGTATATATTTCTTCAGCTCTGCAACCTGTGAAGATAACTCTAATTGCTGAAACTGTTCTTTAAAATTTATTTCCAGTGTTCTTTTATTTTGTAATTCATCATCCCGGAAGCTGATTAACAATGGACCATCAATTTTCATAAAGTATTAACCTGTTAATATTGTTTCAATTAGATTGCATTAGAATTTTCAAAGATCTGACCAAAGCCAGAAATATGCGGCATGTTTTTAGTATTGATTAAGTCAACTAAGATTAGCCCATCTTCAGATGTTAAGCCATGATTACCTTTAACAATATAACTCTTAGCCCGATACCGCAAACTATATACATTTTCCAGAAATTGACTTTCCTGAGGTACGACATAATCACCACAATCCACAGACTGCTGATCTCTGACAATAGAAATATATTCTGCTTCCGGATGTGGTTGTCGGTTCAGCCAGTAAAGAAAGCGATGTGGCATTTCCGGCAATAAATCAGCATATAAACTTTGTGACCGATTTAGAGCACCAGCACCGATTAATGGCGCTATATAAGCAAAGGGACTATCAGCAATTAATTTACCAAATTCTGCTGTGTCCGTTCCAAGATGAGGACTCGCTATAGTGATAAGCATTTTTACATTTAATTGCTGCTGCTTAACCATGACATATCGTGCCACCACACCCCCGGCGGAATGCCCAGCCAGAATAAGTTCCTGTTGCGGATATAACTGACGCAATTTTTTAAGGTAGGCAGATAAGTAAAAAGCCTGATTCTTTATTGACGATTCTGTGGGTAAAGAAACTTTGTAAAACTTATGCCTTGAGCCATGAAGGTTTTGAGTATTTTCAGGTGGAACCAATATTGCGCCATAACTGCCATAATCAAACTCGCCAGCATAATGCCAGTCATTGTCTTCCAGCAACCGGGATATTCCAGAATCGGACCAACTGGAAGATTGGCCAAGATAACCCTGAATTAATACCAGCTGACTGGAAAACGCAGATAATGAGGTTAATAACAGAAATAATAGTAATAAGAACCTCATGACTGGATTGTTAACAGATTTAGTGAAGTGAGGGCATTGAAGGCCTTCCAGCCTTAATTTCTTTTTCAGTCGCGTCACGAATATCATGAATTGTAACTTTAAACCGGAGATTTTTACCAATCATTGGATTATTTCCATCAATAGTAAGTAAACCGTTTTCTATTTTAGTTACCACAAATGATTTCACTTCATCTTTATCATTTTTAAATTCCACTTCAGCGCCAATTTTATGGAATTGAGGTGGTACATTTTCAATTGCATCAGTAAAAATCAAATCAGGATCAGCTTCACCAAAAGATTCTGAAGCTGATAAAGTCACTTCAATTTCATCTCCTATCGCACAGCCTTCCATAGCTTTTTCAACCTTATCAAACATACGTTGTTCACCGCCATGAATATAACCCATTGGAATTTCCACCTGCTCAAGTACATCTCCAGCATCGGCATCGACGATGGTATAACTGAACATGACATGTTTATTATTTGCAACGCGCTGATCTGACATTAAAATCTCCGAAAATGTGGCTTATTATAACAGATGATAAAAATTTTGATTTATATCCTGTTTGGCTTGTATCTGAGTATTAAATTTTACACATAAATACATTTAAAGCGACCGCCAGGGATGGCGGGAGTGCTGGGAATGCATGGAGCAATTCCCAGTGCAAATACTGCTCGTTGCCATCCATGGCCTCGATAACTGCTCCTGCGTTATTCTACCTCCTGCATCCATGCAGTTGTCCCAGCATAAGCACATCCATGTGCCAATACTGCTCGTCGCCATCCATGGCCTCGATAACTGCTCCTGCGTTATTCTACCTCCTGCATCCATGCAGTCGTCCCAGCATAAGCACATCCCTGTGCAAAAAAAAGACGGGCTAAAAGCCCGTCAATTAATCACCAAGAGGATAAAACTAAATCAGATCGTTTCAAAGGGAAGAAAAAACGATCTGAGTTAATCCCCTGAAGAGTTACCTCTTCAGGGAAGCAGACAATCTTTATTACTTAGCTGCTGGTGCTTCGGCTACAGGTGCCTGTGGTGCATATCCGTAGGCTGGAGCATATCCATAACCATTATTACTTCCACCATAGTAATTACTGTAGCCATTACCATAGTAGTTACCATTTCCATCAAAGTTACTATTTCCGTAACCGTTTCCATTCCAGTCTGAATTAGCATCCATCTGTGAATCCATATCTGCTTTTGCACGACCTTTAAAACTCATTGAAAAATCCATTTCACCATCTGCATTTCCGCGTCCATTACCACGACCGGCTCCACGTCCATTACCTTCACCGCGATAATTACCCGCTCCGTTTCCATAAGTATTTCCATAATAGTTACCATTACCATTTCCGTAACCGTTACTATTATTGTTATCTCCAAAAAAAGGCATATCCCATGATGCCTGTGCAGTTGTGGCTACAACTAAAATGGCTGCAGCAGTGATGATTTTATTCATGACTAGAACTCCTAAAAAGTAATTTTTTATTTATGTGTTAAATTCAATGCGAATTAGTATATTAGCACTTTCTAATATAGTCAAGAATTATTTTATTATTAAATACTAATATAAGGCTTTAATGGAAAAATGGCTTTGTATTCTGTTTAAAAAGAATCGTCTTTACAGAATTTGGATTTAACCTGGAAAAATCAGTTGAGCGTGAAAAAGATGCGTAACAGATTGATGTGCCTGGTCTAAGCCAGGGATGGCTGTAGTTAAACCTAGATTCCGCAGTTGACCGCTCGCAATAGAGCTTAACCCACTGTTTCATAAACCATGACAGTTGATGTGTATAATCACCCAATCGGTGAATCCCACTACGAACTGAATTGCACATTTGAGGTGGCGTATCTCTTCGTTGTAACTCCTTGGAATAGCTTGCTATTCCGCGTCGTTACGCCTTGATCTACACCACCTCAAACGCACAATCAATTCGTCCAACTGCGGATTCTAGGTTAAAGCAATGCAGGAGCAATTGCCGGGAAATCAAAAACACCGTTGTCAGCTGCTTGGTGAAGACTGTGTTTTTGATTTTATCAGCTGCATTAAGCTGTTACCTGGACTTTCATGATTAACTGATTTTTCCAGGTTCATGCACTTATCTTAATGTAAGCACACTTTTTCAGGGCAAGTGTATCCATAACTTTTTTTCGGGGAACGACAAAAATTTATGGATTCAGGAGTCACTGCCCCATTTCGATATAGTCTGGATAAGCAGCAATTCTATCAATCCATAATCGAACTGATGGATAGTTTATTAAATTAAATCCACCTTCATGAGCAACATGTGTATAAGCATACAGACTGATATCAGCTGTCGTTAATTGATCTCCAGTCAGAAAGTGACTAGTCGACAACTGTTGCTCCATCACCGAAAGTGCCTTGTATCCTCCAGTTTGTTTTGATTCATATTCTGCCCGTCTTTCTTCCGGAAGACCCAGATATTTTGCAATAAACCTGGCTACAGCGATATATGGCTCATGACTATATTGCTCAAAAAATTGCCATTGCTGAACTTTAGCTAAAGCAAATGGATCTTTCGGTAACAATTCACTGCCTGTAGCCAGAAAATTCAAAATGGCATTTGACTCAGAAAGATAGCGACCATCATCAAGTTCCAGTAATGGTATTTTTCCATTCGGATTTTTTGATAAAAAATCTGTTTTTTCAGTATCGCCCGCTAATATATCTACCGCTATCCATTCATGCTTAATACACAATAGAGAACACAAAAGCTGTATCTTGTAACAATTTCCAGACTGGCTATCACCATAAATTTTCAACATATTTCAACCCATTTTAAAGACTACTTAGTTTGAACCTGGAATCAGCAGTTGACCGCTCGCAAGAGAGGTCAACCCACTGTTTTATTAACCATGACAGTTGATGCGTATAATCACCCAATCGGTGCATCCCGCTACGAACTGAAATGCAGGTTTGATGAAGCGGATCTCTTCGTTGTAACGCCTCGGAATAGCTGGATTCCGCATCGTTACGCCTTGATCTACACCACCTCAAACACACAATCAACTCGTCCAACTGCGGATTCCAGGTTGAAACAAATCAGTACATTTCTACTAAAGCATAAGCACTGTGCAAGCAGCCGCTAATATCTCAGCTTAAAATCAAGCACAATAAATCAGCGATTCTACAGGTATAATAGATTCAGAATCTTCAATTTTTTAAATCCATTCATGACTCTTTTCATTACTATTATTTCAATAATTATTGTATTGCTATTTTCTTTTCCCATCATCCTGCATCGTGTCTATCGTGCTCCTCGCATAATTGAAGTCTCTACACCCGCACAAGCAGGTATGCCGTATACTCAACAGTTCCTGAATAGTGTTAAAAATAAACAGTTATTTTCATGGTGGATACCGGTAGATGATAGTCAAAGCACATTAATTATTGTCCATGGCTGGGGAGGCAATGCTGAAATGATGTTAGCGCTGGCAGAACCATTCCATCATGCTGGAATGAATATACTTCTATATGATGCACGCAACCATGGTCAAAGCGATAGCGACAACTTTTCTTCTCTTCCACGCTTTGCAGAAGACCTAAGCTATGCGGTCAACTGGATTCAACAAAAATCCCCTCAGCATAAGATTGCGGTCATGGGTCATTCGGTTGGGGCTGCCGCTTCCATTCTTACCGCTTCTCAGACAAATACCATTGACCTGGTAATAGCCATATCAGGTTTTGCACACCCTGAATTACTCATGAATCGCCAGCTTGTTAAACCCTGGATACCAGGTTTTTTACGGTCTTTGATCATAACTTATATTCAGTTGATTATCGGCTTCCGCTTTGATGACATTGCACCAATGAATCGAATTAAAGATGTTCACTGCCCGGTTTTACTCGCACACGGTACAGATGATTCGGTTGTACCGATAAGTGACATGAGATTAATCGAAAAAAATGCCAACCCTGATGGGTTCATTCAGGTCATGGCCGTTGAAGGTGCTCAACATGATTCCATCGAACACTTTGAGCAACAGTCAGGAAGAATAATTGAGTTTATTCAGAAAAATCTAAAGCTCAATCTAAGTTTCAACCTGGAAAAATCAGTTGAGCGTGAAAAAGATGCGTAACAGATTGATATGCCTGGTCTAAGCCAGGGATGGCTGTAGTTAGAGCAATGCAGGAGCAATTGCCGGCAAATCAAAAATACCGTAGTCACCTGATTGGTGAAGAGTGTGTTTTTGATTTTATCAGGTGCATTAAGCTGTTACGTAGACTTTCATGATTCAACTGATTTTTCTAGGTTAAACCTGGAAAAATCAATTGAACGTGAAAAAGATGCACAACAGATTGATGTGCCCGGTCTAAGCCAGGGATGACTGTCGTTAGAGCAATACAGAAGCAATTGCCGATAAATCAAAAACTCCGTTGTCAGCTGATTGCTGATGAGCGTGTTTTTGATTTTATCTGCTGCATTAAGCTGTTACCTGGACTTTCATGATTAACTGATTTTTCCAGATTCAACTCGTCCAACTGTGGATTCCAGGATAATAATTGTCTGTAATAATATTGATCTGAATTCAGTGGCCCAGTGTGTGAATGAATTCCTCGTAGCTGGTACCCTTATTTTTTACATCATCCATTAGCCAGCTTAGTGAAGCATCTGGCGCACTGGTCGTCCCGGCCTGCTGTTCGATACGTAGCATCTCCTGATAAATCGGCTTAATCATTTCAATACCAGCCTGACTGGGTTTACGACGCACCGAAAAATAACCAATTGGCTTTTCATTTTCATCCTTATCCACTGTTACATTAGCAAAAACCCAGTAGTAATCTCCATTACGGGACATATTCTTAATATAAGCAAAACATTCATTACCCGATTCAATAACATTCCATAAATGCTGGAACAAACCTCTGGGCATATCAGGGTGACGAATGATGTTATGCTGAACATTTAGCAGGTCACTTTCAGAATAACCGGATATCTTCATAAAGTTTCTATTAGCATAGGTAATACGCCCCTTAAGGTCAGTTTTAGTGACAATGAAATCGTTATCATTCATGATAATTTCGCGGTCAGTCGGCACAATATTTGACTTCATATCGAATCCTACCCGTGTTTTTCAGTGATCATACCGTCTATATGCTCCATCACCCGATCACTGGCCTCTTCCATAATGTGATAATTTTGCAGTATTTTATTCAATATATCTTTACTCTTTTTCCAGTCCTGAGAGAGTAAATCCAGAGCAGAGTGACCTGCATTATGTACCTGAGAATGTGGTTCCTCCAGCTTCTTAAAAGCTTCTAAATCACCAAAGAATTCTTTTCCTTTACCCTCGTAATACCATTTACCAAGACGGCAATTATGATGATCAACCTGCACTGCAATAGCATCATCATTATCGGTGCCAGCATAAAAGGATTTATAAGCTTTCTGTTTGTAGATCATATGATCCACTTTCACCAGAGAGGCATAGCAAATATCGTGGCCATAATTCACTGAGGTATAAGTAGTTTGTGCCTGTTGTGCAAACTCATTGAAATTATGACTCATATTATCCATTTCCTGTTGCACCTGATTTCCCATTTCAAGCATTTCATTAGAGTTTTTCTGCATTATTTCTGCTTCCTGCTGGAATGACTGAACCACTTTGCGAATATCATCTGTCGCCTTTTTTGTACTCGCAGCCAGGTTTTTCACTTCATCTGCTACCACGGCAAAACCGCGTCCATGCTCACCTGCGCGTGCTGCTTCAATAGCGGCATTGAGCGCCAGTAGGTTAGTCTGATCGGAGATATCTTTAATAAGGTTTATAACATCGCTGATAGAGGCGACGCTATCGCCAAGTTGCGAGACCGATTCAAAGTTTTCGGTTATCTTGGCCACAAGGTTTTGCTGTGTTTGGAGCAGATTGTCAATCTCATCATTAGTCTGCATAGCTTCATGGCGGTTATTTTGATTGAGTTGGTCGATATCCTCAAGAAAACGGACATTTTCAGCCAGATCATTTTGCAAGCGGGTCAAATCATCCTGACACGCATTCGTGAGGTTATGTGTTAACTCTTTGACAAGATTCGCCATGGTTTGCGCACTTTGAGAGGCTGTGTGTTCCTGTTTCAAGGCCGTATGCTCGTGCAAAAGGGTATTGTAGTCGTTTTGAAGCGAAGCGAATTGCTCTTTAAGTGCCTGATACTCAGGATGCTCCTGATACGATTTTCCAAACATTGTACTAATCCTTGTTGTGTTGTTTTAAAATATTTTATTATAAATAATAAATGTATTAAAAAGGTTTCGTGTAACTTTGATTACGCTAAAATGGGTTAACTATATTAGGATTATTAATGTATCTTTGTAAAAACAAAAGCATATTGATTGTAGAAGATGACCGCCAAAGCAATGAGAATATGGCATTTTTTTTGCAAGAGTTTTTTGCCGAAGTTTTTTGCGCATACGATGGAGAGGAGGCATGGCACTTATATTGTAAAAACCGTCCCGATATTGTGCTCACCGATATTGAAATGCCTCGTATGAATGGTTTAGAGCTGGTTACAAAAATTCGCGCTAAACATCCCAATACTCCTGTGATTGTCTTATCCGCATATTCACACCGCAACTACCTGTTTAAAGCGATTCCACTTAAAATTGAAGAGTACCTCGTTAAACCCGTTACCTACGAAAAGCTTAAAAACCTTTTTGGAAAAATCTTTTTGAAACAGCAATTTATTGACAAAGAGATTCTTCTTGATGCCGCAAGCCAGTGCTACTATAGCATGGAACAAAAAAGCGTAACAATCGGCAAACAGCAGATTCGTTTGGCAAATCTGGAGATCACACTGCTTGAGCTCCTACTCTCCAAACGTAGCAAAATTGTCAGCTATGAAGAGGCGGAAATTGCTCTGTATAATTATCGCGACGAACGCCGCAACGCGCTCAAAATTGTGGTGAGCAACTTGCGCCGTAAAATTCCCGTTATCTCTATTGAATCGGTATCCAAACACGGTTATTATCTGGCATGAGTACTACCTCGCTATTTTATGCACAGCGCTTACTTGATCATACCGATGATCTCATTTCGTATGTCGATACCAATGGCATTTACCGTGCCGTCAATCGTGCTTATTGTCAACGCTATCACAAAGAGCCCGAGGCGATCATTGGGTTACATGTAAGCGAGCTTTTAGGCAAAGAGATGTTTGAGCGTAATGTCAAATCCAACCTTTTACAAGCACTTAGCGGCGAACGGGTCAGCTATGAAGCATGGTTTGGATCCGATGCGTATACCAAACAATACAACCATGTGCAATATAACCCTTATTACAACGATGACGGCACGATTGAAGGAGTGATTGTTACCGTATCCGATCAGACGCAGCGTAAACATTTTGAAGAGGAGCAATTGCGCCAAGAAGAGCTCTATATGATGAATGCAAAAATGGTACAACTGGGTGAGATGGTCTCGTTCCTTGCGCATCAATGGCGCCAACCCCTCAACACCCTCTCCACAATGCTACTTAAACTGCGAAGGTATCTTAGCGGTAATCGCGAAGCTTTAACGGTTACAAGCCATGCCGAATCGTTACTGGAACACCTATCACGCGATATTGAAAACCTTTATACGTTTTTTGAACCCGATCCCTTCGATTCCAATACCGATATTGCCGAATGTACGGCACGCGCATTACACTATCTACACCTTCGGCTAATGCACAAAAATATTTTGGTGAATCTAAAAATACCCGAAGGTCTATATATCGCATACGGCACCAATGAGTTTTTACATGTACTACTCGTGTTGCTTGAAAATGCCGTTGAATGCCTAAACAACAATGACGTCGAAAGTCGAAGCATTACCATTGAAGCCTCTATTGTCGATGCACGGATCGTCATGCACATTAAAGACAATGGTCCAGGCATTAAAAATATTTATGCCAAACGAATATTTGAGCCTGCCTTTTCAACCAAAAAAGAGTCGGGTCATGGATTTGGGCTCTATTTTGCCCAAAAAGTCATTTCACGTGACGAACGGGGTACTTTGGAACTACTTGATACCGTCGAGGGGAGCTGTTTTCGTATTACTATGAAGCAAAAAGTTGATTGAGATTACGCTAAAGCGTAAATCGTTTAATCGGCGCTAATAATCTCGCCGTCCGAACACGCCTTGGCAATGTTATAACGGTGTAGCAACTCCGATTTTTTGGCGCGCGCCGTTTTAACGTCGATGATAATTTGATAGCCGTCATCATCTTTCAGATTGATAAACCCCTCCTCTTGCGATGCCACCAGCGATTTAAAATGCTCAAATGAAACAAGGGGCGTATCGTTAAACGTTTCAATGGGCCAAAACGTCACACCGTGATTGCCACGGTTAGTCTCATCGGCCAGCACTTTAATCATCACGACCACCTCTTTTTGTGCCATAGAGGGCCACATACGGGTGTAGCGGCTTAGCCGCATGGGGGTATTTTTGGTGCTCTCTAGCAGATTTCGTGTGAGTGGCGCAAAAATATAGCCCCCGAAAATACAGTATGTCGGCATAATGTCATATTGTAAAATCTTTACCAGAAGCAGTTCATTAATCTGGTGCTTAAGCGTGTAAGAAACCTTCATGCTTTTCCCATCACGAATTACATCAAACAATACCGCTTCGCCGATTTGGTGCAGATCAAGATAGTACTTCATATCGGTGTACGCATCGCCGCGAAAATTGACGGTACCGTCGTTTTCGATATTATGCCCATCAATTGACGTAATAATATCTCCTACATGTAAGCCCTGATCGTTTTCGTTGTAGGTAAGATAGGTAATCAGCTCGCCGCTTTGATCCTCTTTTAGGCCGTAATAGGCGCGTATCGCAGGGTTTTGAAGATTTTCCGTCACAATACCTAACGCGGCAAACCCCTCTAGTGACCCGTCTTCGAGGTCTTTGAGAAAATGACGGATAATCGGGGTAGGCACCAGATACCCGATATTTTGCGCATGAGGAAGATTTTGCATCACCACACCGATAATTTTGCCCTCACTCACGGCAGGACCGCCGCTATTACCGGGATTAATGGCAGCATCAACCTGAATGCCTAAAAAAGGCTCGCCGCTATGCTTGTAGCGAAAGTGCTCAATACGCGATACAATCCCCTCGGAGATGCTTAGCGTAGTCCCTCCGGCAGGAAAGCCGAAGATAGAAACTTTTTGCTGCATCTGCGGCAGGTCGTCAAACTTCAGCGCTTTTGTATTTTTGAAAAAACGCACATCGTCAACCTCAAGTAGTGCCAGATCGGCCTGATGCGATACGGCGAGTACACGTGCTTTATAGCGCATCGTTTCGCCGCTATGCTTGACCTCGATAAACGTAGAGTTAGCGACTACATGGGCGTTGGTGAGAATACGATTGCCCTCGATAATAGCACCCGAACCGTTAGCGCGATGTACCGACACATTCCACGGTTCGAGATAGTTGAGTTTTTTGTAAACGGTGTAGATTTTAACGACGGAGCGCTTGATGGCATCAGACTCTGAAGCGCCAAGTGCAAAGGGGAATAGCAGACTTAAAAGAAACAGGCGAAACATAACTACTCTTTGGTGCAGGATGCACCATCATAGCATGAGCCGCCTGATAAGACAAAGTTATTTGACTTCGATCGACTTGACGTTGACCTTTTCGGCCAGTTTGGGAATAACAAGCTCTAACACACCGTTATCAATTTTGGCCTCGATGTTTTCGGCATCAGTATTTTCAGGCAAAGTGAAACTACGTGTAAATTTTCCAAAACTGGTTTCGACTTTATAATAATCCTCTTCCTTGACCTCTTCTTTAAGATGACGCTCACCCGAAATGCTAAGCACACCGTCTTTAACATCAACTTTGATATCCTCTTTTTTCACGCCCGGCAAATCAATATCGACATGGTAGGCAAATTCGCCTTCACGCGTGTTAACACTCGGCGTAAACGTACTTATGCCGCTCTCGTCCTCTTTGCGGTAGTTTTGCATAAAACGATGCTCCATATCGCGCAGTTCTTTAAAGGGATCAAAACGTGTAACTAACATGACAAACTCCTTATGAATTGTTATTTTAATTTCATGGGTATTGTTACATGTAAGCGATGGTGCTGTCTGCCACTTAAGTGGCATAAAGGGCTAAAAATGAAGTTTGTCGAGCAGTTTTTGAAAATTTTTGAGTTGTATCTGTTTGCGGGAGAGTTCAATAACACCTTCGTCTTTAAGTTTTTGAAGTGCGCGGTTGACCACTTTTCGCACCGAACCAACCATACTGGCCAGCTCCTCATGCGAAAGGTTCCCGATAAGCCGCAGATTTGGATTTTTCTCATCGGTATCGGTAAATCGGGCAAAAAGTTTTACGATACGCTGATAGACATCATAGAGCGAAAGATCAACGGCAAGATTTTCCATATTACGCAGTTGTGTGGCAATATAGGGAAAAAAGAAACGTTTAAAATCGGCGTCGTTTTCAAGAAGATAGCGCACCTGCTCCATAGGTATCTCTACCACTTCGGTGCGTTCAAGCGCTTCGCTGAGATAGTCGTGGGGTTTAGCATCAAGCAGAGTAATCACATCAAACATGTCGCCGCGCGAAAGCAGATAAAGCGTCTGCTCTTTGCCGCTTTCAAGATTGACTTGCGAAATTTTGATTTTTCCTTCCATAATGAAATAGAAGTGCTCTTGCGTATCGAAACTATCAAAAGCGTTTTGGCCTTTTTCATAGTTCAGATAACGACGATTAATGAGCGTAGGCGAAGTGGCGGCCTTTTCAAGCTCTTGTAAAATCAATTGGTTGGAGCGTTCGGGCGTTTGCATACGATATTATAGCATTTAAAATAATATTATTTACCAAAAAGTCGCGCAAAAAACCCTTTGCCTTGTGCTTTTTGCACCATTGCGATGAGTCGATCTATCGACGCCGCGCCCATCTCGTAATCTTTTATCATCTTGTCACTGCCGATGGAGACGCAAAAGGGCACCCCGCGAATCTCATACTTTTGCGAAAGCTTCGGATTTTGTGTAGCGTCGCATTTGCAAATGAGCGCCTCATCACCAAAATACTCCGCCATACGCGGCAGATTAGGAAGTAGCTCCTGACACGGCCCGCAGGTGGGGGAGTAGAAATCGATAAAAATCGCTTTGTCATTTTGCTCAATGGTTTGCGTGTAGTTGGTATCGGTGAGTTCATGCACCATAGCAAATACCTTGTACTTTGATTTATAGAAATAATAGCGTGTTTTATTTTTTATAACAAAACCGTTAATTAAGTAATTACATATATGAAATGTTTTAGTAATGTAGTGATTATCAATCTCTTTTATGCTACGGGTATAAATTACTTATAAAGGAAGAAAATGAAAATCTTACGAATGAGTGTGCTCTCAGCACTATGTACATTACCGCTACTTGCTCAACCGGATGTCGGATCGCGCGAGTATAAACTTATGCTGGATCCTTCACTGTTTACAGGTTCAAACCCTTCAAGCGCAATTGCAAATTATTGGAATGTGCTTGAAGACCTAGTCGAAACCAATGTCGGGCGTTCTGCTTCGGGAAGTTTTTCGTTACATAAATCACGTACGGTACGGTTTTATGACACTCCAAACAGTTGTGTCCTAAAAAACAACAGCTTGGTATTTCGCGAACGCGTTGAAAATGGTGATCGCGAAGTGACACTTAAATTTCGTTCACCCGACCGCTTCATTTCCGGTCATCAAGATATGAGTGCAAGCGGCTCTGATGCTGAAACAAAATTTGAAGAAGATATCAGTGCGCCTTTTATCTCAAAATACAGCTATTCAACGACGCAGGAGATATCCAGAAGCAAAAACCTAAATAAAATAGACGATCCTATTGGACTTTATCCTGGGCTTGAAAGTTATAATTTTGATGAAGATGAGGCAATCGCTCTTGTAGGCAATCTGGAAATTTCAGAACGTGTTTATAAAGGAACCGATGTGGATCTAGGAAACAAAGATGGCGATTTCTCATTGACACTCTGGTACAAAGACGGTGTTCTTAACGCGCCGGTTGTGGCTGAATCTCTTTTAAGTATGCAGACAGCGATGAGGACTACTCCGAAAATGTCGTTACCCGTGCGAAAGCCGTTTTTGATCAGATGCAATCAATGAGTGAGTGGGTTGCAACAAATACCATCACTAAAACCGCTTACGTCTACGCTTACAATCCCGGATATTGCCAATAGGCAGGCGGGATTTACAGATACCCGATAATCTTTATTCCCCCAAATATAAGCACCAAAAATAGTAGCGAAGTTATGAAAATGAGCGCCGTCACATCGCGCGCTTTGCATTCATATAGCGATGCCAGATTCACATTAGCTACGGCCAGTGGCATCATCAGCTCTAAAAAGAGAATCCCTTTTACCATGCTATCCATCGCAACAAACGAAAGTACGCCAAACGTAAGCAGTGGCAGTAGTAGAAATTTCACCCCGTTGACCCACCCGATAAGCATCCGGTTCATTTCGCTAAGTTTAACACCATAAAGGTAGATGCCAAAAAGCAGTAACTGAATCGTCATTGAAGCATATGCCCCCATCATTAGTGTCTGTTCAACGGTTTTAGAGGGTGTATATCCCCAAAGGTTCAGCCCAATGGCAACAAACGCCGCCCAGATTGCCGGAAGCTTAAAGATATTGATAATCGAAGTTTTTATGTCAAAACTGCCACGCGAGTAGTAATAGACTCCGAAGGTGTAGACAAAAAAGACGTTTACTAAATTGATAACCGTCGTATAGGGAATGCTTGCTTCGCCAAATATCGCGATGCCCAGCGGAATCCCAAGGTTTCCCGTATTGCCGATAAGCGCGGCAACCGTAGCAATGGAGCGCTCTTTTTGCTCTTTAAACAGCAGGCGTATAAGGGGTGTGGTGATAGCAAGCGTTAGCATCACAATCACTAAATAAAGCGCAGGCGCTAGCACGAATGAGGTATCAAACGGGCGTTTTAGCAGTCCCCAAAAGGTGAGAAAAAGTTGCAAGAAATAGACCGAGAGCAAGGTAACGGTGCGCTCATCGATCTTCTCTTTAAACGTCTTTTTGGCGATGTAGCCCACAGCTATAAAAATGTAAATGCCAAGGACCGATGCAAAGAGTTCTAACATAGAGCGAATCTTTACATGTAAGGACTTAAAAGAGCGCAAGGTGCGTTATAATTTTCATCATGAAAGCCACAAAAGATGAAATCATTCTGTTTTTAAAAGAGATTATTTATGTTTAGTGCCAAAGCGCTTGAACGTGTTAAAACCATACAAAAAAAGATTGCATTTATTGAGGCAATCATTACAGAAACGAGCAGTATAGAGGCAGTACTCGAAGATGAGCAAAACTCCTTGTCGAGTTAGGGCGTAGCAATAATATAGCCGGTACCGTTGTAGTTAATAATCATCTCCTCGCCAATGACTTGTCGGGTGCGATACACCAGCGATCTTAAGGTTTGCCCGCTTTTCTCTTCGCCCCAGATATGGCGCATGATGGTTTCGTTGGGCACGCTGATTTTTGAGTACTCGCACAGCACTTCGATTAATTTAATGCCTTTGCTGCCCAAATAGACCTCTTTGCCGTGATGAAGCAACTTGCGTTCGGCGGGAACAAAGCTATAGCCATTGGCAAGTGTTACCGTTGAGGGTTCAAACGGTGCAGGTGAGGCAACAGGATGCTTTTGTTGAGGAGCAAGCAGGCGTAGCGTTGCCAAAATTTCCGCTTCATTGTAGGGTTTCATTAAATAGCCGCTGGCGTGCGCGGCGACGGCGTAATCGACCATCTCCTCTTCGGCGTAGGCGGTTAAAAAGACAATATGTCCCGTAAACGTTTTAGAAATGTGTAGCGCAGCTTCACATCCGCTCATGTGCCCTTGCAGGTAGATATCCATCAAAATGATATCGGGTTGCTCTGTTTTGGCGACACGAATTGCTTCATTGCCTGAATCGACAACGTCAATAACACTATAACCGTTTGATTCGAGTATCCGTTTTAGATACTCGGCGGCAATCAATTCATCTTCGACAATTAATATCTTCATAGCTATCTCTACTGCTCCTTGAGTGTATAAAAGTCATGATCGGCGTTTCGTTTTAAGGTAATTAAAATATCGAGTCCATTTTGATTTTGTACCACCATTGTTCCTTGTAGCCGCTTGACCGATAACTCCACTAGCGTTAATCCTAGACTTTGAGTAGTTTTGGCATCTTCGATATTATCGATACCGCAACCGTTGTCATGATAATGAAAACGCAATACGCCATCAGAAAGTACATGCAGATTAAGTAAAATTTCCGGATTGGGCGTATTTTTAAACGCATGTTTGTAGGCGTTAATCAATAACTCGTTGATGATCAATCCCAAATCCAGCATATACTCCAGTCTCAGTGCGATATTGTTGCCGCAAAAATGGTGCGCAACCTGCTGTGTGCCATGAAGTCTTTGCACCAGTTCACCCAGCTTGTTGACATAAGGCTCAAAGTCAATTTTGGTGTAGTCGTCATGTTTTTTATAAAGCATCTCGTGCACGATGGCAATCGATTCGATGCGCCCTTTGGTATGCAGTAGTTGACTGCGCGCTCTTCCATCATCATTGAGCGCCTGTAAACCTACGATTGATGCAATGACGTTGAGATTGTTTTTGACGCGGTGGTGAATCTCTTGGAGCAAAATTTCTTGCTGGGAGTGTGCATGTTTAAGCGCGTTATAGGAGCGGTAAAACGACAGGTGATAAAAAAGTCCAAACGCAATGACAAACAGCGCTCCAAACAGGGTGTTGACCAGCGCTGTTGTGGAGTGTAAATAGAGGTGTGATTCAAGCTGCAAACGCCAGTAAATGATTAGCAGTGCCAAAATGGTGTAGACAATGCCGGTGTAGACTAGCGCCCGTCTGAGACTGTAAAGAAAAAACGTTGCCAGTGGAAGCAGTAAGGCGTAAATAATCGTGAAATCGTTAAATTGATGGGTATGCAGTTGAAAAAGAATCAGTAGCGCCGGCGGCCAAAACGACATATGCGCTCCCCAAAGTACATTGCCCGTTTTGAGATAGTGACGCGCTCCCATAAGCATAATGAGTACAAAAATCGCTTCGGGTATGGCGCGATCATAGCGCTGCGTAATGGTATTGATGATACAAAGCAATAAAGCAATCGTGATGTAAGTGCCCAAAAAACCGCGTACTAGCAGGTGTTTGTACTCCAAAGAGAGCAGTGACGAACGGAACGTTTTAAAGAGTGAACGGTACATGATTCTTACTTTTTTTCGCAAGTATAGCAAAGAGACTCCACTTACGATAAACATCACAATCACGAAATTGGCACTCGTTAACATCTGTTAACAAATTAAAAAAAGTGAGGAGTGTTTATGGTACGAAAATATCTTCGTAAGGTAGCTTTAGCGAGCTTATTTTTAACAACGTGTTTGATGGCGGGAACCGATTCGTTTATTATCACCGTGCAAACCGACAACGACGGTGTGTCATCGGATACCGAATTTACCATGCCGGTGTATTCATCTGCGACTTATGATTATACGATTGACTGCGATAGCGACGGTACCCCTGAAGCCACGGGTATTACCATGGAGTATACCTGTTCGTATGCTCTAGCCGGTACCTATACGGTTAGTATCGACGGTACCTATCCGAGAATCTATTTTAACAATACGGGAGACGTTAAAAAACTACTTTCGGTCGAACAGTGGGGTACTACGGTATGGCAGACGTTCGCTGATGCTTTTATCGGTGCTTCAAATCTTGTGATCAATGCCACCGACACTCCTGATCTTTCAGTGGTAACCGATATGGGTAGCATGTTTAAATATGCTACAAATATCGGTAAAGGCAGCGGCAATTGGGACTGGGACGTGAGTCATGTCGAGTCGATGTATAAAATGTTTAATGTCGCAATGAATTTTAATCAAGATATTTCGGACTGGAACGTATCGAATGTGACCACTATGCAAGGTATGTTTGATAATGCCAGAAAATTTAATCAAGATCTCAATAGCTGGGATGTTTCTAGCGTAAAGAATATGAACTCCATGTTCGCCTATTGTGATCTGTTTGATGGCAATATCAGTACATGGGATGTGTCGGGTGTCGATGATATGAGGAATATGTTTTCAAGGGCTATCAATTTTAATCAGGACATTAGCGGATGGGATGTCTCTAATGTAGTTTATATGTCGCTTATGTTTTATAATGCGTTTGCGTTTAATCAAGATATCGGTGCATGGAATGTCTCTAAAGTGGAAAACATGTCGCTTATGTTTGATAATGCTAAAAAATTTAATCAAGACCTTGGAGACTGGGATGTTTCAAATGTGCAAAATATGTATGAAACATTCCGGTTTGCCTACGCATATAATCAGGACATGAGTGAATGGGATTTTTCGAGTGTCACTACCTTTGGAACGTTTTTATTGGAAGATGCGAATCTTTCGCTAAGCAATTATGATGGCGTTTTAAAGGCACTGGAGCAGACATCGGGGTTGGCAAATGTTCAGATAAAAGCGAATCTTAGCTCCTATTGCAACGCTGAGAGTGAGCGCCAAAATCTGATTGACAGTAACAACTGGAGTTTTACCGATGCCGGAGTGGATTGCAACTACTATATTAGCTCTCCACGAGAAGTAAGCTATGTAGGCGATCTTAATGTGAGCACCGTGAGCGTCGCCTCGTTAAACGGCTATGGCAGTATGTTTTCCATTATCGGCGGTGCAGACGGCGATAAGTTTGAGATAAATGAAGATAGCGGGGTTTTAAGCTTTCTTGTAGCACCCGATACCATGCAAGCAGGAGATCGTAATGGAGATAACGTTTATCGCGTTCAGGTCAAAGCCGACGATAGCGTGAGTAGCGATGTGCAAACAATTCGTGTGCGGGTAGAACCCGAACGTAGCAACACTATGGTACCGACGCTTATGTACCTACTTAATTAAAAATTCATCCGATATCCCACCCCCGCAACGGTTTCGATGAAGCGCTGATTAAGTTTGGCGCGCAGGCGGCTTATGAGTGCGCGGCGGGTGTTTTCATTGGGTGTTTTTTCGGGCCAGATGCTATTTTCGATAGTGTAAAGATCGAGTGTAGTATTGCGGTTATTTAGCAGTAGTTTTAGCAGTTCGCTTTCACGGCGGGTGAGGTGGACATATTCGCCCCTGCAAAGCAGTTCGCCTTTGTAGTTGTCAAAACTAAACTCATCATCCAAAACCGTGTCGCCGCGCTTTACATGTAAGGCATCGCCAAGACGGCTCTGGGCAATTTTAAGGGCGGCGAGTAGTTCGCTTCGATTAAAGGGTTTAAGGAGGTAGCCCGAGGGTTCGGTGCGCACGGCGCGTTCAATATTGACGTCGTCACTGTAAGCGGTAAGGTAGATAATGGCGCAGGAGTGCTCTTTTTTAATGCGTATCGCCGCGCCAATGCCGTCTTCGTCGCCTTTGAGATTGATGTCCATCAAGATGGCAAAGGGGCGGTGTTTAGTCGCGGCTTCATACGCTTTTTGGGCGGTTGAAGCCGTGGCAACGACTTCATAGCCGATACTGCGCACATAATCCGCAATCTCCATGGCAACAATGCTCTCATCTTCGACAATCATCACATTCATAAGGCAAACTCAATTTCGTAACGGTGCATGTTGGAAGCATCATAGCGTATTTCGCCCTCAAGCTGTTCTTCCACCAGTGCGTGTACCAGTTTGAGCCCCAATGAACTTTTTGAAATAGACGATTGCGCTGTGCCGTTATCGCTTACATGTAAGGTGCAGATTTGAAATGTTTTGCCCAGTGAAACGGTAATGGTGTCGGCATCACTCGCGTGTTTTAGGGCGTTGGAGATCAGTTCGTTGACGATCAGCCCAACGTAAACGCTTTGGCGTAGCGGCATCGCCATGGCGGCGTTGATCTCAAAACGTATGGGACGTGCACCGAGCGAGGCGCGAATATCTTGGCACAGCGCTTCAAGATAGTTGCCCATGTCGATATGCTCCTCGTTTTCGTTTTGCAGTAGCATCTCATGCGTCTTGGCAATAGAGTTAATGCGCCCCTCAAGCGCGCTAAAGCTCTCTTTAGCCGCATCGTTTTCAAGCCGATCACGCTGCATCCGGATGATGGAGAGAATAATCTGGAGGTTGTTTTTAACGCGGTGATGCAGCTCTTGGTAGAGGTTTTTTAATGTGCGCGTCTGCTCCGAGACTTCGTTTTCAATAATGGCGTTACGCGCTTCAAGCTCACCGATAAAGCGCCGCTCATACGCCTCTTTTTGCTGCTGCAAAATACTCAGCTTGTCCACAAACGCTAAGAGCAAAAAGAGCGCTTCAAGCACCGTGAGCCACAAGATAAGGTTGGGAAAATGGTGCATAATCGTCACCAAGCCCAGCGCATCGATAATAACGAGAAAAAATCCCGCAATCAGCACCACCCATCCGGCAATAAAAAAGCGCGCCTGCTTGTTGCCGTGGGTGTACATGTAAAGCCCAGCGCCAAGATTGTAGGCAATAAAAAGCAGGCCGATCACAATAGAGACTTCGGGCAGATAAAGATACGGGGTGCCAAAAAGCGGCATCTGAATGAGCAGCACGATAATAAACGCCCAATACCCCCGATAGATCATAGGAATATCGCGCGTTTTTAAAAAATTCTGGGCAAAGACGGCGGCGGTAATAATCATGGCCGAGATTTTGGGCACGACAATGGCGGCATCAAAAGCGTTGAACCACACAGGCATCACAAAAGGCGTAAAGCCGATATAGGTGAGTTGGTGAAAAAGCAGGGTTGCAAGGTAAAGTGCATAGAGAAGGTAGCTACGGTCGCGGGTATATAAAAAGAGTAGTAACGCATACGCCAGCAGACCGCCTAAAAGTCCCGTAAAAAGCACGACGTTCATCTCACGTGAACGCTCAACTTTGAGATACTCTTTTTCATCAAAAAGCGTCACACCCGCGGCAAGCATGGTGGTGTTGTTATGGAGTTTCAAGTAATAGGTTTGCGTGGTGTGCGGCGTAAGGTGCAGATTGAAAACAGGGTACATGTAATCTCCCTGACGCTCCAGCAACCCCTTTTTTCCCACCTCTTTTTGGGTGTCATAAAGCGTAAGGGTTTCTAAAAGCGGGTTGTCGATCTCTAGCAGTTTGTGTTGCACTGCGTCGGTATTATTGGCAATAAGCAGGCGAATCCAAAGCGTGATGTCGGAGCGAAATCCAAAACTGATATGGGAATGATCGTAAGATTCAAAGTGTTGCGCCGTGATGTGCGCAAAGCTTAAATTGGCATCATCAACATAGATGTCGCTATGCTCCAGTAGACTCTGTGCGGCAAAAAGCGTTTGCGTTGCACACAGTAATACAAACAGATATTTTAAAGCGTGCAATGTTTCGCCTCTTCCACAAGTGTGTGGCCGATCACCCGTTTGCTATCCACAATCACGCCGATATTCATCGCCTCAAGCATCTGCTTTTCTTCGAGCGTAGCGACTTTAACGATAATTTTGACCTTGTGCGCATAAGCTCTTAGCGCTTCGCAAATCAGGCGGGTTTTGTCAAAGTTTTCCAGCGTCACAATCACCGCGGCGGCATTCTCTACATGTAAGGCCTCAAGCATGGAGGGTTTGGCAATGTCCCCAAAATAGACTTCACGCTTATGCATCTGCGCCCGTTTGGCGTGTTTAAAGGAGTTGCTTACGATGACATAACCGGCGTGCATGGCATCAAGCTCATTGGCCACAAACATGCCCACGGGCGCGTAACCGCACACGATAATGTGATTTTTGCGCGTATCGAGCGCATGAAGGTCTTGATCAAAGGTCTCTTCGTGCAGTACGTTCACTACCAAAGCATCAATTTTTGAGATCATAAACGGCGTGAGAATCATGGAGACAACCACGGTAAGCACCAGCGTTTGGATAATATCGGCATCAATCAGGTTGGCGCTGTGCGCCAATGCAAACACGGCAAAGGAAAATTCGCCCACCTGCGCGAGGGCAAGCGCGCTTTTAAGCGCCGTATCGCGTTTGGAAGTAAGACGCACAATCAGATAGATCACCGCACTTTTAATGGCAAATACGGCCAGAATCAGTAGCGCAATTTCGCCGATATGCGACACAAAATACGTTGCATGTATCTTAAGCCCCACCGAGACAAAAAAGACGCCCAGTAGCAGATCTTTAAAGGCGGAAATGTCCGCTTCGACCTTGTGGTGGTACTTGGTTTCGGCGATAATCATCCCCGCCACAAACGCGCCCAGCGAGTAGGTAAAACCCATAAAATGCGCAAAGAGCGACGCGCCAAGCAGTATGACCAGTACCGATCCGATAAAGAGCTCTTCGCTCTGGCTATCGGCAGAAAAATGCAACAGCCACGTCATTACCCGTTTGCCTACAATAAAGAGCAAGCCAATCACAATAAGGGCACTAAAAAGGGTCTCGACAACCACGGTTTTAAGATCAAGGTTCTCCACGCTCAAAAACCCGATAAGTAGCAAAATCGGGATAACGGCGAGGTCTTGAAACACCAAGATTCCCGTAGCTTTTTGACCGTAGGGCTGATAGATTTGCTTGGAGCTTTTGAGATAACTAAGCACCACGGCGGTCGAAGAGAGCGAGAGTGCGAGCGCGATAATAAGCGACGCGGATATAGCGATGGCAAACCCGTAATGGGCGATCAGAAAAAAGAGCGTAGCGCTAATGCCGACTTGAAGCGCGCCGTTGCCAAACACCTCCATCTTCATGCTCTTCATCTTCTCCAGCGAGATCTCAAGGCCGATGGTAAACATTAAAAAGACAATCCCAAATTCGCCAATCAGTTCAAGCAGGTGTGAATCGGCGGCATAGTGCAGATCAAATCCGTAAGCAACCACGACTCCGGTGAGGATATAGCCGATGATGGCGGAGATACCCAAACGCTTGAGAATGAGGTTTAATATCACAGAGATGCCCAGCGCAATCACGCCGTAAGATAAGATTGCTTCCAATAAAGTGCCTTTAGATCATGCTTAGTTAAGTCAGAGTATAATCATAACACTAAAACAAGTGCTTACATGTAACGCAGTAGCACAATAATCAAGCAGAGACTGGAAATGAAGATGACCAAATATATTTTCGTCACCGGAGGCGTTTTAAGTTCCCTTGGCAAGGGCATTACGGCAGCCAGTATCGGCACACTGCTCAAACATGCGGGCAAAGATGTGGGGATGCTTAAGATCGATCCTTATATTAATGTAGACCCCGGCACCATGAGCCCGCTGGAGCACGGCGAAGTGTTTGTCACCAAAGACGGCGCCGAAACCGATCTTGACATCGGAAACTACGAGCGCTTTTTAGATACGTCGTATCTGAAAACCTCCAACTTTACCACGGGGCAGGTCTATCAGTCGGTGATTGAACGCGAACGTGCGGGCGGCTATCTGGGTCAGACCATTCAGGTGGTGCCGCATATCGTGGGCGAGATTGTAGACCGCATTAAAGCCGCGGGCGAAGGGCACGACATTTTGGTGGTGGAGCTGGGCGGTACCGTAGGCGATATCGAAGGACTTCCTTTTATGGAGGCGATTCGCCAGATGAAGCATGACGAAGAGGTGGCGGGAACCTTCTTTATACATGTAACCCTTATTCCCTTTGTAAAAGCCGCAGGCGAGCTCAAATCCAAACCCACACAGCACTCGGTACAAGAGCTACGCCGTATCGGGATTACGCCGCAGATGATTATTGCGCGCTCTGAAAATACACTGCCCAAAACCTTTAAGAAAAAACTCGCCCTCTCATGCGACATTCCGCAAGACAGCGTGATGGAGGCGCTTGATGCCGCCAGCATTTATGCGGTGCCGATGAGCTTTTTACAGCAAAATATTCTAAGTCCCATCGCCAAAGAGTTGGAGCTGGGCGAACTGGTGCCCGATATGGAGCTGTGGGATTCGCTGGTTAAAAAGATCGTCTCTCCGCAAAAGAAAGTTACCATCGGTTTTGTGGGCAAATATCTGGAGCTTAAAGAGTCGTACAAGTCGCTTACCGAAGCGCTCATTCATGCCGGAGCGCATCTCGATACGCGCGTGGATATCTGCTGGGTTGATAGTGAAGCGATCGAATCACATAGCAACGAAGAGCTTCTGCGCGATTGCGACGCGGTTTTGGTGGCCGGAGGATTCGGTTCGCGCGGAGTCGAGGGAAAAATTCAGGCTATCGAATACGCCCGTACCAATAAGGTTCCTTATCTGGGTATCTGCCTGGGGATGCAACTTACACTCGTAGAGTATGCGCGTAATGTTTTGGGTTACGAAGATGCCAACTCCATTGAGTTTGATGAACATACCGCAAACCCGATGATCTATCTGATTGACAACTTTATCAACCAATCGGGCGCTACCGAGGTACGCACGCATGAATCACCGATGGGCGGTACCTTGCGTCTTGGCGAATACCCGTGCGAAACGAAAAAAGGGAGCCATCTGGCCGAGGCGTATGGCAATGAGGCGGTGATTTACGAGCGCCACCGCCACCGCTACGAGGCCAATCCTCAATACCGCGAAGCGCTGGAGCAGGCGGGCATGGTAGTCACGGGCGAATCCAACGGCCTGATCGAAGCGGTAGAGATTCCCGAGCACCCGTGGTTTTTGGGGGTACAGTTTCATCCCGAATTTACCTCGCGTCTTAAAACGCCCAATCCCACGATTTTAGCCTTTGTAAAGGCGACACTACGCAATGTCGAAAGTGCCTGATGCACCCCTTCTTGACAAACAGCGTATTGTCGATATTTTAGAGCATAGAGTCGGCGATACGTTAAGTAAACTCTCCGATATTCCCCATCCTTCACAACTGCACGATGCTCAAAAAGCGGCAAAGCGTATCGCCAAGGCGATCCAAAATAACGAACGCATCACTTTGGTGGGCGATTACGATGTTGATGGGGTCACTTCTACCGCGATTTGCATCCTCTTTTTTCGCACCATCGGCTATCCGCTTCATGCCGTAGTGCCCAACCGTTTCACAGACGGCTACGGCGTATCGCCCAAGATACTGGAGCGCATCGATGCCGATCTCATCTTTACGGTCGATAACGGCATTACGGCACACGAAGCGGCCGAGGCGTGTAAAGCGCGCGGTATCGATCTGATTATTACCGATCACCACACTCCACCCGAATCGCTACCCGATGCCTACGCGATTGTCAATCCTAAACTTCCGCAATGCATCTACCCTTTTAAAGAGATCTGCGGCGCGCAAGTGGCGTGGCTCTTACTAGCACAGCTCAAACAGGAACTGGGCGCAAATGTCGATATGTCGCAGTATCTGGAGCTATTGGCATTGGCGATTGTGGCCGATGTGATGCCGCTGGTGGGGATTAACCGCGCCATTGTTCAAGCGGGGCTCAAACAGATGATGCACTCCCCGCGCCCCGCATCACTCATTATGCGTGAATTTCTCAATAAAAGCCGTATCAGTTCCGAGGATATCGGCTTTCAGATCGCCCCACGGCTCAACTCTGCCGGACGATTAGAAGAGGGGTTTATGGCGGTAGAGTTTTTAATTTCCGAAAACGAAGATCAGGCTTTTGAGCGTTTTGAGCGCTTAAACCGTTTAAATGAGCTGCGCAAAGCCACCGAAGCCGAAACTACCGAAAACGCCTGCTTACATGTAAAGCCCGATGATCGGGTGATTGTGGCGTATGCGCAGGGATGGCATGAGGGCGTTGTAGGGATTATTGCGGCGCGTCTGGTACAGCGCTTTGGTGTGCCTGCGATTGTACTAAGCATAGAGGGCGACACGGCCAAAGGGAGTGCGCGCTCTTTGGGCGATGTGGATATCTATGCCCTGATTCAAACGCAACACACGCTTTTGCAAAAGTTCGGCGGGCATAAAATGGCGGCGGGGCTTTCGTTACATGTAAAGGATATCGAAGCCTTTAAAGTGGGGATTAATGCCGAAGCGCAAAAGCTTGATGCGCAAGATTTTATCCCCAAAGAGCAAATCTTAGGCGTGTTGGAGAGTGACGCTATCGATTTTGAACTGCTGGAGATTTTGGAGCGTTTTGAGCCTTACGGCGAAGCCAATCCCCGTCCGCGATTTTTGATTAAAGATGCCGAAGTGCTCAGTGTCAAACTTTTTGGAGCCGATCGGTCGCACTCACGGGTCAACCTAAAATTTTCGCCTTTGGAGCGTCAGAGTCATGAACTGCTTGCCTTTCGCGAAACGCTTAGCGTCCCTGATGATCGCCGTATGACCTGTAGCTACACCGTTACCAAAAACGAGTTTAACGGCAAAACGTCGATTCAGCTTATGATAGAGAGGGTATATTAATGCAGATGAAACGAACGCTTATGGTATTGGCGGGGATGGCGGTTGCGATTGCGGCGCAGGAGCTTAAACCTTTTAGCTCTGACGGATGCAGTCTTTTCCCCGATGGCACACTCTCTCAAAACCGTTTATGGCTAAATTGCTGTATTACCCATGATAGAACCTACTGGATCGGAGGCACCGAAGCGGAGCGTCTCAAAGCGGATCAGGAGCTTGAGGCGTGCGTTGAGAGCATTGGCGAGCCGGAAATTGCCAAAGTGATGCTGGCCGGCGTGCGAGTGGGCGGATCACCCTATTTGCCGACATCGTTTCGTTGGGGCTATGGCTGGAGTGAATCACGCGGTTATAAAGCGCTTGATGCACATGAGAAGGCATTGGTCTTGGCAGAACAGGCACGCGTGGCTAAAATATTGGCGCAACATACGACGCTTTTAGACGACGTCGAGAGGTTTCGCAATACCCGTAACGCTCTGCATGAGATTCTTGAGTATGTCAAAGCGCATCATGATATTTTTCCCGCACACAAACTGCACGAAAAACGGCCAACGTCTCAAGAAGAGCGTATGGTGATCTGGCAGACATGGCAGGCATTTTTAGATCGTATGATGGTGCTTGATGCCTTGCAACAGTGTTATGTAACGCAACAAAAAGATGCCGATACCCCGTTTGAAAGTATCGGATACGCCGCTTTTTTGGCGCAATACCGCTACGCAATGGATTTTATTGCACTGATGGAAAATGATCCGGCCATGCATACGGTGCTCAACGAAGCGGTGCCGGAACTGGGGCTAAAAAAAGGGCGCTACAGCGCTTTGAAATTTCGTTTTTTAAATGTGATCAAAGGGGCGGATTTCGCCCTTAAAGATGTGAAGTATAAAATGGACACCGTCGATTCCATGCTGCTATCGGAGATTGAAGAGGATCGAAAACGTATCTGGGAGCAAGGTCGTGGAACTGGTCCTAAGGCAACGCTAAAAAACGGTGCTACGATTGTGAAAGACAGCGCCTTTTCACTTTTTTTTCCGCTACAAAAAGAGGTGTCGGAGTGGATGGGCGATGTGAAAGTATTGCGTACGCAAAGCTCCCTGATTAGCAGTGAGCAGATTGAGCAGATGCATACCTTGTTGCAACCGGGCGATATTTTGCTAGAGCGGCGGGAGTGGTATCTCTCAAACATCGGTCTGCCCGGATACTGGCCTCACGCCGCGCTTTATATCGGCACACCACAGGAGCGCCGCGCGTTTTTTGGTAAAAGCTTAAGTGGCGAAAAGCGTTACGGCGGTGATTTTGAGCGCTATTTGCAAACAAGGTATGATAATGCGTATCGCCTAGGCACTCTCAAACATCACGACGGCCATCTGCCAAGAGTGATTGAAGCCATTAGCGAAGGGGTTTCGTTTACCACCTTGCAGCACTCTGTCGATGCGGACTCTGTGGCCATTTTGCGTCCGCGTCTGCCGAAGCCTCAAATTGCCGAAGCGATTGAGCGTGCGTATCACTACAGCGGCAGGCCTTATGACTTTAATTTCGATTTTCTTACCGATTCCAAACTGGTATGTACCGAACTGGTGTATAAAGCGTATGAACCCAAAACGGGGCATCAAGGGATCACCTTTCCGCTTCAAGAAGTCGTAGGCCGTAAAGTGACGACAGCCAATGACATGGCGCAACTATTCGATGCACAGTACGGCACCCAAACGCAGCAACTTGATCTGATCGCCTTTTATGACGGTCACGAGTGGCAAAAAAAGGCGCTACGCTCCGATCTTGATGCATTTCGTGAAAGTTGGAAACGTCCTAAATGGTTTATTTGGGTGCAGAAGTAATGCTTACATGTAACTCCGGCATAGTATAATACCCCCATACCCTATCGGGAGTAGTACATATGACACAAAACCATTATAACGTGATTGTAGTCGGCGGAGGCATTTCGGGTGCGGCGCTCTATTATGAACTGGGGCGCTATACCAATGTGGAGAAAATCTGCTTATTAGAGAAGTACGGCTCACTCGCCACGCTAAACTCCAACGGTTCGGCCAACTCACAGACGATTCACGCCGGCGATATCGAAACCAACTACACGCTGGAAAAAGCACAAAAAACGACACGCACGGCCAAGATGGTCGAGAAGTACTGTCTGCAACACGGTTATGAGAATAAAATCCTCTTTTCGCATCAAAAAATGGCGATTGGCGTGGGGTACGAAGAGGCCAAATTCATCCGCAAGCGTTTTGAAGAGTTTAAACCACTCTATCCCTATTTGGAACTGTATGAAAAAGAGCAGATCAAAGCGATCGAACCCGCGCTGATTTTTGATGCCGAGGGCAAAGAGCGCGACGAAGAGGTTGTGGGCATGGGCGCGCAGGGGCAGTGGACGACGGTAGACTTTAAGGCACTAAGCGACAGTTTTATCGACAACACCCTACGCCTTGAAGACAAGGTAACCGATATCTTTTTTCACTCTGAAGTCACGCATATTCAAAAACTGGGTAGCATGTTTCATTTAGAGACGGTGCAAGGGCATCACTTTACCGCCGATTTTGTGGTGGTTGATGCGGGTGCGCACAGTCTTTATCTGGCACACAAAATGGGCTATGGTCTCGATTACGCCACACTTCCGGTAGCGGGGAGCTTTTACGTCTCCACCAAAAAAATTCTTAACGGCAAAGTCTATATGGTGCAAAACCCCAAACTCCCCTTTGCCGCGCTACACGGCGACCCCGATATCTTGCTAAACGGCTACACCCGTTTTGGGCCAACAGCGCTGGTGCTACCCAAGCTGGAGCGCTTTCACGGTAATGCCACGATTATCGACTTTTTCAAAACACTGCGTCTCGATTTCAGAATTTTTCGCATCTTTTACGACCTGCTTAAAGATAGCGATATCCGCAACTACATCTTTAGAAATTTTCTCTTTGAAATTCCCTACTTTAACAAGAAGCTTTTTATCCGCGATGCGCGCAAGATTGTGCCTTCGCTTCAAGAAGAGGATATCCGCTATGCCAAAGGTTTTGGTGGGGTGCGACCGCAGATTTTAGATAAAAAACAAGAGCGCTTGATGCTGGGTGAAGCCTCTATTGATACCGGTAAGGGGATTATCTTTAACATGACGCCCTCACCCGGAGCTACAAGCT
>JBNKKI010000032.1:0-44210 GCA_050291745.1 Gammaproteobacteria bacterium | reverse complement strand
AGGGAAGCCCCCAAATCCCCCAATCCGGCGTTGCAGTTCTTGACAAGGGAGGCGCCATTGCCTGCGAACTGCGCCTTGTCTTGGGAAATTTGGGGGCTTCTATAATCTACATACAGTTTAGGACAGTACACTAGGTTCAACGCAATCTGGTTAAATTCTGAAGATTCAAATAAAATAATTTGACTCAATAGAGGTTTTTGAAATAATTATATTGTTGAGATTGTGTTTATACACTACATTTCTAGTAGCTTTCCGCTTAAAAGTTGAGCCTGCAAAAAGTTATCAGAGAGCTTATATATAGAAGTGCTATGCCAAATATTAAACTAGAACAGGATGTTGAGTCAGTAGTCGATTTAAAAATTCGCAAACGTGTAGCCAGGAAAGTGATCAGAGATATTCATGATCATGTTGCTGAAATAGATCGACAGGAACAAGTTGAAAAAAAACTTGCCGCATTGCTAGTGCCACAATTATTTTTATTTTCCGCTTTAATTGTTTCGTTATATCTCTACTGGACTGATATCATGAGGTTTTTAAGCGGTTTTCTTAACTTCTAATGCCAGCAGATTTACTGGTAATATTTTTTACCACATCCTTACTACTTGGCTTAACTCCAGGGCCTGATAACTTGTTTGTACTCTCGCAGTCACTGGTATTTGGTAGTCGTGCCGGTTTGCTGGTCGTGCTTGGGTTATGCACGGGGCTTATTTTCCATACCACACTGGTTGCTGTCGGGGTTGCGGCATTGATTGCGACATCTGCACAACTATTGAATTTGATTAAAATAATCGGTGTGCTGTATTTACTTTATCTGGCTGTATTAAGCTGGCGGGATAGTGGTCAGTCTAAATCGATGGAATCTCAACGACAGTTAAGTCATGGACAACTCTATCGTCGCGGTATTTTCATGAATGCGACTAATCCTAAAGTGGCTTTATTTTTCCTCGCATTTTTACCACAATTTATTGATGTGTCTTATGGTTCGATTCCATTGCAGGTCGCTTTGCTGGGTTTTTTATTTATTATTTCAACTGTACTGGTATTTGGTGGTATAGCATTACTGGCAGGCTATTATAGTACGCGCCTGAATCAATCCTCAACAAGACGAGTTATCTTGAATCGTCTGGTTAGTATTGTTTTTGTTTTTCTGGCGGCTAATCTTTTGTTGAATGTGTTTTAGCCGTCAGGATTAGCGCAGGGATTTTGGTAACTGAAAAGTGACGTCTTCACTGAAGCCAAGAGAAGTGATGTTTGACGCGCCATTTGATTTTAAATATTCAATGACCTGCTGCACTAAAAGCTCCGGTGCAGACGCTCCTGCGGTAACACCGATACAGCTTTTATTGACCATCCATTGTTGTTGAATATCTTCAGCTCCATCTATGAGATAACCTTCGATTTGATGATTGGTGGCAATTTCCTTTAATCGGTTGGAGTTAGAGCTATTCTTTGAGCCAACCACAAGAATCAGGTCACAATTGGTTGTCAGGCTTTTTACCGCATCCTGACGATTCTGGGTGGCATAACAAATATCGTCTTTTCGAGGTCCCTTAATGGAAGGAAATTTCTTACGTAAAGCATCAATTACTTTTGATGTATCATCCATTGATAAGGTTGTCTGTGTTACAAAGCTGATATTTTGAGGGTTTTTCACTTTAAGATCAGATACATCCTGTTCAGATTCGATGAGATAAATTTGTCCACCAAGATTACAGTCATACTGACCCATCGTGCCTTCAACTTCCGGGTGACCTTTATGACCGATTAAGATAGTTTCTATGCCTTCTTTACTGTAACGACAAACCTCAAAGTGAACTTTCGTTACTAATGGGCAGGTGGCGTCAAATACTTTTAGGGAACGTCGTTTTGCTTCATCCTGAACGGCTTTAGATACGCCATGCGCACTAAAGATAACATGCTGATCATCAGGTACCTGATCCAGCTCATCTACAAAAATAGCACCCTTATTTTTTAAGTCATTGACTACATAGCGGTTATGAACTACTTCATGCCGTACATAAACCGGAGCGCCAAATAATTGAAGAGCGCGCTCGACGATTTCGATTGCTCGATCTACACCTGCACAAAAACCTCGGGGATTGGCGAGTAATACCTTCATTAATTCAGTAATTGAGGTGTTTCATCCGGGTTTTCAATATCAATAATCTTAACGCTATAGCGGATGGTTTCTCCGGCTAAAGGGTGATTAAAATCAACTCTGACATACCTGTCATCAAACTCCAGGATAGTACCGGGCAGTGTTTCCCCTTCAGGTGTACTGAATTCGATAATGAGTCCGGGCATTAATTCCAGTTGATCATCAAATTCTTCACGTACCAGATTATGTACCATATTATCAACGGGGTATCCAAAGGCTAAGTCAGGGCCAATATCCAGTGTTTGTTCGTCATCTATCTCTAAATTAATTAGTGCTAGCTCCAGGCCTTCAGCTAATTCACCAGTGCCTAAACGAAAAGTTAATGGTTCATCATCAAAAGTGTCTTCCAGAATGCTGCCATCTGTTAATTCGAGTCGATGGTGCAGGGTAACAATACTATTGCGTGAAATTTTCACGATTCTTCTGATTCCTTATAAGGTTTTTTTAACCCGCTCAAAATTAATATAACTGCACCTACAGAAATAGCTGAGTCAGCCATATTAAACGCAGGCCAGGGATAACTTCCAAGCCATATCTGAATAAAATCAATCACATGACCCAGTAAAACTCTATCGATAACATTTCCTATAGCGCCGCCAAGAATTAATGAAAGTGCAATAGCGGTCAACTTTTCTTCTTTACTCAGCTTTTTTATCCATAAAAAAAGCGCCACACTGATAGTGACCGCAAGGACTAGAAAAAACCAGCGTTGCCAGCCCCCGGCATTGGCCAGGAAACTAAAAGCAGCCCCTTCATTATAAGATAGATACCAGTCAAAGTAGGGCATGACAGCAACCTGTTTATGAAATGGTAGCTCGGTATTGGCAATCCACTTGGTCGCCTGATCCGCTATGATGACCAGCAGGCTAAGCCATAAATATTTAAGCATATTGTCTTTCTTCACCTGTGCCAGCAACATTTTCTACGCAGCGACCACATAATTCCGGGTGCTCTTCGTGTTGCCCCACATCATCACGATGATGCCAGCAACGAACGCATTTTCTTGCTTCACTAACGGTTGCTTCAATAGCAAACTGACTGTTTAAATCAACATCAGGGTCATCTTTTAAGGTTTTCAATTCACAGCTATCGGGTGCATCCTTTAATTTAGCGAGAGTGGCTTCTGAGGTAATTAATACAAAGCGTAACTCTTCGCTAATGACTTCCATTTCATTTAATAGATCATCTTCACAGTAAATCACAACAGTTGCATCCAGGCTGGAACCGATTTTTCCATCCTGACGTAAAACTTCAAGAATGCCGGATGTTTGCTGGCGAATAGATAATAGCGTGTTCCACAGACTGGCGTTGATACGTACATTCTTATAATCAAATAGATCTTCATACCAGGTTGCCAGAAACACGCCCATATCTTCATGTTTTCCCGGCAGGTATTCCCATACTTCATCAGCCGTGAAACTGAGAATCGGTGCTATCCAGCGTGTCATTGCTTCAACGATATGGTATATCGCTGTCTGGCAGGAACGACGTGCCAGAGAATCTTCCTGAGTGGTATATTGACGATCTTTAATAATATCCAGATAAAATCCGCCTAATGTTTCAGAGCAGAATTTATGAATTTTCTGAACAGCAGTATGATATTGGTAAGCAATGTAGAGTTCTTTTAATTCATCCTGCAATTTTAATGTTTCAGCAACAACCCAGTGATCGAGTGCAAGCATTTTATCTTTGTCGACCATGTTTTTATCAGGGTCAAAGCCCTTCGTATTGGCTAGTAGAAAGCGCAGAGTATTACGAATTCGTCGATAAGAGTCTGCCGTACGTTTTAAAATTTCATCAGAAATGCTTAGCTCGCCTGAATAATCAGTAGCCGCAACCCACAGGCGTAAAATATCGGCTCCCATACTATTGTTGATTTTCTGAGGAGCAATCACGTTACCCACTGATTTCGACATTTTCATTCCTTTGGCATCGACAGTGAATCCATGAGTTAATACCTGTTTATAAGGTGCGATTCCATTCATCGCACAGGAGGATAAAATGGAACTGTGAAACCAGCCGCGATGCTGGTCTGATCCTTCCAGATAGAGATCGGCTGGAAATTGCAGGCGTTCATCATTTTTCAAAATACTGAAATGAGTTGTTCCAGAGTCAAACCAGACATCCAGTGTATCTGTGATTTTTGTATAGTTTTCAGCATCATCACCCAGTAATTCACTGGCTTCCAGACTAAACCAGGCGTCAATCCCCGTTTTTTCCATGCGTAAAGCAACCTGCTCAATCAGAGAGTTGGTATCCGGATGAAGTTCCTGAGTTTGCTTATGTACAAATAGAGGAATAGGGACACCCCAGTAGCGTTGACGGGAAATACACCAGTCGGGACGATTACTGATCATGCCTGTAATGCGGGCCTGACCCCAGTCAGGAATCCACTCTACATTTTTGATTTCTTCCAGTACCTGTTGACGTAAGTCCTTTTTATCCATGCTGATAAACCACTGAGGTGTCGCACGAAAAATAATTGGTGTTTTATGCCTCCAGCAATGAGGATAACTATGAAGGAGTTTTTCAACATGCATCAGTGTTTTCTTTTCACGTAAGACTTCTACGACATGCTCGTTTGCATTAAAGACATGTTCACCGGCAAATAATTCAATATCAGGTTGAAAACAGCCATCATCACCCACTGGATTGTAAGCCTCAAGGCCATATTTTTTACCAATGATAAAGTCATCCTGACCATGTCCCGGAGCGGTGTGGACTGCACCGGTACCGGCTTCCAGAGTAACGTGATCCCCAATGATTAAAAGTGATTCCTGATTGTAAAACGGGTGTTTTAATTGTTGCCGATCCAGATCCGATCCCTTGCCATAGGCAATGACTTTATAATTATCAATGCCATACCGTGACATGGACTCCTTAAGTAAATCTTCAGCCAGTACCAGGCGCTCCTTACCATTTTCAGTTTCAGCCTGAACGATGACGTACTCATAATTCGGATGTAAAGAAACTGCCAGATTAGCTGGTAAGGTCCACGGAGTTGTTGTCCAGATGACGACTGATAACGGGCCTTCTCCATGGATATCTGGAATATTGTGAAAGCAATTGAAAAACGCATCTTCATTCACTACAGGAAATTTAACATCAATGGCAAGAGAGGTTTTATCCTTATAATCGACTTCGGCTTCTGCCAGGGCTGATCCACAATCGGTACACCAGTGAACCGGTTTATCACCTTTATGCAGATGGCCGTTGTCAATGATTTTCCCCAGAGAACGCACAATATTAGCTTCAGTTTCAAAATTCATCGTCAGATAGGGGTTGTCCCAGTCACCCAGAATACCCAGCCGGATAAAATCCTGTTTCTGATTTTCTATTTGAACTTTGGCAAACTCACGACAGGCCTGTCTGAATTTGTCTGCTTCTACACTGATGCCTGCTTTCCCAATATCTTTTTCTACCGCATGTTCTATCGGTAAGCCATGACAATCCCAGCCAGGAACATAGGGTGCATCCTCACCGTTAAGAGTACGCGCTTTAATAATAATGTCTTTTAGGATTTTATTGACTGCATGACCAATATGAATATTGCCATTGGCATAAGGAGGACCATCATGCAATATGAAAACCGGCTTTCCTTTGCGTGACTCTCTAATTCGTTGATACAGGTTTTCATCCTGCCAGTGTTTCAGGCGGGCGGGTTCTTTCTTGGCAAGATTCCCACGCATAGGAAATTCTGTATCAGGCAAATTTAATGTTGGTTTGTAATCAGTCACTATGTTTCCAGTATTTCGTTATGTTCAAAATAAGTATGAGCTTCTTCGATATCCTGCTTTATGTTTTGAATCAGAATATCCAGTGAATCAAATTTTTTTTCATTTCGTATCTTATGTAAAATTTCTATATCTACGTAGTGGCCGTAAATTTCTTTCGAAAAGTTAAGAATATGCACTTCAAGCAAATTGCCAACGCCATTGACTGTCGGCCTTGTACCGATGCTGGCAACACCACGCAAGGTGCGATTATCTATGCCTTTGACCAATACCGCAAATATTCCGTTAACCGCTATGGGTCTATTGCCGATTTTCAGATTAATGGTCGGAAATCCGAGCTGTCTCCCCAGTTTCTTACCATGTGCTATGCGACCGCATAAAGTATAAGGTCGACCTAATAACTGCCTGGCCTGAAGCATGTCATTATCCGCCAGGCACTGTCTGATTCGTGTACTACTGACTCTCTCATCATCAATGATCAGGGTATGAGAATTTTCAACCTCAAACCCTGCTTTATGTCCCGCTTTTTGTAAAAACAGGAAATCTCCACGACGATCTTTGCCAAAACGAAAATCATCACCAATCACCAGATGTTTGATATTTAGTCGCTTGATTAGTATCTGTTCAACAAACTGATCAGCAGTCAGGTTTGCCAGCTTACTGTTAAAATTCAGGCAAACCAGAATATCTATACCGATTTCCGATAGATGAATAATCTTGTCACGGAATCTAGCCAGTCTGAGAGGTGCTTTGTCCGGGGAAAAATATTCGACGGGCTGTGGTTCAAACAGTATGACTACAGAAGGCAGATTCTTAATTTCAGCGACGGCTTTTAACTGGTTTATGACATGCTGATGTCCTAGATGAAAACCATCGAATTTCCCAATAGTTGCTACACAGCCCGATAAAGGTTGGGTTAAATTATGTAATCCACGAATAAGTTTCATTGTTTAGACTGGCAGTTTTAAAGCTAAGTATCAAAATGTATTGGTTAATGAGCCAGATGTCTGGGCCGGATGCCCATTATCCAAAGCAACAGGGTATAACACAAGATGGCAGGTACAATTAGTAACATCAAATCGAATATTCTGCTGTACCATTCGAGTTGTGACCATGAGCTTATGAATTGTGCAAGCAAATGCAGCAATACAGTCATACCGGCAGCAGCGATTAATATTTTTAATAATATGAGAGAAAACGACTTGCCCAGAGTTAAATACTGTTCTCGCCGTAAAGCCAGAGCTAGTAACCCGGCATTACAATAAGCAGAACCAGTTGTCGCCAGAGCAAGGCCGACATGTGCCGGAATATCAGTGTAGTTAAGCAGTATGACGACAAAAATGACGTTTAGTACCATATTCACTGACATCGCTATCATTCCTATTTTGACTGGTGTCTTACTATCCTGACGGGCATAAAATGCATTGGCCAGAATTTTAATCAGAATAAAAGCAGGTAAACCCAGGCTGTAAGCCATCAAACTCATACTGGACATTAAAGTATCGGTTTCACTAAAAGCACCATACTGAAACAGCGTTGTTAAAATAGGTTGTGCCAGCATGAGTAACCCCAGAGTAGCGGGCAGGGCGATGAGCAACGCGAGTTGAACCGCCCAGTTAAGAGTTTGATTGAAGTGGTCTTTACCCTGTTTAAAATGAGATTCAGATAAATTTGGTAAAACAACAGTGGCTAAAGCTATACCGAATACGCCTAGAGGGAATTCCAGTAAGCGATCTGAGTAATATAACCAGGCTACAGAACCGGAAACCAGGAAAGAAGCAATAAATGTATCAAATAGCAGGTTGATTTGAGCAACCGATGATCCAAACAGTGCCGGTATCATTATTTTTATAATTTTTTGCACACCCGGATGTTTCCAGCCCCATACCGGTTTTGGTAAAAAACCCAATTTATATAAAAATGGTAGCTGAAATAGCATTTGGGCTAATCCAGCAAATAAAACACCCCAGGCCAGCGCATATACTGGAATATCCAGCTGAGGCGCTAACCAGACTGTACTGGCAATCATACAAAGGTTGAGTAGTACTGGTGTGAAAGCAGGTACAGCGAACTGTTTCCAGCTATTTAATATACCTCCAGCAAGAGCTGTCATAGATATAAGTAGAATATAAGGAAAGGTGAGTCGCAACATACCTGCCGATAAATCAAATTTTTCGGGCTGGTCAATGAACCCTGCAGCAAAAATATAAATAATGACAGGGGATGCAAGCACGCCAATACAGGTAATGATTAATAGTATTAATCCCAGAGTTCCAGTGACTCTATTGATCAATTGCTGTGTTTCCAGCTGGGTTTTGCTATTTTTATATTCAGTTAGTACCGGAACAAAGGCTAGCGAAAACGCACCTTCTGCAAATAAGCGACGCATAAAATTAGGAATCTTGAAGGCGACAAAAAATGCGTCGGCTTCAATTCCGGCTGAAAAAAAGCGTGCAATGACTATGTCACGAGCAAGTCCGAGGACGCGCGAAAGCAGAGTCATTAAACTAATCAAAAAGGTGGATTTGAATAATCCTTTCAAGTTAAAGTCGCCATATTGAGCTGTGTTTACAAAAACGACGCATATTATCACTATTTTCTGCATTAGATTAACTTTTTACTGTTGACAGATGACTCTCAAGTAAAGATAATGCGCGCCTTATTTTTGCAATGCAGGATCAGGAGAAACTCTTGGCTAACTCACTTTCAGCTAAAAAACGCGCCAGACAGGCAGAAGATCGTCGTCAACGTAACGCAAGTCGTCGCTCAATGATGCGCACCTATTTAAAAGCAGTGGTTAATGCTATTGCCGCTAATGACAAGCCTAAAGCTGAAGCTGCATATAAAACTGCAACGCCTATTCTGGATAAATCAGCTCAATATGGTTTGATAAGCAAAAATAAAGCTGCTCGTCATAAAAGCCGTTTGAATGCTCAAATTAAAGCAATGTAATTCTGCTTTAATTTAAAATACAAAAAGCCAGACTTAATGTCTGGCTTTTTTATGCCCGTAACAAACTGTGAAGACAACTGATAAAGCTGGAATCCGCAGTTGAACGAGTTGATTGTGCGTTTGAGGTGGTGTAGATCAAGGTGTAACGACGCGGAATAGCCAGCTATTCCAGGGAGTTACAACGAAGAGATACGCCGCCTCAAACCTGCAATTCAGTTGTAGCGGGATACACCGATTGGGTGATTATACACATCAACTGCCATGGTTTATGAAACAGTGGCTTTACCTCTATTGCGAGCGGTCAACTGGGGTATCTAGCTTAATGAAAAGGATAATGGAATTTTAAATTTCCACTGTTTCCTGTTTAATTTATCTGGCAAAGGAAGCTTTCCTGAAATTGCCTCTATTGCTTTCATCACAGCATTATCCAGAAGCTCATAACCAGTGGAATTGATGAGTCTAATTTGATTGACTGTTCCATCTCGTAATACCATGAAGCTTACAATTGCCTTACCCTCCATATTGCGACGTCTGGCTCGACGTGGATATTCTTTATGAGCATCTATCAATTTACTCAGTGTTAATTTGTATTCATCTTCCAGTCGACTTATGAGTCCCGGATCCTGTTGTATTGCTTCAGGCTCAGCAATTAGCGGTACTTCTGGCTGAGGCGGTGGAGCAGCCTTAGCAACTTCTACAGGAGGTTGCTTTTGCTCAGGCTCTGGTTGTTCAATCACTTTTTTTACTGGCTTTTTCACCGGTTTGGCTTTTACGATTGGCTTAGGCTTAGGCTTGGGCTTCGGTTTAGGCTTTGGTTTTGGAGGTGGAGTCACCGGTTTTGGAGGTTCTGGAATAATGTTCTGAACAGGTTCAGGTACAGCTTTAAACATCGCCAGTTTAAGCGCTGTAGTGGTGTTTTTTTTGTTTGCAGATGAGCTAAATTTTCCTGACAGGTATGGGATAGCGACAGCTGCATGTAATATTGCAGAAAATGAAATGGCTAAAATTTCGTAGTGATATCGCTTTGCCATAATTTATTGCTGTTTGGTAATAATCGATAGTTTCTCAAGCTGGTTAGATTTAAGTAAATCTATAACCTTGATGAAGTGTTCGAAAACTGCCTTTTTATCAACTCTTAAAATTATCGAAGTGTCGCGAGTTAGATGCTCAAGCTTGGTGATTAACTCCTGTTCAGTTACTTTGGCTTCATCATAATAAAACTGATTATTATCATCGATGGCTATTTCACGTGATGGTTTATGTTCGAGTGGTTCACTGCTGCTGGCTTCAGGTACATTAATGTCGATTTTGCCCTGAGCAATAAAAGTAGCCGTCATCAATACGATGGCGAGTAAAACCAGCATGATATCGATAAAAGGAATTACATTGATTTGATCAAAACGTTTCATTTTTCATTTGCCTGTTTCCACTGGGCTGTCAGGACATCGACTTTACGTAATAGTGAGTTATAAAACAGGATGGAAGGTATAGCCACAACCAGGCCGGCGGCAGTCGCTTTAAGGGCAAGAGCAAGTCCAAGCATAATGGCTGAAGGTTCAATATTACCACCCTGACCTATATCCCAGAATGTAATCAATATGCCAAACACTGTGCCTAGTAACCCAATGTAAGGCGCGTTAGAACCTATGGTGGAGATTGTGGTTAATCGATGGGTTAATGATACCTGCAGTTGTTCCGGGTGAGTATAATCTTCCGTTTTGAAACGGGCATAGAACATGAACCGTTCGATGACAAACCAGATCATTAGAAAACTCATAAAACCGAGAAGCCCAAAAACCATAAAATCGAGATATTGTTTTAGAAATTCCACTGTTCACCTATTACTAAAATGCAAGAGAAATTCGGTATGTACCTATAGCAACCAGTACTGAACTACCAAACCAGATTAATCCTTTTTTTAACCAGGGATTTCGGCTGCGCAGCTCCTGTCCGAGTTTACCCAGTAAAGGCAGTATGACTAAAAGAGGTGTCATGGCAGCTCCCAGACCAAACACAAAACCATAAGCCATACCTAGTGTAAAGCTACCAGCCGCTGCACAGGCAGCAAGTAGTGCTGCAAGTGGTGCGCATGGAATAAAACTGAGAGAAAAACCCAGCATAAAGGGGTGCATGTTATGACGCTTACTAATACCGCAACCACGATGCTGTTTCCCCATGTTGTAAATTAGCCATAATCCGGCTACAACACTGGTAGTACCTATCAGTAAGTTGCCTACACCACTACGCAGGTAATACAACAGGAATTCTCCGGTAATACCGGCGAACGCGCCCAGGCTTGCATAAGCTGTTACCTTTCCGGCAGAGAATAAACCTGCATCGATTAAACTGCCCTTCATGCCCAGGTTTCTGCTCATAACCCAACTGCCCATAAAAGGTAAGCAGGATGCTGTACAGGCGGTAAACCCGACAGTTACACCTAAAATCCATACAGACAGCAGGCCAACCTGCTCAAGCACCAGTCCATCCATCAACTTTTCTCCATTGCCGGTTTTTTTGGGCTAGGTTTTTTAACAGAGCGAATACCTTCTGGTTTCTCCTGTTTGATTCGTTTTTTGTAATACTCTCTACTTGAACTGAATAATGGTATTGGTCCAAATTTAATTTCTATAATATTATCATCAGGACAAAATTCAGCGCATCGTCCACATAATGTACAGTCATCATGAAAAGCTTTTGAACCGGACTCTTTCCAGATTTCCTGTATATCCATCGGGCAGGCTTTAGTACAGACGCCGCATTTTTCACATTTCTCATGAGGTTTTTTTACCAGTCTCATTGGAGATAATTTCTGAAAAAGCGCATTGAATGCGAGTAAAGGGCAAACTCTGCAAAATGGCTGGCGCATGGTCATAGATAAAACTATGATGACTCCAAATAACAGGGCGCGAATAGATGAAAAAATTATATCTGCCACACCAGCAGTATTGATTGTTAACTGTTCTAAATTTCCGCTGGCTAAAGTAGTTAGTACTCTGGAAGGGCAAACCTGGCAGAAAGCATCACCTGCAGCATGGGGAGCTACACCCAGTCCGGCAACTAATGGCAGAATAAATACCAGGATAGCCAGCAATAGCCATTTTATCGGTCTGATATATTTAAGCTGATTGACTGTCAGACTCTGATTTTTTTGTAGACCAAAAAAGTGGGCCATCTTATACAGCATTTCCTGAAAAGTACCGAGCGGACAAATCCAGCCGCAAAACATTTTATTGAGGAAAACAAAAAATACATAAAATGTTAAAAAGGTAAACAGCAGTGGAAGCACAACTTTGTAACTGAATTGTTGCATCTGTACCAGTGCTTCACCTACCCGATGATGTAATTGATGCTGGGTCGGAATTAATACACAGTAGCCTCCATTTAACTGATCATAGGCACAGGATAAAGCCGGTAATGAACCTGATATCTTTTCAGCAGAATAATGACCGACTAACAGACCACCATAGACCAGAAAAAGAAATGAAAAAATTTGTACAAAAAATCTTACCCGACCAAGCGTCAGACTATTCATTTTACTGCTCATGCCGCACTCCTTCTGAATAAAAAGATACCTGTTATTAAGCTACCACCGAAAAGAATACCTACAGCGGGAAATACTGCTTTATTTGTAAAAGCATCTTCGCCGTATTTGTAATTAAATGCAGAAGTCATATTGTTATGCTTAATGCTCACAGCAAACTGAGCGGATTTTCTTCCATGGGAAGCATGTCCATTATTGTGGTTTTTATGTTTTTCAGCATAAGCCTCAAAATCATCGGGGAAAGTGACTGCGACTATGCCATCAGAATTTGTCGACAGAGTCTGGCTGCTACCATTACTGGTATCAAACTGAATATTCGCATTAGCCAGTGGTTTACCTTCAGATAGCGCTATAAAGTTCCAGCTTTCATTAGCGCGAAATCGCTGGTGTTCACGTGGTAAATCAATAGGTTTTATTTCCAGTGGTACTTTAAGCTGTTTCAACATTTGACGCGGTGCAGGGCCGGGACTCGAAAAATAATGAATTGTACTGGCAAAAGTGAGTCCCTCTTTATCGACTGCTGATAGCCAGTGATAATTACCCTGGTTTTTGCCGCCGATTTTCATCGTGAAACTACCATCACCTACAGCACTTAATTCATTCGGAGTTGATATTCCTTTTGATGGCGGATAATCCTGTAAAGTAGGATTAGTTAATTTAAGTGGACGAAAAGCAGATTGAGCGCGGCGGTCAGCACCTTTAATTCTTTCTTGCATTAGCACGGGAGCATCTGTCCAGGACAAGTTTGCCTGTAGTGGTAGTGCCAGAGTGATAAGAATCCCCCAGGCTGAAGATAAATAAATCCAGTTTTTCATTATTTAGCCTCAAAGCTATAGGTGTAATTAAACAAAATAGCACGTGGCGCACCTGCCTGATAAGATTTATCTCCACCAGTATCTTTACTGACTTCAACGGCATAAGTTTCATCAGTCAGGTTGCTGATCGTTAAATCAAATTTGTGTTGTTTCATTGAATAACGCAGATTTAAATCGGCCAGTAATTTGTTATCAGTCCATTTTTCACTATTTGCATTATCGAGATAATAATCACCATCTTTACGAAGTTTAATCTGTGTAGAGAAGCCTTGATTAAATTGATATTCTGCGAACATATTAGTTTGTTGACGAGGAATTAAAGGTAAATGATTTCCACTTCTATCAACATTTGTCGTGGTGTAACCAACTCGAACTTCTTCGGTGAAATCTTCGTATTTATATTTTGTGAAAGTTAAACCACCACCAACAGTTAACTGATTTGAAATAGCGTATTGGCCAGCAAATTCCAGACCCTGTTTACTTGTTTTACCTGCATTAGCATATTGACTGTCGCCATCTGGTTGACGTATCTGAATAACTTCATCTTTACCGGTGATATCGTAAATTGATGTGTCAAAAGTCCATCTACCACTACGGCCCTTTAAACCGATTTCAATATTCGTATTGCTAGCCTTGGTTAATTCCGGGTTGCTATTGAGTTCACTGTCTGCAGGGATTTGATCAGCTGAAGCCAGTGATATAAATGTGTTAATCTCTTGCGTTAAAGCATAACTAGCCCCGATGCTGGCAGAGCTAAGAGTCATGTCGTGAGAGTTATGAGTAACACCTGCTCCTGTATCATAATTACCAGTACTGTAGCTATAGGTAATCAACTGATCTTCATCAATTGTGAGATTAACATCATCTACACGAGCTGTTAAATCCAGGCTTAATTTATCGGTTAAGTTCATGTGTTCTGAAGCAAAAATTCCTATCAGTTTACCTTTGGTACTACTGACTTCAGCTAGCTCGCCCTTGTTGTCAGAAAGAGTAGAAACAATACGTCCAGATGGGATTATTAGATCAACATCGGCATAGGTATACTTCTTTGCATCATCTGTTGTGTTAATTCTTGTGGCTATTCCAAAAACAGTATTGGCATCTCTTCCACCAATCTTATGCTCATTTTGTACAGCAATTTCAGCACCAACCATGTTTGGTGGATTATCAGAATTATCGTTGATTAATCCGGTGACAGGATGATAGTGGTGATACTGGCTATAGTAAAACTTTGGTTCCAGCATGTAATCATCCAGTTGTATTTCAGCCTTTGTATTAAAAAATACATTTTTAGAATAGCGTCCAGTATGTTTGAATATGCTATCTACATCATTTTGTTCCCCGGTTTTTTTGAACTCTTCCCACATGGCTTCATCCATTCCACCGGATAACTCCATATCAATATTAGCGAAACCAATTTCGGTTTCGAGCACATTATCATTACCAAATTCAAGTCCATGTTTAATGCTTAGATGATCACTTGACTGCTCGTTACGTTTGCGCCAGCTATTATCTACTTCTCTATGGCTAAAAGTCAGTGACATAGCCTGACTATCATTGATATCACCACCGACTCTCAGGTGCAGATCTTTACCATTGTCATCATTTAATCCAATTTTTACACGTCCCTTATCCTGGTCAAATACAGATTTTGTGATGATGTGAATGGTGCCTCCTGCAGATCCTGAAGCAAACATATTACCCGGACCACGAGTAACTTCGAGACGTTCAATGTCCTGTCCATCAATGGTGTCCAGTCGAGTAAAACTATCTGGTTCTGTCAATGGGATACCATCACGAAGCACCATGATTTCACGAATGCCGTAACGTGCTTTAAGTCCGGCTCCCCGGATAATAAGTTTGGAGCTATTCAAGCCATTCTTTGAATAGGTGACAACGCCAGGTATATCCTGCAGGGCATCACTAATTGAGTTCATTTTGAGCTTATCCAGTTTTTCTTCACCCATACTGGTAATAGCAACAGGTACAGATTTACTTTCCCTTTCACTTCGAGTGGCCGTTATGGTGACTTCATCGAGAATATCTCCATCCTTAACTTCAGCATAGCTGGGTAAAGGATTCATGGAAATAACAAAAGTAATGTATGTGATCGCGAGATAGTGTGGAGCTCGGTATTTTAATCGAAGTGAATTAATCATTATTTACAGCCCTATTTTTTTATATTAAGTAATTTTGAAATGGGAATAGTATGGAGGCGAAAATAATTAGGAAGGGACATATTGTCGCGCGACAATATGTCGCAATGTGATGTGCAGTTTTATGGTTTCAACTTTTCCGTATTCAAGCCACGAAATCAGCGTATTTAGTAGAACGGTTATCTTAAAATTCTTTACTATCGCGTACTCAGTTTTTTTCTTTTGGCTAAGTTCTCAATGTATGTGTTTTAAAGTGATATTTATAAATAACTTCGTCAGGGTTTATTATCCTGGATTCTGCGGTTGACCGCTCGCAATAGAGGTTAACCCACTGTTTCATAAAGCATGACAGTTGATGTGTATAATCACCCAATCGGTGAATCCTGCTATGAACTGAATTGCAGGTTTGAGACAGCGTATTTCTTCGTTGTAATGCCCTGCAATAGCGGGCTATTGCGCGTCGTTACGCCTTGATCTACACCACCTCAAACGCACAATCAACTCGTCCAACTGCGGATTCCAGGATTATTAACAATATTTCACAGTTGAATTATTGATATCTGGGTTTACACATGTGATATTACTGTAGATAAAAAATCAGGCTAATCAGCAAGGCCAATTCAACAATTTTTCAGAGATTCTATAATGTTACGAATTCAGGCACGCAGTCATAAGTTAACGCAGTCATTTCTTATGATGTCACTCTTTCTATTGTTGACCAGTTGTCAGACTGTTTATTATGGTGCAATGGAGAAGATAGGCGTAGAAAAACGCGATATTCTGGTGAATCGAGTCGATGATGCCCGTGAAGCCCAACAGGATGCCAGGGAACAATTCAGTTCAGCTCTGGATAAATTTATTGCAGTAACAAATTATGATGGCGGTGATCTGGAAAAACAGTATCGCATTCTTAAAGATGAGTTTGAAGAGAGTCAGTTTCATGCTGAAGCTGTACATGATGAAATAGTTTCAATTGAAGATGTTGCGATGGCTTTATTCAAAGAATGGAGCGAAGAAATAAAGCAATATTCCAGTACTGAACTGCGTAGAGCCAGTGAGCTGCAACTCAGTAATACAAAAAAATCCTACTCCAGATTAATAAAAACAATGAAGTCAGCTGAGAAAAAAATTGGCCCTGTACTTGCTGCCTTTAAAGATAGAGTGCTTTTTCTGAAACATAATCTTAATGCTAATGCTATTTCATCATTAAAGGTTCAGGGGGAAACGGTAAAAACCGATATCAACAGCTTGATCATGGATATGAATAAATCAATTGCAGAAGCTGATTCATTTATTAAGTCTATGTCGAATGAGTAGTTAATCATTAACATCCAGTTTAATTCTATTGATACATGTATCGGAAATTCTTTGTGAAATGAAGGATTAATCTGGGTAAAGTGTTGATTCAGTTATGATGCGGGTTTATGACAGGGAGTACGGATTTAGCCTGAAATTATGCGTTTCATATATGATTATTACATTCTGAACAGGTTTTTATGTTTAGTTTGACTCTCTGTTAAGCCCTGATGTATTCTTAAAATTGCTAACATTGATGGTTTAGTTAAACCCGATTAAATAATGCATGTTAATATGCTATATGTGATTTATTGAAGGCTTCTGTTGATATTGAATCAATCAGGGGTCAATAAAAAAAATTCTATGGAAACATAGTTATCTGATTTGCCAATATGGACTTTTATATTTCCTCATTCCCCACTTCTAGAAACGCTTTCTTACTGCCTGTAAAGTAATGAGCGAATTCAAAACCTTACTAAAATCTTTCGTCAAGGGGGACGCTGATCTAAATGATCTGACGCGGGAAATAAACCGACTTGACATAGTGGATCCTCAGTCAGCTCAGGAAGCTTTACTAGACTGTGAAACAGTCTTTCAGGAAGTGGAAGAAGCTACAAGAATTGATAATAGATTTAATCGCAATAAGGGCCAGCATCAAACCCAAAAATCCTCTGCTGTCCCAACAGATATCCAGAATACAGTCCAGGTTGAGCCAACAATGACTCAACTTAGGGACAGGCGGGATACGTCTGATCTGTCTGAAACCATGCTTATCAATACTGGGGAGGATCATAATTTAGAAATTACGCTTGAAATAGGATCAAAGCTTAAAGATCGTTTCATTCTGGTAGAAGAATTAGGTCGGGGTGGCATGGGGGTTGTCTACAAGGCGCGTGATTTTCGAAAAGAAGAAACTCTCGATAATGAACCATTTGTCGCTATAAAGGTATTATCAAAAGAATTTCAGGAAATAAAAATATCAGTTATTGCTCTGCAGCGAGAAACCAAAAAGGCGCAAAAACTGGCACATCCGAACATTATTACTGTTTATGATTTTGATCGAGATGGTGAAAATGTTTTTATGACAATGGAATATCTCGAAGGCGAGGAACTGGATTCAATCATTAAAAAAAATCTCGGTAAACCTGTTGAACGCAAAATGGCGTTATCGATTATTGAGCAGATGGCCAGGGCTCTGGGATATGCGCATAAACAAGGCATAGTTCATTCTGACTTTAAACCGGGTAATGTTTTTGTCACAAAATCTAATGTCGTAAAAATTCTCGATTTTGGAATAGCCAGAGCTGCCAAAATCCCTGACCAGGAACATATTCCAGACCATATATTTGATGCAGGTGACTTACATGCTTTAACACCAGTCTATGCAAGTAAGGAAATGCTTGAAGGAAAGGGACCTGATCCACGAGATGATATTTATGGTCTCGCAATAGTTGCGTGCCAGCTATTAACGGGTCATCATCCATATCACAGATTTCCGGCCACAAAAGCTCAGGCTGCGGGGTTTAAACCCAGGCATCTTGAGAAGTTACCCCGTTCGATTAGAAATGCTTTAATACATGCTCTGGAATTTGATCGAGATAAGAGGACTGTTAGTGCTAATCAATTTCTTGAAGAACTCAACCTCAGGCGACCTAGAAAAAAGAGTTTAAAACGTCGTCTCACTGAAATTTTTGTAGTTTTTCTGATAATGCTTACAACTATTTATAGTGTTAAGGAGTTTTATGGAGGCCCATCATCTGTCGTACTCGAAGAAACAGCTTCAATAGCTGATCCTGATGTACGCCAAAAAGTTGAGAGTCTTCTCGAAATTGCCGAGGTGCATATCATGGTTAACCGGTATATGGATCCCCCTGGTAGCTGTGCTTTTTATGCTTATCTGCAGGTGCTCGAACTTCATGATAAAAACAAAGAGGCTATGGATGGCCTACGGGTAATTGCGGATCACTTTGAAAAGCTTGCTAAAGAAAGTTTAGATGCTGGAGATCAGCAGCAAGCATTACAACTGATAGAAAAAGGACTAATTGCTTTACCAACTCATGAAGGTCTTGTAAGTTTGAGAAATAAAATAACAAAAAAATAATAATATTCAGGCTTTTAGCTGCAGTAATTCTCCAGACAATGCAAAAAATCCTGCCAGATATTTTGCCAGCAACAGGCATGGTCAAACTGTTCCCATATTAACACTTTGGCTGTTGGCTGCTTCTGTAGAACAGCTTCAACCAGAGAGTAAGGCACATTTCTATCAGCTTTCCCAATTAGGTGGTACTGATGGATTTTTGTATCCAGCTCCGGCATATTGGCAGGATTTAGCGACCCAGTAAGAGCTGAATAATGATGATATTTAGCCCAGGCGTCGATATCCAGATTACCTGCGATAGTCACAATTGCCCTGGTTTGCTGAATACGCTCAGCCAATAACATGGCTAGCGTCCCTCCGCCACTATGACCAATCAGGATAACTTCACTGTAACCAGCTTGAGTCATGTAGTTTCGTAGCACTTCCTCCATGCTTTTTATCACCTGTATCGAATATCTGGCTGTCGTCCACAACTGTGAATTACAGGGTGAAATCGATGCAAAGCCATGATAACAGGGACGGCCAAGATAGATGCTGGGTGCCTGATCTATTGCCATTAGGTTCAACATTAGCGGATTTACCGGTGTCGGATCTGCAGAAATCAGACGATTACCTATCCAGGGTTTTCCATCGCCATCAAGATAGACATGTAAAGTAGAGCCAATATGAGGGTTATCATGACGATATATCACATGCGGGAATTCACTGCCCTGAACAACTTCTCTTGTAAATCCCTGCTTGGCAGCCTCTATATCCAGTAGCCTGGATTGAGCTGTACAGCCCTGCAATATGATAAGAGCGATCGACCAAAGCTTTCTGATTAGATTCATCCTTTGTGACGTAGTAAGTAATAATTAGTAAACTTTATGACAGAATATTGAAAATATTTGTGAAAAAGTTCTGTTAAAAGATTGCTATATTGCATCATGATGTTAGTTCAGTTACCATTTTTTGTTCAAGTAGTTTCACTGGCAAAAGTAAAGGATGCATTATGTCGAATAACCATTCAGTAAAAAATCTATTATCACGTTATCTTGGATATATTTATCCCGGTTTTATTGTACTGTTGCTCATATTAAATGCCGGATGTCAGGTACAGACGACCACTGACTCCTTACAGGCTGCTCAGGAAGAGGGTAAGAAAGACCCTGATAAATTACTGGTTATTGATTGTCTATTGCCTGCCCAGATCCGTAAATTAGGGTCTAAAATGACATATCTATCACAACGTAGACCTATAAAAACTTCTGCAGTTGATTGTGAAATACGTGGTGGAGAATATGTTGCATATGATCGTGCTGACTACAGAACAGCCTTAAATGTTTGGTTGCCGCGCGCTAAAGAAGGTGACAGTGAAGCGCAAAACTATGTTGGTGAAATTTTTGAGAAAGGTCTGGGAATACAGGCTGATTATAAATCAGCCGCTGCCTGGTATAAGAAGGCAGCTGATCAGAATTACTCTCGAGCACAGATTAATCTGGGGTTTCTTTATGAAAAAGGCCTGGGTGTAGAGAAGGATCTCTCTAAAGCACTGAATCTGTACCGTATGGCTTCAGGTCTGTCCGATGATTCATTAGAGTTTAATTCAACCATATTAGCATCTTCCGAAACTAAGCAGCAGCTTGAAACACTTAAGAATGAAGTTGCTGAGCAAAAACGTGAATCGGAAAAGTTAAAGGAACAGTTACAAGGTACTCAAACGCATTTACAGAACCAGAAAAAGCAACTCTCAACAGCTGAGAGTAGAATGGCAAAACTGCGCAAAGAAATCGAGCAGCAAAAATCACAGAATTCGAATAGTCCAAAAATTGAAACACTCTCTAATGAACTTGTTAAACAGGAGCTGGAGGCAAATACACAAAGAGAGAAAATTGCTGACCTTGAAAATAACCTCAAGTTACAGAGAGTTACACTTGATAAACAACTCAACGAAGAGCGCAAAAAGAGTGAGTCTTTGAGGTCTGAGCTTAAGGCCAAAAATGAAGAAGTGTCTTCGCTCAACAGGAAGCTGGCAAAAGCATTAAAATCAGAACAAGGTAAGCCACAGCTAGCAGGTCCTTCAATCGAAATTCTTGATCCACCCATTGCTCTGATGCGTGGACTCCCCAGTATTCGCTTAAGATCTGCCACAACTGAAAGAGTCATCGTTGGTAAAGTCGAAGCACCATCTGGCCTGCTTTCTTTTACGGTTAACGATAACTCTGAGAAAATTGATGCGGCAGGTATCTTTAATGTGAAAATTCCTGTTGAACGTGATCAGGTTCCAGTAAAAATGGTGGCTGTTGATAAGCAGGGGAAGAAAGCAACAATTGAATTTATGATCATACCTCAGACTAGAAAGATTTTTCAGCAAAGTGCTAGCTCTGGCTCCTCTCCATCTATATCTACAAAAATTCTTAAAGATGATGTCAATTTCGGCTCTTATTACGCCGTAATCATAGGCAACAATAATTACAAAAATTTTCCGGGGCTGGAAACTGCAATCAATGATGCCAGAGATGCAGAGAAAATATTGCGTGAAAAGTATGGGTTTAAAACCAGACTTTTGATTGATGGAAATCGCTATGAGATGCTATCCGTACTGAATGAAATGAGAACTAAGCTGAAAGAGACGGATAACCTGCTTATTTACTATGCCGGTCATGGAGAACTTGATCGCCCTACCACACGTGGACACTGGTTACCTGTTGATGCCGACCGTGAAAATTCTGCAAACTGGATATCTAATGTTTCCATTACGGATATACTCAACGCGATGAAAGCAAAACATATCCTGGTAGTTGCTGATTCCTGCTATTCAGGGTCCATGTCTCTGGCATCTGTACCCAGGTTAGATACAGAGCCAGGCGATGTAGACTCAAAAATTAAACTCAAGTGGTTAAAAGTGATGGCAAAAGTACGTTCTCGTACTGTACTGACATCAGGTGGACTTCAACCTGTGTTAGATCAGGGCATAGGTAATCATTCTGTTTTTGCAAACGCTTTTCTTTCTACTTTAAAGAATAACGATGGTGTACTTGAAGCATATAAACTCTACCGGAATCTGTTTACTGAGGTACGCCAGTCAGCAAATAGTTTTGGGGTAGACCAGCAACCGCAATATTCTGCAATAAAACATGGTGGACATGAGGCTGGTGAATTTATTTTTGTGCCAGTACTTTAAACGAATATCTGAATCAGTGGCTTTTATAAGAAGCTTTCTTGAAGTAAAGGGTTTTAATACATATTTTTAGGTTTAATTGAATATGAAATAGCAGGGTAATCATTTGCGCTGTTAATCAGAAATAAAAGGAACTGATATGAAAAATTTAGATAACAATTCATGGAGCAGTAGCAGGAGAAACTCAAAAGTGTCGAATACTCATCGCTGGAGCTATCTTTTATTGCTTTTAGCTGGTTTCCTGTGCAGCAATGCGCAGGCTGATCTGGTTATTGATACTATTACTCAGAGTCCGACTAATCCTGTTACAGTCGGTGTTACGGCATCCTATCAGGTTAATGTACATTATGAAGGGAATAGTGCAGGTGACTACCCTCAATTCAAAATATTTGATAACGATATTGAAGTGACGGATTCTTTTTCCTCACCAGATTGTGGTCTTGATGGTTATTACTATTGCAGCTCAGTTACTAGTAGCGCCAGTTTTAATTTTAGCTGGATAAACCCTCCATCAATCGGTACGCATAACATCATATTTGAGTTAACGTGTTCAGGTACTTGCAATGGAGATTCACAGTTCATTACGACTACGGTGGTTAACCCTGATATCCCATCGTCACCGGTCGCTAATGCTGGCCCAGATCAAATAGTTAATGATATCAATAACGATGGCTCTGAGTCAGTCACACTGGATGGCAGTGGGTCTACCGATGCTGATAATGATATTGCCAGTTACGAATGGTTTGAAGGTAAGCAATCACTTGGTACTGGCGCTACTTTAGCTGTAAACCTGACTTCTGGTTCTCATACCCTTCGTCTATTGGTAACTGATGAACAGGGCAATACTGATCAAGACTATGTCGATATTATAGTTTATGGCATACCTGTAGCTAATGCTGGCCCGGATCAATCCTTCACAGTTACTAATAATAATGAAACTGTATCCGTTAACCTGAATGGTTCTGCCTCAACTAATCCAAATAATGATATATTGTATTATAATTGGTATGAAGGAGAAATGCTTCTCGGCTCGGGTGTAAACCTCACTATAGAAAATCTGTCAATCGGTACTCATACTATTACATTAGAAGTGTATGACTCATATGAAAACATTTCATATGATGATGTAATTATTAGCGTAACAGTTAATAATCCGATAGGTGAGGTCGCACCGATTGCTAATGCCGGTCAGGATCAGATTGTTACTGATACCAATAATGATGGTGTTGAGTCTGTCACGGTGAATGGCAGCCGTTCTGTGGATGCTAACAATGATATAGCCAGTTATGAATGGTTTGAAAGTCAACAGTCACTAGGTACAGGTGTTAACTTAACTGTCAATCTGGCGCTGGGGGCTCATACTCTGAGACTGTTGGTCACTGATGAGAGGGGAAATACCAGTGAGGATAATGTTAACATAATTGTAAAGGAAGGGTCACAGTCAGCCCCGGTAGCGAATGCCGGCTCAGATCAGACTATTACTGATACTAATAATGATGGTTCTGAGTCTGTCACGCTAGATGGAAGTGGTTCCACTGATGCTGACAATGATATTGCCAGTTATGAATGGTTTGAAGGTCAACAGTCACTCGGTACAGGTGTTAACTTATCAATAAACCTGGCACTCGGTTCTCATACTCTGAGACTGTTAGTCTCTGATGAGCAGGGCAATACTGATGAGGACAATGTTGATATATTTGTTAATGCTGCTCCACAGTCAGCCCCGGTAGCGAATGCCGGTCCAGATCAGACTGTTACCGATACCAATAATGATGGCTCAGAGCCGGTTACAGTTGATGGCAGTGGTTCTACCGATGCAGACAATGACATTGTTAGTTATGAATGGTTTGAAAACGAGCAGTCACTTGGTACAGGCCAAAACCTCACTGTTAACCTGGCAGTCGGTACTCATACCCTGACACTGCTGGTCACTGATCAACAGGAAAATACTTCAAATGATGTGGTATCTATTACAGTAGTGGAATCTGCTGAGCCGCTTGATGAAGATTCTACTATTGAAGTACTGACTGGCGAGAATCAACAATTGACTGAGGGAGATACTTCAAATCCTCTTGCTATTCGGGTTACAGGCCCTGATGGTCAGCCTTTAGCTGGTACGACGATAACCTGGGTAGTCATACCTGCTGATGCAGCGACACTGGATAATAATACGACTTCGACTGATAGTAATGGAGAATCTACAAATAGAGTAAGATTAACTGCCAATAGAGCTGCTAGCACTTTTAAAGTTAGTGCATCCATTCCATCTGGGGCATCTGCCAGATTCCAGATTAATCCGATAGCCGGGATAAGTGGCTTAACACAAACTCAACGATCCATTGCCGGATCACTTGATAATGCCTGTCCTGCTGTACAGGCATCTGACAGTGAATTGAGTACTGAGGAACAGAGTCTTTTAGCTCTCTGTGATTATCTTGCAACAGCTTCTGATCAGGAAATTATTTCAGCCCTGCAACAATTATTACCTGATGAGATTGCTGCCCAGGGCAGGAATACAATTACTTTCGCACGTACCAGAAATAAACACATACTTCATCGTCTTGGTGCTCTAAGAAATGGCGTTACGGGTCCCAGTCTCGAAAATATTTCTATATCGATTCAGGGAGAGCAATTGCCTTCTTTTGTCATAAGAGAGCTTACTAAATCACAAAGAGGTGGAGCAGCTGCAGCCGATTCTTCATCAATCGCCAGCCGCTTTGGCGTATTTGCTAATGGTAATATTAGTTTCGGGGATACAGATACAACAGCGAATGAAGCGGGTTTTGAGTTTAAAACCAATGGCCTGACTCTCGGGTCCGATTACCGCTTTTCGGATCAGTTTGTACTTGGGGGGGCTCTCAATTACATATCCACTAATTCCGAGTACATAGGTCAATCAAGCACACTGGATATCAGTGGCTATAGCCTGTCAATGTATGGTAGTTATTACGGGTCAGAGAGAGCATTTGTGGATGGTATAATGAGTTTTGGTCTGAATAAATACGATAACGATCGGGAATATACAATTGCCAGTATCAATCAAAATTTACAGGGAAATACAGATGGTTCAGAATTTGCACTTAGCTTTGGTGGCGGATATGAATTTAACTATCAAAATATTTCTTTTGTTCCCCAGGCGCGAATCAATTATTTGCGTGTAGACGTTGATGGTTATCAGGAAACATCATCAACATACTCAGGCTTGAGTATGGATATTGGCAACCAGAATATCGAATCATTGATAGCCACTATTAGTGGTAGTATGTCACTGGCTTACAGTACTCAATATGGTGTTTTTATTCCAAGCCTGTCTTTTGACTGGGAGCATGAGTTTAAAAATGATGGCAGGGCTATCATCGCTAGCTTTGTTAGTGATTCCACTAATTCAAATTTTTCTGTTCTTACAGATGATCCTGATCAGGATTATTTCTATCTGGGGCTAGGTTTAACTGCTGCGCTGACAGAAGGAAGATCAGCTTTTGTGCAATATGAAAATATGCTGGGGCACAAAGATACCAGTCAATACACAATTACAGGTGGATTTCGTATTGAGTTTTAAACCTGGAATTCAGGTTAAAACTTAAACAAGTTATTTCCCGAGCTAATGGGTGTTTTTCTGTCAGGTTACAAAATCATGAACTGATAAGAATTTTCTTTGTTTATGCAATACCTTAAACCTAGAAAAATCAGTTGAGCGTGAAAAAGATGCGTAACAGATTGATGTGCCTGGTAATATCAAAAACACCGTAGTCACCTGATTGGTGAAGAGTGTGTTTTTGATTTTATCAGCTGCATTAAGGTGTTACGTAGACTTTCATGATTCAACTGATTTTTCTAGGTTAAAGAGTAAATATGCGAAATTCCCGGCTAAGAATCGTGCCAGTGTTGCTGTCGATTTTTTAGTAGCTAAACAGGTTCTGAGATTAAAGGGGCATAGTGATAACAGGCCTTATCTGATTAAAAATATTACTACCAACGTTGATTTAATTCATCTATAACTTCCTGTAGAGCACTATATTGCGTTTTTGATTCGCCAAATTTTATCATGATGAGTACGGTATCGCGTGCTTCCGGTATGGGTCTGTCATGGCCTATTCGGTAAACTTCTCCAGATAATGGCAGGTTAAATTCATCAATTTTAAATTGTACAGTTGTTTGTTGATAAATATTAAATCTTCGACTGTCATCAATATGGGCTCTCAAAAGGCAGCCGTCTATTGAAATATCTACAAGTTGTAATGATACTGTTTGATTATCATCAAACTCTATACTCAGCTGGTAATTTTTTTCCGGATGTAGTCTTTGTTTTCTGCGGTGTTCCATGACATCCAGAACTTTATTCAATTTCTTAAGAAAGCCTTTTTTTAGAAAAGGTTTAGCCAGGAAGAAAGTGGATTTACTTTCCAGCTCATTCAGAGCGATATTTTTTATTTTTGAATCTTCCGACATAATTACAACAGGAGTATTGTGATTTTCCAGGTCACTTCGCACACCATCAATGAAAATATGCCTGGTTAAAGCCCAATCAGCAAAAATCATGTCTGCCTGTTGATCCGAAGCGACATAATTCATTGCATCTTCGTGTGTATTACAATGAATAAGGTTTGTTGTATTGAGGGCCTTTTTTAATAAAGGGTGTATTAAGTCAAATACTTCCTGATCATCAACGATTAATACAACAGGGTTCTTTTTCATAATTCTTTTCCTTACTAATGTTAATAAATGAAATGAGTATTTACTCTATATCGTGAACTTATGACGGAGGATGCGTTTTTACCATTTAGAGAGTATGCAAGATTACTGGAAGCGCTACCGCAGATAAATATGCCTGAAATTGGATCAAAGCAACCTGAATTATAAATTTGTCATTGTCTACTCCTGACACCAATATGATATTTTGGAGTCAGGAGCTTTGACCGGTTTTTGGATTACTGCCGAATAACGCTTAGAATTATGTTAAGCCGGGTTTTTACGTGGACGTCCACGTTTTGCATGACCGACCTTAATTTTCAATTTTCGTTCTACCATTTTCTTAAATTTATCAGATCCTAATGGCGTACCGGTTTGCCAGGCATCTTGAATATCAGTAGCCAATTCTTCACTTAAGCCTGCTTTAGCTGCCGTTGTATATTTTTCCTGTCTGGTCTTATCGCCTTTTGCAATTTCAGTGTATTTTTCATGCGGAGTGATAAGGGCATTTTTCTTACCCTGAGCATTAAATTTATAACTGGACCATTTATAAGCACCAGGTGATTTCACCAGCTTATCCCGCACAGGTAGATTTTCAATATAGTGCATACAATTCAGGAATTGAGTTTCTGGATCGATCAGGCTGGCTTTATAGCGCCCCTGCCAGAGTGTTCCGGTTTTATTGTAAGTGTTATTGATATAAGGTACATAGCAGCGACCCTGATATTGCATCATTCGACTTGCTGATTCTTTATCTGGGGGAGAAACCAGTAGATGAATTTCATTGGGCAATAGTGCATAAGCATGTACCGGAACCTGATACCATTCCGATCCTGCCTGTAACCATTCGAGGTAGATTTTGTAATCTTCATTTTCGAAAAATACATTGTTTTTATTATGACCTCGCTGGACGATATGCACCGGGTAATCGGGTAAATAAAATCTCGGTTTTCTTGGCATTTCAATATCCTCTAGCTTTGTAAGGTTAATAATAGTGTAAATCAATTTTTATAATAGAGCAATTAAGGGTGTTGACCCCATTTATTAATAGCACATTTATTGTAAAAAATGCTGCTTTATAGTTAATATAGGTAAGTTTTTTGTGAGAAAATAGCTTATTTTTAATTTTATGGAGATGTTTATGGGTGGTACGGAAGATATTATCAAGTATCAGCTTGATTTTTCCTGTTCAGAACCAACTACAGAAAACCTGCAGGAATTGAATTGTTGGCGCTCAATCTTATTTAATCTGGGCCTGATAGGCCAGGATGTATCGCGTTATGAAGGTTATGGGTTTGGCAATTTAAGTCAACGTTCCCGACAGCATAAATCGACATTCATAATTTCTGGCTCGCAAACAGGTCATCTTGATGAATTAACCCCGAATCACTATGTTTGTGTTGAGTCCTGTGATATTGCTGGCAATCATGTGGTCGCCTCTGGCCCCCTTAAACCCTCATCAGAAGCTCTCACACATGCAATGTTTTACCAGTTGGATTCATCTATCAAATGTGTACTTCATATACACTCGCCAAAATTGTGGCAGTTTGGGTTGAATCATCATTATCCTGTTACAGAACAATCTGTTGAATATGGAACACGCGAAATGGCCATAGAAGTATCTCTATTATATCATCAGGGAAGTTTGCAACAGTATCAGACACTGATCATGAAAGGGCATGAGGATGGAGTCATTTTTTATGGTGATAGTATAAACCAGGCTGCATTGGCATTTTTGCGATTTTGGGTACATGCCAATAAATCCTAAAAATACTACAGAGCTGTTTTATTATGTGAAACTGGAAAATTAAAGTTAACTCTCCAGTTTCGATTATTAAGAACTCTGCTTTACCATCGACCCTTTATTCCGACCGTGATTGCCCAGAATTCGAGGTCAGGAAACATGTCATTTAAGCGTTGATCGCCTATAGCCTCAGCCGGGTAACTGTTTCCGGTTTGTATCATTTTTTCTACATTAAGGCTCAAAGTCATATCATCATTCATATGATATTCGATCATTCCTCCCGTTGTTACTGTCTCCATATCAGATAAACGATAGTCAGCGGAAACATATTGTGGATTTGGAGCACCTTGATTAAGGCTGATCTTAAAAAAGTCAGCTTTATCCTGTTTACTATATCTATAATGTGGTCTGATGGTAAGTTTATTCCCTAACTCAAAGTAGTATTTAACGTCATAGGTATTTGCTCTGACACCCCAGCTATCTGAATAATTACGATATTCAAGATGAAGTGAATCATCACCTATCGCTGTGACCAGACTGCCTTTAATGGTTTGTTTCAAACGTGTATCAGGTCTTTTCTCATAGACATAATCAACTGGAAATCCCAGATTATTTATAACTGAAACATACTTATATGGATCAGTCTGGTAGCCATCAACATAACTCAGGCCATAGTTCAAATTTAACAGGGTGTAAGCGTTAAGAATATGTGAGATTCCTAAAATACCGTCGAAGCTTTGTTTGATTTCTCCGGGAAATAAGCTGATATTTTCCCCGCCGCCTCTACCACCTGAAGCAGAAGTGACTGTATGTGTTACTGTGGGTGTTGGTGTTGTTGCATATATTGAGGTAAATCCATCATGTAATCCACCATTCGGGTTAAATGCATCATAGCTGTATGCGCCACCAATAGACAGAGTCGTAAGTTTGTTATTAATATCCTGAAAGTGAGTATAATTGAAGCCAGCAGAACGGTAGTCCGACTCATTAGACAGAGATAAACCACCTATATAACGAGAAAGTCGGCTTAATGGTTTCATCCAGCTAATATCTATAGCAACCCTGTCATCATTAAAACGTGGGTCTAAAGGCGTTACTCCAGCTTTGGTAGAATTGTTTTTGAAATTCTGTGCCTGACTGGATGCATTAGCTCCATTGGGTGAAGCCCCGGTTAAACTGTCTAATACGATATCAAATTTTATATAATCAAATTCACTATTTTGTTGAGTCACTGAAAGTACAGGTTCAAAGACAGACACCCGATCCTGTTGCTGATTATCTTTTTCAGAATAATTTAAGACTGATAAATCATATAATATGTCAGATGCCTGAGCTTGGTTGGCCGACAATAAAGTACATACAGCCAGACTTAATTTTTTTGTTAATTGCATCCGCAACCTCCGCCACCAACACCATTACCTCCAGTAGCCGCTTCTTTACTGAAATAGATATGTTCATCAAGCCCTGTTTGTACCGGGTCAGGTGATAAGGACATGTTTTGGCGTGCCATTATTCCACGCTCCCATGGTTCTACTTTTTGCGGCAAAAAGTGACTACAGGCTGAAAGACTGCTGATAAATAAAATGAGTAAGCTTATCTTCATAAAGAATTACTCACTAAAATGGGCGTTGAGATTTTGCCGGGAAATATCGTTTTCACAATAGGTACTCCACAAAAACAGTAAAAAGAAAATCACATCTCAGGTTTCAACCTAGAAAAATCAGTTGAACGTGAATGAGTACAGCTTAACTGGCTTAGATTAAATTAAACTTAAAGTAAAATTCTTAATCTGGAAAAATCAGTTGAGTGTGAAAAAGTTACTAAACAGTTTTATATGCAGGCCTAAACCTGGGGTGGCTGTCGTAATGACTTCATGGGTGCTTGGGGAAGTACGAGCTTAAGGATGAGCGAAGGTAGAACAATGCAGGCGCTATTGTCAGGAATGCATAACTGCCTTTCATGATCCTGGATTCCGCAGTTGACCGCTCGCAATAGAGATTAACCCACTGTTTCATAAACGATTACAGTTGATGAGCATAATCACCCAATCGGTGAATCCCACTACGAACTGAATTGCAGGTTTGAGGCGGCGTATCTCTTCGTTGTAACTCCTTGGAATAGCTCGCTATTCCGCGTCGTTACGCCTTGATCTACACCACCTCAAACGTACAATCAGCTCGTCCAACTGCGGATTCTAGGTTGAAGTATCTTCTTCTGCAAGGTTGCTTTTCATGCACAATGATTTTTCAAAATTAATGATCAAATACACCATGATCAAGAAAATATAGAGTTTGATGAATAGTTTGTTGATTTCTCATCATAAAAGTGTGAGTTGTGGGTAAAGCGATGAAATCTTTCATACCTTCAATTTTAGTGTGTTCTACACTGACTTTTCCATCATCCTGACCTTCTATCAGGCTTGATAAAATAGGGTTAATACTTCTTTTTCCTGCAATAACTCCCAATTCAAAATTCACAGGGCCGAGTTTATTGGGAAGATCACTTTCTGCAGTACCAAGTTCATGTCCTGCCGGACCATTTATTAGTGTAAAACCTGGTAGATTTTTTAGTTTGTCGACAGTTTCGCTTCCCTTATTGGGCGGACCAAGCATGATCACTCGCTTAAGCTCAGGGATAACATGTAGGTGGGTATATTGTCTAACCAGAATTCCTCCCAGTGAATGGGTAACGAAATGAATGGTTTCTAAATTTTGCTTACGGCATTGATTTAAACCTTCCTCAATAGCGATAGATGCAAGATCTGATATGGGTAGTTTACGGGAGGGATAATTAATATTAGCGACATAATAACCGTTTTTTTTGAGTACGGACTCCATGCTGGACATAGATAAGTGGGTGCGAGCCAGACCATGTAATAAAATAACACACTCAGATTGATGATTTGTTTGAGACATATCAGCTCTCACCCCCTGATTGCCAATGCACAATAGAATTAGCGTAGTAATGTAAAATATCTTTAGATTCTTCATCGGCTTTATACAATTCATCCTTAAACTCCACCAGGCCACGTCCACTTAAAATATCGAGTGCAGCCGTTAATACATGCTCACAGGCATTTGCAGAAATATTAATGGGAGCTCCTAGATTGTGTAATTGCTTGATACGTGTCATAGCATCAGCCTTAAGCTCCAGTTCACTTGTCCACTGTAAACTATTCTTTAATACTATTTCTGACATAAGGGCTACAGGCAGTATTGGAATTACCTGCCTGATATGCTGCATTAAATCATTGGACAGGTTTTCAATGAATTTAAATCGCGTATCCTGATCCAGTTGACTAAAATCTATTTTTTGTTGCTCACAGTATTGCTGTGCAAAAACAGGTTTACCAAAGTTGACACTGGCATAACCAAAACGTTTCCAACGGGCCTTTCTTTTCATCATTAATGTTTTAAAGAAAAATCTGATCGTGGTTTTTAGGACGAACCATCCACTGCGTTTTGAGACCCTGGTATTTAGTTTACGAGTTAAACTTCTATCTTCAATAACTCGATCATAATTGATACCAACTGGAATAAATACAATATCTCTATCAATATCAGGGTGATAATCCCTGAGCATATAATCCATAAAACCCAGTCTGGGTTCACGCATTTTACCATCAATGCTAAGGCCTCCTTCCAGAAATACGGCCTGACAGACTCCTGCACGAGTCGCCAGGTTCACATAACGTTCTAATACCCGACGATACAGTGCATTACGAGAATTACGTCGAACAAAGAAAGCACCCATAGATTTAATCAGTGTTTGAAGTGGCCAGATTCTAGCCCATTCTCCAACAGCATAAGATAACGCCGTTTTTTCAGCGGCAAGAAACGAAACCAGCACGTAATCCATATTACTGCGATGATTCATCACAAAAACCACACTGGAATTCAATTTGATATCTTTAAGCTGGTTCTCATCATAAAAACCGACCCGGACCCGATAAATTAATCTGCTAATTTTTTTAGCCAGCCAGTAACCGAATCGAAAATAGATATAAGCATTAAAGGTCGGCGCTATTTCTGTGGCATATTTTAATGCTTTAGCTTGAGCTACCTCAGATGGCATATTATGCTCTTTGGCATATTCCTTTATCGCTTCGATCACTTTATCATCAAATATTAACTGGTCGATTAAGGCCTGTTTTCTGGTAAGCTGAAAAGGTCTGATTTCAATGTCAAGGCGGGTGTTAACTTCCTTGATGAGTTTGTTGACCCGACGTCGCAAATACCACCGCATGCCGGGTAAGAATACTCTGTCCAAAAGCAGAAATATTGCAAATACAAGCAGGAGTATGAAGAGCCAGTATGGTAAAGTTATTGTATGTTCCATCATTGTGTATTATGACTTGAATTGGTCCGAATCTCCAAACTTAAGGAATTTTTATTTAGCATGAAACCTGTCAGAATATTTAGTCATGCAACTAGTGAACCTCCCGGGTATCTGGTGAAGTTGCTTGATCGGCTGAAGTATCCCTACCAGCTTAAGTGTCTTGAGGATGGCAAGCAAGTACCAATGGATCTTGAAGATATCAGTGCTCTGGTCTTTATGGGTGGCGTTGGTAATGTGAATGAGCCGACTGAGTGGATGTTGCAGGAAATGTCTCTTATTCAAAAGGCGAAGAAACAGTCAGTGCCTGTTTTAGGTATTTGTCTGGGAGCCCAGTTACTCAGTAAAGCACTGGGTGGTAAAGTCTGGCAAGCTGATAGCGTTGAGGTCGGCTGGCATAATGTTCAGTTATTACCAGCAGCTTTTGATCATCCCTGGTTTGCGCAGCTACCTCAGGAATTTACGGTTTTTCAGTGGCATGCGCATGTTTTTTCTCCTCCATCTGGCGCTATTTCAATGGCTACTAGTCAGTGTACTGCCTGCCAGGCATATATACTGGGAAATACCATGGCGATACAGTTTCACCTGGAGATGTCGGAAGATTTAATCAGTTCCTTAACAGAGAAATTTGCTAGTGATTTGATCGGAGAATCTGATTGTGTTCAGAACCGGGAACAAATATTGATGAATATTTCTGAGCATTGTCAGCATACTTATGAAATTGCTGATAAGTTGCTGGAACCCTGGTTTAACTCAATATTTATGAATCAATAACAAGATCATGTTGCAGAGATTATATCGGTGAGAATTTTATTAGTTGAAGATGACATTTTGTTGGGAGAAGGCGTATATGCCGGGTTCCAACGTGAGAAGTACTCGGTAGACTGGGTCAAAAATGGAGAATCAGCCATTTATGCCATGACAGATACAGATTACGATGTGGTGGTACTTGATATCGGTTTACCTAAAATGAGTGGCCTTGAAGTTTTAAAACAGACTCGCAAAAGTGGATATAAACAACCCGTGTTAATCCTGACTGCACGGGATGCTTTATCAGATAGAGTTGATGGGTTAGATGCAGGGGCTGATGACTATCTGGTAAAACCCTTCGAATTTGCAGAATTGTGTGCTCGAATTAGAGCGTTAACTCGTCGATCAAGAGGCATATCTGAACACTTGATTACATATAAAAATATACAGGTGGATCCAGCTGCTCATACTGTAAAACTGGATAATCAGATAGTTGACTTATCCAGACGTGAATTTTCCCTGCTCGAAGAATTACTCTCAAGTGCTGGTAGAGTTTTATCAAAAGCGTATTTAGAACAGAAATTATATAGCTGGGGCGATGAAATAGGGAGTAATACTATTGAAGTTCATATCCATCATTTACGAAAAAAGTTTGGATCAGAATTGATTAAAACAGTTCGTGGCGTTGGATACATCATCGCCAAAGAAGGATAAGAGAATAATGTCAATTAGATTTCACCTGATGATTCGACTGTTGCTCGTTTCACTGATTCTGGTTGGAGGTGGTGCTATTTACGGATATATCCATATCCAGTATGAGGCCCGTGAATTATTTGATGCCCAACTTGCTCGCTCTGCTCGTTTAATATTGAGTCTGGTACAGGCTGATACTGATGCCAATAATTTGTCCAGTATTCAGCAATTTCTAAATGAAAATCGGTTACGTCCACCTTTTGAGAGTGAATCTGATCAAAATCACGAAGAGACGGGTTCCGGTCACCTGTATGAAACCAAACTGGGTTTCCAGGTATGGGATGATGTTGGTAATTTGATTTTAAAATCACAAAATGTACCTATTACGCCAATTACTCAGGAAAACGGCTTTAGTGATAATTATTTTTTTGATTATCAATGGCGAATTTTTAGCCTGACTAGCCAGGATTCTCGATATCGTAGTATTACCGCTGAAAGAATTGATGTACGCCACGACCTGATTGGCGCTATAAGTTTTGATCTGGCAATTTTATATTTTATATTGATACCGGTCATAGCTATTACTATGTGGTTTGCGATTAGCAGGGGATTATTATCGATTAAAATTCTGGCATCTCAAATTCACAAAATTGGTTCAGATAATCTGCAATCAATATCCGTAGAAAAAGCACCGACTGAGATTAAAACGATTACCAGGGCGGTGAATCAATTGCTTTCACGTCTTAGCGACACACTGGCTGTTGAAAAAAGAATTACCTCTGACGCCGCGCATGAATTAAGAACCCCCTTGGCAGCTGTGAAAATTCATGCAGAACTGGCTAAATCTGCCACTAATAAGGAAGACCGCATAGATTCTATCAATCATGTATTACAGGGTATCGACCGAACAACCCATATGGTGGATCAAATTCTTGCTCTGGCGAGACTTGAACCTGAATCTTTTGGTGAAAAATTAAAACCAATTAATCTGTCAAATCTAGTGCTGGAAGAAGTTGCCCTGCTAGTACCATTAGCACAGTCAAAAAATGTAGAACTTTCTATATGCCAGAGCGACGATTTGACGGTCAGTGCTGAAGATACTTCACTGAGATTGCTTATTAGAAATTTATTAAATAATGCAGTTTTATATACTCAACATGAAGGTGAAGTTGAAGTTTATTTATCTGAAATAGACAATAAAGCCTGTCTAATCATTAAAGATAATGGTCCGGGAATACCAGCTGAAAACCGTGAACTGGTTTTACAACGATTCTATCGGGAAGAAAATCATCAAACCCCAGGTTGTGGTATAGGTTTATCGATTGTCAAACGTGTGGTCGAATTACTTGATGCCAGTTTTATCATGGAAGAATCCGATCCTGATACTGGTAAAGGTTTAAAAGTAACAGTTTGCTTTCAAAAAGCTGAATAACACTCATAATTTCTTTCTAATATTTGTTATCCTGCTAGTTTTCTAAAATTTGAGATTAACCATAAACATAAAAAAACGTTTAAAATGTAGATATAATAATATTTAGTTAAATTAAAGGTGCAAAAATGAGTATTTCTCCACCAAGTTATAAACAGAATCGATTAAAACAGCTTCGCGCTTTTTGCAAAGCGGTTGAAACGAAAAGCATTTCAAAAGCAGGTGAAGAACTATTTCTATCTCAACCAACAGTTTCTTTACAAATTAGAGCTTTAGAACGGGAACTTTGTGTTCAGGTTTTTGAGCGTCGGGGTCCGGTTATAAATTTAACGCCAGATGGTAAAATATTGTATGAATTATCAAAACCATTAATTAGTGGTATTGATAACTTAACTAAGAATTTTAATGATATCGCAGGACGTACTGAAAATGGCGAACTGCATATTACAGCAGGACAAACCGCATGCATGTATCTGCTACCGAAATATATAAAGTTATTTAATAAAGAATACCCGGGTGTCCATGTCAAATTATCCAATAATACCGGTAAAGTAGGCCGCGTATTATTAAAAGCGGATAGTGTTGATTTTGCCGTCGGCACTGATGCAGCCGAAAGTGATAATATGGTTTTTGAACCATTATTTGAGTACGAGCCTGTTTTAATCACACCTTTAGATCATCCTCTGGCTGGGAAAAAGAATATAGATTTAAAGGATATTTCTCCTTTTGGATTAATTTTACCTCCACGGGAATTATCAACCTGGCGTAAGGTAGATAAAATATTTTCTGAACATAATGTTTCCTATAAGGTTTCCATGGAAGTGGGGGGCTGGGAAGTCATTAAAAAATATGTGGAGGAGGGTATGGGTATTTCTATCGTCAGTTGTTTATGTCTGACAGGTAATGAAAACTTATCAGCCATATCACTGGGTAAATATTTCCCCAAACAAATCTATGGTGCTGTAATTCGTCGGGGAAAATTTTTAACGCCTCAGGCACGTGGCTTCCTGGAAATTTTATCTTCAAATAGTTTTGAAGAAATTTGCCCTGATTCTGTTATTAGTGTTGCTTAATAATGATAATTTGACAATGCAATTATCTCTGATAAATTCAAAGCTACGCCTATATTGTTCATTTATATCAATATCAGATAATCCATCAATTAGCGTATAAATACAGCTATTTGTTAATCAAAAGCAAGTTTTATTAAACCTTACAAAAATGTATAGAAATTGAATTTGCCTGTGTGTTCCGCTATATTGCACAGCCACTTCTTCATACCGATATCGATATGAATTATCAACTTTGAGGTTCCCATGTTAAAAGCCTATCAAGAACACGTAGAACAGCGTGCCGCAGAGGGTATTCCACCCTTACCATTAACAGCTGAACAGGTCGCTGATCTGGTTGAATTACTCAAAAATCCTGGCTCGGAAGATAAAGAACTTCTTGTGGATTTACTCACAAATCGGGTTCCTCCCGGTGTGGATGAGGCAGCCTATGTGAAAGCTGGCTTTTTGGCTGATATTGCCAATGGAGGGGCTGAATCCCCTTTGATAGATAAGCAGCATGCTGTGAAATTACTGGGTACGATGATGGGTGGCTATAACATTCAGCCCCTTATTGCCTTACTGGATGATCAGCAGCTTGGTGAACTGGCTGCAGAACAGTTGAAATATACCCTTTTAATCTTCGATGCTTTTCATGACATCAATGATAAAGCAAAAGCAGGCAATGAAAATGCTATTGCTGTGATGCAATCCTGGGCTGACGCTGAATGGTTTACACGAAAAGATAAAGTTGCAGAAGAAATTAAGCTCACCGTTTTCAAGGTAACAGGGGAAACAAATACCGATGACTTATCTCCTGCTCAGGATGCCTGGTCTCGCCCCGATATCCCTTTACATGCATTGGCAATGTTAAAAAATCCACGAGAAGGGATTAGCAATGCAATTGCTCAAATTGAAGAATTAAAGCTAAAAGGTAATCATGTCGCTTATGTAGGTGATGTCGTTGGAACCGGTTCATCCAGAAAATCTGCTACTAATTCAGTACTCTGGGCTACCGGTGATGATATTCCATATGTTCCCAACAAGCGTCAGGGTGGTGTTGTGCTGGGCAGTAAAATTGCACCTATATTCTTTAATACACTAGAAGACTCTGGTGCTTTAGCTATCGAATGTCCCGTTGATAATTTAAATATGGGTGATGTCATTACCCTGAAACCCTATGAAGGTAAAATACTCAATGAGACTGGTGAGGTAATTACTGAATTTAACTTAAAAACAGAAGTACTTCTTGATGAAGCTCAGGCTGGTGGCCGTATTCCATTAATTATTGGCAGGACTTTAACTGAACGTGCCCGTGAAAACCTGGGGCTGGAACCAACCCGGATATTTCGTAGACCTGTCGATCCCGAATCCAGTAGTAAAGGATTCACACTTGCTCAGAAAATGGTTGGAAAAGCCTGTGGCGTTGAAGGTATTCGCCCTGGAACCTATTGTGAGCCACGCATGAGTACGGTTGGCTCTCAGGATACTACTGGCCCTATGACTCGTGATGAACTTAAAGAGCTGGCCTGTCTGGGATTTTCAGCGGATCTGGTGATGCAGTCTTTCTGCCATACTGCGGCATATCCCAAGCCGGTTGATGTGACTACACAACATTCCTTACCGGATTTTATTCAAACTCGTGGTGGTGTTTCATTACGCCCTGGTGATGGTGTTATCCATTCCTGGTTAAACAGAATGTTATTACCGGATCAGGTTGGAACCGGTGGTGATTCGCATACTCGATTCCCTCTTGGTATTTCATTTCCAGCCGGTTCCGGTCTGGTTGCTTTTGGTGCTGCTTTAGGTGTAATCCCTCTGGATATGCCAGAATCAGTACTGGTTAAATTTACTGGTGAAATGCAACCGGGAATAACTTTACGTGATCTTGTTAATTCAATCCCTTATGAAGCCCTTAAGCGTGATTTATTAACCATTGAAAAGAAAGGTAAAAAGAATGTTTATAATGGACGTATTCTGGAAATTCAGGGCTTACCAGATCTCAAGGTAGAGCAGGCATTTGAATTATCTGATGCTTCTGCAGAACGTTCTGCTGGTGGTTGTACAATTGCCCTGTCTGTAGATTCAGTAGCCGAATACCTACGCTCAAATATTACTATGATGCGCTGGATGATTGATAATGGTTATCAGGATGTTCGAACTCTGGAAAGGCGTGTTCGGGCAATGGAGGAGTGGCTTGAAAATCCATCATTAATGACAGCCGATGAAGATGCTGAATATGCAGAAGTCATTGAAATTAATATGTCAGAGATTAAAGAACCTCTACTGGCCTGTCCAAATGACCCTGATGACGTTAAACCATTATCAGAAATTGCTGGTCGTCAAATAGATGAAGTTTTTATAGGTTCCTGTATGACAAATATAGGTCACTTCCGTGCAGCAGCTAAATTACTGGAAGCCTCTGATGCTGTGATTCCAACACGTCTATGGGTCGCGCCACCCACCAAAATGGATGAAAAACAATTAATGGAAGAGGGCATTTATAATATTTACGCAGCATCTGGTGCTCGAACAGAAATGCCTGGCTGTTCTCTATGTATGGGGAATCAGGCGAGAATAGCGGCAAATTCTACCGCAGTTTCTACTTCAACCCGTAATTTCCCTAATCGCCTGGGTCAGGGAGCCGATGTATTTCTGGCGTCAGCTGAACTGGCAGCAATAGCCGCAATTTTAGGGAAACTGCCAACGGTAGAAGAATATATGGAATATGCTAGTAAAATAGATAGCCTGGGCGCTGAAATCTATAAGTATCTTAATTTTGATAAAATTCCATCTTATGTTGCTTCTGCTGAACGCGGAAGGTCTCAAACGGTTGAAATGACTTTTTAAATTTCTTGCTTGATTTTACCTGCTCAGTCTCAACTGCACAGTGAGGCTGAGCAGCAGTTTATACAATTATTATCGTGCTAAATCCTGAAATAAATCCTGTAATTGCTGAGGTTCATTGGTATTGATCGAAAAATACTCAGTTCGTTCTACTTTTTTTAGTGGCTGCCAATTTGATAACTGATAGTCAAGCACCTGCAAATCAGCATCAGAAATATCATTTTTCCTATTCCTTATTCTTTTTCGTAATATGGCTTCCGGCGCTGTTAATTCGATTATTACACTGTAACATTTAAGCTTGCTTGAAAGATCCAGAAAAGGCTGAATTTGTTGCTGCTGAAGAAATGCGGCATCGACTATGACACTAAATCCGGCTTTGATAATCTGTGATGTCAGTACTAGTAATCTATGATAAGTCAATTCAGATATCTTCTTATCATACATTCCAGTATTAATTTCATTGCTAGATTGAATATTTCCAGTTGCTTGATAATGACGCTTTCTTTCAACATCAGAACGAATTCGTATTGCACCCGTTTCCTCAACTATTTGTTGGGACACTGTACTTTTACCACTCGCTGAAACGCCTCGCATAATAATGATTCTGGCATCTTTCTTTTTAGTATAATTTTTTGCAAGCTCAAGGTAGGATTCGAACTCATTCAATAGAAGGGCATTCAACGATTCATCCTCTCGATGGAGTTGTAAAACAGCTACTTTGGCTCTTACCATTGATCGGTAACACAAATAAAATGGTAACACAGTAAGCCCTTCATAATCTCCAGTCTGTTCTAGATAACTGTTTAACAATCGATTAGCGAGCTTCTGGCGATTATTATGTTTTAGATCCATCACCAGAAACGCAATTTCGTTGATAACATCTATCCAGCGTAAATTGTCATTAAATTCAATACAATCAAAAGCCATAGGGCCTTTCCCGGCTTCAATTGTCGTTTTATCTCCTAGCCAGATCAAATTGCGACAATGCAAATCACCATGGCAATCTCTAATAAACCCGTCTTCTTTTCTCTGCTGAAATATGGCTTTTAATAAAGAAAATTGAATTTCATTCCATTTTCCTAATGAATTCAGCGATTTATCATATTGCTGATATTTCAAATTCAGCTGTTGTCTTATCTGGCGGAAATTTTCAACAACGGGATTGTAAACGCGTTCAGGATCACCATACTGAGTGTCTTCATCGGCAGTTTCGATATTCTGGTGAAAGTGGGCTATTAACTTAGCTATAGAATCCATGTGATAACCTTTAATTTGATTAACAGCCAACATTTCATCCAGTTGTGATGATTGATCAAATTGCCGCATTTTGATGGCATATTCAATCGCATTACCCTGATTTAATCTAAACCTATTCTGATGAATTGAAATTTCAACAACATCAACATAAAGATCATGAGTCAATCGACGATTTAGGATTAATTCCTGATGACAAAACTGAAGCCTTTTTTGTAAAGTTGAAAAATCAAGAAAACCAAAGTTAACTGGTTTTTTTATTTTGTATGCGTAATCACCCGTTAACACAACCCAGGAAATATGCGTTTCGATTAATGTGATTTTACCGACAGAATGATCATATACATCAGCCGATAACATTTTGTTGATATCAAATTTCATAAATATTCCAGTGTCTGTCAGACCAGGATGAATCTACTGTGGATAAGGTACTTTCATCAGATTTTTCGATAATTTTCGTTAAAAAGTCACATTATAGATGCGATTTCAGAACATCCCGGAAAATTTCTGACTGAGTCTCCTTAGGTAGACAGCAAATGTTGAAAATGATTGAATTAAATAAATTTATTCTGGTCATAGTATTTTATCTGGATATTTATGAAATTAACCATAAACAGGAGACATTCAATTGAATCAATTCATATCCCGTCAATGGAAAGAGTATAAATCCTTCTTATTATTCATTGTATTAATGTTTGTTTTTCGTAGTGTATTTGCTGACTGGAATACCGTTCCAACCGGATCAATGAAACCAACCATTCTGGAGGGGGATCGTATTTTCGTTAATAAAATGGCCTATGATTTGAGAGTTCCTTTTACACATATTTCATTACATCAAATATCTAATCCTCAACGTGGTGATATTATCGTATTTGACTCTGAAAAGTCTGATAAACGCCTGGTCAAGAGAGTGATAGGGCTACCCGGAGATACAATCTCTATGCATGATAATGTCGTCTATATTAACCAGCAGGCATTGAACTATTCGTTTAAATCATCAACGGCTGAATTTTCAGATTTTACTGAGAACCTGTCTGGTCTGAATCATAGTATACGTTTACATAGCGGTTCATCTCCGGCTTATTCCAGCTTTTCAGACGTTACAATTCCACAGGGTTATTATCTGGCACTTGGAGATAACCGTGATCGAAGTGCAGACTCTCGAGTTATCGGGCTGGTGCCAAGAAAAGAAATTGTAGGGCGATCCAGAAATGTTGTAATGTCGTTTAATTATGATAATTATTATATACCCCGTAAGGATCGCTTCTTTAAGTCTTTATAGTTTTTAAGAGAAAAGCCTTTAACCTGGAATCTGCAGTTGGACGAGTTGATTGTGTGTTTGGGGTGGTGTAGATCAAGGCTTAGCGACGCTCAATAGCCAGCTATTCCAGAGAATCACAACGAACAGATACGCCGCCTCAAATCTGTAATTCAGTTCGTAGCAAGATGCACCGATATGGTGATTATTCACATCAACGACTATGGTATATGAAACAGTTGCTTAACCTTTATTGCGAGCGGTCAACTGCGGAATCCAGGTTTTAATTTATATTATAGAGACACTATTTACTTGAGTTAGAATCACTTCGTAGTAGGTTTTACCTGCAGGATATTCATCATAAGCAAGAAAATACATACAAGTCGATTATGATCTTATAGGTTATAAAGGAAGTATTACGCAATTAAAACCAGTCAACGGATTAACAGTAGAATCCATGATTATATATTCGAACTTTATTGAGCAATGTTGTATGCTTTAACCCTGATACAGGAGGGGAAATATGCCATATAGAGAGTTAATGCAGAAACGGCTCAAGTTTCTGAATATTGATGAAAATACAATTGCACAACTTCAGAAAGCAAAACATATTCTTGAGCCAGCAATGGATAAAATGCTGGATAAATTTTATTCTCATATACTGGAAGAGCCTGAATTGAAACCACTATTTCCTGATAAATCAGGGATAGATCGAGCACGTTCTGCACAAAAGAAACATTGGATGGATGCCATGTTCAAGGGAGAATATGATAATTCCTACTATGAAAAAACGTCTCAGATTGGACGAGCACATGCGAGAATTGGTTTAACACCTAACTGGTATATAGGTGGTTATAATCAAATGATGTGTCAATTTATTGAGTTAATTTATGAAAATTATGCAGAGAAGGATGAATCAGTCGTCTCATTGATTCAGACAGTCAGTAAAATCATTTTTCTGGATATGGACCTGGTTATTCACTGTTATCTGGATTCTAAAGATGAATCATTAAGACGTTTGCTGGTGAGTTCCTCAGAAATTCGAGCGAAAATGTGGGGAATAAGCGATGATCTGAATGCATTAGCCAGTGAAATTAAAACTAAAACAAAAGTGCTTTCCGATAATCCTGATGATATTAAACAAAATGCAAAGGAATTAGTCGCTCTGGTAGATCAATTGAATAATCAGGCAAAGGGTATGGATGGCTATCTACAAACATTACCACTTTCAGAAAAATTATATTTACCAAAAGAAAGTTTTTTTACACGTTTAAAAAATCAATTATTTGAAAAAAGATATAACAGTAAAAACACGCATTAATTAATCAATTTTCTTTTTACTCAATAACAGGTTAATTAAAGCTAACATAGAGGTAGATACAATCAGTACGAAAGAAATGGCATTAATTAATGGTGTGCTGCCATCTCTAACCTGCAGATAAAGGGAAATCGGTAAAGTGGTATCCGAACCAACCAGAAATAAAGTTGTATTGAAGTTTTCGAAACTCATTAAAAATGCCACCGAACCTGCCCCTATTAATGCAGGTTTTAAATAGGGGATAGTGATATATCGAATAACTTCAGGTCTGGTTGCTCCTAAATTTAAAGCTGCTTCTTCCAGAGATGAGTCGAATTTTTTTAATCTGGCGGATACTACGAGCATGACAAAGGTAGAAATGAAAGACATTTGTCCTAATACAACCAGTCCGAAACTGGGGCGTAGAATTTCAAAATCGTAGCCCAATTTTTCTTCAAAAAATAATCCAGCACTATTGCTCGCTAATAATAATGAAATACCCAGGATAACACCGGGTATAACCAGTGGTGTCAAAGCGAGGAAAAATAAAGACTGTTTAAAACGGAAGTCTTCCTGCTCAAATAAAAATGCTGCCATAGTACCTATGATCAGTGAAAGCAAAGCAACTGAAACTGCGGTTTGTAAACTGATCCATAAAGCATTCAGGTTACGCTCATCATGAAATATACCTGTTCGATGTTCCTGATCAGAAAAAAACCAGTCGAGTGTAAAACCTTCCCAGGGTAAACCAGGAAAATTAGAATCATTAAAGGCTAAAATACAGGTTATGACCAGTGGTGAAAATAGAAATAAATAGTCAGCCCTGAAAAAAGAATTGATACCTGTTAGCATCATCACAGCTTTCAGGCAGATAATTAGGACAAGCATATCATGCTCACCGCTCTCTTATAGGCCATGTTTCTGACACAAGCCAAGCATTTCCCTGTAATAATAA
>JBNKKI010000031.1:0-10067 GCA_050291745.1 Gammaproteobacteria bacterium | reverse complement strand
CCTTAATGCAGCTGATAAAATCAAAAACACACTCTTCACCAATCAGGTGACTACGGTGTTTTTGATTTGCCGGCAATTGCTCTTGCATTGCTCTAACTACAGCCATCCCTGGCTTAGACCTGGCACATCAATCTGTTACGCATCTTTTTCACGCTCAACTGATTTTTCTAGGTTAAACACTCATAAATCTACTCGATTCCTGATTCAACCTGGAATCCGCAGTTGACCGCTCGCAATAGCGTTTAACCCGTTGTTTCATAAACCATGACAGTTGATGAGTATAATCACTCAATCGGTGCATCCCCCGCTATGAACTGAATTGCAGGTTTGAGGCTGCGTATCTCTTCGTTGTAACTTCTTGATCTACACCACTTCAAACGCACAATCAACTCGTCCAACTGAGGATTCCAGGATGACCTGAGGTGGGTTTCTATTCAGTAGAGCTTTAAATTGATGATTTTTGGGCTATTATTTAAATAGCGTAAACCTCACAGATACTAAGGAAAATGATATGCCATATACTCTTCGATTATCTATTGTCCTGTTTTCTTTTATCTTCATTTCAAACATCCATGCAGCTGAGGTGATATTACGCCTTCATCAAATGTTACCTGCGCAAGCGCTTATTCCCAGCAAGGTGTTGGCACCATGGGCCGAACAGATAGAAGCTGAATCGAATGGAAGAATAAAGGTAAAGCTATATCATTCGATGGAACTGGGTGGTAAACCGGCAGATCTGATCGACCAGGTTAGTGAGGGGGGCGTCGATATTACCCACACATTACTCAGCTACAGCCGCGAGCGTTTTCCCAGGGCCGAAGTCTTTGAGCTGCCATTCATGGTAACCAATGCGACCGCTACTTCGATGGCATTTCAGAATTATTTTGAAACTTATATACGTGGTGGTGATTCTTTTAAAGATCTGCATGTACTGGCGGTGCATACGCATGGACCGGGTGTACTGAGTACAAGTGAGAAGAAGGTCCACAAGCTTGAAGACCTCAGGAGACTTAGGTTACGCGGACCTTCCCGGGTGGTCAACGGGGTGCTTATGTCACTCGGCGCGAGGCCGGTGCAAAGTCCATTGACCGAGATCCCCAAAGCGCTACGCGAAGGCAGCATCGATGGTACAGTATTGCCATTTGAGGTTTTCCCAGTGCTCAAAATCGAACAGGGCTTGCCTTACCATACAGAATTTTCGGGAGATTATGGTTTGTACACTTCGACCTTTGTGTTTGCGATGAATGAAAAGCGCTATCAAGCTTTACCTGCGGATTTACAGCGCATTATTGATCGAAATTCCGGTATCGACCTGGCGAGAAAATTCGGCCAGGCAGCAGACTGGGGTGATAAGGTGGGTCGCGAACTGGCTCTCAAGGATGATCACGGTACTTTCATGCTCTCTGAGGCAGAAACCAGTCTGGCAAAACAGGCATCCGAACCGGTTATAGAAGAATGGTATGCGGATATGGAGCGGCGCGGCCTCGACGGTAAGCGCTTACACCGGGCGGCGAAAACCCTGCTTGAGAGCTATTCCCGGGCGAATGCCCAATAGTGTAAATTAGCCCGGCCAGACCATGGCGCCAGTTTGATTTTTCATATGCAGAATGGTTCTCTTCGCTGAGACTGCCCTGTAATTCAGTTCGTAGCTGGATGCACCGATGGGGTGATTATAGACATCAACTGTCATGGTTTATGAAACAGTGGCTTAACCTCAATTGCAAGCGGACAACTGCCGATTTCAGGTTAAATGAAAGATCTTAATTTTTATGTCAACGAGTAATAAATGATGAAGCTTAACGAGCAACGCACAAGTTATTCAGTTTCAGGGGCTGATAGTATGGTCACACGGTTTCGGCCCTGCGCCTTGGATTGATACATCGCCTGATCGGCCTCCTGTTTAAGAAAAGTAATCGTATCCTGCCCGTCCTGGCTCACTGCGATGCCAATGCTGGTTGTGAATGGAACCTTTTTTTCTCCTATTATTGGTATGAGGTTCTCAACCTTCTGGCGCAATTTTTCCGCCAGTTGCTTCGCCCCGTCAAGTTTGGTTCCTGGAAGTAACAATAAAAATTCTTCACCGCCAATACGGCCTAGCAGGTCAGTTTCTCTTATATTTGCCACAAGACAACCCACAAATTCCTGTAAGACAATGTCGCCGACTTCGTGTCCGTAGCGATCATTGATTAATTTAAAATGATCGATATCCATAAACAACATCGAGAAGGTTGTTTTCGAACGTAATGACAGTTGTGAAATAAGCTCAGCCTTTTCGTAAAAAGCACGTGCATTAAAGGTGCCTGTCAGTGGGTCATGGCGAGCTAAATCACGAAGCTTATTGTTTACTTCTTTCAGGTTCTGGCGATAAATAGCAAAGCGTCGTGTATAGGAGTACAGGAATGCACTACTTGCGCAAAGAACGAATAGCATTGTAACCATTGTATTACTAGAAAATGGTGCTAACAGAAATTGGTTCGCCACAATGAGGGTGATAAAAGAGAGTATCGTAGCCAGCAATCCAGCAGATAAACCAAGGATAGTGTAAGCGACCAAAATCAAAATAAAGAACCAGATCGCACGAAATTCATTATTGGTCAGAAAGTATAAAGCCGAGACGTTGACCAGAAACCAGGCAGTAAAAAATAGAAGTGCCACTGTGGTGAATCTATTCTTGCGTGTTCCCAGATAGATCGACAGTGTAACATCAGATAGAAAGAATATTTCGATAGAAGTAAGGTGGATACTAGCCTGTTTATTCAGCCCTAGCCAATCTGCCAGAATGAGTGCAGCACTGAAGATAATCGCCACCCAAAGCGAGACGCGCAAAAGGTGAAAGCGGAAATGAAAATAGTCATTTTCTGCCCTGAAGTCCTCGTCACTATCAGTCATCGACTTAATTTTCGACATGAACGTTGATCCTGTATCCCTATAGAAGCCCTTAAAATGTAAAAAGTCAAGATTGTTTAATGGGTTGCGCCACAGGAGGCCATCACCAAAAGGCTGCAACAATCCAGGCTTATAAATATTCTACCGCACAAACTGGTTACCATAAATAACCAGTTAACCTCAGGCGCGGGATTGTTTGCGATTGCACAGGTAATGGAGTTCATCAAGCTGTCAAATCATAATGATGAGGGTTTAAGAATGGTTTTGGGGCTGAAAATTTACTGATCCATTCTTCCAGACAGGTGGAGCTTGAGATGGATTTTACTAGTAACACCTTTACTAAAGCTATAAGGCAAAAGTTAAACCTATCATTATCTTGTAAAAGGTAAAGGCGATAATCTCAATTATTTCTCAATTCTTTTGATAATTAATTGAGATACTTTATACTTGGAAATTTAGATTAACCAGAATTTTAAACTGGATAAAACAGCAAATAATTATGGTTGTTTTAATCTGGAAAAATAGAACCTTTAACCTGATTTGGTACTGAAGACTCTATTACAGCTGCATTTAGACTGATGTGTTTATGTAATGATTATGGGTTTCCAGAAGTGTATGGAAAGCGCCCATATATGTCCTTGTTTCGTTTATCACGAAGCACAGGTACGAAGAATGCTCAGGTAGATGAATTTATTTATTAGCCATGTGCGTATTGATCAATAGACTTTCATAATAAGAGTTAAATTTTTAGAATTCCCCATGATTTTTTTAAAATTAAGTCTAAGCTACTGGACTGGATTACCGGGATGCTTTCAGTACAATGCGCATCCTCAGAAATTACCCTCCGTTTTTATTCAAGCAACATCAGCCACTGCCGTATAGCTGACAGGACATTTTTACCAGGAAAACTATTTATGAGACGTTTTAGTTTAATTGCTGTGCTCTTTGTAAGTATGCTATCGACCACATTATTGTTGACTGCCTGCGGCGGTTCTAACTCGAGTACCCCATCCGGGAATACTGGTGATACAGGATCAGGTGACTCCTCGTCAGACAACTCAGCTGGTTCATCAGGAAATGAAGGTATCTCTGTAACAGTCAACAGCACTGCGCAGAACCTCACGGTTGGTCAGGTGATGACCAGCTTCTCGCCCCTGTCGCCCAGCGGTGGTGTAACACCTTATACTTTCAGCATTACATCAGGGACACTACCTACCGGTTTAAGCTATAACACAAGTACCGGAGTAGTAGATGGAATACCAACTGCTCCATATGCAACGGCGATTGTGGTTTTCTCGGTGAAAGATGCTAACAATGCTGTGGCAAGCACAACCAGTACTGTGAGCTTTAGTGTAGCTGCGGCACCCGTCCCGATTACCGCCACGGCAACCACCACCGCACAGAATCTCAGGGTTGATCAGGCGATGACCAGCTTCTCGCCCTTGACGCCCAGTGGAGGTGTAACACCATATACTTTCAGCATTACATCAGGAGCACTGCCTACCGGTTTAAGCTATAACACAAGTACCGGAGTAGTGGATGGGATACCTACCGCTCCATATGCAACGGCGAATGTGGTTTTCTCCGTTAAGGATGCCAACAATGCATTGGCAAGCACAACCAGCACGGTGAGTTTTAGCGTAGCTGCGGCCCCCGTGGCGATTACTGCCACGGCAACCACCACCACACAGAACCTCACGGTTAACGAGACGATGTCCAGCTTTTCGCCCTTGACCCCCAGTGGTGGCGTTACACCTTATACCTTTAGCATTACATCAGGAACATTGCCTGCGGGATTGAACCTTGACCCCGGCAGCGGTGTAGTGACAGGCACAGCTATTGCCACTTACACGGCAGCGAATGTTGTCTTCTCAGTAAAAGATGCCAACAATGTTGTGGCAGCTACAACCAGCACGGTGAGTTTTAGCGTAGCTGCGGCACCTGTGCCGATTACTGCCACGGCAACCACCACCGCACAGAACCTCACGGTTAACGAGGCGATGTCGAGCTTTTCGCCCTTGACCCCCAGTGGTGGCGTCACGCCTTATACCTTTAGCATTACATCAGGAACATTGCCTGCGGGATTGAACCTTGACCCCGGCAGCGGTGTAGTGACAGGCACAGCTACTACCACCTACACGGCAGCGAATGTAGTGTTCTCAGTAAAAGATGCTAACAATGTTGTGGCAATTACAACCAGTACGGTGAACTTTAGTGTAGCAGCGGCACCCGTGCAGATTACTGCCACGGCAACTACCACCGCACAGAACCTCACGGTTAACGAGGCGATGTCGAGCTTTTCGCCCTTGACCCCCAGTGGTGGCGTTACACCTTATACCTTCAGTATTACATCTGGAACATTGCCTGCGGGATTGAACCTTGACCCCGGCAGCGGTGTAGTGACAGGTACGCCTACTGCCAGCTACACAGCAGCGAATGTAGTGTTCTCGGTGAAAGACGCTAACAATGTTGTGGCAAGCACTACCAGCACCGTGAGCTTTAGCGTTGACCTGGCAGCATCTGTGCCACCCTCAACGGGATGGGCCAATGTAAAAATGGGTGGTGGCGGATATACCCCAGGCGTCATCTATCACCCGACAGTGAACAAATTGCGCTATGTTCGCACCGATATGGATGGTGTGTACCGATGGGACGATAGCATTTCTGAGTGGATTCCACTCGCCGACGCATTTCCTCCAGAGGATGCTAACCATCAGGGTGCCGAGAGCATGGCTGTCGATCCGACGGATGCAAACAAGGTGTATATGACGACCAGCATATCGGTCTCGTATGGAAACGGACGATTCTATTACTCCTCCGATCAAGGCGACTCATGGAACTACGTGGATCTTCCCTTCGAGATCGGGGCGAATAACCTGGGCCGGGGGATCGGCGAACGACTGATGGTCGATCCAAATCTTCCGTCAACGCTGTTCTATGCATCGCGCACACAAGGGCTTTGGAAAAGCACGGACTCAGGGCTGAACTGGAACCAGGTCACGACACTGTCTTCCTATAAGATGTCGGCAAGCGACATCAGTAATTCCAATAGCGGGAGTCCCGTCGGGGTTGAGTTTGTTATGTTCGACACCACTGTCCCGACGACGGGCTTTATGTCCACGGGGAGTGCTACCCAAACCATTTACGTTGGGGTTGCTCCCGACTACAAAGCCCTTGCGGGTCTTTCCTCATATCTTTACAAATCGACCGATGGTGGCGCTAGCTGGACAGGGATCTCGATTCCCACAGAGGTGACGAGTGCTACCAGCGGCGACCCTGCGACCCCCGTTCTTCCATACATACCGCATATGGCTCGCTCTGCCGACGGAACGCTTTACGTGCCTTTTACTTCAAGCTCGGGTCCCGGCAGCGGCGCGCCATCATGGTTGTATAAGTTTGACGGTGATACGACATGGGCGCTATTGACCCAGTCGAAGTCGATTGGCGGTAACTACTTTGGTGGTATCGGCGGCCTCTCAGTGTATGGTAGCGGCTCGACAACGAAGATTGTCATTGGTGTCTCAGGCACCTGGGGTAACGGTTCCTGGGTGCAGGCCGCAATGCGCTCTGATGATGACGGCGCGACCTGGACGGAGATCGGCAGGTCCGGCGATGAGGGCGACAGCACGATCTATCACGATGCGAGCGAGACGACTGCGGTCGCTAATCCTGGGTACTCGGGCTGGGTCGACGATCTGGATATGGATCCCTTTGACCCGAATCATGTGACTTACGTGACCGGTGGTGGGCCCTGGTCTACCAGCGAAGCCTTCACGGCGTCGCAGCCTCACTGGACCTTCGACGTCAACGGCATTGAAGAGATGGTGAATCTCGAGATGACGTCGCCACCTGCGGGCGCCTCCTACGTACTGGCAAGCGCGCATGGCGATACTGGTCTTTATGTCCACACCTCCCTGAGCGAAGCACCAACCCGTTCACCGAATCTGGGGGCATCGCCACCGCTCGGGGGGTTCGGCAATGGCACCGGCATCGATATGGCCTGGGATGACCCCGCCTTTATTGCGGCTGTTGGAAGCTTCGGCGATACATCAACTGGCGCTTACTCTACCGACGCGGGTGTGACCTGGACCAAATTCCAGACGGTACCCCCTGTCTCTTCTAATTCCGGAGATCATTCCAAAGTAGCGGTGACTGCAGACGGTTCCAATATTATCTGGTCGATCTCGGGTCAGATTCCCTATTACTCGACTAACAACGGCAACAGCTGGATAGCCACCAACCTTCCAGCACCGGTGTCGGCGTGGGGAGCCGCCTATCATATTGTCGCCGACCGTCAAAACCCCGATAAGGTTTACGCATACGACCATGGGGGAGATTGGTGGATTAATCCTGCGGCAGGAAAGTTTTACTATTCCACTGATGGAGGGCACACTTTCACTGCCAGTGCACAAACCTGGGACTCATACGGATTCAACAATACTGACCTCGCGGTCAACCCCTTCGTCGAGGGTGATCTGTGGCTGGCCGACGCCAATAACCTGTGGCATTCCGTAGACTCAGGTGCTACCTGGACGAAATTGACAGGAACACAGGTGAGTACAGGCAATACGAACCAGCACGGCGCCATGAAAGTCGCTTTAGGGGCTCCTGCTGCGGGTTCATCCTATTCGGCAGCCGTCTACTTCAAGGGTAGACTGCTCACTAATGGCGTCTACATTTACGGTGTGTATCGCTCTGATGACGAAGGCGTGAGCTGGACCCGGATCGACGATGACAATCATCGTTACGGTGGCGTTGACGGTATTGCTGCCGATACCAGTGTCTATGGCCGGGTGTTCCTGGCGGGTCGCGGAATGAACTACAACTACTGAGTTGGTGAATTTGCGGGCAGTCAGCTGCGGAATCCAGGTTTAACTCTAAGCCGGGCAAAATCAACTGTAGTTTTTACTCGTGTACTTTTATATGGCGGAATTATTCAAGCGACAGAATAGATCGAATTCCAGAATAGTGAATCTAACATACTAAATGGTATAAGAAAGAAAACCTTTAGAGTATCTGGGTAAATGGATCGTCTCTATTAATTAAATGAATAAAATCCTCAGCAAAGCGATGAAAATAGTTCTTGAGGTAGATCAAGATGACTGAATGAAGAGTTTGCTTATATTGATTTTTAAGTGATTAGGAGTAGCATAAATACGGCATTTATATACTACAATTAATAAGGAATCTGATTGCAGTATATAGATATATTTTCGCTAAAATACTGGCATCCAAGTATTAACATCTGGAGTTGAACTCACCTTGAAAAAAACTAATTACCTTTCTTTAGCAGATCAACAGAAAATAATTAAAAATCTTGGTGGTGGTAATCAGTTAACCTCTCAGCAAATCCAGCATTTACTGGAAAAACCCTTTTATAAAAATATCATTAAGACAGCGCTGCAAAAGCATGTTCAAACCGAAGAATTAAAACCTTATCAGGTTGAGCTGATTAAATTACAGAATCATCTTGAAAAAACAGGAAAAAAAATAATCATTTTATTCGATGGTCGTGATGCATCTGGTAAGGGGGGTACAATAAGGCGGGTTACTCGCTATATGAACAGTAAACACTACCGGATTGTTGCTTTAGGGAAACCGAGTGAGTCTCAGCTTACAGAAATGCATATGAAGCGTTATATCGAGCAATTTCCAAAAGCGGGTGAAATCGTTTTGTTTGATCGAAGCTGGTATAACCGTGCCATGGTTGAGCCGGTTATGGGGTTTTGTACACCTTCGCAATATAAGTTATTTATCGATAATGTCATCAGCTATGAAAAAAGCTTTCTGGAAGATAAGTCTACTATTCTTATCAAACTGTATTTTTCAGTCTCTAAGGAAGAGCAGGCTAATCGCTTTGAAAGACGACGTATAGACCCGTTACGTCAATGGAAACTCAGTGAAGTTGATTTGCAGGCACAGGCTCTCTGGTCGCAATTTACAGAAATGAAATATCGATTATTACAAAAAACACACAAACCGGATCACCCCTGGTATGTTATTAGATCTGACGACAAGCATCAGGCCCGGCTGAATGCTATGAAACTGATATTAAATCTTTCAAAATATCGGGGGAGAAGTCGGCGTCTGGATTTTATACCTAACCGGCGTATCGTAATATCCGGTGAACAGGAATTAAGAAGAATGCGTGCTCAAAAGAAAGAACACGGCCGTTTTATTTCTTAGGAAACACTGATTAGTTCAAATCAGTATTGAAATCATGAATTGTTAAGCGTTTCCTTAGATATTAAGAAGAGTAGTATCGGTTGCAGAATATAATCCTGGAAAAATCAGTTGAATCATGAAAGTCTACGTAACAGCTTAATGCAGCTGATAAAATCAAAAACACAGTCTTCACCAATCAGGTGACTACGGTGTTTTGATATGATCAGGCACATTAAGCTGTTACGCATCTTTTTCACGCTCAACTGATTTTTCTAGGATAATGAAATAACAATCTAAGATATCTGAGAAAGCATGCAGATACTCTAATAAGGTATAAACGCATATAGATAAAATTTTTCCGTTAAAAAATTACAATGACTCCAGCAATTAATGTCGCCAAAAAGGCTAAAATTAAATATAAAGTACACGAGTATGAACATGATGCTAATTCTTCATCTTTTGGTGCAGAAGCTGCCGAAAAATTAGCGGTTTCTCCACATCAGGTTTTTAAAACGCTTGTGGTAAGTTTTGACAATAATGATTTTGCCGTTGCAATAGTGCCCGTATCCGGGCAGTTAAATATGAAAAGTTGTGCTAAAGCTGCAGGTGTAAAAAAAGCGGTGATGGCAGATAAAAAAGATGTGCAACGAATGACTGGTTATGTTTTAGGTGGGGTCAGTCCACTCGGGCAAAAGAAAAGACTCAAAACAATCATAGATGTTTCAGCTGAAAATTATACAGGTATTTTTGTTAGTGCTGGAAAACGTGGTCTTGATATTGAATTATCTCCACAGGATTTGCAAAAGCTGACAAATGGAATATTCGCTCAAATTAGTCAGGCATAAATATTTGCCATAAAAAGAGTTTCAGCTAATTAGTCAGCCCTGAAAAAAGAATTGATACCTGTTAGCATCATCACAGCTTTCAGGCAGATAATTAGGACAAGCATATCATGCTCACCGCTCTCTTATAGGCCATGTTTCTGACACAAGCCAAGCATTTCCCTGTAATAATAA
>JBNKKI010000030.1:0-7582 GCA_050291745.1 Gammaproteobacteria bacterium | reverse complement strand
TTGATTCATTTAATGCCACGTTACCTTGGATGGCCATTGGCGGTAGTAGCAATCGTTGCGGCAGCATCTGACTATCTTGAGAATAGTTCTGTAGCTACGATGTTAAAACTTGAGCCCGCAGTCGTTACTGAATCTATGGTTTCCGTGGCCAGCAATTGGACATTAGCGAAGTCTGTCTCGACTTCTATCGCATCGGTTGCTTTATTGATTGCTCTTGGATTCAATGGAGTTAAGTGGTTCAAGGCCAGATATAATCGGTCGAAATAATTCGCCCAACTACAAATCTAGAGGATGCAGGTATAAACCTGGAGTTCGTTAAATGGTATTCGTTGATGGCACATAACGTTATATTGTTTATGATTACATACCATGCCCGTCAAAAATTTCGAGTATTTTCCAGGATAATGCCTTTAAGATCCCGACTTTACAACTTTGGGGTGACCCAATAACCCTATATATGTTGTAGAGAATATTGGTTATACAAAAACTAACAGTGAACCTGAAATAATATTTAAATTTTTGCTGAGGACTATCCTGAGTATGTAAAGTGCTCATATAATAACCCAATAGTAATCTAGCAATGAGCAGTTATAAATCATGATATAAGACCCGGGGGTCTCGTTTATCAATACTGTTAGTAATCAGGTAAAGTTTAATGGATACGAAAAAATGCTTGGCGTGTAAAGAAGAAATACTAAAGGATGCTCTTAAATGTAGATATTGTCAGCAGATCCAAACTAAAGCAGCAAATTTACAGAACAGACCTGCTTTTAATTATTTGGCAATTGGTTTGTTGGGCATATTTATAATATGGATTGTGTATTACATGATTTCTCTTTCTTTGAAAGAGCCCTTAGAGCCAAAGTTTGAAATTACGTCATCAAAGCTATTTATGACAGAATCTGAGAAAGGTCTTAATATTCGCTGCATTGGCAATATCAATAATCCAACAATGAAGAGATGGGGGGATTTTTTGCTCCAGGCAACATTCAAAAATATCAATGGAAGTACAATTGACGTCTTATACTCTCAACCTGAAGCAACAATATATCCTCTGTTCAGCTTTAAAGGGATAGTAAGTGGGCGTGGCAGCGCATCAAAAGACGAGTATGAGTCGTGTGTATTATCAGTAATCAATGCTGATGATTGCTAACAAGCGTCAGCACCCGGAATTGATCCTGTCAATTTTGTGGTCACTTCTTTTTGCTGTTGAAAAGAAGTGACTGGCACGCCTGCTGGAAAGACACTACGGAGCAAGGAAAGCTGAGGCGTGTGTAATCATAATCCGGTCATGTGCTAGATTTGAAAGAGATTGCATCCCCTGGTTCCGTAAACGCAGGAACAAATGCACCGACTCTGAAAGAGCTTGCCAAGCTTGTACACGCCATCACAGCCACCGTGTAGCCCACATCTTGAGCGCCAGGGTGTACTCGAACGTGACGAAGAGAAAAGCTATTTGCAACTGGATGGTATCGATGAAGACCCGATGCCGTAGATTTCTGAAATCAAGAGTCAACCGGAATTTGATATTAAAACTATCACTAAGCTAGAATTTGAAAATATTTGGCAACAAGCAACGAAATAATGTCTATTCAATACCTAAAAGGTGATGCCACTAATCCGGCTGGTGATAACAGCCGCGTTATTGTGCATATTTGTAACGACCTTGGAAAATGGGGTAAAGGCTTTGTTCTAGCGATTAGCAAACGTTGGTCAAAGCCCGAACAGATTTATAAAGATTCGTTCAAGCAAGAGCCTAAACCGTCACCAGGTGTTGTACAGTTTGTGCAGGTAGAAGAATCACTTACCGTTGCCAACATAATTGGTCAACACGGTGTACGTTCCCCACGTAATAAAACCGCACCAGCACCGATACGTTACGATGCTGTTGAACAGGGTTTAACGGCTATTGCCAGCTTTGCTGTAGACAAGCGCGCAAGCGTCCACATGCCGCGCATAGGTTGTGGGCTTGCTGGCGGTAAATGGGAAGCAATAGAGCCGATTATTGAACGTACTTTAATTGCTAAAGGTATCGATGTTTTTGTGTATGATTTTTAAGCCGCAAAGCGTGGCTAAACTTTCGTAAAAAATTTCATTTATCGAATGTTCAATTTCTTCTAAAAAGCTCAATATCGCTATTCGGATTTTGGGCTAAATGCTCAACCAGCGATAGCAGGTATGGGCGCATAGCAATAACAAAGCACTCTTCTGGGCTAACCTTCTGAATTTCTGCAACTGTTTTAAACAATGCCACAGCTTCTGCGCCAAGGTTGAGGCACACTCGCTGAACAGGCTTTCCGGTGCTTGTGCTTTTAACCTAAATAAATCAGTTGAATCATATAAGTCCAGGTAACGCCTTAATGCAGCTGATAAAATCAAAAACACAGTCTTCACCAATCAGTTGACTACGCTGTTTTTGGTTTCACGGCAATTGCTCCTGTATTGCTCTACCTAAAGCCATCCCTGGCTTAGACCTGGCACATCAATCTGTTACGCATCTTTTTCACGCTCAACTGATTTTCCAGGTTGAATAAATTTATTGGCTGCAGCCAAATCGTGGCAGTAGGATAGCTATTGGTTTTTTCTGATATTTACTCGAAAATGATGCATGAAGGTGTGAAAAATACGTGGAGTTATCAGGAATCTTGGCGGATATCAGAGCAAATGAGAAATTATTGGAAATATTTCACAGCAGCTTGTAATAGGAAATTACGGCTTTTATACTTCATACACTTGGAACAAAACTAGCTGAAGAAATGGGTGGTTATGATATCAGTGATTGTGGAAATCTGGTTTGGGGGGAAAATTTATAATAACTACCCTGCCCTTATAACTTCTTTCCTTTTGGCTTAGTGTTATGTTCAAAAAAGTCAGTTTCTGTGTGATTTAAACTCTGATTCTCGTCTTGCCGATCATACTTAGCACTGACCCGGCTAGTCTGGCCCCTCATACACCAAAGCAGTCGGATACAGAGCCACCACGCACGAAACTTGCGTTACGCAAGGAAACAAACAGGAGTACCACTGGGCGTATTCGCCCCAGTCCATACAAGAGACAGAGGAGATGACCATGCCAAATACACTTCGCACACTGATGCTCGCCGCATTGCTCAATTTTACTATAAACGCCCATGCAGCCCTTATTCCTATCTACGCGGATTGCGACCCTAACGTCCCAGTGTGGAACGGCTCAGGCGTCAACTGTAGCGCGGTCCCATCTCAAACCGATGCCACACAGGTGAATCAGGGTGCGCCAGATGGCAGCGCCTACTCGCTCGGAACACCCACCATCGGAATAGGCGTAACAGGCGTGGCCTTGTTTCAGGTGTCCAGCCCGTTCACGGGTTCCTTCTCGATCTACGATTTTGACGATGGACTTGCCGATGAGGCTGCAGACGTGTACGTGGCGCAGGCAGACGGCTTCGGCAATTACGATGGAAGCACATCCCTCTACGTCGGCACGGTGAGCAATGGCGGCGCCAACCCGGCAGCAGCGCTTACTGACCTGAGCGTCGCCGGCTTCTGGGACTTCATCTACATCCAGGACGCTTCACTGGTTCAGTATCCTGGCAGTAACACCACCGACGGTTTCGACATTGATTCGATTGCCTTTCACGACCTAGTGAGTGTGCCTGAACCATCCAGCCTACTGCTCGCGCTTCTCGGGCTGGGGAGTCTGGGACTCGTCCGTCGTCGCTCCTCCACCTACTGATAAACGGTCTCATAACGCCACGGAGGATACTCTGATGATTTGACCTGGAAGCCACTGGTACACTCATGGTGGGGTAGCACCGCTTTATCAACATTTCGGGAATACAAGTCATCAACTAATGTTGTTCGTTGATGGCACATAACGGTATATTATTTATGATTACATACCATGCCCGTCAAAATTTCGAGTATTTTCCAGGATAATGCCTTGAAGATCGGCTTTAGCTAATTCATTGTATATATCTTCATTTACAATAACCAATCGCCCTAATTCATGTAAACGAAATATCCTGGCACCATTCACTTTAGTTTCATCAACACTAAATGATTCGAAGTCTAAACCGCCTAAAGGATCCAGTTCCATATCTGAATTTTCGACATCAATACAACTAATCCTGTCACAGATATTGGCAAACCAATAGTCAGAATTTACGGTATTACTCTTCGGGTCAATAATCTTAACCGGGTAAAAATCAACATTGTCTATCCCGCAATTATCCAGGCACTGTTTAACTTTATTAGAGTACAGTGTTATCAAGGAACTAATGATGTCAGGATAAAAATCACCACTATTCTTTGATAAGGTGATATTAATGTAGCTTGGTGGTTTAGCTAGTTTGGCACCACTTAACAAATCTACTGGTTCTAATTCTATATCACTGTCTATTTCACCTAAGCTTACATTATTCTCTAAGGTTACTATTTTTTGGGCTATATAATAGTACTCTGACACTTTTTATACCTTTTGTTAATGTTTTATAATCCATTGTCCATTTAGATACATAATAAGGGTGACTATTTCCAGTCTCTCCCTTGAACCTAGATTCCGCAGTTGACCGCTCGTAATAGAGATTAACCCACTGTTCCATATACGATTACAGTTGATGTGTATAATCACCCAATCGGTGAATCCCGCTACGAACTGAATTGCACGTTTGAGACGGCGTATCTCTTCGTTGTAACTTCCTTGGAATAGCTCGCTATTCCGCGTCGTTACGCCTTGATCTACACCACCTCAAACGCACACTTCAGCTCGTCCAACTGCGGATTCTAGGTTGAATGCATTAAGAGCATCTTTAATCTCACCATACAACTCATCTAATAAATTTTTTTACGTTGAATATACCGATCTATAATACATCATATTTAGACTCCGATAAGGGTTGGTTTTTTATCCAGATGAGGCGGGGAAATCACCAGAAGATATTAAAGGACTTCCGGGTCAGGATAGTGATGACAATAAGACCGAGGCAGAAAGTAAGGATGATCCAGAATAATACTCTTATTATTAAAAATAACTGAGGATACAGGATATTAATATGACCGATAAGAACTTTTTTATTATGTTAGAAAATGCACCGTGGGCAGGCCCAAATACAACCACCTTTAGTGGCCCGGATTTTATGATTGACGATGGTGTTTTTATCTCAGACCAAGAACAATCTTATGAAATATCCTTAACTGTCGACAAGCAGGCCGATAATCCTGTGGAATTTCCACCTTGTGATATTCACCGTCTTGATAGTGGCTTATTATTTTCCCAGCGCTTTATTGATTTATTAAGCGAATTGAATGTTGACAATATTCAATACTTTGATGCAAAAGTTATTTACGAACCCACCGGATTACAATTGCCGTATAAGGCAGCAAATGTTATTGGAATAGTCAGTGGCCTGGATTTAGATAATTCTAATGTTGAATTAAGTCGTAAAGGAAATATTATCGCTGTAAGAACAATGAAATTTGACGAAAATAAAATGCATGGTCTTAAGATTTTCAGACTTCAAGAAAGCATTATGCACGTAGTAGTGCATCGATCAATTAAGGAGGCTATCGAAGAAGCTGGCTTAACTGGTTTTATGTTTGTCACTGATGATGAATACGAACCAGGTATGATTTAACCTGGATGCCGCAGTTGACCGCTCGTAATAGAGGTTAAGCCAGTGTTTCATAAACCATGACAGTTGATGTGTATAATCACCCAATCGGTGAATCCCGCTACGACCTGAAGTGACGCCCTTTCCACCATACGAGAATAGGAATCTGCAGAATATGTATTTTTAGTGGATTTAATGACAGGTCACTCAATGAGTAACCGGAAACAAGGTATCAGGGCTCGGGTTTGAAATCGGTGCTTTATTTCAAGTCCTGGGTTTGCTGAGTTGATCCACCAGTTGCAGGACCAAATCCTGCTGTTGCGCTGATAATCGTCGGAATTGTTGCAATAAATCGAATTCTTCTCGGGAGATATTTAGCGTATCGTCGCTACTATAAAGACTTTTCTTTTCTTCAATCTTGACCTTATCTGGATTGATGGGTTCTTCTCCATCCTGTAGCCAGGCTCGCCTGACGCCGAGTACTGCCGCTACCGAGGGCATACGCGCGGTGCTGGGCATTGACTGTCCCTCAGCCCATTTACGTACAGCCTGAGCAGAAACGCCAAACAGTTTGCGCATTGCCTTTTGCTCACTTGCGGTGTATCCGAGGTCTGCCAATGCTTTCCGGAACCGGGTTGCAAACGCTTGCCTCACCTGATCATTCTTCATTCGATTCATTTACCAAGCGTAAGTGTTTGCGGATTAACTTTCAGTTATTGTAAATTTAACCATAAGTTGTTAGCATGTGTTGCGAAGCAGATCAAATAAAGGAAAGGAGAGAGGAATGAAACTATTGATCGCAGAGGATAACCCTATAATTCAGCGCATTCATCGTGAGCTAATGAAAAACTGGGGGTTCGAGTTCGATATAGCATCGAATGGACAGGAAGCGGTTGTGCTCGCTCAATGTAACAAAGGTGAGTATGACTTATGTCTAATGGATATAAACATGCCGAAAATGACTGGTATTGAAGCAGCCAGGGAAATCAGGAAAACGGTCGGGTATTTTCCGATCATGGCATTGACCTCCGATGCAGGTCACGAGGGGCCGGCATTCGATGCAGGAATGGATGCCTTTATGTTGAAATCGGGAAACCATTCAGAGATATTAGCCTGGATCATGGAGCTATCCGTCAAATGTTACCGGGTCTTGATCCAGTCAGGAGAACTCCGGGTATTTGAAACAATGCCCTTGAACGGAAAGCAAGCTTGCACGCTCAGGAAACTGGCAAAAAGTGGACTGCGCAGAATGTCATTCTACGACAATACTGAGCGGGTGTTTACAGTTCATAAGAATGTGCTTGGGAAAATCGCTCACGACTTTGAAGTCAAGGGTCGAATACTGAGTGCTTTTCTCAATCGGGATTACCAAACACCAACGCTCTGCTACCTTTTTAAGGAAAGCAAATTGCTGCCGCAGATGGCGCTTACTAAGGAAGAATACGAAGTTATTCGTTGTGAAGAGGATAAGATTCTTTTTAAATACTCTGATCAGTAAATGAGAGCTCGATAAGGCTGGCTCTAAATAACTGAGACTAGGTGCTATTAATTGTTCACCTTACTGTTTGGGCTACCTATAACACCTTTCTCAAAGTTATCAGGAAGTTTTAGATCTTTGGGTTGATGGGTATTGAGCAAAAATTGATAGGAATCTATCTTGATTTCACCAGCTTTAGATAAGAAGCTGCTGCGAATTAAGTCGAGAGGCTTGAGTAGTGAGGGTCGAGTTGTTTTTGTATTCGACATAAACTTTAGAAAGCTCGCAATAGAGTTTAACTTCAGATCGGGTACCATAAAACCTGACCCATCTCGTTTAAATGTAATTTTTTCTATACCAATCCTTAAGTTTATCCTAGAAAAATCAGTTGAGCGTGAAAAAGATGCGTAACAGATTGATGTGCCTGGTCAAATCAAAAACACCGTAGTCACCTGATTGGTGAAGAGTGTGTTTTTGATTTTATCAGGTGCATTAAGGTGTTACGTAGACTTTCATGA
>JBNKKI010000029.1:0-4603 GCA_050291745.1 Gammaproteobacteria bacterium | reverse complement strand
TTAACGTTAGATCATTACCTGACGGTATCACATTATTCTGATTGTAAAACTTCAATCTTTCGACTGGAACTCCGGATGATTTTGCAAATTTACTTAAGTTTCCGCCTTTTCCAGCCTGAACGCCGATAGCTTTAAAGAATTTATCCGAATGGCTCATAAATTGATCTGCTTAATTGATTGGGCACAGTATAACAAAAGGATTAAACGTTAAACCGGTTAAACGTAAACCACGTTACAAAAGGATTAAACCGGGTCGGACCCAGGTAACTTTTTGATTATATGGACTTATTGATCATTTTAATCCTTGATTTACTCTTAAAGGGGGCATTTTGATAGTAAAATGACTAGCTTAAGCAAGTATAAGCTGCGGATTTTGAGTACTCTCTACATATTTTTGTTTGTGTTATGATCAACCGAAAAATAAACTCGGAACCGTCATGAAACGCATTGTTGTTCTATGTTGCCTAATTCTGCTGGTTTCTTGTGCCCAGGTGCAAAAGCCGTTTGATGTTAACCCTGCAGATTTAAGCAATGAAAAGACGCTTGAGAAAATTGCCCTGTATTATTCAAAAAAGCCAGACAGCTGGACCTTGTTATCAGATTCATTCATGGTCATTCTCGAAGATCGGAAAAAGAATTACGATAATTACCGCATATTTAACGAATATGAATATCGTGAGCGGCCGTCCTCGTCCAGGCTAGTTAATCTGAAGACCGGCGAAAGCAAAACATTCAAACATTTTCAAGTCACCACATTAAAACCCAATCATAAAAATATCCTGGGTATTCTGCATCATGATTTAAATGGTCAGTCAGAAGATGGCGCCGTATTAATCTTCAATGATGGTCGAACTGAAAAACTATATTCCAAAGGGATACACCCTGTGGATACTGAAGAACCCTGTTTTAATGCACGCGTTTTTTCTGATCTGGATTTTAGTTATATTGGTAAACCGGCTCTTGGTTATAAGCACATGAGTTGGGGGCATTTGGATTATAATAGCCAACGTATTCTCAACAAAAAAGACAGCAGTGGCCGGACCTGGGCTGACTGGGGTATAGTCAATACCTGTGGCGTACCTATCGAGGTGACATCCGCTGATGGCATGACCAAACTCTTTCTTGATCCCAATACATTGGCCCCAATCCCGTCTATCAGTTTACCTTCATTAAATGCTGTGCCTGCTATGCCCATCAAGGAATACCATAAACGTTTTCGTGCGGCGAAAGAAAAAGCGGTTGCCGCTTTGAAACCAGGCATGCAGCAGGCGCAAGTAAAAATCCAGGCATTGGCCAAAGAGCGTGAAGCCATACGCCTTGCGCAAATCCGTGCTATGAAACAGAAGGAATTAGAGGAAAAAAAGAAACGAGCTCAACAAGCCGCTAGCTGGGCCGCCAAACAAAAAGCCAAAGCTGCCCAGTCTTTATCTGCCAAACAGGAATCTTCCGCCTATTCGTCTTGCATGGCTTATGCAGCTGAAAATGCCTCCAACTATTATCGTGCCGCAGTAAGAGCGGGTAACCGACCAACTGATGGAAGCTGGTCAGGAACTTTCGAAAAGATAAAGGCCCGATTTGAAAGTGCCTGCAATCAATATAAATAGATAACTATTTTAAAGTGAGAGTTCAACCTGGAAAAATCAGTTAATTATGAAAGTCACGTTACGCCTTGATCTACACTCTCTCAAACGCACAATCAACTCGTCCAACTGCGGATTCCAGGTTTTCAAAAGATAGTTTTCTATTGCTGAAACATGGGTTTTGCAGTTTCAGTTCGGTATGGTCATATTCAAAATGAAGTCAATCTAATCCTCAATAGCCTCATTGCTCAAGGATTGATCAGTTTAATTTTAGTGCCCTTGCTCTTTTTCGCCAGATACATTTGCTCATCGGCTCTCTTGATCAGATTTTTTGGGTCATCATAACTCTCAGGACCGGTTTCAGAGATACCTATACTCAGGTGTATCTCAGGATATTTGAGATGAAATGCGGTATGAATTTTCTCGCTCACCATTAGCGCATTAACAGAGTTACAGTCGGGTAAAATGACGCAAAACTCGTCACCACCATAGCGGCAGGGAATATCGACCTCTCTGACATTTTGCTGCAGCACCTTACCCACATGTTGCAATACTTCATCCCCCTTAACATGCCCTTCTAAATCATTGATTTTCTTGAAGTCATCGACATCGAGATATATCAGACTGAGCTTGTTAGCACGCCTTTTAGCCAGTGCAAGGGCCTTACGTAACTCATCTCGCATGGCACCCATATTATAAATACCGGTTAAGGAGTCGAGCCTGGCCTGGCGTTGTAATTGAGCAGTTCTTTCCGCGACCTTTTTTTCCAGGCTGGAAGCATACTGTTCCGTTCTTTTCTTGGCCGCCTCTATTTCGCTTACCAGACTGTCAATATAAGTATCAAAGACTAGCGTAGTATCGAAATACATTAATTTATCTAGTGTATTGACCGATTTCTCAAATATTTCGCTATCTTTAATGCCGGACTTCAAAACCTTAATGATCAAATCCTTGAGCGAGCTAACGGCCGATAGATAAAGCTTGGGTTCAACACCGATACGTTTGTGAACCATTCCAATGCGTAATCGGTTATTGACATATTCTACATCGTAATTCCCGGAGAATAGATCCAGGATATAATTACGCTGTGACGAACGCAGACGAGCAAGGGTATCGCTATCCCCGATGAGTAACGCGATCTCTTCAATTTCGGTTTGCTTTTCATAGAATTCATCGACGATATCGCTAATGCTTTCTTCGATAAAGTCATAGTGACTGGATAGCACAGCCAGACAGGATTGCGTCAGGCCAAGCAATTCCATACGTCGCGATATCTCAACATCACTGAATTGCATTTGTTCCAACAGGGTTTTCTCGGTTCTTTTCATCATTTTCCTGAAAACCAGTCAACTTTTAAAAACGACAGATTATTTAAGAATAGTGTATCCATCTACTTTTTCAATAAAAAAACGTGGCAGGTTCAGGTAATAAGGTTAGGTAACTGGTAACAGTTCGGAAACACTGTTTTCAGTCAAATTATTTTGGAGCTAAGGGTTGACATATCAGTTTATTATCGTAATATCACGATTAATATTATGGGACGCTCAAAGAAACAAGCTTTTACCAACCAACAGAATCGCCTCGCGGATCTGGCCAGGGCTTTAGGTCATCCCGCCCGTATCGCCATTCTGGAATATCTGGCGAAAAGCGATGCCTGTGTGTGTGGTGACATTGTTGAAGAATTGCCGCTTTCGCAATCGACTGTCTCGCAGCACCTGCGCGAATTGAAAGAGGCCGGGTTGATTAAAGGTAATATTGAGGGTACCAGGGTGTGCTATTGCATCGACAGCAAAGCACTTGATAAGGCACTAAATATGATTAGTAACTTTTTCAACACCAAACGCTGCTGTTAAAAATTTTTTGGCCTAAACCATCGTAATAATACGATTGAAAAGAGGAGTAAAGAAATGCTTGAAGAAAATAAATTGAAGCAAATGGTAAAAGAGAAATATGGCGCCATCGCACAACAGTCGAAGAGTGATTCTGAAACATCCTGCTGCGGTTGTGGCTGCTCTACTATTGACTACACAGTGATGGCAGATAACTATTCGGAACTGTCCGGTTATGTGGAAGATGCTGATTTAGGACTCGGCTGCGGTCTGCCCACTGAATTCGCTCAAATGAAAGCGGGCGATACCGTTGTCGACCTGGGATCAGGTGCCGGTAACGATGCCTTTGTAGCACGCGCCATCGTAGGTGATACTGGTAGAGTGATTGGTATCGACATGACCCCGGAGATGATTGACAAAGCGCGTGCCAATGCTGAAAAAATGAAATTCGATAATGTTGAGTTCCGTGCTGGCGATATTGAAGCCATGCCGATAGACGACAAAAGCGTAGACGTTGTCGTCAGTAATTGCGTTATGAATCTGGTACCGAATAAAGCACAGGCTTTTGCCGAGACTTTCCGCATTCTTAAGCCAGCTGGCCACTTTTCTATCTCGGATATCGTACTGGAAGGTGAGCTACCTGATAGCGTGCGCAAAAGCGCCGAAATGTATGCGGGTTGTGTTTCCGGTGCGGAGCAGATGACTGACTACCTGGATACCATTAAAAAAGCAGGGTTCACCAATGTGACAGTGCAGAAAAAGAAAACGATTAATCTGCCCGATGAGTTACTGCTGGAGTTCCTGACACAAGACGAAATTGATAAGGCACGGGAACAGGGGGCAGGCATTTACAGCATCACTGTCTACGCAGACAAACCGGCTGCCTGAAAGCATGGATGTACGCTGAAAATGTCGTAGTAACGCTTACAATGGCTGCTTTAATTCTCTTTTTAATTGGTCTGAGCTTATATTATTTACTCACTGCTAAAGTTACTGCTTGATTTTACTCTGAGTAAAAACTCAGGGCTGCGACGGCTTAAATTGCCGCTTGATCAATGTCAGGAACAGGGCGGCAGATATACCACTAGATCCCATAATCATCAGCATTACCATGATTTGATAGCGTGCTGCTATCAATGGAGAAACCCCGGAAAGTATCTGTCCCGTCATCATGCCGGGTAAGGATACCAATCC
>JBNKKI010000028.1:0-8208 GCA_050291745.1 Gammaproteobacteria bacterium | reverse complement strand
ATGAAAGTCTACGTAACAGCTTAATGCAGCTGATAAAATCAAAAAACACACTCTTCACCAATCAGCTGACTACGGTGTTTTTGATTTGCCGGCAATTGCTCCTGCATTGCTCTAACTACAGCCATCCCTGGCTTAGACCAGGCAGATCAATCTGTTACGCATCTTTTTCACGTTCAACTGATTTTTCCAGGATAATAAATTTGCTAATTGGATATTTATGGATAAAATTGGATAAATATTAATATCTAATTGGTCCTGCATGGATTTAAGCTCTCTAATAATTACCCCTGAATTATTGCGCTATATCTCTGAAATTGATGAATTCAAAGGTAGTTGGTCGGTTCAAACAGGTCTTAATCCTGACCGTTTGCAGGCACTGCGCCATGTTGCCACCATTGAAAGCATTGGTTCCTCTACCCGTATTGAAGGTTCTAAGCTCAGTAATGCTGATATTGAAGACTTATTAAGCCAGGTCGGTAAAACCTCTTTTCAGACCAGAGATGAACAGGAGGTTGCTGGATATGCTGAAGCTATGGAAACTGTATTTGAAAATTTTAGTGATATTCCTGTTACTGAAAATTACATCAAGCAGTTACACAGTATGCTTTTAAGGCACTCTGAAAAAGATACTCGGCATGCTGGAGAATATAAAAAGCATTCCAACAGTGTTGAAGCTTTTGATGCAGATGGAAAAAGCCTGGGTGTTGTTTTTGAAACAACTACTCCATTTGATACGCCAGCAGAAATGCAGAAATTATTGAGATGGACAAGAGAAACACTGGAAGACAATAGTTATCACCCTCTCATCGTCATTGCTTTGTTTAATGTGGTCTTTCTGGCTATTCACCCATTTCAAGATGGTAATGGGCGCTTATCGCGTGTAATGGTAAGCTTACTATTACTAAAAGCTGGCTATAGCTATATCCCCTATGCGTCTTTGGAAAGCATTGTTGAGAAAAACAAAGATGCCTATTATCTTTCTTTGCAACGTACTCAAAAAACACTCAAATCTAAAAAGATTGACTGGTTGCCGTGGTTAACTTTTTTCTTGCACTTGCTCAAACGACAAAAAGATCACTTGTCAGCAAAAACTGATGCAAACGAGTATTCTCACTTACCGTATGAAGGTATGCAGATAATGTTATATGTGGATGAGCATCAACGTATTACTTTGCGTGATGCCGAAAAATTGATAAATACAGTGACAAGGCCAACTATTAAAAATCGCTTATCAGATTTGGTAAACAAAGGTTTGCTCGTAAGAAACGGAAAAACCAGGGGTACATGGTATAGTAAACCTTAAAATGGTTACTCATTGAATTAGTGCTAAAAAAGTGGTGGCGGATGATTGAAATTAAAATCATGAAGTCATATAACAATTTGATAAATATAGATAAATCATTCGTACTCAATATTAAGGTGCAGAAAATTTAACCTGGAATCCGCAGTTGGACGAGTTGATTGTGCATTTGAGGTGGTGTAGATCAAAGCACTACAACGAAGAGATACGCCACTTCAAACCTGCACTTAAGTTCTTAGGGGGATGCACTGATTGGGTGATTATACACATCAATTGTCATGGTTGATGAAACAGTGGGTTAATCTCTATTGCGAGCGGTCAACTGCGGAATCCTGGTTGAATAATTCTTCAACATTGCTGACTGAAAATGAGCTGATGTTTTTAATTGGATATTTATGGGTAAAACCGGATAGATTTCTATCTCTAATTGGCTCAGCATGGCGTTTAGCTTTGTAATAATCACTCCAAAATTAGTATATTTTTTCTCCGGGCCTGAAATAATCAGAGGTTCAGTTTCGGGTTCTGAATCTGGCTTGCTGACTTAAAGTCGCGATGAGTTTAAACTTCATTGTTATGCAGATTAAAATTCAGAATTTTACGCTATTTCTTTTTATCTTATTGGCTCTGGCCGTTTCTTTACTGTGGAGTTTTTCTTTATATCAGACACATAGCGCTTTATCAGCAGAAAAAGTAAGACTGTATCGTGATGATTGGCAGATTCACCTGGATCAGGTGCAAAAATCTCAACATCTGTGGTTGCAGCAGCGCTATAAAGAAGTCGCTGAATGGATGGGGCAAAATGAGGGGTCTGATCAGCGGTTAGCTTTTATTAGTCAATATTACCTGACTTATCCGCAACTTAGAGCCATTAATATCTATAACAATGAGGCCGTAAGCTCAACTCAGCCTGCGGCGATAGTTGAGTGTCAGAAATTACCAGCTGATCCGGCGGGCTATGATGCTGAAAAAGCGAATATACCAGAAGTGCAAACCTGTTTGTTTATGCTGAAACCTATGCTTGGTATTTCCGCTGAAATAGCTACTCAGAAAAGCCATAAGCTTGTGTTGTTAATGGATTATTTTAGTTTTATTGGAGAGTTTGAAAAGCTTACCGGTAAGCACTTCTACAGGGATAATAATGCTCAGGTTGTTTATGGTTTTATGGATAGTCAGGAAAATGAGAGTGCTTTAAAGGTAGAGTTTCAATTTGATAGCAATGGCTCTTATCTGGGCAGTTTATCAGTGACGATACCTGGTGAAAGTTTCTTTACTACCTGGTTTAAACAGGCTATCTGGGTCGTACCATCGATATTTTTATGTACCATGTTGTTTTATCTGGCCCTATATCGAGCATTAATTCAGCCATTATTATTAATTACTCAAAGATTGAATAAGGTGGTGTTAACAAAACGTCCTGGTAATGCTTATGATCCTAAATTTTTAACACCCGGCTTGCAGTTATTGCATAAGTATTTTATGCACTTAAGCTATTTGACCAAACGGGATCATTTAACCGGGTTGAATAACCGGGCTATTTTTGAAGAACGTTTGCAACAATCTATTCGTATCGGTAAGAGATCAGGCCGGAAATACGCATTAGTTTTAGCTGATGTAAATGATTTCATTAAAGTAAATCGACAATATGGGCGTTATCTCGGAGATGGTTTGCTAAAAAAACTGGCTTCCAGGTTATCTGATCTAATCAGGGAGTCTGATGGTCTGGCACGCCTGGAGGACGATAATTTTGCAGTATTACTAGAGTTTGATGATGAAGATTTGCTGACTACGCTGGTTGAAAAAATATATCAAACTCTTTCCGGTCCTTATCTGGTTTATGGCAGGAAAATTAGTATTGGAGTCAGTATTGGCGTCGCTATTTACCCTGAACATGCGCAAAAAATGGAAGGTCTCATGTTAAAAGCGAATGAAGCTTTAATGAAGGCGCATAAAAGTGACTGGCCGGTCGTTTTTAGTGAACAAGCTAAAGATCAGCTCGCTTATTTCGGGCTAAGTCTTATTCAATCTTTACGACAGGCTCTGGAAAATAATGATTTTAAACTTGTTTATCAGCCGGTTATGGATTTGAGGAATCATAAGACAAGCTATTTTGAAGCGCTTTTACGCTGGAAGCAGCCGGAATTACATCCCCAGTCGATTGAACAAACGATTGCACTGGCAGAAAAGAATCAACTGATTAAGCCCCTGTCTCTGTGGATTATTGAAACAGCCTGTAAACAGTTGAAAAAGCTTGGGGAGAATCCGGTTAAAATTGCAGTGAATTTATCTATGATAGATTTTCATGATGAAAATTTACCGGACAGAATCGGTCAAATTCTGCAAAAATATGGCGTCAAACCGCAAAAATTAATGCTTGAAATAACCGAGGGTCAAATTATGAAAGATCCCGATCAGGTGATTAATATTCTGACGCTTATATCTGAAATGGGTATTTCTTTATCGATTGATGATTTTGGAACGGGGCAGGCTTCCCTCACTTATCTGAAAAAGCTACCAGTCGAGAAACTTAAGATAGACCAGTCTTTTGTGAAGGAGCTGGTTGTTGACCAGGAAGATAGTGCAATAGTTCAAGCTACGATAAATCTGGCTCATACCCTGAATATTGAAGTTGTAGCAGAAGGTGTAGAGTCAGCTGATATTCTTGAAGTCCTGAAAAATATGGATTGTGATTATGTTCAGGGTTATTACATTAGTTATCCAGTTGATAAACAACAGGTAGCTAACTGGATAGAGAGTAATCAGGTTCTTTCAAATGCTTAGTAATTGTCAGACTAAGCTCTTGATTATTCTGTATTTAACCCAATATACAGAGCAGAAAATTTTACTTTAACAACGAGGTGATTGCCTCATGTTAGGAACCCATTAATGACTAACTTATTTTTAATCAGCGTTAAACAATTATGAAATATCAGGATTACTATAAAATTTTAGGTGTCGAGAGAAATGCTGATAAAGCGACGATTAAAAAAGCTTATCGTAAGCAGGCTCGTCGATATCACCCGGATGTAAATAGTGAGGCAGATGCCGAAGAAAAATTTAAGGAAGTTAATGAAGCTTATGACGTTTTGAAAGATGATGAAAAACGAAAAGCTTATGATCAATTTGGTGAAAACTGGAAACACGGACAGGATTTTAATACGAGTGGATTTGGTGGTGCTGGCGGTTTTAGCGGTGGTGATTTTACAGACTTTTTCGAATCGATTTTTTCGCAGGGAGGCGTAGGTGGATTTGGCGGTGGACGAGGTCGAGCCGGTGGTGGTTTTGGTGGTGGATTCAGGCAACAAGCTCAGGCGCGTAAGGGTGAAGATCAGCATCTTAAGCTGGATATCAGCCTGGAAGAAGCCTTTCATGGTGGTGAAAAAAATATCCAGTTATCACGTAGTGAACAGGGTGCGGGTGGTATAGCGACGCCTACCTTGAAAAAATTGAAGGTTAATATTCCTAAAGGTGTCACTAGCGGTAAAAAAATTCGCTTATCAAAACAGGGTCATGCCTCCACTTCTGGGGGTGAAGCTGGTGATTTAATACTGGAGTTGAATATTTTACCCCATCGTTTTTTTAAGATTGATGGAAAAGATATTACCTTAAAATGCCCCGTCTCACCCTGGGAGGCAGCTTTGGGAACTAAAGTGACAGTTCCGACCCTAACTGGTCAGATTGAGCTCACAATTGCTGCAGGAGCCCAGTCTGGACGAAAAATGCGTCTTAAAGGCAAAGGCTTACCGGGAAGTCCTAACGGTGATATGTTTGTTGAAATTCAAATTCATACTCCTCCTGCAGAAAATGAGGAAAGTAAAAAATGGTATGAAGATATGCAGCATAAATTTGATTTTAATCCGAGAAAATTTTAATGCGTAAAAAATTACTTATATTCCTGAGCTTATTACTAATATCTGGACAGGGCTGGGCTGCTTTGCCCTTTTCGATTGGCGGGCAGGCTCTTCCCAGTCTGGCCCCTATGTTGGAAAAAACAACTCCGGCAGTAGTTAATATATCATCACGTGGAAAAGTGTTAGTTAAAAACAGGTTGTTAGAAGACCCGTTTTTTAAAAGATTCTTTAACTTGCCTGATTATCACAATGTTAAAGAAACAATGAGTCTGGGTTCTGGTGTTATTGTTGATGCCGCTAATGGTTATATTCTCACCAATAATCATGTAATTGAAAATGCAGTAGAAATTACTGTTACATTACGGGATGGCAGGGAGGTAACCGCTGAAGTACTAGGGCGTGATCCTGAAACTGATGTGGCAGTGATTAAAATAAATGCGAAAAACCTTAAAAGCCTGTCTTTTGCTGATTCCAGTAAATTACGGGTTGGCGATTTTGTGGTTGCTATTGGTAACCCTTTTGGTTTAGGTCAAACCGTGACCTCTGGAATAGTTTCGGCCCTGGGTCGTTCCGGCCTGGGTATAGAATCCTATGAAGACTTTATTCAGACTGATGCTTCTATTAATGTTGGAAATTCGGGTGGCGCACTAGTTAATTTACGTGGTGAATTGATTGGTATCAATACAGCTATTCTGGGTAGTGGTGAAGGTAATCAGGGAAATATTGGAATTGGTTTTGCTATACCAATCAATATGGCCAATGACATTATGATTCAACTTATCGAAAATGGTAAAGTGCAGCGTGGTCGATTAGGTGTCAATGCACAGGATTTAACTCCGGAACTGGCAAAAGCATTTAATATTGAATCAACCCAGGGGGCAATTATTACCCAGATTGAGCAAGGCTCTCCTGCACAAAAAGGTGGCTTGCAGGTAGGTGATGTCATTATCAAGGCTAATGGTCGTAAAGTTAGATCATCGATTGATATGCATAATTTGATTGGTTTAATGAGAATTGGACAGAGTATAGAGTTAGAAGTTATTCGTGGCGGTAGAGTCATATTGCTGAAAACGACGATTAATAAAATGGAAATTGTCAAGGTAGATGGTTCTGAATTCAGTTATCGTTTAACTGGTGCCAGTATTGGAGAAATTAAAGAAACTGATATTAAAAAAGGTAAGCTGGAGTATTTACAGGTAATGGATATTGTTGTCGGGTCTCAGGCCTGGAATGCAGGTCTTCGAAAAGGTGATATTATCTATTCTATAAATAAGCAAAATGTAGGCAGTTTTGAAGAAGCTTTTGCTGCAACTAAAAGAAGTAGAAGTTTATTAATGAATATTCAGCGTGGTGATCAGGCCTTGTACCTGTTGCTCAAGTAAAATATTAATGGGAATAATTGCATGACATCAGATTTAACTCATTTTGACGAATCAGGTCAGGCACATATGGTTGATGTGGGTGATAAATCAATTACCCAGCGTAAAGCAACTGCCTGTGGTTATATTCAGATGCATGAGGCTACTTTAAATTTAATACAACAGGGGAATCATAAAAAAGGAGATGTGTTAGGGATCGCAAGAGTTGCTGGAATTATGGCCACCAAGCGTACAGCTGATCTGGTGCCACTGTGTCACCCTTTAGCTTTAACACATGTATCTTTAGATTTTACAATTGATTCAGAAAAAAATAGAGTTAACTGCCAGCTGACAACTAAGACCGATAGCAAAACGGGTGTTGAGATGGAAGCTTTAACCGGCGTACAGCTTGCCTTGTTAACCATCTATGATATGTGTAAAGCAGTTGATAGGGGGATGTTAATTGGAGGAATTCGGTTAATTCACAAATCTGGTGGTAAATCTGGTGAGTGGAATTTTGACTCTGAAAGTGATTAATAAACTATTAAATTATTGTATAAGGTGAGGGTATTATGCCTGGTCCCGATAATTCTTTTTTAGTCTGATAAGCCCAGTTGAACATGGAAATTAATAATATCGACCATATTGTGTTGACAGTAAAAGACTTGCAGAGAACTGTCGTTTTTTATACTACAGTGCTGGGAATGGAGAAGGTGGAATTTGCTCAAGGTAGAATTGCTTTAAAATTTGCTTCTCAAAAAATAAACCTTCATGAGTATGGCAATGAACTGGAGCCGAAAGCCCAAATACCAACACCAGGTTCAGCTGATTTGTGCTTTATAACGAATACCCCTTTACAAAAAGCAATGGATCATGTGAAAAATCTGGGTATTGAAATAATCGAGGGTCCAGTTAAAAGAACAGGTGCCAATAGTGAAATCCTGTCATTCTATTGTAGAGATCCCGATCAAAATTTACTCGAAATAGCTAATGAAATAACCTGATTATAAAAAATGGCTGGAGTGCTGTATCCGCCGGTATGTGCAAAAATAAGATTAGCTCTGTTATTATTTAGAGTAACCTGTTTAAGGAGTTAATGATGAAAACTATGAATTGTAAGCAGTTAGGCGGGGCTTGTAATGTAGAATTCCATGCTAACTCGTTTGAAGAAATGGCTGAATTGAGTAAGCAGCATGGGATGGAGATGTTTCAACAAGGCGATGAGGCTCATCTTAAAGCCATGAATGAAATGCAGATTCTTATGCAAAAACCGGATGCTATGAGTGCCTGGTTTGAAAATAAGAGAAAGGAATTTGAGGCATTACCTGAAGATTAACGAGTGTCAGTCAACTATCTGCCTGATTAGTTATTTATTCAGCCATAATTAAATGACAGGTTATGAACTCATTCATGGCTTTATTTTAGTCTTTTTCAGAACTGAGTTTTAATGTCTATTGACAATAGTCATAGATAGCGCATTTCCTATACCTCTATAATGTTTTTTGACTGGAAAAATCTGATTATCGATTTCCTGAGCTACTGGCATGGTTAATATTGAGTGTTAAACCTAGTGTACTGTCCTAAACTGTATGCAGGTTATAGCGAGACGGGAAATAGTCATATGCAAGGCGTCATCCGCAGGGAATGGCATGCCCTTTTCAAGGATGACAACGCAGCAGATGGCTGTTTCCCGTCTCGCCCG
>JBNKKI010000027.1:0-8391 GCA_050291745.1 Gammaproteobacteria bacterium | reverse complement strand
AATAGCGAGCTATTCCAAGGAGTTACAACGAAGAGATACGCCGCCTCAAACGTGCAATTCAGTTCGTAGCGGAATTCACCGATTGGGTGATTATACACATCAACTGTAATCGTATATGAAACAGTGGGTTAAGCTCTATTGCTAGCGGTCAACTGCGGAATCTAGGATAATCTTTCTAATTGGTCTCCAGTAATGAGATTCCTGAGATTATCTCTTGAGATAAAATATCTGTACAAACAAGAGCTTATTTTGCTTCGACCTGAATGGCTATGGTCTGCTAGACAATGTAAAGTTTACCCTGGAATAAGCAGTTGCACGAGTTGATTGTGCGTTTAGGCGGTGTAGATCAAGACATAACGACAAGGAATAGCCAGCTATTCCAGGAGTTACAACGAAGAGATACGCCGCCTCAAACCTGCAATTCAATTCGTAGCGGGATGCACCGATTGGGTGATTATACTCATCAACTTTAAAGCTTTATGAAACAGTGGGTTAAGCTCTATTGCGAGCGGACAACTGCGGAATCCAGGTTGAAGCCAGAGGAAATTAAACAATAGATTTATGGGAATACAGAAGCAATGAATGAGCCGGGGCAAAAAAACGATTATCTTGCTGAGCACGCAGCATTACTGATATCGAGCTATCATCGTTTAACAGGAAAAGATTTGGTAAAAAGAGGACAACCGGCTACTGAAAAATATAGAGCGCTCTATGATGCACCTTACGCTGTGGTCTCACACGGCACTGAGGATGACCCAATCTTCAACTATGCAAACCGCACTGCACTCAGAGTGTTTCATATGGATTGGCAGGCATTTACTACTTTACCTTCCCGAAAATCGGCAGAACCTCAAAATAGAGCTGAGCGAGAACGCCTTTTGACTCGAGTAACCCGGGATGGTTTTATCGACGATTATCGTGGGATTCGGATCTCTTCGACAGGCAACCGTTTCTGGATCGAAGACGCTACTGTGTGGAACCTGATTAATGAGAAAGGCGTGTATTGTGGTCAAGCTGCTGTTTTTTACCGTTGGAAGGCCCTGGAATCTGGCTCTTTGGAAAAATAAAAAGTGACCAAACTGCAGGAAAGGGATACTGTAAAAACAGGGAGTAGCATCAATATAAATACCCCTTCCTCAGGTAGAGGCAAAACATGCTACAAACAGTTAATTTGAAATTTGACAGAAAAAAAACGAAAGCTTACTGTTATTTTTTTATTTGTGGATAAACAATATTTTATGGCTAAAGCAGAAATTTACGTGAGTACTGACATTGAAGCAGATGGTCCTATTCCTGGTCCTCACTCCATGCTAAGTTTTGCTTCAGCGGCTTACTCAGCAGATAAACAATTGCTGAGCACATTCTCTGCAAATTTAAATACTTTACCGGGTGCAGTTGCTCATCCTGACACTCAGGCCTGGTGGGATAAAAACCCTGAAGCTTTGGCCGCATGCAGGCAACAGCTTCAACAACCAGAACTCGCCATGATTAATTATGCGGAATGGTTGAAGAAGCTACCAGGCAAACCGGTTTTTGTCGGATACCCTGCTGCTTATGATTTTATGTTTGTGTACTGGTATTTGATTAAATTTACTGGCGAGAGTCCTTTTTCACACGCTGCATTAGATATAAAAACTTATGCAATGGCAGTTCTCAAAACGGAGTTTCGAGAAACGGCCAAACGCAAAATGCCTAAGTACTGGTTTGATAAATTACCACATACACATGTTGCATTGGATGATGCGATTGAACAAGGAGCGCTATTCTGTAACATTCTCATAGAACAAAAGAAAAAGTCAGCCTGAAATCCAGCAAAATTAATCTGAGACTTTCTGATAGCTTTACTCATACAGATTTTATAAAACTCTCTGACGAATTTATAAAGGATTTACAGGTTATAGTTAATAAAATACAGGCTATAGCTTTTGCACACTCAACTTACCTGCCTTCCAGTTGATTTAAGTTAGGAATATGGAAAAAAGTATATTAATTTATTGCTTTTATAATTAAAAAAGTGGATAAAGTCTATATGGTTAATAGGGTTAATTTACCAGCACAACAAGCTTGAAACCTTATGACGATGTCGAATGTAATATTGTAAAATTTAGAATTAGGGAATTACAGAAAAGCACTACTCAAAGTATTCTGGACAATAGAGATTACTACCTTCATCAAGTTGGCTACCATCATCTCAGTCCGGACTCCATTGATCAGCGTTTTAATAGAGCCGGGAATGATTGCTAATAGAAAAAATATAGTTTTTAAATTATTGCTTTTCTCATCCAGAAGGCTCATTACTGCTTTCAAATCGGTAGCATATTTTCTGGTATTTACTCTATCGCTCCCGGCTATGGCGATGGACCAGTCTCCGTCCAGCACTATATTTTCTGATCAACAGAATAAAAACATAGCCGATATGGATATAGACGAGCTAGTCAATCTTCGAGTTTCTCCATTCGATGTTGCCACCAGTCTGGACAGAGGATACAAAGCCTCTAACTCTGTCACTGCTTCGCGCTTTGATGCTCCTATTAATGAACTGCCCTTTGCTATCCAGGCATTTACTGACACTTTTATCAAAGATCAAAAACCTGACAATATTTTTGATATAGCACGATATTCACCCGGCGTAACCTACCGCAGCAACGATTTCAATGAAGGCAACGCTAATCTTGCTATTCGTGGTTTTACAGTTAGCGCAACCAAAGGAAATACTCAGATTCTGCGTGATGGGATCAATGGCCCCTCTATTTTCGATTTCACTAACGTCGATAGAGTTGAGGTTGTCAAAGGCCCCTCTTCATTTCTTTACGGACAGATCGCTCCAGGTGGAATTGTCAATATTATTACCAAAAATCCTCAGTCCAGCTTCGCTGCTACTAGCGATCTGAGCTACGGTTCTTATGAGCAATATCGACTGGATGCCGATGTAACAGGCCCGATTTCGAAAACACTCTTTTTTCGAATAAACGCTTCTTACGATGAAGATATTCATTACTGGGAACCATATGATGCTCACTCGTGGGATTTTGCACCGTCACTGTTATGGCAGCCCAGCGAACGGTTAAGTGTTTCACTCAAATTTGAAAATTTTAGCAAGGTCGAAACACCACAGGTTATGCAAATACCTGGATATGGTCCACAGACAGGTATAGTTCCAGGCCCAACCGATCCTAACCTTTCAGGGACTGTGGTTGACGGATTGCCGGACAACTGGAATGGCCTTTCCTATTCAGACTATCGCAATAGCGATACCAATAGTCTGATCACCTGGGCAGACATTAATATTAATACGAACTGGGATTTACGCGTCGGCTACTCACATCAGTTTTATGAAATCGATGCCCTCGCCACGGGTAACTTTGGCATGGCAAACAATAGCACGCTACTTCAGGGTCGACGGGTACGTGGACAAACCTACACCAACGAAGGCGATATCTTCGAAACACATGCCGTAGGAAAATACAACTTTGAGACCACCAGCCTGCGTTTACTTCTCGGTGCCCAGTATGTGGATCGAACATTTGATGACTGGGCTGCCCAGGCACCTAACGATCCCGTACTTGGAAGCAACCCCACCGCCTCACCGTTTCCACTCTGGGATTTGAGCGATCCATCAACCTGGGATCGTTATACTTCTGTACCTTACTCGATGCTAACGGAAAATGCAGTCGATGCGAGTACCTCTTACACCGACAAATCTGTATATGCCGGCAGCACATTCGGTTTCCTGAATGACCGCCTGCTGCTGTTGGCTGGCCTGCGTTTGACTTCTACGGAAAATCACTACAACGACCATCTGACAACGCAAACCAGTCCCGTATTTAACGAGTCCAAAACGACTCCTCAACTCGGTATCCTTTATCAACTCAACCCCGAGTTTTCTGTATTTGCCTCTTACGCCGAATCATTCCTGCCTGGTTCTCAGCTACTGAGAGATCCGGAAGGCACGATGACAGCGGCCAAACCAACCCAGGGAGAAGGCTACGATATTGGTATCAAGGCCAATCTATTCCACGGTATCCTCTCTGGTACACTTAGCTTTTTCGACATTCGAAATTACAATATTGTCAATGACCTGGCCCATACCGATGATCTGGGCTCAGTGGTAATCTATAACGTGCAAAGCGGCGAACAACGCTCCCAGGGGATTGAACTGGATATTACCGCCACACTTAATGACAATTATCAGCTCTACTTCTCATACAGTTATATGGATGCACGTATCACAGAGTTCAGTGGCAACGATAACGCCATACTTGCCCAGGACACATCCACACTGGATGCCGCCGGGCTAGAAAATTATCGTAACGTGAAACGCTTTCACGATGCACCACTACAGATGAGTGCGCCGCAGTTGGCCAATCTGTGGATGCGTTATGATTTCACTAAAGCGCCATATGTGGGTTTGTATCTGGCAGGTGGTTTCAACTATGTATACGACCAGACACTGCAATCAGACAGTCCTGAGTCCAGCCATCAAACCTATACTCTCGTCAATGCAAAAATCGGTTATCAATGGAAGCAACAGGACTATCGATTGCACCTGGATCTGATGGGCAAGAACCTGAACGACGAACACTACCGTCCCTCTCAAAGTACTCGTAGCAGACCACGTGAATATCTGCTTACTCTGTCGGTTAACTTTTGAGCGGGTTATGCAGATGGAAAAAAACCATAGAAATTCACTTAACGAAAAGAAATACTGGAAGCAATCCAAACCCAAAACTTTTCGGATAGCAGGAAATTACCTTTTAGCCTTGTTATTTTTATTCTGTGCACCATCTCAGCTGTTTGCAGAGCAAGTCAAACAGGCTAATTTCAGAGCAGTCGAAGCTGCCTTTCTGCGTAATTTCGCGCATTATGTAACCTGGCCCGAGGATACCTTTGCGGATGAACAGGCTTCCTGGCATATCTGTGTACTGGGAGATGACCCTTTTGGCGAGATACTGGAAAATACTCTGCAGGGACGTTCGGAGAAAAACCGTCCTTTCTCAATATTCCGTACTAACAGTATTTCTGAATTAGATCATTGCCATATCGTCTATGTAGCTTACAAAATCAGCATGAGCCGACGCGCAGCTATCGCAGAATTAAAAGAGCTGCCAGTACTGACCGTAAGCAATGCAGAAGAATTTTTAAATGAAGGAGGGATCATCAGATTTGATATTACCGACTATGTACAGATCAATATCAACCTTGATCAAGCCCGCTCCGCACTGTTAAAGATACAGACTAAAATGCTGGAAGTATCCTATGAAGTGGTTGAAAACGGTAGCGTCCGCAAGCTGAGATAAAGCATGTATCGCCGACTGGACATACAGAAAAGGCTGGCACTCATTCTTTGGGGTTCAGCGCTGATTGCATTTGTTCTGGCAAGCATTGCCTTGATGTTATATCAAAGTTTTACCATGAAAAATCGAGCTCAGCAAATCATGCAACCCTATGCGAATCTGGTCTCAATAGGCTCGGAAGCGGCCATAATATTTGAAGACCCGCTACGAGCCCAGGAAATACTCGACACCCTGCGTGGCAGTCCACAGATTCGTGAAGCTGAAATTATTCTGCAAAGCGGTCGAATACTCGCAAGTTTCAATAATACATCCGTCAACAGGCCACACACAGCAACGACTAAAGATGATGGTATCTATATCGAAGAAAATAATGTGGAACTTTTACAAAGCCTGACCACAGGTGCACATCTTCGTATCAGCATGGATCGTGCCCATCTGAATAAACAATTTCAACAGGCCATATGGATATTTGGTGCAGGTGCTTTCATTTTACTAATAGCCACATTTGGACAATTTTTTGTCCTGCAACGTATGATCGTAAAACCCATGTCAATGCTGACAGACGCAGCTGAGCACGTCAGAACTCAGGATGACTATAAGCATCGTGTACCCACCGTAGGCAATGATGAAGTAGCACGTCTTGGAAAGAGCTTTAATGCCATGATGCAGGCCATCCAGGAAAAACATCAACTATTATTAGAAGCACAACATATAGCCCTGCTCGGAAACTGGTGGCATGATCGAGTCACCAACGAAATATACTGGTCGGATGAGTTTTTTAGAATACTGGGACGCGAACCACAGAAAGCATCCGTTAACCCGGGATTTGAATGGGTTCACCCGGAAGATTTAGCATACCTCAAAAAAGCGATTCGAACACCAGCTCTTGTCGGTCAGAATTATCACCTTGAGTATAGAATCATTCGACCAGACGGTGAAATTCGCTGGGTCAGTAACCGTTGGGCAGGAGTATTCAATCAGGCAGGAAATGAAATAAAACGTCTCGGTACGATTCAGGATATTACCGAACAGAAACAGGCTGCTGAAGCATTACAAAGACTGAATCGCGAACTGAGTGCTATTACGGAATGTAATCAAATTCTGGTGCGGGCGGAAGATGAGCAGGCGCTACTTGACGCCATTTGTCACATAGTTTGTGAAGAAGCTGGCTATCAGATGGCCTGGGTGGGCTTTGCTGATCATAACGCAGCCAGAACCCTGAGACCAGTAGCCTGGGCTGGTGCTGAAAATGGTTATCTAAAAGAGATTCCATTTAGCTGGGCTAACCTGGACCATGGGCAAGGCCCCAGTGGAAGTGCTGTTCGCGAAGGCGTCATCAAAAGCCTCGATGACTTTGCTCAGGACTCCGCATCTAAAACCTGTCGGGATGCAGCCCTGCAACGCGGTTATAGATCCATGATCTCTCTGCCCTTAAAGGATGATCAGGCGACAGCCTTCGGCGTCTTCAGTATTTATTCCAGCGAACCCAATGCCTTCCCTTATGAGGAACAACGTCTGCTGGAAGAACTCGCCGATGACATGGCTTTCGGCATCATCACGCTCAGAGCCCGTGAAGAACATAATCGGGCAGAAAAGAGAATTGAACATCTGGCATTTTACGATCACCTCACAGATCTACCCAATCGACGTCTTCTGCAGGATCGTTTACACCAGGCCATGCTAAGCAGTGCACGAAATCAACACATGGGCGCGCTGCTTTTCATAGACCTGGATAACTTTAAAATTCTCAACGATACTTTTGGTCACGAAACCGGTGATCAGTTACTGATAGAGGTGGCACAACGACTAACAACCTGTGTGCGTGAAAACGATACCATTTCACGACTGGGCGGTGATGAATTTGTCATTATGCTGGAAGATCTGAATACCAATCTGATCGAAGCTGAACTTGAAGCCAGAAAAGTCGGTAAAAAAATCTTCGCTGCGCTCAATAACCCCTATCACCTGGCAGGGCGTATCCACCACAGTACTCCAAGCATCGGCGCAACGATATTTCTCGGTAGTGAAAACACAATAGATGAATTACTTAAACAAGCTGATATCGCCATGTACCAGGCAAAGGCTGCAGGGCGAAACACCATCCGCTTCTTCGACCCCAGTATGCAGCATCAACTGGCTACTCGGGCACTTCTGGAGGCAGATCTGCGTAACGCTGTTCAGGATAATGGACTGGTGCTTTACTACCAGGCTCAGGTCGATAATCAATCAAAAATTATCGCAGTAGAAGCGCTGTTACGATGGCAACACCCTGAACGCGGACTGATACCACCGAATGACTTCATTCCTCTGGCCGAAGAAACTGGTCTGATTTTACCCATTGGTCAATGGGTTCTTGAAAACACCTGTCATCAGCTAGCAAAGTGGTCAACTCATCCGGTTTATAAAGAACTGGAAATGTGTATCAATGTGAGCGCTCTACAATTTCGCCAGAAGAATTTTGTCGAACAGGTGCGTTTCGCACTAATCAAATCATCCGCACCGGCATCACAGCTCAAGCTCGAAATCACCGAAAGTATGGTACTCGGCGATATAAAAGACTCCATTGAAAAAATGCATGAGTTAAAAAAGCTTGGACTGGGTTTTTCCATTGATGACTTTGGCACAGGTTATTCATCGTTCTCCTATCTAACTCGACTCCCTCTGGATCAACTCAAAATTGACCAGTCATTCATCCGTCACCTTCCTGATAGTACAAATGACTGTATGGTCGTCCAGACAATTCTGGTACTGGCTAAGAACCTTGGGCTGACCGTTGTTGCTGAGGGAGTAGAAAACGAAGCACAGTTAAAATTTCTTAAACAGCATGACTGCCCTATTTATCAGGGCTATCTGTTCAGGAAACCGGTAGATGTGGATACCTTTGAAGTCTTATTCAACCTGGAAAAATCAGTTGAGTGTGAAAAAGATGTGTGACAGATTGATGTGCCTGGTCTAAGCCAGGGATGGCTGTAGTTAGAGCAATGCAGGCGCAATTGCCGGCAAATCAAAAACACCGTAGTCACCTGATTGGTGAAGACTGTGTTTTTGATTTTATCAGCTGCATTAAGCTGTTACGTAGACTTTCATGATTCAACTG
>JBNKKI010000026.1:0-10868 GCA_050291745.1 Gammaproteobacteria bacterium | reverse complement strand
CTGTAGTTAGAGCAATGCAGGAGCAATTGCCGGCAAATCAAAAACACCGTAGTCAGCTGATTGGTGAAGAGTGTGTTTTTGATTTTATCAGCTGCATTAAGGTGTTACGTAGACTTTCATGATTCAACTGATTTTTCTAGGTTAAAGAATCATGATAGCCAGTTTATCCTCTAACTGCTGTCAGCTTAACGTGACTGGAGTTTAAATGAACAACAATAAAAGTAGACTAATTACCAGAAGTGATTTTGATGGCCTGGTCTGTGCTGTATTACTAAAGCATCTCGATCTTATCGATGACATCAAATTTGTTCACCCTAAAGATATGCAGGACCGCAGTATTCAGGTTACAGAAAATGATATAACGACAAATTTACCTTATGTGCCGGGTGTGAAAATATCTTTTGATCATCATTTATCCGAAACTATTCGTAACGAAGGCCGTAGAGATAATCACATAATCGACCCCGAAGCGCCATCCGCTGCCCGCGTTGTCTGGAAATACTATGGCGCACATGAAGCTTTTCCTGAGGACTGGGATGAAATGATGGAAGCGGTTGATCGGGGTGATTCCGCACAATTTAACAAAGATCAGGTATTGAATGCAAAGGGTTGGGATTTGTTGAATTTTCTGATGGATGCACGAACAGGATTAGGTCGGTTCAGAGAGTTTCGAATTTCAAATTATAATTTAATGATGGACTTGATAGATTATTGTAAAAATCATGAAATTGATGAAATCATGCAACTGCCTGATGTGGCTGAACGTGTAGAGCTATATCATGAACAGGAGCAAAAATTTAAAGAACAGATACAACGCTGCTCAAAGGTTTATTCGAATTTGGTAGTGCTGGATCTTCGCGAGGAAGAAATTATTCATGCAGGAAACCGTTTTATGATTTATGCGCTGTTTCCAGAGTGTAATATTTCTATTCATGTTATCTGGGGTAGAGAAAAGAAAAATACAGTTTTTGCCACCGGCAAGTCTATTTTTGATCGAAGTTCAAAAACCAGTGTGGGTGAATTAATGTTGAAATATGGTGGTGGAGGACATTCTGCTGCAGGTACCTGTCAAATAGAAAATGATAAAGCTGATCAGGTTCTGGGTGAATTGATTCAGGCAATAAATGAGGATGGTTGAGTTTCAGCTGCTCAAAGTCAATATCAATTTAAGCCGTCAGGGTTAATCATACTGGAATCCGCAGTTGGAGGAGTTGGACCTGGAAAAATCAGTTAATCATGAAAGTTCAGGTAACAGCTTAATGCAGCTGATAATCAAAAACACGCTTATCAGCAATCAGCTGACAGCGGTGTTTTTGATTTCTTGGCAATTGCTCCTGCATTGCACTAACGACAGTCATCCCAGGATTATACACATCAACTGTCATGGTTTATGAAACAGTGGCTTAACTTCTATTGTGAGCGGTCAACTGTGGAATCCAGGATCATGACGGCTTATTTTTTCTGTTGTTATTGCCCGTTTTTAATAAATCAATATTAATTCCTGTCACTGAATCTTCTCTGGTATTACAACAAAGCATTGCCCTTTGAGTCAGTGAAACTCATAATACGCAACTTTTAATGTTTTAAGTGCAAGCTGTATGATCCTGAAAAAAACAGTTGAATCATGAAAGTAGAGGTAATCTCTTAATGTGCCTGTTACGCATATTTTTCAAGTTCAACTAATTATTCCAGGATGGTGGTGGTTCCTGCGATTATGATGAATATGTCATGATCTTGAGGTTATAGTGGAGTAAAAAACCTCTTCTTAAAATCAATACTAACGATATTTGATCGCATTATGAATATTCAAGTCAGCGAAGTTATTGTCAGGTTTTTGCAGAGCCTGGGCGTTGAAACCATATTTGGTATGCCTGGAGCCCATATCTTACCGGTCTATGACGACTTATATGATTCCACTATTAAAACTGTGTTAGTGAAGCATGAGCAGGGTGCTGCCTTTATGGCGGGGGGGTATGCAAGAGTAACAGCAAAAATTGGTGCCTGTATTACAACGGCAGGTCCTGGTGCAACTAACCTGATTACTGGAATCGCCAATGCCTATGCAGATAAACAGCCTGTAATCGCTATTACAGGTGAAGCTCCAACTCATATTTTTGGCAAAGGAGGGTTACAGGAAAGTTCTGGTGAAGGTGGTAGCGTTGATCAAACGGCCCTTTTTTCAGGTGTTACCCGCTACCATAAATTGATTGAACGAACAGATTATTTAATCAATGTATTAAATCAGGCAGCCAAACAGTTACTGGCGGATATACCCGGTCCTGTGGTGTTAAGCATTCCATTTAACGTACAGAAAGAAATGGTGGATGATTCTATACTGCAGCGCTTACTGAATTATAAGCAACCCCCTGAAGTCCCGATATCATCTCAATTAATAGATCAATCCATTAAAATGATATCACAGGCAAAAGCCCCGGTTTTTGTAGCTGGATATGGCTGTATCAAAGCTCAGGCTCAGAATGTTTTACTCAGTTTGAGTGAAAGTTTGAATATCCCTGTAGCCAGTAGTTTGAAAGGTAAAGGCGCACTGGATGAGAGATCTGCTTTATCGCTGGGTAGTCTGGGGGTCACTTCCAGTGGACATGCTCAACAATATATAAGTAAAAAAGCTGATTTAATTATTTTACTGGGAGCGGGGTTTAATGAACGTACCAGTTATGTGTGGAATGAGGATTTATTAAATCATAAGAAAATAATCCAGGTTGACCAGAATCACCATCAACTGGAAAAAGTGTTTAATGCTGATCTGGCTATTCAATCAAACCTCGAAGTTTATTTAAAGGCTCTGGATGAAAGCTGTCAACGAAACCAGCTTGCCAGAAAGGAAGTTGAAGATATCCAGGCGTTCAGACAAAAGCTGGAAACTAATGCCGGTAAAAAGGGTGAGACTATCTTTAATGATAAATTCGATCTGGTTAAATGTTTTTACTCAATGTTGGAAAAAACTTTTTCAGAAGGCATTATTGTTTTTGATGATAATATTATATTCGCTCAAAATTTTTACAGGGTCACAGCGCAAGATCAATATTTTCCAAATACAGGAGTATCCTCTCTTGGTCATGCAATACCCGCAGCGATTGGTGCCGGATTTAAAATTGATAAACCATTATTTGCGATTATTGGAGATGGTGGTTTTCAAATGTGTGCAATGGAAATCATGACTGCCGTAAACTATGGAATTTCATTAAATATTATTTTATTTAATAATCAAACCATGGGATTAATTCGTAAAAATCAAAATCAACTTTATGATGGACGTTTTCTTGATTGCGATTTTAAAAATCCAGATTTTGCATACCTGGCTCAATCATTTGGTATTCATCATGTCAAAATAGAAACAGAGCAACAATGTGTTGAAGTTTTTGATGATTTAAATTTCAATCAGGGCATAAATTTGATCGAAATAATGATAGATAAGAATGCTTATCCTAATTATTCTTCACGACGTTAAGTTCTTCCTATGTCAGTAAATGATACATCTGTACTTCAGCATACACTGCAATACTTTGCCCCCAAAAATAAGCAACTGCAAACTTTACAGCTTAAATTCAATAAATGTTTAAAAGAGACTGAAATTACTGTCAGTACAATTCTGGGTATCTATGATCAGCTTTACCCTTTGCTAGAGCAGGAATTATGGCAATGTGATGAATTTAATGAGACTCTGCAAGTGTATCAATCTCTATTTCAGGAGCAGGAGATATTACTGCAACAACTGGATCAGGATGAAAGATACGATTTTATTTTGAGTATACCGATAGCTGATCGTCCGCAACATTTGCGCAGTTGCCTGGAGAGTATTTATCAGCTATGTCGTTTGTATGGATATGGTGGAAAAACTGAAGCAGGTATTTATAAAAAAATTACAGTGATTGTTGCTGAAGATAGTAAGTCACAAAGCCATATACAGCAGCATATGGCTTTGGCTGAAGAATATACTGCGAAAGGCTTAAAGGTTATTCATTTTGGGCAGTCAGAACAGTATGAATTAATGCAGGAAATACCCGCTGACAAGCGACAGTATCTCAACTCTATTTTAAGTGCTCAACCCAGACAAAATTTTTATTTAAAAGGACAGGCTGCAAATCGTAATCTAAGCTATTTAAAATTTCTTCAACTCACAAAAAATAAGGATAAAATGCTGTATTATCTGGTTGATAGTGATCAGAGCTTTATGGTTAACAGGCAAATAGAATCTGGTCAACAGTATGTTTCAGCAATTAATTATTTCTATTATATTAATCGCATTTTTACCACGACAGACACAGCTATGCTCACCGGAAAGCTGGTTGGTGATCCGCCTGTCTCACCTTCTGTTATGGCAGCCAATTTTGTACAGGATGTCACTGCCTTTTTACAACAGTTAGCAGAAACAAAAGCCGTTGATCAATGTCGCTTTCATCAATCAGCAGCTGTTATAGAAGAAGCAGCCTATCATGATATGGCGAATTTATTTGGATTTGAAAGTAAAAAGAGTCACTTCGATTATCATTGCTCATTAAGTGGAACGCATAATAATTTAAACTGTTTAAGTGATTTTTCAGATCGAATTAATGCCTTTTTTTCTGGAGAACATTTGACTCGAAAAACCAGCTTTAGTTACCAGAATAACTTCACTGATCTTGCCGCAGCCAGAACAATCTATCCTGGCAATTATATTGTTAATTATGAAGGTCTCAAATACATAATTCCGTTTGGTGATCTACGTCTTAGAATGTCCGGACCAACGGCTGGACGTTTGATACAGGCAGAAATTAAGCAGCGATTCAGGTCTGTCAATATGCCTATGTTACACACCAGGACACTGCAGGATGAAACGGCCAGTGATTTTCGTCCGGGTGTTGAAAAACAGGCTGAAGTAATTGATGTAAATGATGAATTTGAAAGACAGTTCTTCGGTGATTTAATGTTATTTACGGTTGTTAAGATGGCCGAGGAAAAAGAAATTAATGAAATGTTTGAACTGGAAAATATTAAGCAGGCTATTGATCAGGTAGAAACTGAACTGCTGGATTTGTATCAGGCCAAGCATAAAAAAATATTGCAGGGTAATCAGCAACTGGAAAGTTTTTTAAATGATGATTCCAGATGGTGGAATTCTACAAATGTAAATCAACTAACAGCTCAGGCTATCAGCAAAATTCAACAATTTATTAATAATATCGATTTAAATTTCGGTAGAAAATCTGAAGCCTATAGCCAGATTCAATCGTCTCAACATCGTGAAATCCGGAAAAAGCAGATTATTAATGCCCTGTTAAATTATAGAAAACAGCGAGCAGCCTGGGATTCTTTATTCAGTTAAGTCTTTAGTATAAACAAAAAAGCAACCCGGAAGGTTGCTCTTTTGAAGAAATTGTAGCTGAGTTAATTAAAACTATTAAAGAGCAACAATATTCTCTGCTTGAGGGCCTTTAGCGCCTTCAGCAACTCTAAATTCAACGCGTTGACCTTCTGACAGAGTTTTAAAACCATCACTGGCAATTGCACTGAAATGAGCGAAAACATCTGGGCCAGATTCCTGCTCGATAAAACCAAAACCTTTAGACTCGTTGAACCATTTAACGGTTCCGTTTACTGTATTAGACATAATAATATCCTGATAAATTGAAATAAGTGCGCCTGTTAGGGCGGTAATTACGAAAAAATAGACTTAAACTTAAAAAACTACAGGACGGGGTATTACGAATAAAACGACGAAATGGAGATTGTAAAACAAAGACTTTCTTTCTAACTGGCGTGGACTCTATACTGTTGACAGAGTGAAGTCAAACAACTTCGCTATTAATTATTCTGAACCTTTAGCTTTAAGCTGTTAGGTAGATTTTCATGATTAACTGATTTTTCTAGGATAATAAAAGTCAGAGTGATCTAAGTAATCAGAGTTTTCATCCATTGGACTTTCTGCTTAAGGTTCAAAACGTGGTTTATCGGAATTAAGCTGAGAACTTTAAGACATAATGTTTTAGTTGTTTTCAGTTGTATATCTGGATACTGCGAATTATAGTCTGTCTATATTAAGAAAATACAACGAATTTTTTTCGCGTTAATTACAATATTATACCCTGTAGAGACACCATATGAATTTATCTAAACTAGTTGACTCGGCGGGTAACTTAATAAATATTAAAGGATTATCATTTCCTGAACTGCCAGATGAGATAGCAGCGATTGAGTTAACATTAGAGCAAGTTCAATGTTTATTTGTGTAGTCGAAGATACTGATGAAATAAAATTAAATAGTAAAGTTGATATTAGTGAATTTATCGAAAGTGACGTTCTAATATGTTTTTCCGAATTTCTCGGTAGGAAACTATTTTGGGCTTGGAGTTTGACTAATAACCAAGGCTACAATGATGGTTTAAAGTTTCAGTTTCAAAACTCAGATGTAGCATTAGAACTTATAGTTGAAGCCTCACCTATTAAACAATTTACCGTAAAAAAGGTATAACAAGAGGCTCAATCAGGGTTGGTAACACTTGTCACCTTTTGTGCGAAAAGACGCACAAAAACTGCCAAGTATTACCAACCTATTAGGCAGGCGTTAAGCATCATATGAAAATATTTGCTAAAGATCATCCGTCATGGATTGAGATAAAACGATTTGTTGATGAGGCTAATCAATATAGTAGCTATGAAATATCGGCTGCTATAGATATTAGCCACGGACAATTTAATGCTAAAAATATTGATGTGCATTTTCTGAATATGGTGGAGTTTCAATCAGAATTAAACAGTTTTATAACAAATAGATCCGTCGTGCCAAGACTCGAAGGTACGTATGACACATATTTAGAGTTCGCAGGGACATCAAATAGCGTGTTACTTCGTTTTAAAATTGGAGACGCGTTCTGCGGAACTGAAACTATAAATTACCTGCTTGAAGGGGCGTTTGAAGTTTCTCAGGAAAGTTTACTTAATATTAATGCCCAATTAGCAGAGATTGTAATTGATGCATAACAAGGCCAATTCACACGGATTTGCTCAGTCTCTACTCTCCTTCGCTCTCCGGTGATTGACTTGACGACGCTAATCATTAAACCTGGAAAAATCAGTTGAATCATGAAAGTCTACGTAACAGCTTAATACACCTGATAAAATCAAAAACACACTCTTCACCCATCTATTCTGAGGCGTTACAACAAAGAGATACGCCGCCTCAAACTCACAATCAACTCGTCCAATTGCGGATTTTAGGTTGAATGAAGTATTTTAATGATTTATAAGTCAACTGCATCCGGTCTTTGAAATGCACAAACAATTTGATAATTAATCTTCCTGGAAAAGAAATGCTTAAGAAAATAAATCTGGTGAAATGGATGTTGATCCACTTGCTGTTTTTGGTTTTTATAACATCATGTAACAACAGTGATCGAACAGGGAATCCAGAAGAAGTGACTACTTCAAAAGCCTCATACACTATCCCTGAGATTGCCTGGACCATGCAGATTCCTGAGGGATGGAAAATTATACCGGAAGAAAGATTATTGGAATATGACAAAAAAGGTCTTGCCGCAATGGAAAAAACCGTGGGTGAAAAGATTGATTATAGTGGTCTTAAACACTTGATAAATTTCAGTAAAAATCAATTCAATATATTTCAGTCCACTATTGAACCATTTAAGGTTGAGTATGACGGAGAATGGGAAGAGAATGAAAAAGCACTTAGAGAAGTGATTTTATCGACCTACAAAGCGCAAGGTATCCAGGCTGAAGTTACAGAAATTTCTAATGAAAATATCGATGGGATTAATTTTCATAAATTTGAAATAACTATCTATAGTCCTAAAGGTGAATTTATCTTAACCCAGATTATGTTTAGCTACTTAATTAATGGTTTTGATTTTGGAGCGACTATAATCTCTAATAATGAAGAAGATAAGAGGGTAATGTTAGAAGCATTTCGTCATTCTCATTTTGGTAAAAAATTATTCGAGGATAAGAATCATGTGCGGGGAGGATGAACTTCTGCTGTAATCGGTTTAGTGGCTGAGTATCATCAAGCGACTACAGTTACATTATGCTTCCAACTTGTAAAAGTCCTTTAACAGGGTTTTTAAGGTTTCACTTATTAAATTAAACCTCATTGAAGGCTTTTCTAATGAAAATTTTGGTACGCTATGCGCCAAAAAAAACTGTGATTTCAATATAGGCATATATAATCTTTGTAAGTCACTTAATTGCCTTATGCGACAATAGAAGAAATGATTACAAAAGATAAAATACTTGATGAATTAGTGAATAAGGAATTTTATCGCATTATTATGGATAACACAGCCATGTGGCTGAATATGCTGGACAAAGATGCCAATGTGATTTTATGGAATAAAGCGGCAGAAAAGATTAGTGGTTATAGCAAGGAAGAGGTGCTGGGTAATAATGATATCTGGGAACTACTCTATCCGGATGAGACTTATCGTTTATCTATTTATGACAAAGCACTTGAAATTATCAAGCAGGGCAAAGAGGTCACTGACTTTGAAACGACTATCCGCTGTAAAGATGGTAGTAATCGAATACTTTCCTGGAACTCACACGATATAAAAGATGAAAGTAATAACGTCATTGGTTCTATATCACTGGCCAGAGATATCACCGCAATTAAATCCAGTGAGGAACAGCTTAAAGAACTCACTTTGAAACTGGAAGAATCAAATAAACAATTGCTTCAACTGAGTTTATTTGATTCATTAACCGGTATACCCAATAGAAGAGCATATAACGAAAGATTTTCCAGTGAAATAAATGCTGCGAAGCGATCGGGAAATACCTTGTGTCTTCTTATTATAGATATAGATAATTTTAAGCAATACAATGATATCTATGGGCATGAAAAAGGTGATAAAATCTTGTATCGAGTTGCCCAATTAATCAGTAATACCTTATTAAGAAAAACTGATTTTGTGGCTCGTTATGGTGGTGAGGAAATGATTGTCCTTTTGCCATATACACCACCAGAAATAGCGACATTGATGGCGAGGAAAATTCTTCAATGTGTAATTGATGAAAATATTGAACATACCTATTCATCGCACAATAAATTATTGACTGTCAGTATCGGTATTTCTTCTACAGATACCGGAAGCGATGAGCTGTTTGAACATGCTGATAAAGCCTTATATCTGGCCAAGAGAAATGGTAGAAATAGATTTGAATTTTATTCTAACATTTAGCCCTGGCAGTAGAGACGAGCTCTCTAAGTGCAGGCATCAGGCAATAATTAATATTTTAAGGAAGCTGTGATTTAATCTAAAGTTACTTAATTTAAAGAAATATTCACAGCACTGAAATTGTGATAGTTTCTAATTTTAAGCAGGAAGTATAACTATATGGAATTTTTAGCATTTATTGGACTGGGTATATTGGTCATTGGCGGAATTGGTTTTCTCGTCGCAGCTTTTAAAGAGAGTGTCTGGTGGTTTATAGGCTGTATTCTATTATCACCTGTTTCACTGTTATTCCTGATACTGCATTGGCATGAAGCGAAAAACCCATTTTTTTTACAGTTAGCCGGTCTCATAGTAATTTTTATAGCAGATTACTTTTGAGTTAAAATGTTTTACTTAGATTGTTCAACCTGAAAAAAACTGTTGGATCATGAAAGTCTACGTAACACCTTAATGCAGCTGATAAAATCAAAAACACACGCTTCACCAATCAGGTGATTACGGTGTTTTTGATTTCTCGGCAATTGCGCCTGCATTGCTCTAACTACAGCCGTCTTTGGCTTAGACCAGGCACATTAATCTGTTACGTATCTTTTCACGCTCAACTGATTTTTTCAGGTTCAGTGAAAACTTACTAGATGGAAGTTTTGTAAATCCATTACAATTCATCAACCATGTAGCGTTTTCCTAATATAAATTATTTTCACAGTTTTGAGATTGCTGAATATTCTTACTTCGATATTTGTCAGCAGCCTGGATATTATTCCTTATGAAAATTAGACAGTTCCCATTATTTCTAGTGATTTTGGTATTCACTTTTCTACTATTTGAATTCAGTGATATTGATATTCTAGTACAAAATTTATTTTATGATTTTCAGTTTAAACTATGGTTGCTGGACAGAAATAATTCAGTACTTAAATTTATTTTCTATGATGGTGTTAAAGCCCTGTATATTTTATTTGTATTGTCCCTGTTGATTACACTAATTTTTTTCAGGAAGAAATCAATTGTCCAGAAATACAAACAGGGACTTATTATTGTCTTCGCTTCCTGTGTTCTGGTACCCCTGACTATTGGAGGACTTAAAGCGGTTACCAATGTTCCCTGCCCAAAAGACATACAGCACTTTGGTGGAAAATATCCCCATGTGACCGTGCTATCCAGCTACCCGGAAAATTTTACTCAAACCAAAAATATAAAATGCTATCCGGCCGGACATGCTAGCGGTGGTTTTGCCCTGATGTCACTGTTCTTTCTTTTTCCTTATGCAAAATGGAAAAAAACAGCATTAATTTTTGCGATATGTCTGGGCTGGAGTACGGGGACTTATAAGATGCTAATCGGTGATCATTTTTTAAGCCATACTGTGGTAACCATGCTACTTGCCTGGTTGATTATATTAGCTGTTGAATATGTTATTACTCATGCAGTATTTTCACGAGCTGGTAAGCGGGATTAAACTGCTTATTCATCGATAAAAAGGAACTCAAAAGTTGCTGGAAGATATGAACCTGGAAAAATCAGTTGAATCATGAAAGTCTACGTAACAGCTTAATGCAGCTGATAAAATCAAAAACACAGTCTTCACCAATCAGCTGACTACGGTGTTTTTGATTTGATCAGGCACATCAATCTGTTACGCATCTTTTTCACGCTCAACTGATTTTTCCAGGATGAGTT
>JBNKKI010000025.1:0-8500 GCA_050291745.1 Gammaproteobacteria bacterium | reverse complement strand
CATAACCCGCTTACATAACACTGGAATTGATGGTGATATTTACTTTGATAATGAAGAAAATATTTTAATTAATCCCGGCAGTATCGATGCGGGATATACAACCGGTTATTTAGATATGCATTCAGAAAATGGAGACTATATTGGTTTAGGCAATACTCCGGGATTTGATAATCCTGATATAACCGCAAGACAGGCTAACTTTACGGGTATAAATTCTAGCTTTGGAAGTTATTATCGAAATATCGTGTTAAAAATAGGGGAACGAGTTGATTTAAATGTCTATGCAACTTTCAACCCGCATTATGCACCACCATTCCCCATCGTGAATGATTTGTCTAAATTTAAGATTTCAGGCTTAGATACGCTGGCGGCTCTTTCTGGTGAGCAACTGGTAAAAGTAGAATTACTGAGTGAAATTAATCCAGCGATTTTCACCCAACTGCATAATTACGACATGATAGATATCGCTATTCAGTTACCATCTGATCAACTATTTGAGGATGAATTTGATGAAGATAAGCTTATCAAAAAATACAGGCAGATCAGAGGTTCCCTTACCGAAACAACCTTTATAGAGCAGATCCCTCATTGAAAATTCTGGTAATTGACTAAGGTTTGTAATGACTGCCTGGCTTTTATTTGCAGTAGAACTCGTTCCACAGGCTTATATAAACAGTATCAATCCTGGAAAGAATTTATCAGTTACTCAGCAGGGTAAAAGAAAGTGCTTATCAAACTATTAATATACTGGGCATGAATGCGTATATAATCAGAAATATTATTGCACATGATATATTGCGTACCCGTCACAAAGTCAGCTGAATTTATTTTGAGTAATTAGGAAGATTTACGGATGAAAATATTTATTTCTCTATTGTTAACGTTTTTTTCAATACAGCCATCTATAAGTTTTTCTGAAACAGGTGAAAATATTTGGAAAAAGTTAAAAAATGGAGGCTTAGTCGTACTAATGAGGCATACTTCTACAACAAAAGAAGGCAGCCCTTTAGTTCGTGATCCATCATGTTTAAAAGAGACTCAATTATCCGCAAAAGGTAAAAAGGAAGCCGCAAGAGCAGGTGAATTGTTTACCACAAAAGGAATACCGGTTAATAAAGTTTTGACTAGTCCGTATTGCCGAACAACTGACACGGCCAAAATTGCATTTAGTCAAGGGCAACCAGCAGAGTTTCTCACCTTGCTTGAAACACTGCCACTTGATCAAGCTGAAGTAAACACAGAACAGCTAAAGCATGAAATTAGTTCGTATTCAGGCAACGGAAATCTAGTACTGATTACCCATGCACCAAATATAAATGCAGTATCTTTTGAAATTGTTGAAATGGGCGAATTTCTTGTGCTTCAACCTCTCGGTGAAGATGAATTCGATGAAATAGGTAAAATTAATCTAGCCTATTGAAGCTGGGAAATTTTTTGAACTCATTTTCCAGATAATAATTTTTCAGGCAATGATGTGGTATTTAACTCGGAAGTCTGTTAAGACTGCCTGTTAGGGCAGGGGTATAGTGAGTAGAAGTCAGACATCATTTGAGTCTTATCTTAAGGTCTGTAAATATTCACCGGATCACGAAAAATCACATATAAACTTGAGAATTTTATGAAAAGATCAGCAGGAGATATTGATGAACTGGTTAGATGATATTTCATTGCAGATGATAGTCATTGCCTGTTTCTTTTTGGGACTAGCACCTTTTGTTCCCGAGCCACATCTATGGGAAAAGCTGAAGATGCTCCGAGCAGGAACGCTGGTGAAGCCGATCGATATTTTTGATCTTTTAATGCATGCTTCGCCCTTTGTGGCACTGATTCTCAAGCTATTGAGGATGCGAGGAATTTTCTAGATTGTAGCCGTCTGAACTCAGCTTTGAATTTTTATAAGCAGATGAGCAGTTTTACACTGGTAGAAGAATATTATCCCGCAGACTACAGTTGGACCTTATTCTATTTTTAAGAAGTAGGGGATCAATGAAATTACGCTACCAGTAATATTTTAATAATGCAGCTTACTGGCAACGCAATTTATGGATGATTAAATGACTATTACAGAGTCATATCCTTAAGTTTTTTAAGTGGTAAAACCTTAACAACCGTAGAAGCGGGTTTGGCAGCTATATCCATAGTTTCACCAGGTTTAAAAGGATTGGGAACTCCTTTTTGTGCTTTTCTGGCAGGCTTTTTAACTGTTTTAATTTTAAGCAGGCCAGGCAGTGTAAAGTTGCCACAGCTACGCTTTTTAACATGACCTTCAATAATATCGCCTAGTCCATCTAGTACAGCGACTATATCGCGTTTGGGCAGACCCGTTTTCTCCATCAATGACTGGATAGTCTGAGTCTTTGTATAAGGTGTTCTAATTGCGGTGATTTTCTTTTCAGCCATTTAAGATTTCTCCTGTAATAAAAAAAGAACTGATTGTATCTAGTCATCAGCTAAATGCCATTGATTTTTTATGACTATTCTATAGATATTCAGGTTTTTAAATCATATGTTTACTGGATGCCTCAAACCATACTAAAATTTATTGATATTTTTCCATACGTTCGGCAACTTTTTTAACATATTGTCGCGTTTCTTTTTGAGGTAAGTAGTTTTTTAATTTTTCATAAACCTGTTGTGATTCAAGTTTATTGATTTCCGCAGCAGCTCTGTTAAAACTCGCCTGATTGATAAATGCTTTAGCAACATTGGATGAACCCGTATTATATGCTGCAATAGCGCAATACATCCGGCTTTGATGATCTTTCACCTTGCGCATATACCTGTAGTGCAATACGTGCAGATAAGCCGCACCAATAGTGATATTATTTTCAGGCTTGAATAAATACGACGGCGCTAAAAGTTTAGCCTTACCATATAAATAACTGGTGGCATCTCTGCCTGCGGTGCGGGGAACAATCTGCATTAATCCGTAGGCAGGAACATATGATTTGGCCATAGGATTAAAGCTACTTTCAGTTTCCATAATGGCAAAAATTAACTGTTCGTCTATTTTTTCTTTTTTTGCTGCTAATGATACAGCTTCCGCATATTTTAATGCTCGTTCATGGATAGAATGGGGGACTTTAAAGGTGACTCGGATAATTTCCTTGTCTTTTTTTTGCGCTTCCCTTTTATCGGTTACTGCGATATTTTTGTCTGTTGAAGACACTTTGAAGTAACCATTGTGATTGATTTGTAAGGCAGTTAAATCTGATAGAGTAAAAAGTCTTTCATCGCTCAGGTCTCCTTTCTGAATGACATTTGGATAGTTAGATAATTCCCGCTCAACCAGATTGGCTACAATATCACTTTTATAAGCCTCTCTTTCAGTCGTATTCATTAAGCTATACACTGCTTTATCTAGCTCAGTCCTGACCTGATCAATACCTGTACCCTTGTTGACTAACAACTCAACCTGGACTTCAGCCGTAACGTAATCAACTGTACGCCGAACATTGCCCGATTTTGCATAACTCACCCAGGTACTGGGTGGTGATTTCTTAAATTCACCCCAGTGTTCAGTAATACTGTTTTTATAGGCATTAAAGGTTTCTGTATAAACTTTTTTATAGGCTTTAAAGCCTTCTTCAAGTTCCTGTTTGTATTGATCGAATTCCATCATCTCAGCCTGTTTATGCTGTTTAAATTCGTTCATATACTGGGAGAATTCAGCGTTATTTTCTGCGTAGAGTAGCCCCGGAATGGAGGATGAAATTAATATTATCGAATGAATAAGTGTATTTTTCATATGGCGTCCATGTTTTCTTTGATAATTAATCAGAAGCTCTCCAATATTATAGTCTTATTAGATCATAGGCTTATATGAACTGCTCTACAAAAAAATAACTTAAGCAGGTTTAATTCTAACTCTATCTTTACGAGCCTTATGAAGCTTCTTATAGCTCTCAATCAATTTTAAGTGTTTATCCAGTCCTTCAAGTTTCATATTTGTTCTGGTTAAGCCATAAAATCTGACTTCACCGGTCACAGAACCTACAACATTCTCCATTACCCTGTTACCAAACATTCTGCGCAGATTGTGCAGGTAGTCATCCAGTTGCAACTCATCATCCAGAATAATATTTAATACAGCATCCATTGCCTGATAAAACAGACGACGTTCTACTGTATTGTCATTATATTGCAGAAAGGATTCAACCAGATCAATCGCTTCTTCATACTGCTGCAGGGCAAGGTAGATCAGAATCTTTAATTCAAGAATAGTGAGTTGCCCCCAAACCGTGTTTTCATCAAACTCGATACCGATCAGGGTTTTGATATCGGTATAATTATCCTCCTGACTTTCTTCCAGTCGTTCAACCAGACTGGCCAGTTGATCATCGTCCAGAGAGTGAATGTTAAGAATATCAGAACGGTATTGAATCGCTTTATTGGTATTATCCCAGACAAGATCCTCAACCGGGTAAATTTCTGAATAATCAGGTACCAGAATTCTGCATGCAGATGCTCCAAAATCATCAAAAGTAGCAATATAGACTTCTTTACCCAGATTTTGCAGGATATTCATAAGCGTTGCATTCTCTTCCTCATTGGTGCCGGAGAAATCCCACTCACAGAAATCGTAATCATGCCTGCTACTGAAGAAGCGCCATGAGATAACACCAGTTGAATCAATAAAATGTTCTACAAAATTATTCGGTTCAGTGACAGCCTGACTGTTGAATGTTGGAAGTGGTACATCATTTAGACCCTCAAAGCTTCGACCCTGCAACAATTCTGTCAAACTTCGCTCCAGTGCGACTTCAAAACAGGGATGAGCACCAAAAGAAGCAAACACCCCTCCAGTTGTCGGATTCATTAGCGTAACGCACATAACAGGGAACTGCCCACCTAGTGATGCATCTTTAACCACTATAGGAAAACCCTGATCTTCAAGTCCTTTTATGCCTTCAACAATGGCTGGATATTTATCCAGAATATATGGTGGGACATCGGGTAAAACAATTTCATTTTCGATGATCTGTTTTTTAACTGCCCGTTCAAATATTTCTGAAAGACACTGAACCCTGGCTTCATAAATATTATTACCGGCACTCATGCCATTACTTAGAAACAGATTTTCCAGCAAATTTGATGGAAAATAAACGGTTTGCTGATCTGATTGGCGCACATAGGGCAGGGCACATATACCACGTTCCAGATTAGCTGAATTGGTATCGATTAAATTTGAAGCTCGTAATTCGTTATCAGGGTTATAAATACTCAGGCAATAATCATCCATCAGCCCTTCGGGCAATTCATCATTAGTACCGGGTTTAAACCATTTTTCATCGGGGTAATGAACAAACTCGCTATTGGCAATCTGTTCTCCGAAATACTGGTCATTGTAAAAGAAATTACAACTGGCCCGTTCAATAAATTCACCGAGGGCCGAGCACAGAGCGCTCTCCTTTGTAGCACCTTTGCCATTGGTAAAACACATCGGTGAAGCCGCATCACGAATATGCAAAGACCAGACATTAGGGACGATATTGCGCCAGGATGATATTTCAATCTTAATCCCCAGTGATTCGATCATAGCCGTCATGTTGGCGATGGTTTTCTCGAGTGGCAAATCCTTACCCACAATCATGGTATTATTGCCATCATCGGCTAGCCCCATAGTCATAATGGAGGAAGCCAGATCAAGATTTTCCACCACTTCAACTTTAAATTCAGGATTCTGTTGAATCACTTTTTTAACAGTACATCTATCGATTGATCTAAGAATACCTTCTCTATCTCGATCAGAAATACTGTCAGGTAGCTCCAGTTGAATTTGAAAGATTTGCTTATATCGGTTATCCGGGTCAAGGATATTATTTTGTGAGAGCCTGATATCATCGGTTGATATACCTCGGGAATTGCAATAAACCTTCACAAAGTAAGCAGCACAAAGTGCAGACGAAGCCAGAAAGTAATCAAACGGACCGGGTGCAGAGCCATCGCCTTTATAACGGACAGGCTGATCAGCAGTGATGCTAAAGTCATCAAATTTTGCTTCGAGTCTCAGGTTTTCTAAAAAATTAACTTTGATTTCCATTTATATATTATTTCTACAATCATCAGGTATGCGAGTTTTAGTCAAATCAGCTTGAACTGGTTTCATTTTATTCGTTAAAACTTCTCTGCAGCTGACTGAGGAGTGAAATATTTAAAACGAAGAAAATCCGAAAGCATTGTATCATTAGCATTACAGACATTTAATGCGTAATTAATATTATTTGGGACAGGGTAGATTTTTTTATATTTAAAATCTACCAGAACAATAACTCCCGGCGGAAAATTTTAACAGAGTTACCCTCTCGACTATGTAAGCAATGGAAATTTCGGCTCGATTGTCATAAGCAATATTGATACTCTTGCAAAATATTATCCTGGAATCCGCTGAGGTGGTGTAGATCAGGGCGTTACAACGAAGAGATACGCTGCCTCAAACCTGCAATTCAGTTCGTAGCGGGATTCACCGATTGGGTGATTATACACATCAACTGTCATGGTTTATGAAACAGTGAGTTAACCTCTATTGTGAGCGGTCAACGCGGCATCCAGGATTATGGAGATATAAATGGCTACAACAAAACTATCAATCTTTTCAGCACTTGTGCTCTATCTGGCATTCACATCATTGTTTGCTTCACAGAATGATATAAATGACTTTGAATCTAAAATTGATCACATAGTCACTGGTTTTTCCTCACATGATCCCAGGCCATTTAATCAGTCTATAGATGCTGAGAGAATAATAGACTCTGTGTTATCTGGCATGATACTTAGTCCCGAGTGGGAGCGTGGGTTTCGTAATGGTTTAACAATAGCGATTACAACTAAGCTAGGAGCTAAACTTGTTAGTCAGATTCCTGCCGAAGGTTATGCAAAATTATTACGTATCAAACAAGAAGATAATCAAGCCAAAGCATTGATAAGATTAGATTATGGAGAAAAAGGTAATGGCTATATGGATATGCATTTAGTAAAGAATAAAAATGGAAAGATACAAATCATTGACTGGTTCGACTATTCAAGTGGTCAGCTTTATACAGAATCTGTTCGACAATTAACAGCCACGTTATCACCAACGCCAACCGTATTAGGTAAAATTTTTGACTTCACAACCAATCGTAAGGTCAAAATGGATGCAGTCATGGAAATTATTCAAATGAGTAAAAATGGGCAGCATAAAAATGTTGTAAACAAATTTTTATCTCTCGATGAAACGCTCCGTAAATCCAGAATTTTGAACATTATTGCCATACAGGAGGCTAACAAGAGTAGTGACATGGATCTATATCGTAAAGCATTGGCCAATCTTGACCGCTATTACGGAAATGACCCAAGCATGGCCTTTCTATTGCTCGATTATTATTTCTTTAAAGGCAAATATGAAAGAGCAATTGAGCTAGTGGAACAACTAGAGTCTTCAATTGGAGTAGAAGATGCTGGATTAATAGGTTTTAAGGCTAATGCATATTTCTCACAGGGTAAATATCAGGAAGCAATTATACAGTCAAAGCATGCGATTGAAATTGAACCAGCATACGAAATGTCTTACTTCTTTTTGATCAACTCACAAATTTCACTTGAAAATTTCAAAGAGGCCACAGCCACAGCGAAAATACTTGAACAGAAATTTGGTTACGATATGAGTCCAGCTTCACTGAATGATAATGAAGCTTTCAAAGATCTTGCTAAATCAAATGAATATAAGCAATGGCGAAGTAGGTTGTGAAAGGCCAGATCTGAGGGGTAGGACCAAATGGCGGAAAACAATCAATAGGATTAGCAATCAATAGGGTCAGAGTCGATTGAAACTGAATGCATGATTAAGTAGACCTGGTATCAGGAAAAACAAGACATAAGGAGCCGTCATGCCTCGTCAATCTCGATACGTGATCTCTGGATAACCCCGGCATATTATCATTCGCGGAAACAACCACGACTTCTTTCAGGATATACTACAGCACTAAATGACAGTTTTTGCAGAATAGTACTGGATTAAATAAAGGCGGGATCCCAGTCTTTCCAGACAACCTCTCGCCCCTGTGTTTGAATCATTTTTTCGATTTCCTGAACACTGCGGCTGTCATTGACCGTAAATTGTTCCAGTGCTGCTGGCGCATCGTCCGCATAACCACCGGGTTGAGTTTTTGATTCGGCACTCATAGTGGTGAAGCCCATTCTAATTGCATGTTTTCTGAACTCCGGAGATTCTCTGGTCGAGATACTGAGTTCCAGATCCGGGTCGAATATTCGTAGCGCTGTAATTAACTGGATCAGCTGGAGATCGGAGATGATAGATTTTGGCTGTATGCCCCCTTCACAGGGACGAATTCTTGGAAAGGACACACTGAATCGACTACGCCAATACTTTTTCTGTAAATGGCGTAGATGGTGCGCCATCATAATTGAATCGCTTCGCCAGTCGTCAAGGCCAAGCAATACACCCAGGCCAATCTTGTGTATACCTGCCTGACCAATGCGGTCTGGTGCATCCAGTCGA
>JBNKKI010000024.1:0-24105 GCA_050291745.1 Gammaproteobacteria bacterium | reverse complement strand
CTTCACCAATCAGGTGACTACGGTGTTTTTGATTTGCCGGCAATTGCTCCTGCATTGCTCTAACTACAGCCATCCCTGGCTTAGACCAGGCACATCAATCTGTTACGCATCTTTTTCACGCTCAACTGATTTTTCCAGGTTGAACTCATATGCATTCCCACGCGGAGCATGGGAACGAGAAAAAATCAAAGCTTTGGTACTAGCCGGTAATTAACTACAGGCATTTAACACAAAAAAGGATACGATTCCACCAGGGTAAGGAAGTAGGGCTTAATTGCATATTCGTGACCGAATCCCGGCAGGCATTGAAAAACTTAGCCAGACAGCTGAGACTACGCGAATACATCTCGGTGGTTTTTTTACTTTTACCTTGCGGGGTTAATTCGTTAATATAACGTTCTTACAATTATTTAAAACGGATTTGATCTTGATTATTCATCATACTCTCCACAATAACAGCACCTCTTTAATTATTACGTAAAATTCGCCCTGTCCACAAATTTAATGGATAAATTTGCACAGCTATGTTGCTCTAAGAGGGAGTCTCAGGGATGAGACGAATGACTCTACAAATTCCAGATAACCAGTATAATGGTTGGATATAATCGCGTAAGCAGTAATATCAATGCAAAACACAGATGTTAAGTCTATCAATCTGTCTTCAATCCATTGTCGTCGGTGCTTAATTTACAAGGATGAATGTATGCCAGTTTTACAGGAGCAAAAAACCGGTCAATATCTTTACCACTAAACTGATCTTTGCCGCATAAGAAAGCATGCCTAACTCAACGTGAAACACAGTGTAATAGGGAGTAGCATTGATAGATACCAGCGTTTTCCCTGGTAGAGGCATAACATGCTCCTTGTAGTTAGATTAGAAATCTGACAGTACAAAAAAGAAAGGTTGCTGCCAAATTTTATTTTGTGGCTGTTCATGAATCTATTTTGGAAACGCTAAAACCAGAATCAGGGAGATGAGTTGTTAAGCTGTACCATCAAATAAAATAAGCAGCGTATATAATGAATCATTTTTTAAAAAGTGATTTCCCCCAGAGCCTCCATGCTAAAGGCTCTGGGTTGATGAAGCGTTAATGGTTGTTATAGTGATTCCAGAAAAGCCGTAAGTGCGTGGCGTTCGGATGGTTTCATCCGCTGCACAATGTCTGCAGATGAAGCAGCCTCACCATCATGCCATAGCACGGCTTCTAGTAAGGTGTTGGCACGGCCATCGTGTAGAAAACCAGCGCGTGGGTCAACCTTCTGGGCGAGGCCTATACCCCACAGCGGAGGAGTGCGCCATTCACGACCATTGGCCAGATAGTCGGGACGGTGGTCGGCCAGTGCTTCGCCCATGTCATGTAGCAGGAGATCGCTGTAAGGGTGGATAGTGCGGTGAGCCAGCGCTGGATATTTGGCAAACTCACCTGTCTGTAATTCGGGCACATGGCAGACAGAGCACTGTGCCTCCATAAAAAGTCTTTCACCTTGCTGCACCAGTTCGTCTGTTACGTTTCTTCGTTGTGGAACAGCCAGGGCGAAGTGGTAAAACTCGGTTGCATCGAGCTGTTCTGTGCTCAGCTCCGGCCTGCCGGCAGAGGGCGATTTTGCGCAATCGGTCTGTGCAGGCATGCAATTCTCCTGCGTAAACAGCGGCGAAGTGATGCCCATATCCCCGACATAAGCGCCAGCGATCTGTTGTTTCAGGTTGGGCATGTTGGCTTTCCAGCCAAAACGGCCCGCAACAGACCTGTTCTTCTCGACATCCCAGACCCGATTGATCCTGCCCTTGATGCCGGCGGGTTTGTTTTCAGAGGCTAGCGCGACAAGCGTGCTTTCAGGCACAGCTTGCAGTAGCCCCAGACCATATAGCGGCTGAGCGATACGGGGAGAGGTTTGCAGAGTGTTTGGCAGCGGGCCGTAAGCCAGATCGACGAAGCGAAATGTCGGCTTGCGTAGTTTGATATTCTCGCCGCCACCCAGGTTCATGGTGCGATAGGAATAGTGCACTTCTGTGCGTCCTTCACCGGCCACACCAGGTACGCCGTTCTCATTCAGCTGTCCGCCATATACCGAGTGTGCAAGTGGGCCACCGTGTGGGTCCTGGCCCGGTACACTTAACCGTATCAGCATGGTTCGCATGGGTTCATCTACAGTCTCGGGAGCATAGCCGCGTCCGTTAGCGCCGTGACAGGCGATGCAGGAAATGCGGTTGTATAGTGGCCCCAGTCCGGCGATCTGGGGAGTTTCACTGGGTGGAATAATCCATACCTGGCGTACCAGACTGCGCCCCTGGAAGAATTTCACCCGATCTTCTTCGGCGAGCGCCGGAATGGGCTGGGTGTAGGCCATACGCGTTGCATCGTGTACGGCGATGGCTTCGTCGTTGGCATAAACCGGCTGAATAAGCCCCAACGCGGCAAATAGCAAACTTGTGTAACGCTTCATGGCTGTTCTCCCGTGATGGATAGTGCGATACGCGTGGCTTGTGCGTAATGTTGTGAGATCTCGCTATCCCATTGCTTTTCGATGCTTGCTCGCTTTTCATCGCTCTGCATGAAAGCTTGTTGCAGCGCTGCATCGTTCACCTGCTCAGCATTCAGCGGCAGCCAGTAGGCATGTTGTCGAGCTTCTTTCAGGCGCGCATCACCGGGTGATTTGTGTTCGGCCCGGCGCAATGCCTGATGCATCGTTTTTAACTCCGTATGATGACGTGTGATGAGTGCATCGAACAGGGCGCTGACGAGATCCTGTCGTTGCAGGGCGGCAGCAACCTCATAGTCATAGGAGGCACGCTGCGCTGCGGCGAACGGATCAAAGTAGCCGTCTGGTTTTTGTGCGTAAACGGCTGGGCGTACCGGTAACTTGCGGATGTCGGGATGGAATAGCAAGCGCTGGCCTTCATCTGACAGAACGAAACTGGCGAAGGCGCGTGCACCAGCGAGATGGCTGCTTTCCTTGAAGATGGCGATATGCGCTGGCGAGTAACCGACTTTTTCCGGGTAGGTGAAGCGTAGTGGATTGCCGTTGGCGATGGCGGAGACGGCGAAGAAGTCTATGGTCATGCCTACCGCCACGCGCGCGCTGCCGACATCATCCGAGATGAAGGTGGAGCCAGCATCTGCCAATCTGGCGTTGGCCGCGATCTGCGTCAACACTTGCCAGCCCTGTTGCCAGTCATAGCTTTGCAAGAGCGTGTCGATGAGAACAGGCGCATATCCGACCTGGGAAGGGATGGGCAATACAACATGTCCATCGAATGCTTCTGAGGTCAGTGCCTTCCAGTCTTTTGGTGGCGGCAAATGCAGGCGAGCTAGCTCTGCAGGATGATAGGCCATGCCGTAACCCGCCGTCTCGGTGGCAACGTAATAGTCATCGGCATCTGATATCTGAAAGCCGCCGATCTTTTTCGGCAGCCCTGTCAGATTGATGTCGAGTTTGCGCAGCGCACCTTCTTTAGTCAGCATCTCGAAGTTGCGTTGTGCCGGTGTCCAATACACATCTACCGGGCTGTGAGGCATGTGTAGATAGGTCATTGTATCCCGTGAGCGTCGCCACAGGATCTCCAGTCGGTATTGCGGATATTTTTTTTCGAAGGCAGCCTCAAATTGCGAGATAACCTCCTGCGGATAGCTGGAGATCACCACCACCTTTTCGCTGGCTACAGCCAGTTGCGAGAAAAGCAGCAGGCAAAGTGCCCCGGTCAGTTTCGTTATTGTCATGATGTGCTCCTAGAATTGTATGGATGCGTTGGCGAACCAGTTACGGCCCGGATTCGGATAGCCATCGGCCAGCGAATAGTTACGGTCTGTCGCGTTGTTGACCCCGGCTTCAGCTGAGAAATCGTGTGTGAAGTGGTAAACAGCCTTCAGGTTGAGCGTGGTATAGCCAGACAGCTCCACGCTGTTGGATGCCCAGCGGCTGCTGTTGTACTCGATGAAGGAGGTTGCTTCAAACCTGTCACCAGCTTTGAACGTGGCATGTACGGTGGCCTTGTGGCGCGGTACGCTGGTAATGCGGGTCGACGGGTCGCTAACATTCGTCATCTCGGTCAGCGTGTAATTGCCACCAACTTCCAACGCGGGTAACAATGCGCTATTTAATCCTAGCTCGATTCCCGATGCACGTACCTTGCCGATGTTTTGCATCTGGCACAGGCTGGTGGTTGAGCATGTGGCGGAGCCGGGCTGGTATGCAGTCTGGATCTTGTCGCTGATGTCGCTTAGATAGATCGCCGCTTCTGCCCTGCTGTCATTCCACGGAGAACCCTGATATCCGACCTCATAGTTAAGCGAGCTCTCCGGACGTAAATCAGTGTTCTCGATGTAGGTCGAAAAACGCGCAGAGTAACGATCTTTGAGTGTGGGAAGGCGTGTCTTCTGCGCAATGCTCGCATACAGCCGTGCTTCGGGCGACATATCGTAAAACAGGCCGAGCTGTCCGCTGTCCGCTGATTTGGCATCAGGTAAAGTGAACGGACTGCCAGGTTTGTATACCTCCTGCGGGCGTAGAGTATGATGCGACAGGCCTAGCGAGAGATGCGCATTATCAGTGAGGAAGAGGTCGTCCTCAACTGCGACGGATTGCAACCTGTCCTGAAATGACTCGGTTATCGCCGATGCTCCATCGCGTGCAATGTGTTCATCCATCTTGTACTGGACAAACAGCTTAAGTTCCTGTTTGCTGAAACGGGTAGACGATAGCTCAAACGAGGCACCGTGCGATGTGTCATCGTAGCTACTGCGATTGGTGACCGGGTTGCTGATGGTCGTATAGCTGTCGTCGGAGTAGATATCCAGCGCATTGTCGAACTTGTCCCAGTAGATACGGGTCTTCAGCACTTCATCAGAACCCAGTCCGGTGCTGGAAACAAAGTACAGGCTTTTCTTGTTCCAGAACGGCCAGCGCCAGTAGCGGGCAAAGTCTCCAGTGGAAGGTGGTTGACCTTTCTCACCATCCTGTTTGTAATAGCTCAGTGCATATTCATCGCCATTATTGGGAGTCAGGCCCAGCTTGAGCGATATCTTGCTGTCTTTACGATAAGAGTTTTCACGCGCGTCGCCGTCTTCGGTGGCAGTCGGGGTGAAGTTCCTGGATAGCGGATAGTTGTCGTTCTGCAGGTAGGAAATGCCTGTCTGCATATACCAGGTCTCTTGATTGCTACCAAAATTGGCCTGAACCTGTCGTTCGTTACCGGATGCGAAACCGGCTGAAGCATCGCCTTCAAATTTTTTGTGCGGTTTGCGAGATACAAGGTTGATCGCGCCACCCAGCGTATTGGGGCCGTAAGCAACCGAGCTGAAGCCCTTGGATACCTGGATGGCAGCCAGATCAGCAGTGGTAAAACGATTCAGGTCTACATAGCCGTCATAAGGTACATAAATCGGGATGCCGTCGATAAACAACGGTACCTGACGTGCATCAAAACCTCGTACGTAAATCATCTTTTCGTTACGCATACCGCTGTTGCTGAGGGTGACACCTGAAAGCAGGTTCAGTGAATCGCCAACATTGTCGCGGTTGTACTTTTTCATCTGCAGGCTGGAAAGCACAGAAGACACCTGATCCGCGCCGATCTCTCCCACTTCGGGTCGCTGGGCTGTGACCGTGATCGTGCCCAATTCAAATGGAGAGGTTTCTGTAGCCTTCGCCTCCATAGTCGCAGAAAATACACAAGCTGCCAGGCAGGCACTGCGCAAGGAAATGTTAGCGCTCATTATTGAAACTCCTTAATTAGGTTGGTTGCTTTATTTGGTTATGTAATAAACTACATAACGCTTACAGAGGCCTAGCAATGGTTGTGCCAAGCCGTTAATAGCTTGAAATTTGTGGTTTGGATGGTTGAAGCTGCTATGCGTTATGTACTAAAGGTTGTAACGAATACGCCAAATTGTGCAAAAACCTACAATCGGTATGTCACAAGCGCTTAAGTAGTAAAGCAGAGCGATACGCTGAGATCGATAAGTGGTAGGATTGGGGTGAGGCAGAGTGATAAATAGTGAGGACTTAATGGCCCGGAAAACTGCAGTGAGTAAAGCTACACACAAGGCGGACAGTAGCGTCGTCTCCAAACTCAAGATCGCGCGTGGACGACGCTGGGATCATCTGGAGTTATTGGAACGTATCGATGAAACCGGCTCTATTTCAGCTGCGGCAAGTGCCATGGGTATGAGCTACAAGGCTGCCTGGGAAGCGGTAGAAAGTATCAACAATCTTTCCGATCAACCTCTGGTGGAGCGCAAGACCGGTGGACAAAAGGGCGGTGGTACGACACTGACTACCTATGGTCGCCGGGTAGCAGGAGCACATCGCCGACTGGAACAGGAGCGAGAACAGGTGCTCAAGCGACTGGCCGAAGTGATGGGCGACTTTGATGAGTACTACCAAATGACCAGGAGATTCGATTTGAAGACAAGTGCGCGCAACCAGTTTTTGGGCACAATCAAAAGCATCAAGCAGGGGCCGATCAACGCAGAGATTGTGATGGACATCGGAGGCGGTGGCACTTTAGTCTCGGTGATCACCAATGAAAGTGTGCAGCATCTGGGTTTGAAGGTGGGCGGTGATGCTTACGCGATGGTAAAAGCGCCCTGGGTGATCGTGACTACCTCGGAAGAATTCAGGACCAGCTCACGTAACGAGTTGCACGGTACGGTGGTGCGCTGTCAGGAAGGAGCAATAAATAGCGAAGTTGTCATCGAGCTAGCCGGTGGTAAAAGCGTGGCCGCCATCGTCACTAACGAAAGTATGAAATCACTGGGTCTGAAAGTGGGGGTTAAAGCTGCTGCGTTGATCAAGGCATCCCATATTATTCTGGCAGTCACTGCATAATTCAGAAATTCGTAGTTGATTGTGTAAAATGTATCAACTTTTTGAATTATGATTAACAGACTGGCACCATCTAGTCACTGTATTTTTATTCTGGTTCCCATGCTCTGCGTGGGGAGCCATGAAGCGGGTCGGACCTAAGTAACTTATTGATTCTATGGGCTTATTGTCCAAATACACCTATGGTTTAAGCCTTAAAGGACCCATTTAACAGGGAAAAAACATACTTTAAGGAAAAAGACTATCGAGCCGTTAATAAACAGAATTGCCATAACAAAAGAGCCGCTATGCCTTCGTGGCAAACCATTTCGGTTCAACTGGAATTTGTTTGGTATTAACCCTGACGGAAAGCGATTTGAAGTGACTGAAGAATTAAGCCCAATAGTTTGCTCTGACTTTTAGAGTTTTCATATATGCAAATTAAAGGGTATAACAAAAAAAGATAGGTCGCGCGAAACCGCGACTTAATCCATTGTTGGGCAAGCCTGGTAGTGGACATTATATTTAGTCAATAGCTTGAGCTGAGTTTGTTTATTGCCGTTGACGATGACAGTAATCACTTTATGGTGTCAAAGTGATGCCTTCAGTATCAATCGTTTTGAGTTACCGAGAGATATTGCTGGAGATTCATAAGTATTTCATCCTTTATTGATTTAAAGTGTCAATTCTTTGAATTTTGATTAACAGACTGGCACCATCTAGTCACTGTATTATTATTCTGGTTCCCATGCTCTGCGTGGGGAGCCATATCGCTCGCATTCAATTTGAACCTGGAAAAATCAGTTGAATCATGAAAGTCTACGTAACAGCTTAATGCTGCTGATAAAATCAAAAACACAGTCTTCACCAATCAGGTGACTGCGGTGTTTTTGATTTGCCAGCAATTGCTCCTGCATTACTCTAACTACAGCCATCCCTGGCTTAGAACAGGCACATCAATCTGTTACGCATCTTTTTCACGCTCAACTGATTTTTCCAGGTTGAACTCATATGCATTCCCATGCGGAGCATGGGAACGAGAGAAAAAATTAAATCTTTGGTATTAACCGGTGATTAGTCAGCCCTGAAAAAAGAATTGATGCCTGTTAACATCATTACAGCTGTCAGGCAGATAAATTTGGCAAGCATATCATGCTCACCGCTCTCTTATAGGCCATGTTTCTGGCACAAGCCTGGCATTCCTCTGTAATAATAAAAGCCAAAAAAGGCGATTAGATATTTTTTCAGATTCCAGACAGTCGCTGCCATCAGTACATTTATTTCATCACAAATAATCCCTTTCAGAAATCAAAGTATTTTTAAGTAGATTTACAACCGGTAAGGTTTCTATATGAGTTATTTAAGTCAAAAAGCTAACACATATGAGCCCCAGCTAGTCAATAAGCACTTAGTTATTTTTTCGCCTCATGAAGTGAGGTAAAAAAACACGAGTAACAGGTTTTTGCTCCTGCAAAATCTGCCATCACATCATTTATGACAGTTCAGGATCTCGGGCTTCCGGGAGTAAAGCAGCAGTTGGCATAGAACACAGCCTGGTCTGTGTGGGCCACTGGCGACAGAGTACCTGTCCTGCACTTTACATTACACAGTCAAACAAGTACTTTAAGAACCTGAGGTTATCAGAGTTGGTAGTAAGTTAAACACAAAGAGATTTGAACCACCGTGGTAGGTGATCCGTATGCCCGGTGGTGTGGGAGGAGGGGTGCCGTGAAGTATCTCCCTATCCCGATTAGAATTTTATTCAAAAAGTTAAAATATGGGAAACGTGATTACAAAAGTCGTTGACAACCGGGCTCTAGTTTTAGCTCTAGACTATCTTTATCGTGAAAGTATGAAGCTATTTGAAACTGAAAAGCTACTGGAGAATTCCAGAATTCTGATCGATGAGTTGTCACTTCCAGTCATTGATGTTCCTGTTGAAGGGTATTATCACGAGAGTGAGGAGCTTAAAGAGTATTTTTTAAATGTTAGAACCCTACAGCAATGTCCATTGGAACGAAAACATGAAGTTGAGAATATTGAGGCTTATAAAATTTTATCGAAGGTAATGTCGTCGGAGATATTTGGCAAAGGGGAATCCGATGGATTTTTTCCGCAACGATTAGACCCCCTTTTTTATGCGCTTCAAAATATACCGGTATCTAACTGGTCAGTTGAGTCAATCACTTCAGAAGCGCAGTCTATATCTACCAGAACCGACGATATATCTCTCGTCGGAATAGCGGCCTCTACCAAAGATGCTGTGGTACTTGCAGCACTCAGGGAATCAGTTGCATTATATGGAGCTGTAGCTGCAGGCTGTGCAATGATTCCACCGAAGATTGTATACAAATGGGATGTAGATGTTCAATTGCAAGCTAAAGTAAACCGTTTCATAGAAATTTTTAATGAGCTATCGTCAAGTAATATCAAGGAAGCCAATTCAGAAAATGTTCAGTATTTTTATTATGCTTTCGAGGAAAATGAAATTATCGGGCGGTGCATATACATTGGCTACGATGATACGAAAGATCCAGTAGAAAAATATCATTGGGCAGTAAAATATGAAGCTGGAAACACGATAGTGGATGATTTCTGGAGTGAAGAATTATGGACAAGCGAGCGATATCAGGATGAAAAGCTATATGCCTGATTACACTAACAGCAATTCTTACAATTTGCTCCGGCTGACATTTTTCCGTTTAGCACTAGCCGGTTTGTCAAGCGATAAAACTCAATGAATAATGAACCGTGGTACAGTGTGAAGTGTGTTTTCAGGCACACAAACCTGGAAACAGAGAATGAAAACTCTTCGGTTTACGAAGAGCGTATTGTTCTGCTAAAAGCTAACAACGAAGATGAAGCTATTACCCTGGCAGAGAAAGATGCATTGGAGTACGCTAATGATGTTGATTGTGAATTTCTAAATTATGCGTCTTGCTTTCATACTTTCGAGGATAAAATTATTCATCTAAGCGAGCTCTATTCCATAATGCGTGAGAGTGAATTAGATCCAGAAAAATATCTGGATCTTTATTATGATACTGGTTCAGAAAGGGTTCATGAGTAAATGTTTAACAAAGAATAATTGAGGGCGAATACTTGCTGACAGTTACAAATTAAAATATCCATCCTTTATTGCTAGAATTACAGGAGGCAAAACTCACAGGAATTGCTGGGTATAAATTAAATATTACACTTAATCACGCAATTTAAATTTTCAAGAAATTTTTGGCGTTATTCATAAATCGTGGAAACGAATTTAATACTAGATATAGACGAGACACTATTACATGCCACGCAGAAAGATTTGGGCCGTGATTGTGATTTCGAAACTGATCATTATCTTGTTTACAAGCGACCGTACGTAGATAAGTTTTTGTCGTTCTGCTTTGACAATTTTAACGTCGCTATTTGGACTTCGGCAGGAGAGATATTTGCAGAAAGTATTGTTCAGTCACTGATATCAAAGCATGGTACTCCTGTTTTTGTCTGGAGTTATGAGCGCTGTACTCCAAGGCTTAACCCAGAAACATTGGAAATAGTGCCTATTAAAAATTTGGATAAAGTGAAGAAAAAGGGTTTTGCTTAGATCGAACGATCATGGTAGATGATACCCCTGAAAAATTACTTAAGCACTATGGCAACTTAGTGAGGGTGAGGGAATACACTGGCCAGAAAAGTGATATAGAGCTTAAACTTTTAATTGAGTATTTATCATTCTTAAAGGGTAAGGCCAATATACGTAAAATAGAAAAGCGAGGTTGGCAACAGAACTATAAAGCATGACAAAACATTCATTGCACTGGACCTCATCAGTGCTCAGTCTGTGTTGGCGTCGTGATATACCAGTAAAAAATAAATTGCTGTTATACTTAACTTGTAAGTTTCTTTGCTGCTTTTAGGCCTTATAACTGAGGCATCTGAAGTTGTTCCGAATATTTAATACGTATATGGTATGCGTATGGTTTTTACACATTATCAAATAGCTTTTAACCAGGAAAATTACACTGATATTTTATTCGCTGAGGCATCTATTTCTCAGTGTTTGCAACGTTATTCGCAAATAGAGAATTCATGGAAAAGAAACGTCACGTAGACCAAAGAGAGCATAGGTATACAATTTCTGAACCTACGATAAATGATCCTACATTAATCGTATGCCCAAAGTGTTCGAAAAAGGCCAATGTTATTCTAACCGATGCTCAGCCAGATTTTGCTAAAACAGTTAAAGCTGTTTGTACGAATTGCGGTTTTTTCAATGAAAAAACTGTTAAAGAAAGAGCGTTTTACTGGAACGAGGATGAACCATCAGATAGTTATTTTGACTATAGGCTATGGCTTAAAATATCATGTTGCGGTCATTCTCTCTGGGCTTTCAATTTAAGGCATCTGGGGCTTTTAGAAGAATTCGTTTCAGCTGAACTAAGGGAAAATCCAAAAGATAGTTTTGGGTATGCAAACTCCTCAATTTCAAGCAGACTACCAAAATGGATAAAGTCTTCAAAAAATCGCAAGCAAATTTTAATCTGTATCCAAAAGTTAAAGCAATTAGCTATCAGCACATAAAAAATAGGATAGGTCGCGCGCAGCCGCGACTTAAACCATTGTTGAAGTGCGTAGACTATCCCTGGGTGTAAGCCAGCGAGTTGACTTTATACTGTAAATAACTGAGTTTGTTTTTACTCGTGAAAGGAGGCTGTAATTATTTCATGATGCCCGATTGATACTGTCAGTATCAATCGTATTGATTTGCCGTGAGATCATGCTAAAGATTCATAAGTGTTTCAACCTGGATTCCGCAGTTGACCGCTCGCAATTGAGGTTAACCCACTGTTTCATAAACCATGACAGTTGATATGTATAATCACCCAATCGGTGCATCCCGCTACGAACTGAATTGCAGGTTTGAGGTGGCGTATTTCTTCGTTGTAACGCTTTGATCTACACCATCTTAAATGCACAATCAATTCGTCCAACTGCGGATTTCATATTTAAGCTTTAAGATTGTCTTAAGAAAAGTTTGCTACGCTAGCTTTAGCTTTATGTGTTTGATACAGGTTTAAAGAAAGCAAGTCAATATTATCAGTTAGCTTAACGATAAAAATTTACAGGAAAGTAGTGATTCTATGTATATACTCAGATATTAAATAATTATAAAAAGGTAAAGAAATTTATGGCTTACATTGAATGGACAAAAGATCTGGAACTCGGAATTAAAGTCATTGACGATCAGCATAAACGTATTATTGATTATATTAATGATCTGGATATTGCAATTGGAAGTAATGATAAACAAAAGATTATTGATGTGGCTAACAGGGTAGTTAGTTATACGCTTGAGCATTTTAGTTATGAGGAAGCTCTGTTAAGAAAAGCTAATTACATGCTTACCGAACCCCATATTAAGGTACATGAACATTTTAAGGAAGATGTCGGCATCATGCATCAGAATGTTTCTGGAGAGAGTTACATCTCAGCAGCTAAGGCTATGCGTGGAGAGCTTACGATATGGCTGACAAACCACATAAAGAGAGAAGATGCAGATTATGCAAAAGCTGTAGGACATTTATTTAATAAAAAATCTTTTTTGAATAGTTTTTTTAATTTCTTTTCAGGCAAGTAAATTATATTCAAAAACTAAACCAGCTAAGTTATTATTTATCATAAACTAGTAGACCGTTTCTGGTATTCTGTTTTAGACGCATTTATGTATAAAGTTTTCTGTTAACGCAATCTCACAGTTATTATTGATGAATAAAAGATGTTCTCCGCTGTAAAAAAATCTTTAAAAAACCAACCTTCTTATGCAGATATTCAGGCTGATGTTCTAGCTGGATTAACTGTTGGTGTTATCGCATTACCCTTGTCTATGGCGTTGGCTATTGCTAGTGGTGTATCTCCTGAGCGTGGTCTCTATACGGCAATTGTGGCTGGCATTCTTATTGCAATTTCTGGCGGTTCCAAGGTTAATATTTCTGGGCCTACTGCAGCTTTTGTTGTCGTTCTATTACCGATAGTGCAACAGTTTGGTTTAGGTGGCTTACTAATCAGTGGTTTCATGGCTGGATTCATATTGCTCGCTATGGGTCTGGGACAACTGGGTAAATTAATCGAAGTTGTACCTTATCCTGTTACCATCGGTTTTACTGCGGGGATTGGTGTGGTGATTGCTACATTTCAGATTAAGGATTTTTTCGGGCTGAATGTAGAGGCTGTTGAAGGTCATTATGTGCATAAGTTGTATGCAATTATTCAGGCTTTTCCTACAATTCACTTTGATGAACTTATTATCGGTGGCCTCACGCTAGCTGTTTTAGTAGTCTGGCCAAAATTTCGATCCAGGATTCCCGGCCACCTGGTTGCATTGTTATTGGGCTCAGTAGTAGCCTGGATAGCGCATCAAGTATCTTCTGATTTTTCTGTAGCAACCATAGGCAGTCGTTTTCAATATGATATTAATGGCATTACTGGCAATGGTATTCCCCCGTTTTTGCCGATTTTTGACTGGCCGTGGAATTTACCAGCTGCAAATGGAGAAGCTATTGGCCTAAGCTGGGATTTGATAAATGATTTATTACCCAGTGCTATAGCGATAGCAATTTTAGGTTCGCTGGAATCTCTCTTATGTGCTGTTATTGCTGATGGTATGTCGGGAAAAAAGCATAGCCCCAACGATGAATTAATCGGGCAGGGAATTGGCAATATTGTTGCTCCTCTTTTTGGTGGCATACCAGCCACTGCTGCCATTGCTCGAACAGCTGCCAGTATCAAGGCAGGAAGCCGTTCTCCTCTGGCCTCGATAGTACATGGCATTTTCATTCTTGCTGCTATCTTTGTGCTGGCACCTTTATTGTCCTATATTCCTATGGCTTCTATGGCAGCGCTGTTGTTGATGGTCGCCTGGAATATGAGTGAAGCCAGACATTTTATTCGAACTTTAAAGGTTGCACCTGGAGATGATGTTGTGGTGCTGATCATTTGCTTTTTGCTAACTGTATTTTTTGATATGACGATTGCGGTTGGTGTTGGTATGAGTCTGGCGGCAATCCTGTTTATCCGCAGAAGTATTTCATTAAGTACTACAACCAGAATTGAGCATGCGCATGAGGATTATGGAGAATTATCAAACAAGATCGTTATATATGATATCAATGGAGCATTGTTTTTTGGTTCGGCTCAAAAAGCGCTGCAGAGTATTACCAATATTACTCCGGAAGTCAGGGTTATTATTCTTGATATGACTGAAGTGAATATGATTGATATGAGTGCGATTGTCGCGATGGAAACAATTATAAATAATCTGGATCTTGCTAATGTGGGTTTGATTATTAACAATCTTCAACCCAGAATGATTTTAAAACTCAGAAAAGCCGGACTTCGAAAGACACCGGGGAAACTTGAATTTTCGCGTTCCATGAGTGATAGCTTGTTAGAAGCTCAAAATATGCTTGAGTCTCAGCAGGTACCTGAAAAATCGTAATGGTTTATGAAACAGTGGGTTAACCTCTATTGCGAGCGGATAACTGCGGAATCCAGGTTTAACCTGGATTCCGCAGTTGGACGAGTTTATGTCAGTCTTAAAAACATGTTGAGCGTTTCCTGCTAAAAACGGAAATCACATAGCATTGACATGATTAGAAAACCGTGAAATAAGCAGACTTACCGATTCAAATATAACCGTGGCAAAATAGAAAGCAGCCAGTATTACGCCACTAAAGGTTACCAGAAAATGCGAACTATGATCGGGTGTTATCCATCCGCTCAGGTTTATTGCAGTCATTATAGCTGTGACAAACCACAGTGCCCAGCTAGTCTTCCCCGAGTAATTATAAATAATCTGTATCAAAAGCAGACCTAGAGCTAACCAGCCAAGCTCTGAATGCCATGTATCTCCCTGTTCAGTATAGCCTGCTGATCCAACCAGACTGATCGCTATTAACCAATGTAATATACGAGCAGCGGTACTCCAGCACAGCTTATCTGGATTGCAAATAATGGTATCTGTATAAGCGTGTTTCATCTGAATATCCTAATCTGTGTTATTGACAGGTTTAAGGTTACTCCTCATAACTGAAATGAAACTGAAATGAATGGTAAATAGATTAAAATTCATCAGGGTTGACCTAAACCTGGAAAAATCAGTTGAACCTAGAATCCGCAGTTGGACGAGCTGGAGTGTGCGTTTGAGGTAGTGTAGATCAAGGCGCAACGACGCGGAATAGCGAGCTATTCCAAGGAGTTACAACGAAGAGATACGCCGCCTCAAACGTGCAATTCAGTTCGTAGCGGGATTCACCGATTGGGTGATTATACACATCAACTGTAATCGTTTATGAAACAGTGGGTTAATCTCTATTGCGAGCGGTCAACTGCGGAATCTAGGATCATATATCGAAGCATTTCATCCGCGCCTCACCGATTGGGTGATGATACACATCAACTGTCATGGTTTATGAAACAGTGGGCTAACCTCTATTGCGAGCGCTCAACTGCAGAATCCAGGATTATTTAACTGACAATAGTTTTAAGAAATCTGCATCATCATAATAAAATTTAAAGTCAGAGTCTTTTAAGAAGTTTTCGGGTGGTTTCCCTTTTTCTATGGCTAAATTTATAGCTTCAAGCATTTTCTGTTTTTCTCTTCTTCTGGAATAATCACAGGCTATGTTATAAAGCAGCGTGTTATGTACCAATTTTTTAATATCAAAATTTTCACCTAAGGCATTATAAATTTTTTCTTTCAGGGCATCGTTGTTATATACAAGAGCGGTGCCCAATGAATTGCTAATGAAAATTTCGAAACTTTTATTAAAGTTTTTCTCTATACGAAATGATTTTAAGGCAGGTTCAATATTCTTTAAAAAATATTCAATAATTAAAAATTGATTTTCTTTATTGTTGTTATTTTTATTAAGAATATCATTATAATGAGCAACAAGTGTTCTGGCATTTTCATATTCTACAGTTTGATGTTGCACAAGACCGCCAGTGACCTTTAAAAAAGCAAGCACAGGGCCATTGTTCTCCATAACATTTTCGTACTCAGAATCTAAAAAATACCACTCTTGATATTTAAAGGCTAAAGGGTCTTCCGCTACAAATTGATAAGGCTCCCCGGTAATAGCACTTAACTGTAATTCAATTTCTTTCTCAGCAATAAGCTCCTGTCCCTGGGTTAACTTATTTCCATGAATAATAGATTCGTCATTATCCTGAGCAGGTTTTAGTATGGGATTAATAAAAGTGTATCGAATTTCATCAAAAACTTCTGGTGGCAAAATATCTTTGGTACCAAAAGTTTTACCATCCACTATTAAAGTATCGCCTTCTAACAGGGCCGTCATGTTCATAAGGGGATTCACTGCCATGGCATTAAATCCAATTTTTAATTGAGAAGCCTGATCCAGTTTATATTGAAAAACTTTTAGTTTTAATGCTGTCTGATATTCATCGACAGGGGTATAACCTAAATAAAAATACTTTACATCATCGGCTTCAAAGACTGGAAGTTCATATTCCTCGCGCCAGTTGTACTGATCTTCATCAAAGAGTGGCCTAAAATGTGAAGGTGCGATTTCCGTCTTACTCACAGCAAAGACTGGTCTGCTGGCATTGGACATAGAATATCCGTCAAATATGAACTTCACTATTTTTTTATCAGCATAAGTTTTTTCAATGTAAGCGGGAAAAACCTGAGATGTTAATCTCACCTCTTTCAACTGAATGCCTGGTTCAGGGCTGGCATTTGGCTCCCAATAACCGACAGCCACTAAATCCAGTGAGCCACCCATAAATGAGAACATAAATGTTCTGTCATCTAAAAGTACCAGGCGAGACATGGTCTCAAAGTCATTTTTTGTATAACCACCTATGTATGACTTTTCAATATTTGAGTTCATTTGTGCATCCGCAGTTTGTAGTAAAAAAAATCCAGTTATAAAGAATAGTTTATAAAAGTGGTTAAATAAAATAGACATAAAGGTACCTGCTCTCAACATCTTGCATTTTAACCTGGAAAAATTAGAAAGCTACAGCTCAATATATCGAATCAATAGCCTTAGGTTGATATTTTTCGCCATAGGTTTAATCATTATAGGCACAATGAGTTGATGAATATATTTTACTATTGAGAAATAAAATTTGCCCAATTCATTGTTCAGACGAACAATATTAGAAATCACTAGTTCATTTTCAGTTAGTGCTAAAATGTTGAAAACAGTAATTTAATGTCGAAGAACTTTATCGTGACGTATGTCTAAAGACTAGATTTCAAACTGCTGAAAATACCTGATTTGCGGAGGGGAATCTAAAAAAGCTCCTAATTTTCCCAGTACTCCATTATCCTCGATGAACTTCAGATAAGCTTGATGATTATCAACTGATAACCACTCTTCGTCCAGCAGCATTTCGCTATTTTCATTGTTAAACAATACACTTACCCTCAAGTTTCCATTAAACCCTCTAACGTTTGGTAAGTTGGTCTCAAGAAACGGAAGCAGTTCCTGAAAATGATCTGGCTTTATCTGGCAGTTAAGGGTGACTCGAATACTCATTTTTTTCTCCTGTTGGTAATTGAACCTTGAAAAATAGCTGGAACATAAAAGGCAGTTATATGTTCCTGACACTTCCTGCATTCCTGTAAGTCGTTCAGGTTACAATTTAATGTACCTGATAAAATCAAAAATACAGTTTTCACAGTAAACTTATTTTTCCAGCTTATCGGAGCTGAGATTATGTAAGTAAGCAATACCTTGCTACCCGATAACAATCAAAAATAACGTTTTTCTGTCATTTGCTTAATTGTATTTGTTTTGGAGTCTGACCGAACCTGAGCTTAAATGCTTTGATAAAGTTCGATATGTTTTCATAACCGACTTCCAGAGCTGTTTCGGTTACAGAAAGTTCTTCCTGATCAAGTAAGTCCCTGGCTCGAGTTAGCCTTTTTTCCTGTAACCACTTTTTGGGAGGTGTTTTATAAATCTCCTTAAAATCGCGATTAAAGCTGGAAAGGCTTCTTCCCGAAATATGTGCTAAATCACTAACCGATAAATGCAGTAAATCATGGCTTTCCAGTAAGCGTACAAGATTTCGTTTCGGCGATACGCTATGCATTGATAACAGTAAACTAAAAAACTCATTCTTATGATCTTTCCATGAGATCAGATGTAATAGTTCCTGAAGTTTAGTCATCAGATAGCCGGATTCCTCTATAGCAAATTGAAATGTGTTAAAAAATGTGATGAAGACACCATCATCATCTTGTAATAGGCAATAGCGTTTTGAAATTTCATTAACTGATTTTGAGCTCTTAGCACTAGTCAAAAAGTTGGTGATAAGCTGTTCGGAAAAAAATACCAAATAGGCTTTAAGAGAATCTGTTTGCATGACGAAATCAGAATTTAGATTCAAACCCTGAGGTAGGAAAATAGCTGAACCGGGATGTAATTCAATCCGATGGTTTTCACTGTTTGATAGTATCTCAAACCCACTTTCAATATAAATAAAACACGGGGTATTGGTATAGAACTCGATATCTACAAGATCCTGTTCGAGAGTCTTTAAAAAAATCACTGAATTTCGATGCTGTTTAAGTACCGTGACATCTTTCATCGAAAATAGTGCCTGTGGAATGATTAGTACATTCTTTTGTGTATGTTCAAATATTGATCTCATCTTTTTGCCAAAGAATTATTGTTTTACGGGTTTAAAATTTTATGGTAATCAGCTTAGCTATTTACCTTAAAATTTAAATTTCGGCTGTGCATGAATTTTTCTGACAGTTATCAAATATAAGGATTGAATCAAGGCTGCCGGTCTTCTGCTTTTTACTGAAAAAAATTAAGTTTAAACTACTCCTGTTAACCATTACCGTCAACTGGCTCCGGTACTTTGATTCAAAACCGTTATTGCGGAAAGATCCTCATGCCAATACAGTTACAAAAATGATATGCTTTGCAAATGAGAGAAACTATCTATATCGAAACTCATCAGCGTGAAGTACTGGTGGATATTACTCCGATGGTCGAAAAGGCGATTGAAAAGAGTAAAATCAACAACGGCCTGGTTAGCGTCTATGCTCAGGGAGCGACCGCAGCAATCATGATCCAGGAGAACTGGGATGACAGTGTTCAGACCGATGTGGTTAATCTACTGGCGGAAATGATTCCGCGCGGGGTCTGGCTACATGATGCGCAGGATGGCAATGGCGATTCTCACCTCAAGTCGGGTCTGGTGGGGCCATCAGAAACGATTCCACTCATCGACGGCAAGCTCGGGCTTTCCACCTGGCAGAATATCTTCTTTTGCGAATTCGATGGTCCACGTAATGACCGCCGTATTGTTTGTACGATAATTGCAGATTCCTAAGTCAGTGTAAGTGCCTGTTATAGAAAGGTCAGGGAATATAAATTTACAGAAAGCTACCACCAGTTCGAGCCGCTACAGGCAGGTATTTACAGGTCAACAGTGGCAGTATTTGTGGGTAAATATTGCTTGACACAGGTCAAAAAAAACATCAAAAAAAAGTTGAATTTTATGGTTTTTATCACATATTAATATCAGGAAATCAATAAGAGAGTTTTCCTAAATTTGGAGGTGAGAAATATGAAATTGGTTCCTGCAGATCTTTTTAAAAGGCATCGTTTTTTCGATGATTTCTGGGCTCCTATGACATGGGATGAGAATTTCATGGAAGATTTTTTTGCTCCCAAGGTGGACGTTAAGGATTGCAAAGATCACTATGAAATAGAAGCAGAGTTGCCTGGAGTTAAGAAAGACGATATCAAGGTGAGTTTGGTCGATGGTGTTCTGGTTCTTGAAGCGGAAGCCAGAGAGGATGACACGGAAGAGGAAGCTGGTAAATATGTGCGCAAGGAGCGTCGCTATGGCAAGCTGATGCGGAGCTTCAATATCGGTAAAGCTGTCAAGGATGAAGATATTGATGCAAGATTCGAAGATGGCGTGCTGCATCTTCGGGCAGCAAAGCGAGAAGCTGAGGCTGTCTCAGAAACCCATCATATCGACATCCACTAGTGATGGTACGATAAGGATTTAAACCCCCGGAAGTTTTTCCGGGGGTTCTTTGAATGTCAGTTTCTGTTGAGCTGATTTTTCTAGGTTAAAACCTATCTTTTGAGAGTGTTTTAGCATTGGGAAGATAGACCTGACAGTAAATTGGCGACGCTAATTTCCAGTCGCCAGTAAGCATTATCTTCGGGATTGATGATCTCTGTTTAAACGCTGGCATTGTTAAAGATCTGCAAGCACTATTTCCAAATTCGGAATTACATTTGACTGAAAATGCAGGGCATTTTGTACAGATTGATAAACTGCTACAGGTAGTAGATTCGCTGAAACATTTTCCAGGATTATTGAAAAAATGTGGACTAGCATTTCTGAAAATAGATAATAACAAAGAGTTTAACCTGGAAAAATAAGTTGAACCATGAAAGTCTGCGTAACACCTTAATGCAGCTGATAAAATCAAAAACACAGTCTTCACTAATCAGCTGACTACGGTGTTTTTGATTTGCCGGCAATTGCTCCTGCATTGCTCTAACTACAGCCATCCCTGGCTTAGATCAGGCACATCTATCTGTTACGTATCTTTTTCACGCTCAACTGATTTTTCTAGGTTTAACGGGGTCAGCTGATCGTCGTACAGGGTAGGCATTTTGAGATTGCTTGTTAGAATATTAGAGTGAGAAAATTAAATGGTTGATGGATTTTCAATAAGCAATAAGTTTGAAGATATGGATCTTCAATTGATTCATGAAACACTTTCTAATACTTATTGGGCTAAAGGGATACCGTTTGATATCGTGAAAAGCTCGCTTAAAAATTCACTTTGTTTCGGTGTGTTTTCAGAAACAGATGAACAAGTGGCTTTTGCGCGGATGATTACTGACTATGCTACCTTCGCTTATCTTGCGGATGTTTTTGTGGTTGAAGGTTACCGCAATAAAGGAATAGGGAAGTGGTTAATGCAGAATATTATGCAACATGAAAAATTACAGGGTCTTAGAAGAATTTCATTAGTCACTAAAGATGCCCAGGGGTTATATCAACAATTTGGATTTAAACAATTATCTAATCCACAGGGACATATGGAAATCTTAATCGCCGATATTTACTCCAACTCTCAGAAATAATAAACATTTTTTTTAATGAAATTAAATCCGGTTGGTATTTTTGATTCAGGTGTAGGTGGACTTTCTATCGCACGAACTGTCAGGAATACACTTCCCAATGAAGATATCATATACATTGCAGATTCATTGCATGCCCCCTATGGAGATAAATCAATAGATTATATATTTCAACGATCATCTTGTATCATTGATTTCCTGCTCAGTAAAAAAGTAAAAGCCATTGTCGTGGCCTGTAATACAGTAACTGTCAGTGCAATTGATCGACTTCGTGAAAATTATAGAATCCCGATCATTGGCGTTGAACCAGGAATTAAGCCCGCGATTTCAATGACTAAAACGGGCACTATAGCGGTACTGGCAACTAAACAAACTGTTAATAGTGACTCGTACATGAATTTACTTAAGCGGTTTACTGATCAGGCCACAATAGAAACACAGGCTTGCCCGGGACTGGTTGAGTTAATTGAAAAGCAACAGATAGAAGAGCTGGAAATTAAATCACTGCTCGAAAAATATGTGATACCTCTGTTAGACAAAGGTGCAGATACATTTGTTTTGGGATGCACGCATTATGTTTTCTTAAGCAAAATATTAAGAGATATTATTGGTAGTGATTTCAATATTGTTAATACCAGTCAGGCAGTAGCATTAGAAACCTCTCGACGGCTGAGCATTCATAAACTGCTGTCGACTGATTTAACTGAAGGTTCGACAGAATTTTATAGTACTGGTATTCAGGAAAATACCGCTGCACTGTTTGAAATGTTGTGGGGAGAACAAGTTTCTGTAATGTTATTAGCACGATAATTAATCATAAATTGCTTTGTTTTTTTTTAAAAAAGATGTAGTTTGTGATCTATAAGCTACCAGGTAATGAGAGCCAATAAACTGGATATAAATAAATGGATATCAATAATATACAATCAACACCCGGCAGAACCCTGGGTGGAAAAAATTCGGGTGAGAAATTTAGTGAAGCGAAATCATTAAATGAACAGTGCGGGATTAACTCCCTACTGGTTCACCATGAAACACTGTTACCTGGCAGAAGAGGTTCTTCTCCACATTACCATACCACTAAAGAAGAAATATTTTTTGTTCTGGAAGGTCACCCCAGTGCTGTAATAAATAATCAAAAAAAACAGTTGTCGCCCGGTGATTATATCGGGTTTCCCAAATCATCTGAAGAAACTCATTATCTCATTAATGAAACTGAAAAGATTGCAGTGATTTTAACCATGGGTACTAACCCGGATGATGATGAAGTTCATTATATGAAAGAATATTGATTATGATTAAGCTGTTACGTAGACTTTCATGATTCAACTGATTTTTCTAGGTTTAACTACCCATGTTATCGATGTAATTATTGAGTAATTCAAGAGCTGATTTAAGTTTGGGTATAGCCTCTTTTATAGAGTCTGAATCGCTCTTTTTTGCTGACAGTTCAAGAGATAAAAATAAATCAGCCATTGTATCTGCCCCGACAGTTCTGGCGGATGTTTTTAATTTATGCCCCAAAAATCCAACTTTGCTTAAGTCACTTTGCTCAAATGCAGAGGATATTTCTTCAAGATCGGTTTTAGCCTGTAAACTAAACTTATTTAAAAAATGTAAATGTCTGGTTTTGTCATTGCCAAATATACTTTCTAATGATTCGAAGTTAATGGGTGAATCCTGATCTGTATTTATATTCCCTGTCGATTCCAGCTGTTTTTCTTCTGATTCATTTATTGCTGTTTGTATGCTGCTATCTTTGGTTTCTGAAACTGTTTTATTAGCTGTTTCCGGTAACCATTTAATGAGCTTTGAAAATAAATTTTCAGGATCAACAGGTTTAGCGATAAAATCATTCATGCCAGCGTTCAGGCAGATTTTCTTATCTTCTTCGAAGACATTAGCGGTCATTGCTAAAATGGGTAAATTCTCTAATCCATCCATAGAACGAATGATTCGAGTTGCCTCTAAGCCATCCATCTCAGGCATTTGAATATCCATTAAAATTAAATCGTAATCTGTCGAAATCAACTTACCAATGGCTTGACGCCCATTGACTGCAAAATCAGTTGATAAAGATGCCTTTTGTAATAAGGCCATTGCAACTTCAAGGTTAATTTCATTATCTTCAACCAGTAAAATTTGTGATCCAGCATATTCATTGAGTAGAATAAGCTCAGCATTATTGAGTACTTCTGTCTGATCCAGTATAGGTATTTTTTGCTCTATACCTTTACTTATAAATGCTGTAAACCAGAAAGTGCTACCTACCCCGGGTTTACTGTCTACACCGACATGACCTCCCATTAAAGTAGCCAGATTTCGAGTAATAGATAAACCCAATCCTGTGCCACCATGTTTACGTGTTGTTGAAGCATCTTCCTGTTCAAAAGATTCAAATAGGAAAGCTTGATTTTCCGGGTTTATACCAACACCGGTATCTTCAACTTCAAATCTAAGAAGCAGGTTTTCAGGACTTTTTTCAAGAATTAAAACGCGTAGAATAATGCTACCTTTTTCGGTAAATTTAATGGCATTACTGGCATAATTAAGTACTGCCTGTCTTAACCGGGTCGAATCACCACTTAACCAGATATTTTCCTCCGGTGTTTCAATCTGAATGTCCAGCCCTTTTTCTTTGGCCTGTTCTGCTATCAGGGATTTAATACTCTTCAAAATAGAACTCAGCTCAAAATTTTCCTGTTCAAGAATCATTTTCTGAGCTTCAATTTTTGACAAATCAAGAATGTCATTCAAAATTGATAACAGATGATTTGCAGCGACTGATATTTTTGATAATCTTTTCTGCTGAAAGGGTGATAAATCACTATGTTTTAATAAATGGGTCAGACCTAAAATTGCATTCATCGGTGTGCGGATTTCATGGCTCATATTAGCCAAAAATGCACTTTTTGCTTCATTGGCCAGCTCGGCAGCCCTTCTCGATTTTTGAGATTCATCAAAAAGTCTGGCTATCTCAATTGCACCGGCCAATTGACCGGCAATCGTTTCAGCCAGCTTAACTTCATCAAGTGTAAAATGATGGCCGGGTGTGGTGCGATCAATGCCGATACTGCCTATGATTCTATCTTTGGCGCGCAGGGGGATAGCCATGATGCTCTGTGTATTCCGCGCTTTCATCATTTCGTGC
>JBNKKI010000023.1:0-9361 GCA_050291745.1 Gammaproteobacteria bacterium | reverse complement strand
AAAGGCCTTGAAGTTCTTATGATCAATCCCCCTTTGCAGATCACGAATAACAGCGTCATATACCTGCAGGTTATCGACACCAGCCGCCAACAGTGCTTCATACAAATCATTGCGCATGAATGGTATTGGCAGACCTTTGCTTAAGGTTCTGATATTCGGAATTTGATCATATTCATATTTGGTATCATCTGCCAGATCATACACAATCGGTTCTGGCACTGTCATAGTCAAAAGCTCTCCACGCATCCAGCTGTCAACTTCAAGGTGATCACTATAACAATCCTCTATAGCCGCAATAGGATAAATCCCTTCGCCTACCATTACATAATAAGCCATTAGTTTTCCTTATTATTCTTCAATACGACGAGCCCGACTAAAAGCCGACATGCACTCTTCACTGGGTTTCACTTGTTTATTTTTGAATACAACATCTCGCCAACGATCCAAAGTAAACCACGGCCTCCGCCAACGACTCGGGGACAGTGTCAGGTTTGCCTTAAAATAGCTGGATAATCGATATAAACGAGTCTTTATCAGATAAGGTGGTGAAATTTCGGGGCCGTTTTTTTCTTGGCAGATCTTACAATTACTGGAGAGATTTATACCTTCGACAAAGGCGTCTATCACCCGAACAGGGGTTTCATCAGCGATGTAATCATCTAATAATTCAGGAAATAAAGTAGCTTGTTGTCGGGATACGCCCTGGATGAATCCGGCCATTGTTTCACCTGTCAGTTTGAATGATTTATTATACCTCAAACGGAGTTTTCACACAGCCTGTAGACAAAGGAGCCATTCAGGGACTGGTTTAAACACTGAATTTGATATACAAATAGAGAACATAGACTGTCTCCATGAAAAGGAAGCAGGCATGTCCAGAGTTACGGAACTCAAGGAAAGCACAGCACCCCGACCTCTACATGAACGTCATCAGTCTGAAAATACGTTACTCTACCGCACTATTGACCGGTATTACTCAAAGTTTCGTGATGACATGTCGGAACAAGGACGCTCATTACCGCTACATGTACAAAAGGAATTCGATATATACCTCAAATGTGGTCGACAGGAGCATGGATTTTTACGCATACAATACAGTACCTGTCACCATAAACATCTTGTTGCGTTCAGCTGTAAGTGACGGGGATTTTGCCCCAGTTGCGGTGCCAGATGCGCAGTCCTGCTGGTGGACGAAGTTTTACCGCATCACCCCATACAGCAATGGGTACTGAGTTTTCCTTTTCAACTAAGATTCCTGTTCTCCAGTCGCCCTGAGCTCATGGCTAAGGTATTGGGTATCGTCTACCTCACTATGGCAACCCACCTCACCAAAAAAGTAAATGAGAGATTATTGAATGGTATTTCACAGCTTGTAATATGAAAATATGGCTTTTATACTTCCTATACTTCCCACCGGTGGTCTTAGCCGGAAAGAGCGAATGCGTCGTATCAATGACGTCTTGCGCAATCAGCCTGATGCGGCTGTTTTGACCCGTGATGGGGTGAACTATGCGTTCCGTGGTGGTGTTCGAGTTGTGATTCCATACCAGCGCATAGAAGTTGTGACCCGGCGTGCAAGAGATGTTCAGCTATTGTGGTGGCGTTCTGTTATCGTGGATGGCTGGCGGAAGGAAAAGGATCGCGTAGGGCATGAAACGTTTTCAGTGCCTTTCAAAGAACAACTGCAATTAGTCAAGGAAGCGGATACTTTGCGATCAGAGCTTGAAGGAGCATACCAGTGATACGTAGATTAAAATCGTATTTATTCCTTTTAACCATAGCGGGAATATTTACTGCATTTGGATGCAATAGTGCCGAGCAGCCTCAAGGTGTAGATGCATCTGAAAGAATAAGCATACTCCCCGCAGAAGGGTTACCGAACGCTGCACCGCTTATGTCAGGTCTGGCGCTGGACAAAGAACGTATAACTCAGTGCATGGAGTTCGAAAAGAAGAAGGCGACCGAGGGAAAGTGGCCATCACTTATCATTCCAGAACAACCGATCGAACTTCGTGCTGACCCAAAAAACGCAAATATCGATGAGGTTGATAGCGCGGTTTTAAAGTTCAACTTCAATGTGGGTGATTCAAGATCGAAAGGTTGCTTCATCAATGCGCTTCAATCCAATACCGATGGCACGGTGACCGATTACGCAACCCGCTTGATGTGGAAGCAAAAAATATACACTTCTGTATCAAGGGCTGAAGCTGATACCTATATTCGATCGCTGAATGACAAAAAATTTGCAGGCAATAGCGATTGGCGTCTTCCGACAACGGAAGAGATGGCGTCACTCGTCGATTCGTATCGATCAACTAGTAATTCGTATCTGGATGCCCATTTCTTTCGTAAGATCGGCGCCAATTACATGACATCTGATACCTATACCTATGAGGGGTTTGATCGGGTGTGGATCGTGAATTCATTTGTTCGCTCAGTCTCCATATCCAGTTCAAAAGTTGAGCCGGCTCACGTGTTGGCAGTACGCTCACTCTAGAATTCACTGGTGACTAATCGTGTTCAGCTTCCAGGTGGTAAAGATAATCTGGTGATCTTTATTCCAGGCTCACCCAACCCTTCCAGTGGCAGACTGGTTATAGCTCACCCCGATGAAATCACCGTTACCAAAACTCCAGTCAATGCTGCGTTTAAGATCCTGGTTGCTGCAGAAAAATCGGAAATTGAGCTGACTAAATAACTAGAAAGCTGGCTTTATTGGTAGTCAATTTTAAGCCTACTCTGTCACGTTAGCGATTCAAAAACACGGCCTCAAACTCAGGATTGGTCTATAATTTAAATACAAGTTTAATTTAAGTTCATCGGTCTTTCCTGAATAAAGGGTAAATAGCTAAAAAAATTCTGTCATTGTTAAAACCGCATCTCGAATCCAGACATTGATATATGCTGGATATTATTAGTAGTGCTGATTCTGAAGCTTATACGGATGCGTGGCAACTACCAGGCAAAGCAAGTAAAAAAAACAGTGAAACCACGGGGAAGAGAGCAACGCTTTTCTAATATTAATGGCAAAAGCTCTCTGACCCTTTTTTTGAACAGCTATCGTTAAAAAAGGTATGTTATTTCAATTTTATTATGAATAAAATTTGGGCTTAAAGAATCAGCATCGTCACTTTCATCGACTAACCCCAATAACACATTATTACCGACGCCTTGCACAGATAATTTTATCTGTACACTTTTCCATGCTGCTTCTATTGACACACCAGATACTCCAGCAAAATCATTAATATCCACTTTTGTGGGATTATTTAAATCAGGACAAGTGCCAGAAGTTAATTCAACCAATGAGCAGTCAGATTGATTATTTAGTATCTCGCCCGTCAGTCCCATATAACCTATACCATACCCTAAACCGACTAGAAACGAAAAATCATCCCTTTTTACTATTGAGTAAAAAATCTCTGGATGATACATAAAAATTATTGCATCTATACTGGTTCCAATATCTACATCCTGGTAGTTACTATAATGACCCGGCTCTCTTATTCTTTCTTTATCTAACTGATATGAATTAAGAGTAAATGAATGTCTGTATCCAAATCTAGAATTCGAGAAGTATTGTCGTTTTCCATGCAGAGCTAGAGTCCATGTCAGTTGATCAACAATAAAATCCTGAGAACCGCCAGGTCGATCAAAATATAACTCATTATAAATATATACAGCGCCTACAGATAAACCCCAGTTATTTTCAGTTTCTACCTGAGATAAATTTTTGGTAAAAGGTTCATCACTTATCGAGTCCTCAGCATAAACGTATGACGATATAAAAATCAAAAGAATAGAAAAAAACACATTCATATTTACAACCCTGATTATTTAAAATATCCAAAAACCCGAGGATTATATGCGAGGTTCGGCGACAGGACGAGAATATTATTTCTGGACACACTTTGTTTGGGAGTATTTAAAAGAAACGTTAGCCATTAGCGCACAGCTTTCCTGATCTGCCAAGTAGTCAATACCGTATCTGTGAAACCCAGAATCTGAGACACGCACTTAAAAATATTAGCGGCCAAACGGAGTTTTCACACAGCCTGTGGACAAAGGAGCCATTCAGGGACTGGTTTAAACACTGAATTTGATATACAAATAGAGAACATATGCTGCCTCCATGGAAAGGAAGCAGGCATGTCCAGAGTTACGGAACTCAAAGAAAGCACAGCACCCCGACCTCTACATGAACGTCATCAGTCAGAAAAAAAGATACTCTACCGCACTATTGACCGGTATAACTCAAAGTTTCGTGATGACATGTCGGAACAAGGACGCTCATTACCGCTACATGTACAAAAGGAATTCGATATATACCTCAAATGTGGTCGACAGGAGCATGGATTTTTACGCGTACAATGCAGTACCTGTCACCATGAACATCTTGTTGCGTTCAGCTGTAAGTGACGGGGATTTTGCCCCAGTTGCGGTGCCAGGCGAATGGCTGAAAGCGCAGTCCTGCTGGTGGACGAAGTTTTACCGCATCAACCCATACGGCAATGGGTACTGAGTTTTCCTTTTCAACTAAGGTTCCTTTTCTCCAGTCGCCCTGAGCTCATGGCTAAGGTATTGGGTATTGGGTATCGTCTACCGCGCTATTGCAACCCACCTCACCAAAAAAGTAAATGAGAGATTATTGGATGGTATTTCACAGCTTGTAATATGAAAATATGGCTTTTATGCTTCCTATACTTACAGAATCAATATAGGCCATAATTGGCATGTCAGATATTACGGGTACAATTTCAATAGGCCTCTTATCTGCTGGTTTTAATGTGTTATTTATTGCAGATTCCTTGCAAGACATTATAAGAATTAGAACTATGATACTTAGTTTTTCATGTTTATTTTATTGGTAATTATAGTTCCTTCTCCATACATTGAAATGCATGTTTCCGTTCAGGAAAATAGACCTCTCCACGTATGATATAATTTCGATTTTTATAAAAGTTAAGCACTCTTTTGTTCTGAGAATAAGCGTCTAATCTAATGGAGATATACTTATTTTCGTTTGCATAATTTTCAGCAAAATCCATGAGTTGTTTTGCATACCCTTTATTCTGATGGATTGGGTTAATAACTAGTCTATGAATCACCAGTACTTTAGTATCGCTACATTTCCAATCAATTGTTTGATATTCGGTTTCTTGTTCTTCGCTTATATTGATGGCACCAATTATTTCGTTTCCGTTTTGTAGTGTGTAAAGAATCCCTTTTTTTAAATCACTTTCAATTATAGCACTAGTAGGATAATTATCTGTCCATTGAAAAATGCCATTTCTTTCTAGGTCATTTTTAGCATTTCGATAGATTTGAAATAAGACTTCTAAATCAGATAATTCGCCTTTCGTGATTTTTAATTGATGCGTTTCTGCAGTTTCTAAATCCGTATCATAGATTAATAATCCTTGATTTTCATTATCTAGTTGCTCAATTAAATCTCCTTTTTCATTCCAAACAGCACTTTTTCCAAAACTTAAAAAGTTATCGCAAAGCCCTACACTATTGGACATTAAAATAGGTGTATTAAACTCAGTTGCTATTTTTGGAAAGTGTAAATAAGCCTTTTCAATTCCGGTTTTTGACTTCGCTACGCTTGCGATATATAGATCTGCTCCATTTTGAATGGCGTTTAAAAAATGCTCTCGTTGTAAGGTTTCGTAACAAATGCCTAAAGCCATTTTCTTGTCTTTTATGTTTAGATAAGCTTGTTTAGTTCCACAAACAAAAAAAGGTTCTTCGTCTGAATGTAGCATTTGCTTAGCATAGACCGTTCTTTCTTTTTTAGGTTGAAAAATTATCATGCTAATCGTTATTCCTTCCAAAGTATTTATAGGTATTCCTATTCCAATGGTTATGTGATTAGTATCCGATAATTCTTGAAATGGATTGAAGATTTTATGTTCAATGTTAGTTGCCAATTCTTTGGCTAATTCTGGTTCGTAACCTGTGATGGATAATTCTGGGAAAATGATGAGGTCTGACTTTAATTCTACAGCACGTTCAATAAGTTGCAGGTGGTTTTGAATATTCTGATGAACATTTCCCTTTAAAGATTGTGATTGTGCAATACAAATTTTCATTATTTGAATATAGCTATTCCTATTTTAAAACATCTTAATTATATGCTTTACCATTAAACTTCAATAGCAACTTTGAGATTGTTTTGCTTTCTTTTGAAATACATTCGGTACTGGCAATAGAGCGTAAACCATGTGCTACAAGTTGATTGGCATACCCCATACGTTTGAGAGCCATATTGGCAGTGCTGGAATTGGTGGGTTTTCTTGTACTTCTATCTGATGGGAAAACGTATTCGTTTTTAAAACTGATGGGCTTCATCATTTCGAGTATCTCCAAAGTCAGACTGGTTAAAGGGTACAGTATGTGGTTTTTTGGACTTCATGCGCTCAGCCGGTATCTTCCATAATGCATTATCCAGATAAATTTCATCCCACTGGGTTCCAGTTGCTTCACTCCCAAAAACGGGACAGATTTATTTTTCTACATCTAACTGCCTTTTAACTAATGTCTCCTGTGAGTTCTTGCGCTACGAATGGCTTAATTTTTGAGTCATGGGATTAGGTCTTGGCTAACAATCCTGCTTACCCTTGAATAATGTAGTCCAAAATAATTTTCCAGCTCTTTCATGCTGTACCCTCGGCTCTGGTAGGCCCTTATGATAACCTCATTCCGGTTTCTACTGCGCTTTTCATATGTGGCAATGGCGAGTGGTTTTGCTCTTCTTTGTAATTTGGCTACTTCACTGAGATCTTTATCCGCTTCTATTTTTGGCTGCAGTTTTGTAACAAAGCTTTCTGTACCAAGATAGACCTGATTCTTTAAATGTTCCCAGGGTGTAGGCCACCCCTTACCTTGTACAAATTCCTGGTACTTCTTCTGCGTGGTGCTTTTACGTTTTGCAAAGGCTGACAATACCCATTCTACCCTTAACCATTCTAGCTCAGCTTCCTCTCCTGCGGTTGCCTGATAGCTACTCCATGGCCAATTGCTGACTTCTCTTACCATTCTTGCCCGCACAGGGTTTAATACGATATATCGGGCCAGTTCAAGTAGATAGGTTTCTTTCTCTACCAGGTTGGCTTTAAACCTTCCCTGAAATACATGCTACAATATTGCCAGAAAATTGTGCCTGTCCTCATCATTCAGGAAAATTTACTCTCGACGATCTCCTCTAAAAGTGACGTGATACAAGGCTCCTGCATATTCTATTCTTAGTAGTCTCGCCATGGCTTTAAACTTTATAATAACAACACCAGGTGCAGTTTAGTTTTTCATTTAACCCTGGATAGAAACCATTCTCTATTTTCATTTTTATCATAAAAAATGATTGCTAGTTTTTCCAACAGATCATAAGAATAGTCTTTTAGATCCTCAACATTAAGATATTCAATCACTTTTTTCACTTCATAACCACTGGGTTTCCACCCCCAAGTGTTATCCCCATCTCCATAACAAACAATACAATCATCTATTACTTTAAATCCAGCTTTGATAAGTTCAACTTTGATATCATGTCCACATTTCCATAATTCACCTCCGAGAACATCGTCAGGTAATTCCCATTCTTCAATCAATTCTTCTTTTTTTTCCTCATCTAAATTTGATTTGCTAATTAATTCAGAATAAGGATCACTATTATCTTCCTCACTGTCAATTAATTCTCCAAGGTCCGTCGGAAAAAGATTCTCTGCATATATTTCAAATGATTGCTCATTTAATTCTTTTCTATCTTTTCCAATTCCATTATTCAAAGTTATGTGAGTGACTGCTTTACCTCCGCCACCTCCTTGTTGCAGTTTAATCCAGCTAATGGGTTCAATTATGTTATTTTTGTTTTTAATAATTTCTGAAATTGCATTCAGTTTTATTAAATCGCAATATGTATCAAAAGAATATTTTTTCATATCAGTGTTTTTTTATGTTTTATAAAAGTTGAATTACGAAATCTCCACCAGACTTGGGATTCTGATGCGGCAGTACCCCCCATTGGGCAATTACCCTTTTTCATTCAGTTTCTAAAGTTAGGTGGACGTTTTGATCCCTGGATTGAAGACTGCCCACTTGTTTATCACAGCAATAATTCTCCTAAAAAAATTGATGTATTAGGCTCACTCTTTTTATCGATTCTGTCAGGACATCGATGCTATGATCATATCACTAATTTAATGAGTGACCGGGTAAACTCAACTTTATTAGGCATGAAAAAAGTGGTGAGCGATGATTCAGCACGAAGAGCCTTACAAAAAATAGATGAAACACAAGGTATCAGTTGGTTGCAAAAACATTTACATTTAAGCTATGCCACCTTATTAAAAGTGCCCTGGATTCTGGATACCGATGTCACTGTTAAACCGCTCTATGGTCACCAGGAAGGCGCGAAGTCAGGTTATAACCCTCAAAAACCTGGTAGGCCATCACATACCTATCACAGTTATATGGTTGCGAACCTACGCCTGGTACTAGAAGTTGAAGTTCAAGCAGGTAATCAATTACATTCAAATGATTCATTACCCGGGCTAGTCTCTCTGTTAAACCGACTACCTACCGACAGTAAGCCCGAAGCGGCTGATAGTGATTCCTTTGGTGTTAGTTTATGTGGGTGTGATGACATATAATTCCCTTTCAATGTTTAAATAATTTTATTGCTTAAGCATATTCAAATGTTTAACGCTTAATCCCAACGACAAAGCCCATTTATAATTCTTCGACGTAATTCAGAACCGATAAACCGTTCAGCATTCTGGTTGCTCGTTAATTCACAACGTAAATCTAATTTTGTAATTAAGGCTTCGGGCGTACCTGGATCATTTAATTCACCAAATCGATTCTCATTCCTCTTTAAAAGCCCCCAGGCCAGATATTCATTATCCTGATAATAAATAATAATCTTCTGAAGAATAGCCGTTTCTGACAATCGCATTGAGTAGGTGTAAATATCATCAAAATGAAAACGACCCAGATTATCTGTTATGGCGTTGTTAGTATGGATTTTATCTTTATAATCAGCAGTACGAACAACTTTAGCGCCACTTACAGGCTTACCCTCCATTAGTACCACGCCATCAACTTCTGAGAATATATAAATTCTCACAAAATCAAGAAATCCCATTGCTTGTACCTGTATCGAGCAGTTAATTATCAAAAAAGCAGTTATTGCTAGTGTGGGAGAGCGAGTAAATCTTTTCATCTTTCCATGAGCATTTCCTTGTAACCCTATTATGAAAACTTTATTTTATCAAACCGTTTATTTGAGTTATTTTTTTGATGGTTATGCTCAACAGACTAAAACGGTATCAGCAATGAGACCATAAATATAGAATCAAAA
>JBNKKI010000022.1:0-8558 GCA_050291745.1 Gammaproteobacteria bacterium | reverse complement strand
CCCAACTTTGCTCAATACGTCAGAGCGGTTTGATGGGGAGTCAAAAAATCGATGATCGATAGAGTTAAATCCAAGGGGAATGCCTAATATTTATAGTAGGTTCGACTTGAACTGACAGGCATACCATCAAACCGGTAGCTGTCAGATCAAGTTGCGACTACTACGCTTTATTGGTGGGGTTGACGCCACAGTCGCTTGTGAAATTATGATTGTATGAGTCGAACTAAGTACAAACACCACATGCTAATCAATACCACAACTCCAAGCATAAAGGCCCGCATTCGATGCCTTACGTTGTTGTAAGTTGTATGAATGTAGCTATGAACATACCTCGATACTACGAATATCCAAGCTAAAATGATTTGAGTTGTTTCTACCTTTTCTGTAACAAATAGTATTATTGCAAGAACGTAAAAAAGAATAGGTAACGCCAACAGGTTATCGTAATTGTGACTAACCTTAGCTAAGTAATCAGGAACTTTTCCACCTCTATTTAATTCGTAATATTTTGGATTCAAATCGCCTCGCTTTACAGCAGTAAAGCGAAGTTTTCCAAGCCATAAACCGATGCCGAAAGTTAAAGCCACCAAGGCGATAACTGGTAGTAATATTGAGTTTTGTTCCATTTTCTCTTTCTTGCAATCTAACGACTTGGCGCAGTGGAGTAAGTGAATGCTCGTATCCACTGGCACCCTTTGTTATACATGCTATAAACATTCATACTTTCGACCACTATATGAATCTACATAGTACAGCTCATCTAGAAACCACCTTTTTTTGTAAATAAAGTGATATTCATGTTCTTCTGCTTTCGTGTTCAATGTATTTACGATGCCGTATTCGCCAGACTGAATGACTGATACTATCTTTTCATCTCGTAAGCTATGTGATGATTCACTGCCATACGCCATACGCCATACGCCATACGCCATACCTTGAAACCTTTTATCTTTAAAGCAATAAGTTTCAATTAATTTATTATAAGACTGATAACTTGGGTCTGTCGTTGTGTTTTTTGAAATATCTCTGCGTTCAAAAGCAAAAGCATTCCATTCTTCATAAGACTTAATAAAAGAGTTTGCGATTACTGCTAATTCGGAATCAGTGATAGGTAAATTTACAATTTCCAGGTGATCGTTTTTGTTTTGATCTCTATATGCGAATTGCGTCTCAATGGACAATGAACCATTTTTCGAGTATGTGATTTTCGCATTGGACCATTCACTACCCGCGTTTGCCATGTAATAAAAGAGCTTTTTACATAAGCCATTAATATTGTCACTAGCGTTTTCTATACTTTCTTCTTTGTTGTTTGTAATTGTACAGACTATGGATTCATTGACTCTTTGAATATTAATATTTCCTTCGTCCCGGGATTCAGGTGTGCACATCATTGTTTCGCATATTAGTGAATTAAGAACTACTCCATGGTTTTTAAATAAATCAATAGTCATTATTTACGTACCCTTTATAGATTATTTTATTGTATAACGCCAAGTTCAGTGGTGACCGGAGTGTAGGGCATCCACTGCAATGTCTGGTTATGTTGGCGATGCTCATATTTCTTGGAATTTGAAGTCATTACCGACCCTTTGATTTACGTACCTGTTGCCAGTACTTACATGCTGATATTCGAATTTTTCGGTTGTCAATTCAATGATATGATAAGCGTCATAGTTGTATGGATCTGTAGGGTTTGCAGAGATGATTTCGCTACCACTAAGCCAACCTTTAAAAATGGAAAAATATATGTTCCCTGACACCCCCCAATACCCAACTTCAGTTCTTTCAGTTTTAGTACCATCAGGCTGGGTGACTCTGAATTGAATTTTGTAGGTACCATTGGGTAATTTCTCAATGATCTCTTCTTTTGTGCCACCATCTTTGGTGGGTTGCTTGCCATACCACTTACCGATCATCAATTTCCAAGTACCTTCTTGGCTTGACGAGACAGCAGGCTTAGAACTCGTAACTGAGTAGTCGGGGGACTTTAATGAGATGAAAGCAGTTGCAATTGTCGTCAGAAAAATTGCCAAATAAATCTTAATTTTCATTTTTCACCTTAGAAACATAACGCCCCAAATCACCGGAGACAAAAAGCAGAGCGAAGCGGCGTTTTTTTTTGGCTTCCGAGTGAATTTGGCTTGTTAGGCCGCCGCGCTTTGTATGCAAACGCCAAGTTCCGTTGACAGCCTGTTTGAAAGGTCGGTGTATAGGCGGCCACGGGATAACCCAGGGGGCGGTTGCTCTGCCGGATAGTAAAACACTCGTAACCGCGACAGACTTTCTGAGCCGACTTCTTTCTCTAATTGAGCCCGGACGGTACTCGGCAGTTCCTCACGCGAGCCCTTCGGAAACCCGAAAGTTATAAGTACGGATTCTGGACGATGGGTTTTAAGCGCAGTCTTTAGTTCCCACAGGACGTTCTCTGTAAGATCCGACACGTCGATTATTACTGCATTCGCTCGAGAGAGGACCAAGCTTACAACTTGCTGCCACACGACGTCAGGACACTTGAAGATCATGACTCCTTGAAACCCCAGCTTCCGCTGCGTGATCTTCTGGAGTGTCGAGTCTACCTCTTCAATAGCCTTGGGCGGCGTTAACTCGACATAGCCCCGTTTGACCATTTGTTTCTTCACTGCATACCCAAAAAATACGAGGGGTACCAACGCAATCAGTAGCCCTGAGCCAACCGCCACTCCATTCCCGACACCGAGCGCGCCCAGACCAACTCCAATGGTCACGGCGCATAACAAGTAGAGAAGGGTTCCAAGAGCGAATACAACTGGAGCAACCAGGATCATCCGGTAGCCAGACGAGTAGTACGAGGTCTTGAACACGGAATCTTGAATCGTTATGGGAACACACAGGCCCGGGCATGCCCTATTCAGCAACATGTTGAACCGAAGCCTAGTTGGCTCATTTCTATGGAAACGCCTAAGCCAGACAACGTACTTGTTGGCGCGGATCATCCGTAAGTAAACGAAGAAGCCTACGATGATCGCCAAAGGTAGGGAGACTACGCTAAGCGCGAGCAGGAGCAAAAACGTCAACAGCACTGCCAAGACGCTGATCGCTGCGGCTTTGCGCTTCTTGGCTCGGACCTGATCGGCTAGGGTAATGTGTCGTCCCATCTGTATGTGTCAGAAGCAGGCTGTCCTAACGCCTAGTTCAGCGGCACCGAACACGGAGCGGCTTTTTGCGAAATAATGCCAAAGGCATTCGCAAAAAGGTGCGCAGTGTTCGGGGTCCACTGGAACGACTTGTTGGGCTCAACATTCTTTAACATATCGAGGGTGCTCTTTAGCCAACCATCTCATGATCTCTGATTCTACTAACGCATCGATGTCGTGCAGTTTTGCACGTAGTTCTCCCTCAACAGTGTTGGCTATATTAATCCATACCCCGCCTACGATTTCCGCTTTCGCTCCCTCAATCCATCGAAAATCAGAAGTAACCTTCGGTTTGACACAGGATGGTGTTGCCAAATTAAAATCTATATTGGAATATGCCTGAGCGCTCGCACGAAAGTTTTTTTCATCTAATCCTAGAAGTTTTGCGCCGTCTCCACGAAACCCTCCTTTCCCTGATATGATTATCGGAACCGAGATGCGGAGTGAACTATCTGTTTCACGGCCAATGGATATCTCACCCATAAATGCGCTGTATTGGTATTTTGTTCCAGTGCATATCTTTGAACCAACAATATCTTTGCAATAATCAGGACCGTTACCATTTCCGCCGAATTCGTTTTGTAGTGACTCGTTTAATTGTTTATTAAGTTTATCTAGTGGTAATTTTTCTAGAACTACGGAAAAACTTGGGTAAACCGATTTATTGTAGACGTAGTAAGAGTACCCGAGCACAGAAATCGCAAAGGCCAAAATAGCAATTAGGCGTCCAGGACTCCTAAATATGGATTCTTTTCGTGAGTGATTGACGCTTTCTCTGGAGCTGGACCGGCTGGCAATTGGCGGATATCGATTCTTGTTGACAGCATGCATCACATGCTGTGCGACCGCTTGAATCCCGTGCTCTGTGGATATAGCGACTTTGTCCGCGAGTATTGGGGAAAATCTAGCGATATCCTTAACAGTCACATTGTGCCAAACAGGAAGTATCACTTTTTCCTTCCCGTCTTCCCTTGCCACAAGCCCGTCTAGCTCCTTATTTGGCCATTCTTTCTTCAAAAAATCTGGGCTTAGAATCACTACGCCATAACGTGAATTGGACAGTCCTTTGTCAATCGATCGCCGCAAGCTATCGCCGATTGTTAGCTCAAATTCATCAAACCATACACGGAGCCCAAATTCCGTCAACCGATTGACGAGAGGTCTAGCAACACGCGACTTATCTTCGCTGGCGTGGCTAACGAAAACATCGAAGTCCATGCTTTTCCTCATTCATTGCACAACGTCGCCCACAACGGCGAGCGAAGCGAGTCCCGCAGCCGAAGGCTGCGTATTGCTGGGCCTTGTTAGAGGCCTTCAATGTGTGCGGAATGTATTCCATGTATCAGTATCTAGTTGCATAGCAGTAAAAACCTCAAATACGTACAGCTCAAGATCGTTATTTATTTCTACATAGGCCACATTCATATTCCTGAGTCGTTCTTGCGCCGAAAAGAAAACCTCTCGAAATTGCTCATCCTTCATCGCTTGGTCTCGCTTCATTTCATGGGGATAGTCTTCAGTCGCCATCCGATACACCAAGCTCGCCGAATAATGCGAATCGAAATTAAGGTGCTGCACCAACCTTTTTAAAACTCCGCGCGATATCCCCACATATACTGGATTATTGCTATCCATAAAGACGTAGCAGCCGGGAAAATCTGTCGCTCTAGATACCTTAGACAGTAGCTCCTTCGTCACACTCTTTGGACCAACAAAGGTCGACGCAGGCAATGGAGATGCCATTGCCTCATTTAAAGCTCTGAAATGCTTTGGAAGAACGTTTTTTGAAAGCTCTTCAAATGTATGAGTACAGTTATCTATTGGCATGGTTTCCTTTGCCTCTAACGCTCAGCGAACCGGCGGAGGCGCGTCAGCGCCGTAGTCTGTGTTACGCTGTTGGTTAGGCGGATTATCTTCAATGCCCAGTATTTCATTCACTCTTTTACATACTTGTGGTGACGGATGAACACAGGGATTCTTTTCTCGATATTCTTTAACTACACCTAAAATCTCTTGGTATGTATTTTCATCAATACCAGAGTAGGGAAATACGACTGAATACCAGTTGTTGTAAAAGGAGCTTACAAGAACCTTGCCGTCAACCATCATTTCCAACGATTGAATCGATTTGTTATATTCCTTCCCTCGGACGTATTCAATATTATTAATTATCATGACTGCATCTGCAGGTGCCATGGACGCTTCAAAATTGCCTCCACCAAAAATTGATCCCAAAATGAATGAAACGTAGGCAACAGATATGAAACCCACAAAATTAAGTAGTCTTTTGGTACTTTTAGATGCCATTAATCTACGCCTAACGGCCGAGTTTTGGGGCGGCCGGCGTTAGCCGGGTGTCCCAGCCCCGAAGGGGCGACAAGAACGAATTGTTAGGCGACTGTACCATGCTTGGCAATTTGCTCCTTAACCCACAAGCCAAAAACAAGGAAATTCTCCCACTCCATGACTATGGCGTGGTCTGACCAAACCAGTACTTTTAACTCATTGTTGTTACTGTTTGGTTCAATCGCGTATATGTCTGACGTTGACGGATGCTCATCACGCATAAACGGAATAAGACCTTCAGGTATATTTTTACGTGCTTCTGCAATTTCTGGCGCGGACAAAAGTAGACTTGAGTCGGTAAACGTTTTACGAAACTCTTCGGACGCAAAAAGAACAGAAAACTCTTCAATGCACGAAACAAATGACAGCGGATAGCAAAATCCAAGTTTTTTCTCTATTTCGTGGATGTCATCTCTGATAGCCATAAATAAATTGAATACAGTCTTGTATCTCAAAATCTAGCCATTATTGCATTTTTACGCAATGTCTACGCTCGGTAAGACAATATGAACTTGCCCGCGCCTAACGTTAAAGCTGTGGGGCGCGCAGCGTAGCGGAGCGTCCCACACGAGCGCCTTGTTGGGCGCTACCGTTTAAAAGTATGGGGTGTTTTAGTGCATCCTCATATTCACTCTTAGAAAAGAAGGGCCATACACTTTGATCACCATCTCTCCATTTATACTTAAGCCAGAACCTACCAAACCAACCAAGGGTTATGATCGATAAAAACATTACTGGTAGCTGCGAAAAGCCAGTCAATATGGGATATCGATATGCGTTACCAGACCGGAGGAATAGAATAATTCGACCAACCCATTCTTTTCCTTCTTGTGTAAACGCCCATTGGTTTTTCAGCTTGTGCTCTACGAAGTCGTCGTATAGCGGCCACACTCCGTAAAAGTAAATATCATGAAGTGCAGATTCATCGCTTTCTGGCAACTGATCCTCAAACTGAACATTTGAAATAGAGCCTGATGCCAAACGACGCACAAGCAGCGCCAACTGCTTCCGTGCTTCTTTGTCTATGTCTTGCTCCATATTATTACGCCCAACAGCTTTATTAACGAGACCCCGTGTCTCGTTATACATTTTTATGAGTTTTCGCCCCATTGCGTCAATATCTGTTTAAGTGCTTTTAACACCTTTTCTTTATTAGCACCCTTGGTAATTCCTTTAGGCAGCTTACAATACCAAGGATGCCAATAATGTTCGTAAGGTGGGTGGTCACCAATAGTACTCGGGTGTGTTTTTTGCTCGAAGTACGCCACACATTCTTCCACCTGTTCAATACTTGCGAACTGAAATGTGAAATTGCATACATCAGCTAAATATACCCATTTTTGAACCAAGTTATCCCTACTTCTTTCTATGGGCACACCACCTTCATTCGTTGTGCTCATGAAATCACGATGCTTTCCAGGATCAGCTATTTCTCGCCAAACTTTACTCATTAGTGTGATCTTTGCCTACTCATAACGCCCAGGCTCAGTGGAGCGAGCGATAGCGAGCGTCCACTGGAGCCGATGGTTATGTGTTCTATGTATCATGAATTTACATGCTTTCATTAATTTGTGCTCACCCACATTGCAGCAACTATTTTAATTGGTAACTCAAGAAGCCCTGCGCTTAGTGCAGTATCACCGATAACATCATTTGTTGGCTTATGCGGCAATATAGATGCAACGACAAACCATATTCCAATAGGCAGAAAAACCACGATAAATAAGATATTCCATATTTGTAGCTCAGATTGATCCCAGACTATTAAAGCCAAGCCACCGATAAGTAGGCCAGTAAAGAAAGTACTTAATCTCATCAGTAACGAATACACTGTTCCTTCTCTTTTTTACACATAACAGCTTTATTAACGAGACCCCGTGTCTCGTTATACATTTTTATGTGTCTTTTTGATAGCGATACACATTCGTGTTTCTCTCAACAAAGCCAACCTTTTTATAAAGAGCATTTGCTGCCACTCGGGACGGCCTTGAAGTTAAGTCTACCGTTTTAGCCCCAAGTTTTGACGCTAGATTAACAGCGTATTCACTTAGCAAAAAGCCCACCCCTTTCCCCCTGGCGCTTTCACTTACTACAACATCTTCAATCCAGGCTCGCCTTCCGGTAGGGATTGGAAATACGACCAAAGTAAGGCTGCCAAATATATCTCCATTTTCATCAGCAACCAAAAGGTAGGTGCAAGGAGACATAATGACTTCATTAAGCTTTTCTTCAGAAAGTAGGGTTGCAGACGAGGAAAGTTGAGGAATAAGCTTATTCAAAGCCTGCAATATAGACTCTGAAAACTCAGTTACTTGTTTTATTTCCATGAGTCACCCTGAAACATAACGCCTAGCTCACCGGAAAAATGCGAGCGCAGCGAGTATTTTGTCCGGTGCAGCTATTTGTTAGCGGCTGCAGATTCATTTTGACTTGGTTCGCTAGCAAGAACATACCGCTCCTTCCATTCACAACCTACTTTGATTCCAAAGTACACGGGATCGCAATATTTTTCTTTAACGTACAAATTCTTTATCTCATTTGCTGCAATCCTGACTGCTTCTGGTTGCGACTCATCCGCTTGTATTACAGAAGCAATCTTTTGTGATAGCTCTGGTGTTAGTGCTAGCAGTAAGCCAATAGCAAGTTTTTTGTCTTCTGTCTTCTCGCTAAATAGCCTTTCATTAACCATTTCGAGGATCTTCAATTGCTGCTCCGCGAGTGCCAGCTTTTCCGCACTTTGCCTAGTAGCTTCCGCTTGGGCTTCCGAACTCCTTAATTGAACAATCGAAATGGAAACAGTCGAAATGATGCCAACCAATGTAATAACCAAAGGCATTAATACAATTTCAAGTAGACTTTTCTTTTGTTCACTCATGCCACATGCCTTTGTGCCGCTAACGATACGGGTAAGGGGCCGTAGCAAAGCGGAGGTCCCAGCCCACGAAGTGGGCGAACTTGACCCGTTGGTTATGTCTTTTCCTCATTTTGACGTATTGCCACATAAAACTCATCAATACAGTGATTGCAAATACGCAC
>JBNKKI010000021.1:0-10961 GCA_050291745.1 Gammaproteobacteria bacterium | reverse complement strand
AAATCACACATGCTTATTAACATCTATTAGGAGATTTAAAATGGCAATGCGTCAATGTGCAATTTACGGTAAAGGTGGTATCGGTAAGTCTACCACAACCCAGAACCTGGTAGCAGGTCTAGCCGAACTCGGTAAAAAAGTCATGATCGTAGGTTGTGACCCAAAAGCTGATTCTACTCGTCTTATCCTTCACGCCAAGGCGCAGAACACTATTATGGAAATGGCTGCTGAAGCTGGTACGGTTGAAGATCTGGAACTGGAAGATGTATTAAAAACCGGTTACGGCGATATCAAATGTGTTGAATCTGGTGGTCCTGAGCCAGGTGTTGGTTGTGCGGGTCGTGGTGTTATAACTGCTATCAACTTCCTGGAAGAAGAAGGCGCCTACGAAGAAGATTTAGACTTCGTATTCTATGACGTTTTAGGTGACGTTGTATGTGGTGGTTTCGCAATGCCTATTCGTGAAAACAAGGCACAGGAAATCTACATCGTATGTTCTGGTGAAATGATGGCTATGTATGCAGCCAACAACATTTCTAAAGGTATCGTGAAATATGCAAACTCAGGCAGTGTTCGTCTGGCTGGTTTGATCTGTAACTCTCGTAACACAGCTCGTGAAGATGAATTGATCATGGAACTGGCTCGTCAGCTGGGTACTCAAATGATCCATTTCGTCCCTCGTGATAATGTGGTTCAACGCGCTGAAATTCGTCGTATGACAGTAATCGAATACGATCCATCTGCCAAACAGGCACAGGAATATCGTGATCTTGCGCAAAAAATCATCGACAACAAAATGCTGGTTATTCCAACGCCTATCACTATGGATAAGCTGGAAGATCTGTTGATGGATTTTGGTCTGATGGATGAAGAAGACGAAAGCATCGTTGGTTAGACTGCTGCTGCAGAAGCATAAGTTATATGGGTAGGTATCGCCCCCTGTCTGGGACGATATCTGCAGATTATTTATCCAGAACCCAGCCATCTACAGATTAGTAGTGGTGGTAATAAGGAGAAAAATATGTCTAATTTGACGCGTGAAGAAACTGAAGCCCTCATCCAGGAGGTGCTAGAAGTTTATCCTGAAAATGCAAAGAAAGATCGTGAAAAACATTTAACCGTAAACGATAAGGAAGTTGAGCAATCGAAGAAATGCATAACTTCAAATCGTAAATCTCTGCCAGGTGTGATGACCATTCGTGGTTGTGCCTATGCAGGATCAAAAGGTGTGGTATGGGGTCCTATCAAGGACATGGTTCATATCTCTCATGGTCCGGTTGGTTGTGGACAGTACTCTCGTGCTGGACGTCGTAACTACTATGTAGGTACAACTGGTGTAAATACTTTCGGTACTATGAACTTTACTTCTGATTTTCAGGAAAAAGATATCGTATTTGGTGGTGATAAGAAGCTTGCAACTATCATGACTGAAATCGAACAGTTATTTCCTTTAAACAAAGGTATCTCAATTCAGTCAGAATGCCCAATTGGTCTGATTGGTGACGACATCGAAGCGGTAGCAAAACAAACAACCGCTGAAATCAAAAAGCCTGTGGTACCTGTACGTTGTGAAGGTTTCCGTGGTGTATCTCAGTCACTGGGTCACCATATTGCGAACGATGCTGTTCGTGACTGGGTTTTAGGTAACCGTGATAGCGATACAAGCTTTGAAACAACTGATTATGACGTCACTATTATCGGTGACTACAACATCGGTGGTGATGCCTGGTCTTCACGTACTTTACTGGAAGAAATGGGTCTGCGTGTTATCGCACAATGGTCTGGTGATGGTACTTTGGCTGAAATGGAAAATACACCAAAAGCCAAGCTGAACCTGATTCACTGCTATCGTTCAATGAACTATATTTCACGTCATATGGAAGAGAAGTACAACATTCCATGGATTGAGTATAACTTCTTTGGCCCAACTAAAATCGCAGAATCTTTACGTAAAATTGCGGCATTGTTTGACGACAAAATCAAGGAAGGTGCTGAGCGTGTAATTGAAAAATACAAAGCTGAATATGAAGCTGTTATCGCTAAATATCGTCCACGTCTGGAAGGTAAGCGCGTGATGCTATATGTCGGTGGTCTGCGTCCACGTCACGTGATTGGTGCATATGAAGATCTGGGTATGGAAGTAGTTGGTACCGGATACGAATTTGCACATAACGATGATTATGATCGCACCATTAAGGAAATGGGTAATGCAACACTGATTTATGATGATGTAACCGGTTATGAATTCGAAGAATTTGTTAAGAAGGTCAAGCCTGATCTGATCGGTTCCGGAGTCAAGGAAAAGTATATATTCCAGAAAATGGGTATTCCTTTCCGTCAAATGCATTCATGGGATTATTCCGGTCCTTACCATGGTTATGACGGCTTCGCTATTTTTGCCCGTGACATGGATATGACACTGAACAATCCTTGTTGGAACAAGGTTAAGGTTCCCTGGTTGCAGGATAGCGAAGAAGCTACTGCTGCTGCAGTAGGCGCTTAATCGGTATTAAAGGGGGCAGGGCATCTGCTCAGCCCTCTTAGCAAAATTATTTTTTAATTCACCTGTTCCGTTGTCCACAGATTAGTGGCGCGGATGGAGATTATCATGAGTCAAGCAATAGAAGATATTAAGCCGAGTTATCCACTTTTTCGTGATGACGAATACAAGGATTCTCTTAAAAACAAAGCGGAAAATTACGAAGAAAAGCATCCGCAGGATAAGATTGAAGAAGTTTTTCAATGGACAACTACAGAAGAGTACAAGGAAGCTAATTTTTCCCGTACTGCTTTAACAGTTAACCCTGCAAAAGCCTGCCAGCCTCTGGGTTCAGTATTATGTGCGCTGGGTTTTGAAAAGACCCTGCCATATGTACACGGTTCTCAGGGATGTGTCGCTTATTTCCGTACTTACTTCAATCGTCATTTCAAGGAGCCAGTTGCCTGTGTATCTGACTCAATGACTGAAGATGCTGCGGTATTCGGTGGTCAGAAGAATATGATTGCTGGTCTGGAAAATGCGAAGGCATTATACAAGCCGGAAATGATTGCAGTATCTACTACCTGTATGGCAGAGGTTATAGGTGATGACTTGAATGCCTTTATCGGTAATGCGAAAAAAGCAGGTGCTGTGGAAGAAGATTTCCCGACACCATTTGCACATACTCCTAGTTTTGTAGGTTCGCATACTACTGGTTGGGATAACATGTTTGAAGGTATTCAACGTTATTTCACTTTGAACCACATGGAAGATAAGGAAGTAGGTAGCAACGGTAAGATTAACATCGTACCGGGATTTGAAACCTACCTGGGTAACTATCGTGTCATGAAGCGCATGATGAAAGATATGGATGTTGACTGTAGCCTGTTAAGTGATCCGACTGATGTTCTGGATACCCCTGCAGATGGTACTTATCGTATGTATGATGGTGGTACAACGCTGGATGAAATGAAAGATGCACCTAATGCTATCGATACATTATTCCTGCAGCCATGGCAGTCAGTTAAGAGTCGTAAATTCACCAGATTGACCTGGAAACAGCCAGCTACCGATATTGCGATTCCTATGGGTCTGAGTGCAACTGATGACTTCCTGATGAAGGTATCAGAATTAACGGGTAAGCCAATCTCTGAAGCGCTGACTCGTGAGCGTGGTGTACTGGTTGATATGATGACTGATAGTCACACCTGGTTACATGGTAAGAAATTCGGTGTTTATGGTGATGCTGATTTCGTACTGGGTATGGTCAGGTTCCTGCTTGAGCTGGGCGCTGAGCCAACTCAAATCCTTTGTCAACATGCTAATAAGCGTTGGAAGAAGGCAGTTGAAAAAATTCTGGCTGACTCTCCTTATGGTCAGAACAGTGAAGTACATATTGGTAAAGATTTATGGCACTTCCGTTCACTGATGTTTACTAACAAGCCTGATTTCATGATCGGAAACTCTTACGGTAAATTTATCCAGCGTGATACATTACACAAAGGTAAAGAGCATGAAGTTCCACTAATTCGTATTGGCTTTCCTATCTTTGATCGTCATCACATGCATAGAGATACAACTCTGGGTTATGAAGGTGCAATGTATATGTTGAAGATGCTGGTTAATTCTGTTCTGGAACGTCTGGACGAAGAAACTCGTGGTATGGGAACAACTGACTACAACTACGATCTGGTTCGTTAAGTTGACTGGAAGAGGTTCGTAAGAGCCTCTTCCATAATTTTTCCAGATCTTAGAATGAGGTTTTAACTCATGCCAAATGTAATGATTCGTGTAAAAGATAATGGTGCTCTTTTGTTTTATATAGCAAAAAAGGACCAGGAAGAGGAAATCGCCTCAGTTGAAGTGGATACTGATGATGAATGGGGTGGCAACGTGGAATTAACAGATGGTTCAAGCTATTACATTGACCCTATTAGTCCACCGCCAAGCTTTCCGACTACCTTACGTTTTAGACGCGCTGAATAATTTTTTATATTAGGAGAAACTATCATGGCTTTTGCTATTGTTAGAGATATTTGTACTGCCTGTGGCGATTGTGAACCAGTTTGCCCAACTAAATCTATTGTACCTTTCAAAGGTGTTTATAAAATTGAAGCAGAAACCTGTACTGAGTGCGAAGAAGAATTCGATGTTCCTCAGTGTCTGGACGTCTGTATGGAAGATGATTGCATCGTTCCTGCTTAAGCAGAAATTGCAATATAATTCCTGGTCGGGTCAGAGGGCTATGGCTACTCTGGCCCGGCTAAATCTAGTTTAAAATATATTAAATGGTGGTGTAATAATGACGACTACCCAAATCTCAAATGACATAGCCCTGCGTATTGGTCTGGCCGCACGTGAATTACCAGATACCGATGCAGCCAGATTACTCAAGGTTATTTTAGATGCGGTAGGCTTACCGCCCACTGCCGAAAAATTATCAAATCTGTCTATTAAAAAGTTTAAATCTGCAGCTGATGGTGAATTAGCTGATATTGATAGCAGTATGCTAAAATCTGCACTAGCTTATTTAACAGGTGAGTCAGGCATTACCAGTGATCCTCTACCTGAAATTGAAGCTTATAGTGATGGCGATATGCCTGAAAGTATTCGCGTAGCCTGTGCTTCCAATAAATCAGAAAAGCTGGATGGGCACTTTGGATCATGTCGCCGCTTTCTTATTTATCAGGTAAATGCCAAAGAAAATAGATTAATCGATATTCGTGAAGTGGATAAGGAAAATGGCGCTGAAGATAAGAATGCTTATAGAGCATCTTTAATCGCTGACTGTCAGATTCTATTTGTCGTTTCTATTGGTGGCCCTGCTGCTGCTAAAGTTGTACGTACCGGAGCTCATCCGATTAAAAAGCCCGATGCAGGTGCAGCACGTGATGAAATCAAAGCCATGCAAGCTGTCATAGGCAAAGATGCCCCACCCTGGTTAGCCAAGGTCATGGGACAGAGCCCTGAAGAACGTATTCGTTTTGAGCAGGGAGAAGATGAATGATCAGCCAGCAACAGCTCTCCGATATTAGTGATTTTGTTTCTGAGCAGGGCATGGGTGTTAATCTGACAACAGAGTTACGAGAAAATTTTAGTGATATTCATTTTACCGTCTGTATGGATGATGATGTTGTGACTGCAACACCTGTTCTTGAACATCAACAGTTTAATCTTTATCTGATAGATAGTAGTAATCATTGTCTGAGCTTTACTCAAAACCACGAACTGGCAACTGGAGTTGTGGTCGCCGAAGTGGAACCTGAATAGTGGTGTCCCAGGTAGTGTCTACACGAGAAAATGATGCTACACCCACTGCTGACTGTGAAAGCTGTCCACACCGTGCAGACCGTCTGACTAAAGGAAAATGTCTGCCTGGTGATATTTGTGTCAGAGTCATGAGTGGGCGTCAGATTGCCCGCTTCTTCACGCTTAATCCAGATCTGGCAGAACAGTATGCAGGTGATGAATTCTGGGAACGCCGTGCGATAGCGGCAAGATATTTATCACAGCAAAGATTGATGCAAATGCTGGATGACCCTGATGAAGTTGTTAGAAGAGTTTTAGCCTACCGCTTACCAGTCGATTCACTGCATCACTTATTGAAAGATCCTGATCGTGAAGTCCGAATTACCGTTGCTGATCGCATTCCTGTTGATCAACTGGAAGCTCTGGTCACTGATGAAGATTATCTCGTTCGTCAATATGTCGCTAAACGATTAAAGCCCGGACGATTATTTCGTATGATCAATGATCCAGATCGTGAAGTTAGAAAAACGGTGGCTAGAAGACTACCTCCAGAAAGTCTTGAGTTAATGATGCATGATCGATCTGATCGTATACGTCTGGTTGTTGCTGAACGTATTGAACTGGATTCTATACAGGCGATGATGCAGGATAAAGACTGGCGGGTTCGAGTTGCTATATGCCAACGCGTGCCGATAGAAATGCTTGAGCCATTGCTCAATGATGAAGATGAAGATGTCAGGGCGTTTGCTCAGGAAAGATTAAAGCAATTATCAAATCAAAATGAATAAATATATTGAAAACAATCAGCAACTGGTTGACCTATGTAATAAAACAAGTCCCGGTCAGGGCATAACTGCCCTAATTGATGGCTTGTCATCTATATTTCCTGAAATGCAGTTCGAACATGTACTATCACGTGGTGGCTGGTATAGATTAGGCGGTGTTGTTGATGCTGACTATAATCGAATCACTGATAATATTGCCAGCTGGGCAGAACAGGAAAGTGGTGGTGATGCGGAACAATTAGTGCTCAAATATATAGACTCAGTTTACTTTGCTACCAAATTATCCGGAAAAACACATTTTTTAACAGTACCAACGGGTGATAAACCCGAACAGTTTATCCAGCTTGAAATTGAAGAGTTACAGGAAGTACTGGATCGTCCATTGGTTGAACGTGACTGGTTTCCTGACAGTTTGCAGGATTTTCTTGATCCACTGGATTATACAAAACTGGAACCAGAAGCTGTTGGTTCATCACGCTATATCTTCCGTCGCATTACCAATATAGATCAGTTAATTCATGAAACGGTGATCGATAGTCGTCATTTAAAGAGCATTCAGCGTTTTTTAAATGACTGGCAACGAAGTAGTGCTAATGACAATAATCACTTTTGCCAGCAATGGGTATTTTCTTTAAGAGAGTATACTGATAGAGATGGCTATCGACAGGTAAATGCCAAGCCGGTACCATGCTGTGCCTGGAAACCTTCCGACTTACTGGCAATTGAGGGTAAGACCGGTGCTAATCTGGCTAATGCTATTCATAGCTATGATAATGCGATAGGTTATCAGTTTTCCTGGTTTTTTATGATGCTAAGTAGTCAGTCAGATAACTTTGTAATCGCTGATGCAGTATTACATGATCAATCAGGTTCCTATGACTATATTCCTGAAAAAGATTTGAAAGTATTAACAGACTGGGAAGCATATCCGTATAGTGTATAAAACTGCCTAATAGATAGACTATAAGTATAATCTTCGGGAAGATCTGATTAATAATTAAAGGGTAAACTATGGTCGAGATTAAACCCATTGGGACGATACACTCGCCCTATCAGACAATAAGTGATATGCCAATTCAACCAAAAGGTGCTGCACAGGTTGAAGGGCAGGTCATAGTCGATGAAATATATATGGAAGGATTAAATGACCTGCAAGGATTCAGTCATCTCTATCTCATCTATAGTTTTCATAAAGCAGCGCGCACTGAATTACAGGTGACACCTTTTATGGATAAGGAAATTAGAGGTGTCTTTGCTACTCGCTCGCCATTAAGACCAAACCATATCGGTTTATCCATTGTAAAATTAAAAAGAGTTGAAGATAATGTTGTTTATGTCGACGGTATAGATGTTCTGGATGGAACACCTTTATTAGACATCAAGCCCTATATCCAGGAATTTGACGGAGTAACGGATACTACATCAGGATGGCTAAAGGCCAGTACTGAAGATGTTATGAAGAAGCGCTCAGATGAGCGATTTAAATAATCCGGGAAAATCGATATTTCATCATATCTCCGCCTGGTGGTATGTCTCAGTGTTTTATCAGACAGGTCTAATAGTCATTTAATGATGATTTTTGCTGGATAGATATGCCCGATTCAAACTGATGATCACTTAACAAATGAAAATTTATCTGGATGATTTAAGGCCAACGCCTGATGGCTGGATTCATGCTTACTGGCCTGATGAAGTCATCGCCTATCTTAAGACGGGTAAAGTCGATATTATCAGTCTTGATCATGATTTAGGTGATGATAACCGGGGAACCGGTTACGATGTTATTGTATGGATTGAAGAAGCAGTAATGACAGAGGGATTTAAACCACCGGAAATTCGTGTACATAGTGCAAATAGTGCGGCTAGAGCACGAATGGAAGCAGGAATTCAGGCTATTGAGCAAAATAAGTCTAAATGAAATAACAATTGGCTTTGCCCAAAGGAATTGTAAATACCTATTGAATTCAATAAGATGTTTTCTGTAATCCCGATTTTTCCAGGTTAAACTATTCACTAATACAGAAATAATTATGAATCTCAAAGGTAAAACGGCTGTAATCACCGGGTCAACTTCAGGTATAGGATTGGGCATAGCTCATGCGCTAGCCTCTCAGGGCGTGAATATCGTTTTAAATTCCTACACTGATAACGCGCAAGATCATGCACTGGCCGCTGACATGGCGAAACAATATGGTATAACTGTTTGTTATATTGCTGCTGATATGTCGAATGCAACTGCCTGTCGTGAGCTGATAAAAAAGGCAGAAAGAGTCGATATTTTAGTCAATAACGCTGGTATTCAGCATGTTGCAGCTATTGAAGAATTTCCGATTGATAAATGGGATGCCATCATTGCGATAAACATGTCCTCTGCTTTTCACACATCGGCAGCTGCAATACCGGAAATGCGAGCACAGGGCTGGGGGCGGATCATTAATATCTCTTCGGCACATGGTCTGACTGCCTCGCCCTATAAATCCGCCTATGTGGCGGCTAAACACGGCGTTGTCGGCCTGACCAAAACAATCGCTCTGGAAACAGCAGAAGAAGCCATCACCTGCAATGCTATTTGTCCCGGCTATGTATTGACCCAGTTGGTTGAAGCTCAAATTCCTGACACGATGGACAAATACAACTTAAGCCGAGAAAGCGTGATCAAAGATGTTTTATTACAACGCCAACCCTCAAAACAATTTGTTACAACTGATCAAATAGCTGGTACGGTGAATTTCCTGTGTTCAGCGGCCGCTGACCAGATTACAGGTAGCACAATTTCCATCGATGGAGGCTGGACAGCGCTATAGATCATTGCGCTGATCTCGCTTATCTACAGGGAATAATCTGTATCACCAGAAATAAAAGCTTTTAGCTAACCCCAAACCAGAAACTATTATCCTTCATTAAAAATTCATCATAAGGCATATAATGAGACCCGTCACAGGAAAAATTTAAGCCGACAATTTTATTGACTACATTCAAAGAGGCAGAGCGTAAATAAATGGTTTCATCTGCAAAACGGAGCTTTTTAAACTGTGCAAACACTTCAGAGATTTTTTCTTCCGGCACCTCTGCCTGGTCAAAATAATCCCGTTTAGGAAAAGCCAGGCACAAGCTGGCATTGGTGAGTTCATCAATATTTAAAACCTGATAATTATAAGGGCTATCCACCAGCCAGACAGAAGCGCGACTACTGGAAAAATGAAACTTGGCATGGAAAACACCATGCGCGATCATCAATTCTTCCATTAGAGATTGAACATCATCAATTTTTTCATCCATCGCACTCAAAACCCGTTGTTGTGCAAAAAGACCGCCTCGAATAGCGGGGTCACCTTTCATTTGCTGCCAGCCTTTGCGATCCAGATTTAATGAAGCCGTATTAGGTAACTCCCGTAAGTCAAAATCCGCACCCAGAAAGCCGATACTATAGCCATCCTTATCTACAATGGTTTGTACGGAAGTTAGCGAAGGACGTTTGCGATTTCGACTGATATAAGCATCAGACAAATAGAAATGATCACCTTTTAGTGCCCGTTGCATATAAGGTCGGGCAGCTCTATCGCGTCCTAATTGTTCAACTTTCCGGTGATTTCGAGCGACAGTGGATGTAATCTGATGAGCAGTATGGTCAAGCACCCAGAGATATTTACAAAGGCTGGACTTGTGAATATGTTCATCCAGTAAATTTTCCAGTGCATCAGGATCATGCATGAAATCAGCACATTTCTGCGCCAGTATATACATATTGTCATACAGGAAATCTTTCAGGATCTGGCGCTGTTTTTCGACCTGAACGAGGATGGAGGTATTCATAAAAACGTAATTCAGTATTAATAGTCACCTTATAATAGCAAGCAAATCGAATTTTAAAGATAAATTTTTTTTGCACTATTTCAAAGCAGGAAATTAGTGCAGATAAATTATTGAAGTTGATCAATCAAAAGGTCAGTTTGCAGACTGGATATCTGGAGAGGGTTTCCTGGTGATTTATTAGGAGTTCTGCATGTGGTGCAAAGTGTATAGAAGCAGGATTAATGAGAAAGCTAGAAGAAATTGGTTTTCCCGCTGTTTTGCTTGTATATCACAATACCAGGAATTATAGTCAGTCTATATAATGAAAATACAGTGAATTATTTTCCTGTTAATTGTAATGTTATGTTTTTTGAATGAAATCACTAGCTGAAATACTTGAAGAAGATAGTGTCCTTCATACTCGTCTAAGAAAAAGAGAAGGGTATAAGATACATCATGAATGGTTAGAGCTGTTCGCAAAAAAATTAAAGGATCAATCAGGTAAATATAAGATAGGTAACTATATTTGGGAAGCGTATTGGTCAGGCGTTCTTCCATCGATTAGCGGTGACGAAGCGTTTGATCATTATCGATCAAGTCCCATAGAAGATTACTACGTTATATTTGAAAATGGCGAAGAGGTGTTCAGCTGTCGG
>JBNKKI010000020.1:0-15829 GCA_050291745.1 Gammaproteobacteria bacterium | reverse complement strand
AACCTAGATTCCGCAGTTGACCGCTCGCAATAGAGATTAACCCACTGTTTCATAAACGATTACAGTTGATGAGTATAATCACCCAATCGGTGAATCCCGCTACGAACTGAATTGTACGTTTGAGGCGGCGTATCTCTTCGTTGTAACTCCTTGGAATAGCTCGCTATTCCGCGTCGTTACGCCTTGATCTACACCACCTCAAATGCACACTTCAGCTCGTCCAACTGCGGATTCCAGGTTGAACCTGGAAAAATCAGTTGAGCGTGATAAAGATGCGTAACAGATTGATGTGCCTGGTCTAAGACAGGGATGGCTGTAGGTAGAGCAATGCAGGAGCAATTGCCGAGAAATCAAAAACACCGTAGTCACCTGATTGGTGAAGAGTGTGTTTTTGATTTTACCAGCTACATTAAGATGTTACGTAGACTTTTATGATTCAACTGATTTTTCCTGGTTGTATCAATATATGCAGACTAATCCCTCAAGCAATCCGCTGAAACCAGTTTTAAAAACGATAAACATATCCAATGTAAAGATCATACTGAGTCTGATCATTCAGTTCTGGTAATTGGAAATTTGAATACTCAATCCCCAAACTCCCTTCAAAACTGATTTTTCTATTTGGCTTATACGTCACTTTCATACTGGGTTTCAGAATATATTGATCAACATCAGAAGTTTTGCTCTGTCGATAATCTATACCAAATCTTGGGTCATAGCGAAAACCGCTTGAACCCGCTATGCGAGTACGGGCTCTGAGAGAAATAATTTTTGATGAAGAAGTATCGGATAACCTCATCCCAAAGGTCGTGTAATCATCCGTCAGGAAAAAGCTCTTAATACTATAATCAGCGGAAAGATTAATATCATCAGTCGCTGGTGTCGCTGCAACACCACCAGATTCAACACCTTCTGCAATAGAAGATAACGACATACTGAGATAAAGTTGTCGCTCATCATCTATCTGGTAGTTTGAACCAAAAAAGAGATTTTGTCCTCTATTGGTTCTATCTTCAGCCAACTGATATATCTGATCATCTGTAAACACATCCTGTAAATCCTTTATAGAGTCAACTGTCTGTCCCTGCATAGCATTTAAAGTCGATAAAAGAGGCGAGTTACGGTAGTCATAGGTCAGGTTAAATACCCATTTGTCTGAGTAACGATAATTGGTGATTGCCGTGATATTATTAACATCACTATAAAACAGGTCATAATCAATAATCCCGTACATAAAACCCTTATCGGTACGATATTGAAATTCAGTGCCTAATGCCTGACGATCAGTTAAACCTGAAATCTGTTGCTGCATGAGATAAACATCCATTTCAACTTTTTCAAACGGTTTAAAGTTAATACTTCCCCCTGCAAACTGACGCTCCGAATCAAATCCATCATAGGAGGACTGCACTGGAAAACCAGCATATAAACTATAATTAAAATCAGTATGAGAAAATCCTTTATAAACCAATCCATCAAAGCGTCCCAGCACCCCCTTGGCAGTACGTGACTGTCGTCCGCCTATTAACTGGTAATCATTTTCATTATCAGTGTAATTAACCACGGCCCGATTAATTCTTCCATCATTTTCCTTGTCAATAAAATCATTAATAAGACCTGCATCTAAACGAAAAACCAGGGTACTTTTATCCGTTTTTTTACGCGCATAAAAATTCACATCGGTAACCAGTGATGAATTGACTTCCTGCGAATCCAGCGTATCTATTTCAACCACATCATCCCTGTAATATTGAGATAGAGATCCATTCATTATCCAGCTATCCTTTGTTTTATCAGACTTTGTTTTAGCCAGTAGACTTTTCGGGTCATCACGCATAGTCGTTAAACCTGTCAATCTTAACTGGATTCTAGGGGCTAATTTACTTTCCGGATAAAACTCAAGAAATTGCTTATAAATTGAAACAGCCTGAGAGTATTTACGTTGACGTTCACGAGCTATTCCAGCAAATTCCATCGCTCTTTGAATTTGCTCAGGAGAGCCTATTTCAATAACCTTCTCACTGATGGTGATGACTCGAGGATATTTTCGATCCAGAAATGCCTGTCTGGCTTCTTCAAGTAATTTTTTGGCGAATTCATTCTCTGGCCTGATCGGCATCACTTTTTCTGCTTTTTTCGTAGCTGGAACTGGTGGTTCCTGCGCTGAAAGTTTCGGGAAGGACTTAGGTTTAACTTTAGTCGTGTTCTCAGCTGATTTTTTTATCTCCTTTGGCGTTTTTTTCAGGATTTTAATTGGAGCGATTTCAGGTATAACAACAGGCGCGATTTCAGGAGCAATTGTCACCGATTTTAATTTCCTGTTCGATGAAGGGGAAAGTAACTCAGTAAGCTCCTTTTTTTCCTGAATTCTTCTAATATTCAACCAGGCATCAGGGTAGTACTTTTTGACATGATCGAGATGTTTTTTGGCTTCTGCCAAAGTAGCAAAGTTACCGGAGACCAGGCGATAATAAAGTACATTATTCACCTTTACTCTGGTCGCATAGACAATATCGCTCTTTAATTGAGATAAATACTGAATCGAATTCGCAGCAAAAGGAGTGGGATAAGAAGCTACATTTACCGCATAAGGTAAAACCTGAGGTAAAACCTGAGGCTTAATATAAAAAGATTCTACACTCAAAAACTGACTACTTGCAGCAAATAAATGCGGTGAAACAAGTAAAAAAATACTTAAAAACCAAATTTTCCTAATCATAATACCTGTTTCTTAGCCGCTCTTCTTAGTAGATAATTTATTATCATTTTAGTTATAGATTCCAGCTTCCTGTTAATGTCAAAACTTAATCCCAATTTCGATCCGAGGGCCTATGTTCAGGTCTGCTTTTATGACAGGCGGTACCAGCACAATTCCTGTCCTGACTTAAGGTAGTATGATCATCTTCACGAGTATCATAATCATCAGCATGACAACCTGCGCAATCCGGAGCATAACCCGGACTACTCCAGTCAACATTACCATTACTTAGATGACACTCTGAGCAATTAAAACCGCGTTGATGATCGGGGTAATAACTGGTCGAATGAGAATAGCTTATATCACTCCAGTTATTTCTGTTATGACACTCATCACACTCTAAAGTGGTGATGAAATGATTAGCGCCTTTTCCCTCGGCAGCACTGCCATTATGACAGCTTGAACAGGGGTCAGTAACATTGTCATGAACAAAATTCCAGTTCAGTGTTGTATGGCAGGTATCACAATCTGCAGTTGTCGTTACATGATCAACGCCCTTTCCATCCGCTGTACTGCCATTATGACAACTGGAACAACTGCCTAAAACAGCAGCATGATCGACCACAGTTGCAGGAACCCAGTCAATCGTCGCATGGCACAATTCACATTCGTTTGTTGTTGACATATGGCTACTGCTCTTGCCATCCACAGAAACATTATCATGACAACTGATACAGTTTGATGTTATGCCGTTATGACTGAAAATTGCAGATGTCCAGTTCAGTGTTGAATGGCATTCATCACACTCAGTGGTCGTAGGAATGTGGCTAGCCCCTTTATCAGCTGCATGACAACTTGAACAACTGCCGATGACTTCATTATGATCGACAGAGGTAACTGTTGCCCAGCCCAATGAAAAACTATGACAACTTTCACATACATTGGTGGTCTGGATGTGAGCAGGATTTTTCCCATTAGCTGTAACTCCATGGCAACTCGAACAATTGTTGATGATACCATCATGACTAATAGTCGCTGAATCCCATTCCAGGGTAGTATGACAATCATCACATTCAGCCGAAGTATTTATATGTTGCGCGCCCTTTCCTCTTGCTGTTGCACCATTATGACAACTGGAACAAACACCTGACACTGCATCATGATCAACTCTTACTACCGGTTTCCAGTTCAATACAGAATGACACAGATCACAACTGTCATTTGAAATAATATGCTGTGCATTCTTACCATCTGCAGTCACATTATTATGACAGCTGGAACAATTACCTATGACTGCATCATGATCTACCCTGGCTGCTGGCACCCAGCCGAAAAACGCATGACATAATTGACAGTCATTAGTCGTCAGAATATGTTGAGGTCCTTTACCATCTTCATCCACACCATTATGACAACTGATACAGGTTTCGGTAATACCATCATGATTAAAATTTGCTGATTGCCAATTAAGTGTACTATGACATATATCGCATTCACTGTTGGTGATCAAATGTTCGGCATGCTTTCCATTTGCTGTTCCACCGTTATGACAACTTGAGCAAACACCTAAGACAGCCTCATGATCTACAGTTGTATAGGGAGACCATTGCTGTGGACTATGGCATAACTCACAGGCATTATTTGTGCTCATATGTGCACTACCTTTACCGGGTGCAATGCTATCATCATGACAGCTGGAACAGCTACCTGTTACTGCATCGTGATTGACGACAGAAACAATATCCCAGTTAGCAGTATTATGGCAGGACTCACAACTGTTTCTAGATTGAATATGTCCAGGTCCTTTACCAGTTGATATTACGCCATCATGACAATTGGAACAGCTTCCCTTGACCGCAGTATGATTGATAGTTGTCGCTGGAGACCAGCCATAAAAAGCATGGCATAACTGACAATCATCTGTTGAATCTATATGTTGAGCACTTTTGCCATCGGTCGTAACACCGTCGTGGCAACTTATACAGCTCTGGGTAATATCATCATGATTAAACTGGGCTGATTTCCAGTCAATCGTGCTATGACAAACATTACACTCATTTGAAGTTGGAATATGATCAGCTTTTTTTCCAATTGTTACAGAACCATTATGACAATCTGAACAGACACCAATTACGGCTGAATGATCAACTGTGGTGACCGGTATCCAGTCAGTCGGAACGTGGCATAATTCACAACTATTATTGGTATTGATATGCCCTGCATTTTTATTACCGGCAGTTGACCCATCATGGCAGTTAAAACAACCACTGGTTACACCGTCGTGATTAAAAGAGGCCGACGACCAGTCACCAGTACTATGACAAATATTACATTCAGCAGTAGTCGGAATATGATCAGCACCTTTTCCGGTAGAAATAACACCATCGTGACAAGTTGAACAGCTACCATTTACCGCACTATGATCCACTTTGGTAACTGGAGACCAGGCATTGGTTGCATGGCATAACTCACAATTATTAGTAGTCTGGATATGGCTGGCACTTTTACCCGAGGTAGTGCCATTAATATGACATTCAATACAACCTGTTGTGATCCCAGCATGATCAAAAGTGGCATCGGACCAGTTTATTGTATTATGACATTCATTACACTCTGCAGCAGTTTCGATATGTCCAGCATTCTTTCCCTCTGCTACTACACCATTATGACAACTTAAACAATTTCCGATAACAGCATCATGATCGACTCGGGTAACCGGTGACCAGCCAAATGTATTGTGGCAGGATTTACAGTTCTGAATTGAATTGATATGTTGCGCCCCTTTCCCTCTGGCTTTGACTCCGTTGTGACAGCTCTGACAGCTACCCTTCACATTTGAATGATCATACACGGCCTCAAGCCAGGAGACGGTACGGTGACAGTCATCACAATTATCACTTGAGTCAAAGTGACCTTTATGCTTACCTTTTGCAATATGGTTATTATGGCAACTTTGACAACTGCCTTTTACCGCAAAATGATCCACTTTAACGACAGTATTCCAGTCAGCAGCCTGATGGCAAAATGAACAATCTTCTGTGGTAGTAATATGGGAAGAAGAAGCGGAGCTGGCCTGAATTCGACCAGTCGTAGAGTGACAATTTTCACACAGAGCCGGGGTTCCTTTAAACACACCATTTACATGACAGGATTCACAATTCACCCTTTCATGAACGAAATCAAGTGGAAAGCTTGTTTTATTATGGTCAAAACCCTGACTATTTGCAGCTGCCTGTACATTTGCCACGGAAAAACCTGACATCAATAAAACCAGCAAAAATATAAATCTTATCCAGTTTAAAAAAACAGTATTTATTGAAACCATTCTGCATTCCCCTTTATTAACCTGTATTAACGCCCAAAAGTTTTCATGGCATTAATATTAATTTCTTTAAAATCTTCCTGTGTATGACAATCTCCACAATCCGATCCAAAATTGCCATCATGAATATCATCTCTGCGATGACAGTCAATACAGGCTGAGTTTTTCTTTTCACCTTCTACCAGAGGCTCATTGTGACAGCGATGACAATGTAATTTCTGATGAGCACCCTGAATTTTAAAATCTGTTTCATCATGATCAAATTGCCAGATCAACCAGTCATTAGAGTTATGACATCGCTGACATTCCTTTCCGAGTGCCTGCTCATGAACATCATCCTTTTCATGACATTCACTACAGACTGCTTTGGCATCCTGAAAAGCCGATGAAAGATGACAGGCTTCACAACCAATGACGGCATGCTGGCCAATTAATGGGAAATTAGATAATTCATGGTCATACCGAACATCTTCCAGCCACCAGGAAGAGTCATTATGACACTCATCACATTTCTTGCCTTCCTGCCCCTTATGAACATCATTATGCTTATGACAGCTATAACAGGCTGTATCTGTTTTTTCTCCTTCAACATCTGACTGATGACAAGATTGACAGCTGGCTTCTTTATGAGCACCTCTTAAAGGAAAATCTGTTTTTTCATCATGATCGAAGCTTGATTCAAGCCAGCTTTTTACATTATGACAATCTTCACATTTTTCCCCATTCTTTCCCTGATGCACATCATCAAGGTGATGACAGTCAACACAGCTTCTCACTTTCTTATTTGGAGATTTCCAGAATTTCTTAGCTTGAATTTTTTTTTCATGACAGCTATGGCAAGTTACTGTTTTGTGAGTACCTTTTAATTTATAACGTGTATCTTCATTGTGTTTAAACTTCGATTCATCCCATTTTTTCTCGGTATGACACTGCTGACATTGATTACCAAACCGATTTTTATGGACATCCTTAATAGCATGACAGGACACACATTTTTTGGGCGTATCTTTAAATTTATTTTCTATATGACATAAATCACAGGCTACATCTTTATGTTTATATTTTAACTTGAAGTCAGTTTTGTCATGGTCAAACTGCTCACTACTCCATGCTTTAGGATTATGGCAATCCGCACATTTTTCACCCAGAGTATTATCATGAGCATCATCTTCCTTGTGACAGTCGATACAGTTTGAAGGCGCTTCTCTATATTTTTTATCAACTTTATGACAGCCGGTACATTCGATCTGTAAGTGTTTACCGATTAATTCATAATCCGTTTCCTTATGATTAAATCTGTCACCGTCTATCCACACAATTGTGGCATCTCTACCTTTATGGTCTGTATGACAATCCCGACAATCAGAAGTAAAAGCCTTATTATTTTTACTGTGAAATCCTTTTTCCTGCTGAACATCCTCATTCACCTTATCATGACAGTCCAGACACAGCTTTTTCTGGGTAGTATCTCTACCACGTTCGTGACAATTCTTACAATCAGTTTCATATTCCTCATGTCCACTAATTAACTTGCCAGGCATGAATAATTTTTCAACATCCAGTGCCAAAGACTGTCCACTAATTAAAAACAAAGCTGGTAATAATATGGAGTAAATTAATTTCATCAGTAAAAATGCACCACTACAACATGAGTAATTCCTGAAAAAACCAGCATAATGAATAATGGTAAATGTAAAATATGCCAATAGGAAAAGAGAATTTCATTGATACCTAATTTACAGATAGGTTTGAGGCTTAGCACTCTATCAACCATTTTTTTAGAATCTTCGGTATCACCAAAATGTTTAATAACACTGCGTTTTAAACATCTTAATTTCCAGTTCATTGAAATATAGAACCACAAAGATCTATTGATTCCTGTATGCCGGTTTACCAGCTTTTGTTCAGTTTGTTGAATTTCTTCGATAACTTTCGGATGCTTTTCATTTAAGATTTCTATGTGACTCTGCCATCCTTCATCCTGAATATATAGCTCTTCAAAGCGAATTTTTTCACCATACAGACCATGATGAATCCGGCGATAAAGATAACGTCCAATCAAACCGCTACTCGCAACAATTATCATACTGAAAAATGCCACGCTACCATTAAGAGAGCCCAACCGATAGCCGGAGTGAAAAATCACCAAAACAGGGCCTACGACACCCAGAATCATATGGAAGCGAAACCAGAACTTGATGGATCCCAGATATACCCAGCGAGATTTCTGTTTACGAAGCGGGTAAACCAGTAACAATAACATCATAGAACCACCAATTATCCCAAGCCAGTAGCCAATACCAGACTCTGCAACCAGGTAATGATGGTCCGATATCAACCATCCTGCATAAATAATCAGCATAACGGATAAATACCAGACTACAGTTAATGTATTTAGTGCAAATTTAAGCACCATAGAAGTCCTATTTTTTGATAACATAATGTCAGTTTGTAAATATAACAGACTATAAATCGATATTGGGAATAAATTCCTAAATTTGAGATATAATCACACTTTGATTTTTTGAATTACAATTTAATTTTAAGCTAATTTTAGCAGACCGGAATGGATACTTACCTCTACTTTTTACCAATTGTATTATTTTTGATTGGTTATATGATTCTACAACGTCACAAGCAAAAAGTGAGTGAACTGACTCGAAAAAATGCTATTGAGACAGGTCTAGCTGAACCAGCTTCCTTACACCCTATTATAGACAGAAATAAGTGTATAGGTTGTAAATCCTGTGTTTACGCCTGTCCTCAGCAGTTAGGGCATAATGTTCTCGGTATTTTTCATGGAAAAGCTGAATTGCTGGAACCCGCTAATTGTATCGGTCATGGTGCCTGTAAAATTGTCTGTCCGGAAAATGCTATTACACTGGTTTTTGGCACAGAAAAGCGCGGCGTCGATATCCCGCTGATTGATGATCATTTTGAAACCAACATTAAGGGGCTCTATATTGCGGGAGAACTTGGTGGTATGGGGCTTATTCGAAATGCGATTGAACAGGGTAAAAGAGCCATTAAAGAAATGTCCAGCACTCTGGATAAAAAATCAACCAATCCCTATCAGGTTTTAATTGTCGGTGCTGGGCCTGCCGGTATAGCAGCAACTTTAGCCAGTAAACAACAAAACCTTAAGTATATAACTCTCGATCAGGATTCACTTGGCGGTACTGTTTTTCAATACCCTCGAGGTAAAATAGTCATGACTCAACCTGTTGACCTCCCACTGGTTGGTAAAATGAACTTCAAGGAAACCAGTAAAGAAACCCTGCTGAAATTCTGGCAGGATGTAGAAAAACAAACTCAAATCAAGATCAACTATAAGGAAATAGTAGCCAATATTGAAACCACGGATTCAGGTTTTGTCGTAAAAACCAATAAGAATGAATACAAAGCCGATAAAGTACTGTTAGCCATAGGTCGACGGGGCACACCCAGAAAACTGGGGATTCCAGGAGAAGACCTGCCTAAAGTCGTATACAGATTGATCGATCCAGAACAGTATATCAATCAGAAAGTCATGATTGTCGGGGGTGGAGATAGCGCCCTGGAAGCTGCACTCGCTATTGCAGATGTTGAGGGTAGTGAAGTTTCTCTGTCTTATCGTAGTGAAAGTTTTTCACGCGCTAAAGCTAAAAACAGGGATCGTATAGATGAATATGCCAAAAATGGTAAAATCAAACTCTACTTACCTTCTAACCTGACAGAAGTTAAGGATGAAAAGACTGTATCACTCGATTATAATGGAGAGAATATTACTATTGGCAATGATGCCATTATCATCAATGCCGGTGGCATTTTACCCACTGGATTTCTAAAACAAATAGGAATCCAGGTCGATACAAAATTCGGAACTGCCTAAGTGAAACACTCATCATTTCTACAAAAACTGCTTTTCCTGTCCAGCTTATGCCTGTCTACATTCGCTCTGGCAGATATTGAGTCATCACTTAAAGAAATCGATAAATCAATCAGATTAAGGGAGTATAAACAGGCTGTCGAGCAGTTAGCCCCTTTACTAAAACAAAATATTGCCGAGGCCCAATACAGAATGGCGGGCTTATACCGCTCTGGAACAGGGGTAAAGAAGGATATGGAAAAAGCAATGATTGAGTATCGCAAAGCCAGCGATAATGGCCTCGCAGAAGCTCAATTTGCACTCGCGTCACTGCTGGAAAAGCGTGGTAGCAGCCAACAGAAAATGATCAAAATCAAAAAACTATATCAGGCAGCTGCTGAACAGGGACACCGTAAGGCTATTGCCAAACTCGCTTCTCTAGAAAAAAAGGGGGAAGCAGGGAACATCATAAATATCTCCAAAGAAAATATTTTCAGTGCTATTCGTAATAATGCACTAGATAAAATAAAAACCTGTATCGAAAGTGGAGTTGACTTCAATATAAGCGATGACAAACAAAGAACTCCTTTAATGGTTGCCCTGTTGTCGGGACACATAGAAATGTCGAAGCTCTTACTGCCTGTATCTACTTCACAACTCGATAAACCCGATATAAATGAAGATCGGCCTCTACACATTGCCACCGTAAATGGATTCGATGAACTGGTCAGCGAGTTAATTAAAAAAAAGGTCGATATAAATGCAGTGGATAGTCTTGGCAATACAGCTCTTTTACTTGCAACTCGTCATGACGATAAAAGCATTATCGAAAGCTTACTTAATAACAATGCTGATTACACTATAAAAAACAAGAAGAAACAAACTGCTCCAATGTTAGCGCAAACACTAGACCTCAAGCAGGCCAGAATATCATTCCAAAAACATAATATAAAACTACCGGATCCCAATAAAGATTATCAAAAAGTAGATATCAAATCATTTAAATCATCGATTGCGAAAAACTCATCACTATATAAAGGATGGCCTCTTATTAATATCGCCAGCTTATTAGGAGAAAAGGCTATTGTCGCTCAATTACTGGATAAAGGTGCTGACTTAAAAGCGACTGATAACCTTGGTAATACAGCTCTCCACCGTGCAGCCAGTAAGGGGCAGCTGGAAACCATTGAATTATTAATTTCTCAGGGCAGCAATATTGATGCAATAAATAACAAAAAACAGACAGCTCTGTATATTGCAGCTTCTAACGGCCAGCTAAAAGTAGTTGATTACCTGCTTAAAAAAGGTGCTGATTCATCCATTATTGCTGATAATGAAACCAGCGCTTTATCTAAGGCTATTACCAATGGTCATACTGAGTCAGCCATGATTCTGACAAAGGCTAAACTTGACCAGCCATCAACTCACCAGGCTTTATTACTTGCTATTCTAAACAAAATGGAAGATGTCAGTATCGAGTTAGTCAAACGGGATAAATTACTCATTTTTCCCTATGACAAAAATCGCTCTTCTTTATGGCACAGTGCTAATACCGGATTAATTAAAGTAACAGAAGAATTATTAAAACATGACAATATTGATATAAATTTACCCGGCAAAAATGGTTATACAGCATTGGCCCGTGCAGTTAATAATGGTTTTGTTGAGATAAGCAATCTGTTGATTGAGCATGGAGCCAATGTCAACACGCTGACCAATGAGAATAATAATTTACTCATGCTGGCAGTACTGTCAGGTAAAAAAAGCATATTCGAAAAGCTATTAATTCCAGAACATATTAATGAAAAAAACAAAGTCGGGGATACCGCCCTTATGCTTGCGGCAGGCAATGGAAATGCAGATTTTGTTAAACTTTTAATTGAATCAGGTGCAAATATTCAAACTAGAAATCATGATGATTTGAATGCCTACGAAATAGCTTTAAACTCTGGTTACGAAGATATTGCTAATTTCATCAAAGAAAGCAGCGGTAAACTTTTTAAATTATTTAATTAAAATAACACCTCGATGACGAAATCATAGCCATATATTTAATATGGTTATGATTCAATAAAGGACTCCCAATAAGCAGCCTAGTCAGTCTATCTCTAACTGCTTTTGATATCTGAATCACCCGCAATTTCCCAAATCCTCAGGAATCCAAACTGGATTTCTTTTTTTCTGATTCAGCTTACATTCAGTACTCCTACAATATTCTATCAGCCATGATTCAATAAACGTGGAGTACAGCATGAACAAACTAAAATGGTTCAATATTAAGTCGGCAACGATTGCTTTATCACTAAGCTGCCTGACTATGACTTCTTTCAATGCGCAGGCACATGATGATTTCCCGCTTGTACCTTTCATACTTTATAACGTATTAGTTCATCCACAACAGCATCACAATCAGCAACCAGAACTCAAAAAACACTATCAACAGCCCAGACCTTATAGCCGCAGCAAAGATGGCTATAGCCGGGGAAGGTTAATCAAGAAATATCATAGATTCTAAACAAGGAGTAATGAGATGAAATTCATAAATCGATTTTTAATTACTTTATTGATAATGCCAGTAACAGCAATTTATGCTGCAGACTCAACAAACTTAACCCGCTCTGCCGGAAAACTGGTGGAAGATAATAGTACTGTATTAACAGAGAAATTAGTCGACAGTCCTGTTCTGGCATCGGATAAGAGTAAACCTCGAACTCCTGAAGCTCAAATGATACCAGTTAGCACACAATCTTTTCGCTCTGCGAATCATGGTAGCCTGATTGAATTTAACATTTTCGATACCTGGGTAGAGTTAACCGGAGATATCGATAGCGATGGCTACTACCATCATATTAAAACAACATTCGATGTAGACGTTAATACACCTTTGGAAACGGTTTACGCTAAATTATACCTGAGTCATGAAGGTGGCCCCTGGAGACAATACGCCGAAACAAATATATTTGAAATTAATTATGACTCAATCAGTGATACCTATGAAGTCGTCAGTGAGCTGATAGAAGGCTACCCACCCGGCTACTATGATGTTTTAATTGAAATACATAGTTTATATCATGATGGAATTGTTGCCAGCCGAATAATCACACAGGATGTTGATGGCTACCTGTTAACAATTGAAGATTTACAAAATGATCAATATTACTATGAAGATGAAAAATATTATTCAGATCCAGATGCTTATCAGGAAACGACTTATATTCATACAGGTAGTTTTTCATGGGTTGGTTTAATCATGCTAGCGATATTACTGATAATAAAGTTCAGATATTTCACAAAAAATCAATAGCGCATTAAAAAACCCTGATATACCACGTTTCCAAAGGGGGGGAATGAATTCGTGTTACATCAGGGTTAAGGGTGAAACCTATGAAAATTCAATAAAGAATTTAAATGTTTAAAAAATCATTAAATCTATCAATCACTTTTTAGCTGATATCCATATTTAAAAAATATGCACCAAAACTGGAACCAACTGCAAAATTAAACAAAATCAAATCAGTTGAAATATTACTACTTTACTCATTTCGTTTAAGCATAGTTTAAACTGGAATCCACAAATAGGAAGTGACAAATTGTCGCACCTTTCAATAGTGGACAAATAATTATCTCAGGTTAATATAATCCGGATGGTCAATTAACCTAAAAGCCTGGTAATACATCAACCCTCTTCGTAAACATACACAGAGATTTATTTTTTCAAAGAACAGATGATCGAGATTTATGAATTCTGACCATTTTAATAGTTCGACACGTATTCTGCGTCAACTTTATTTTTTAAGAAATATTACTATCACTTTTATTGTAGTAATGATGACGGTTGCATTAGTCGGCCTTAAGATTAATCTTCCCGTTATTCCACTCAGTATTATTATACTGATTATGGCTGTGACTAATTTAATTACCCGTCTGATCATAGACTCGGGTAAAGAAATTTCCGAGAAATTAATATTCTTTCAACTATTACTGGAAATACTTTCTTTTTCTTTTATCCTGTTTTTTTCCGGTGGTGCAACAAACCCATTTACCTTTTTCTATCTTATTCCACTGGCAATATCAGCAACCGTCATCCCCGGTTTATCAACATGGATTTTGACATCTATAACAGTCATACTATATAGCCTGCTACTGAAGTTTTATTCACCTCTAACCTATGAAGTACATGACCATCAGGCAATGTTACATGACGGTCAATTTTCACAGCATGTACTCGGAATGTGGTTTGGCTTTATGGTTAGCGCCATGTTAGTGACCTGGTTTATCACCTATCTTTCAAAAGAACTTAAACATCGTGAAAAAGCAATTACAGATGCAAGACAACGTGAATTAAGAGATCAACAAATGGTCACACTTGGAACACTTGCAGCCGGTACAGCGCATGAACTGGGAACACCTTTGGCCAGTCTGGCCATTATAACCGGCGAATTAACTGATGGCTTTTCAAAAGAAGAGCACCCTGATTTATTTGAGAATCAGGCTATATTGCACGGTCAAATACAACGTTGTAAAAAAATTCTATCTGTACTTTCCGACACAACAGGAGAATCTCGAGCTGATGCAGGTTATTTAATGCCTGTCAAAACATTTTATGAGCTGGTAATTCAGCACTGGCTGGAACAACGACCAGACATTCAATTTGATACAAAGTCTGAATCCTTGGAAACACCATTACAACTACTCTATGATAAAACCATTTCTCAGGCAATTATTAACCTGCTAAATAATGCGGCTGATGCATCAAGCGAATCTCTTGAGATTCATACAAAAATTGAAGATAAAGCATTGTTAATAGAAATTAAGGATACTGGTAAAGGTCTCACTGAACAACAGATTGCTATGGCAGGAGAAGTCTCCTTTTCTAATAAACCCGATGGAATGGGCATTGGCCTCTTTCTCGCTATTACAACCATTCGTCGTAGCGGTGGTAGCATTGAATTTAAAAGTCGGCAAAGCGTCGGAACCTGTACCCTGGTTCGGCTGGCACTGATATGAAACACCGAATTCAACTAAACAGGCAAATTCAAGTTTTAGTAAAACTGTGTATAAAATTGAAAGAACCTTTGCCTCAACTCACAATTACTCTTTTTCACTCTTTTTAGAACACTCAGGGATAAGCAACTTATGAATGAAGAAATACCCAATTTATTATTGGTCGATGATGATGAAATTTTTTGCCAGGTTTTATCAAAAGCTTTATCAAAACGGGAATATAATGTTTCTGTGGCATATGATTTTAAACAGGCCATCAAACTGGCTGAACAGCATCACCCGGAATTCGCGGTAGTGGACTTACGTATTGGCAATGATTCCGGTTTAAATGTTATAAAATCACTGGTAAAGATTGAACCGGATATTCGCATTGTTGTGTTAACCGGATATGCCAGTATCAGCACAGCGGTCGAATCTATTAAACTGGGGGCAATTCACTATCTGACAAAACCTGCCGATGTTGATGATATTCTTAAAGCCTTTTATCATGAAGAAGGAAACGCCGATATAAACTTACATACCCAACCCATGTCGGCTAAACGAATGGAATGGGAGCACCTGCAAAAAGTATTACATGATCATGACGGGAATATATCTGCTGCCGCCCGTGCAATGGGCATGCACCGAAGAACACTACAAAGAAAATTAAGTAAAAAACCGGTTAAATCATAAAGAAACACCGATTAATTCCGCTTAATTTTAAACTATGAACATGGATTCCGCAGTTGACCACTCGCCATAGAGGTTAACCTACTGTTTCATAAAGCATTACAGTGGATGTGTATAACCCTGGAAAAATCAGTTGAATCATGAAAGCCTACGTAACAGCTTAATGCAGCTGATAAAATCAAAAACACAGTCTTCACCAATCAGCTGACTACGGTGTTTTTGATTTGATCAGGCACATCAATCTGTTACGCATCTTTTTCACGCTCAACTGATTTTTCCAGGATGAGTT
>JBNKKI010000019.1:0-9062 GCA_050291745.1 Gammaproteobacteria bacterium | reverse complement strand
GTAGTTAGAGCAATGCAGGAGCAATTGCCGGCAAATCAAAAACACCGTAGTCACCTGATTGGTGAAGAGTGTGTTTTTGATTTTATCAGGTGCATTAAGCTGTTACGTAGACTTTCATGATTCAACTGATTTTTCTAGGTTCATACCTCCCTGAAGAACCTCCTGCTTATCCATCTTAGGCATATAAATATCTATCGCCATTAAAGTTCCAGAGTTAAGAGGTTCCAGGGCATGTAACATAATTATTTTAGCATCATGTTTTTCTGCCAGTTCCAGTGCAAAACGAAAAACAGGTCGCATATGTTCACCCATATCAGTTGAACCTAGATTCCGCAGTTGACCGCTTGCAATAGAGGTTAACCCTCTGTTTCATAAACCATTATAGTTAATGTGTATAATTACCCAATCGGTGCATCCCGCTACGAACTGAATTGCACGTTTGAGGCGGCGTACCTCTTCGTTGTAACTCCTTGCAATAGCTGGCTATTCCGCGTCGTTACGCCTTGATCTACACCACCTCAATCGCACAATCAACTCGTCCAACTGCGGATTCCAGGTTGAATATAATATGGTATTTATTTGTGGATTCATCTTATTTACCTCCTACCAATACTGAATAGTTACTTACTTGGTAATTATTTCTGGACCCATCATCAGTGTCGGTAACCAGGTAGATACTGATGGTACATAAGTCACAATGATTAAGAATAGAAACATAATACCTAACCATGGAGCTGCTGCTTTCACGACACTAAGCATCGACATACCTGCTACTCCCGCAGTAACAAATAGATTAAGTCCAACTGGAGGAGTAATCATGCCTATTTCCATATTTACCACCATAATAATACCCAGGTGTATCGGGTCTATACCCAGTGCAATTGCGATAGGAAACACCAGTGGCGCTACAATAATCAATAAGCCTGAGGGTTCCATAAATTGCCCGCCAATTAGCAATAAAACATTCACTACTACCAGAAACATAATGGGGCCGAAGCCGGCAGATAACATAGCCTCAGTGATCATTTGAGGAATACGCTCTTCAGTCAGCACATGTTTTAAAATAAGCGCATTGGCAATAATAAACAAGAGCATAATAGTAAGCTTTCCAGCTTCAAAAAGACTTTGTTTTGTGTCCTTATGCCAGAACACCGATAGGCCACGCCATAACAACATTACACCGCCTTTCCCTTTCTCTTTAAATGGCCCCATGTCGCGGTAAATAAAATTTGCAATAAAAAAGGCATAAATCGCAGCCACGGCAGCGGCTTCAGTGGGGGTAAAAATACCACCGTATATGCCTCCCAGTATGATTACTATTAATAATAGCCCCCAGATAGCATCTCGAGCGGAGGTAAATATTTCACCCCATCCAGCCCAGGGTTGAGCAGGTAAATTTTTATAACGAGCAATAATGTAAATACCCAGCATCAGCATTCCACCAGCCAGTAAACCGGGAATAACACCAGCCAGAAACATTCGACCCACAGAAACATCAGTTGCTGCTGCATAAACCACCATCACGATAGAAGGTGGAATTAATATACCTAAAGTACCTGCGTTACAAATAACACCTGCTGCAAATTCCTTGGTATAACCAACCTGCACCATACCTGCAATTACGATGGTACCTATAGCAACCACAGTCGCTGGAGAAGAGCCCGATAAAGCGGCAAACATCATACAGGCAAAAACTGACGCCATAGCCAGACCACCACGAAAAGATCCTACTACTGCTATCGCAAAACGAATAATTCTATGCGCCACACCACCTGTCGACATAAACACGGATGCCAGAATAAAAAAGGGTATAGCCAGTAGAGTATAATGGCCTTCAAAAGCGGAAAATAGCGTTTGCGCTACAGATGCCAGAGAAGCATCAGAACTAATCATCAAAAAGATGATACTGGATAAACCAAGAGATACAGCAATAGGCACACCAATAAGCATTAGACCTATAACCATTAAAAACAGAAAAACAATAGCCATTACAGTTTCTCCTTTTTATCGGTTGATAAATTAATCTCTTGCTCATGCGAGATGACTTCTTCAAGTTCATCCTCTACTTCATGGCTGGCAATGATTTTATCAACTTTTCCATTCAACACTTTCCAGCCTAGTTGCAAAAATCGAAAAGTTAATAAGGCCATACCCAGGGGTAATGCCAGATAAGGAATAAACCGGGGTACTTTTTCATAACTTTCTCCCTCATTAAACCAGTCAGCTAAAAACATAAAGCTTTCCGGCATTGGAATATCTTCTGTCTCCAGCCAGGCCCGTTCTGTAGCAAAGGGATACCAGTAGTCCCAGGAACCAATCAACAACATAATGGAAAAAAAGAGGCAGGCAATCACGGCAAGAATAGCCAGATATTTTCGTACAGGAGCAGAAACCATGTTAATAACAACATCTACACCTATATGCACATGTTTTTTCACCGCATAAGAAGCGCCCATCAGGACTAGCCAGGCAAATAGAAACACAGTTATTTCTAGCGCCCACAGAATATTACTATTAAACGTGTAACGCGCAATTACATTAGCAAAAGTAATGAGTGTCATTAAACCCAGACAGATGGCAATACTGGTTTCTTCAATATTGTCGATTATCTCTCCGAGCCTGGTGTTAGATGCATGAGTCATGCTCGCCTCCCCTAATTTTTTATAATTTATTAATTTACTACCACGAAGATCACAGTACACAGGAAAACAATAATCTTCACCATATTGTCTATAATTCTGACAACTATCAGAGGTATCAGATTAGAATAATGTTCGTGTATTTCCTGTGCTTCGTAGTAATATCAGGCTTAAGAAACCTCAGATTAATGCACGATTTTATGCTGACTAGAAATGCCCGATTGTCCCGAAGATCACAGCAATAGAACGACTATTACGACTCACTTCGAAACAATTCAGAACATTTTTTCAAGACTAAAATCAGTCAGAATTAATCAGTGCTTCCTTTATTTATTAATTCGCCTTTAATGCTGCATCCATCAAATCTTTACCAATATCCTTCTCAAATTTTTTCCATACTGGTTTCATTTTATCAACCCAGGCCTGACGTTGTGCCGGAGTAAGAGTTCTTACTACACCACCAGCTTTAATAATATTTTCCTTATTCATATTATTAACTCTGGTGGATTCACCATTTCGTGTTGCAGTCACTTCTTTTAAAATAGTCGCTAATTGATTGCGCACATCTTTCGGTAATCCATTCCACCACTTATCAGAAGTAACCACCAGATAATCAAGAATACCGTGATTAGTTTCAGTCACGCCATCCTGCACTTCAAAAAATTTCTTTCCATAAATATTCGACCAGGTATTTTCCTGACCATCAATAACCTTTGTCTGTAAGCCACCATAAACTTCTTTAAAAGACATTTTCTGAGGGCTTGCACCTAACTGCTCAAATTGCGCAACCAGAACATCAGAAGCCTGAACACGAAATTTCAACCCTTTGGCATCAGATGGATTAATTAATGGTCGACTTGCTGACATTTGTTTCATGCCATTGTGCCAGAAGGCCAGGCCTTTTAAACCACGTCGTTGCATAGAATTTTTTAACTTGTCGCCATCCTTTGAATTCTGAAAACGGTCAACCGCATCAACATCTTTAAAGACGAAAGGCAAATCAAATATACGGAATTTTTTGGTGAATTTTTCAAATTTAGACAGGGATGGTGCTGCCAGTTGAACATCACCATTCAACATCGCTTCGAGAACCTTTTTATCATCATATAATGTTGAGTTCGGGAATACTTCCATACAGGCTTTCCCATTCATTTCTTCATTCACACGTTTTTCCAGCAAGGAAGCAGCAATACCTTTGGGATGTTTATCGGTATTCGTCACATGACTGAACTTAATGACAATTTCTCCCGGATCACAATTTGCCAGGGCTGTAGTGCTGGACACAGCTAAAACAGATGTAACAGTTAAACCTAAAAGTGCTTTTCGCATATTATACTCTCCAAAAAATTATAGTTATGTAGTCTTTAAAAATATTCAGACTGAACCACTCAATCTATGCACAGGCTATGCCAGAAATAATCCGGTAATAAAAACACTATCTAAGTTATTGAAAATATAGCTGATAAATTTTTTTCATAAAAAAAACGAATAAATATTTTAGGCGGAAATCCACCCATTTAATTATTTCTTAAGGGTGTCCGATTACACATAAATAAGTCAGTCGTAAATTAAAGGACGATAAGATTACGGTACAATGGCTAAATTTAGTTATATGAATACCCTCTTTTTACAATATTCATGCCTGATTCAGTAAATTACGTTATTCTTTACTCGCTGTCATACGCGGTCTATGACAAAATTCGCCCTAATTTAACTACTGTTTATTGTTACGCCACTCTTGCTCGCTAAAACTCGCACTTTACTTTATCTAATTACTCTCTCTTTACCTGCTACAGGGCTTAGCGCTGATGCTGACTGGAGTTTCTGTTCTGTGCCCGTTATTAGCAAACAATCAGACCAGCAAACCGAGCAGACTGAGACTGTAATTGTGGCTGACAGTCTGTTTGGAGAAGATAACAATATATTTAAATTTGGCGGTAATGTCCTGTTAACAAGGAAATCTCAACAAATAAGTGCTGATCAGCTTCAACTCGATAGACTAACCAGGCAGATTTCAGCGAATGGTAATCTAGGCTTTTCTGATCCATTATTTACCTTAAATGCTCAAAGTGTAGAACTGGATAGTGAAAATTATGCCGGTATTTTCAGGCAGGTTAGTTTTCAATTATTTGAAAATCATTTACGTGGTTCTGCCTCTAAAATCATTCAGATTGATAATAATCAACGGGATCTTTATGGTGTGTCTTATACAACCTGTGACCCGGGTAGCAATGCCTGGTCCTTAGATTCCAGTAAACTCACACTCAATCAACAGGAAGGCCTGGGTACAGCAGTCAATGCCGTTTTACGGATTAAAGATATTCCTGTTTTTTATTTTCCCTGGTTTCAATTTCCCATCGATAACCGTCGAATGAGCGGTCTGCTCTCACCGACTATTTCAAGTACTGAAATTGCCGGGACAGAACTGGCATTACCTTTTTACTGGAATCAGGCTGAAAATGCAGACATGACTCTAACACCTATCTGGTACAGTAAACGAGGTTATCAACTCAATACCGAAAATCGTTACCTTTTTAACAATAATCGCGGCCAGTTAGATCTATCATGGATTGATGATGACCTGCATCAACATCAACGCTGGTATCGACGATGGGATCATCAGATTGACCTGGGAGCAGGCTTTCAGACAAATATTCTGATTCAACGCGTTTCAGATACTGAATTTCTGGAAGATTTCGATCATCTGAGCACTATTGAAGATATAGATTATCTAAAAAGTTCAATTACCACAAAGGGCCAGATAGCTGACTGGTCGATGCAATTATTATTTGAAAAACAGCAAATTACCGATGCCTCTATCACTGTCGCTGCCAGTCCATATATCCGCCTGCCCCAACTTACCCTGAACAGGATATTCTCTTCTGAAAATGATGCACTAACGGTTGACTGGAAAAATGAATGGGTCCGCTTTGACAAAGATGAAGGTATCACCGGAGACCGGCTCCATATTGCTCCCATCATCAATTACCCGATTGAGGGGAGTTATTATTTTTTGAATCCATCATTACAACTAGATTCCACCCGATATTCATTAGAAAACAGTTTGACAGGTGAAAACAGTTTAGAGCGTAGCCTTCCACTGATAAGCGTTGATAGTGGACTGATTTTTGAACGTATAGCCAATACCAGTAAAAACTGGTTACAAACACTGGAACCTCGTCTGTACCTGCTCTATGTACCTTATGAAGATCAAACAGATATCCCATTATTTGATACTTCGTTACTCGCAGATAGCTATGACAATCTATTTGTCAACAACCGTTTTTCCGGTGCTGACCGTATTGGAGATAGCCGACAGCTGAGCCTGGGTATTACGACTCGTCTACTGGATGAAGAGTATAGAGAATTTTTTAGTGCCAGCATTGGTCAGGCTTACTATGATGGTGATAGAAAAGTTAACCTGAATAATTCAGTCGATGAACGTGAAAAATCAAATCTAATGACGGTAATGAATTATTCACCGCAACCAGAATGGAATATTCAACTTGCCTCAGTTTATGATCAACTTGAAAAAGTCTCCACTCAAACCGATATTTCTATCCGTAAACAAACAGCAGAACAGGTTTTCAATATTGAGTATCATTTACTCGGTGAATCTCTGGAACAAACAACTCTATCATTTGTCTATCCATTGAATATGAACTGGACAATGATCGCAAAACAACAGCTTTCAATGGTACATAATATACCTGTTCAAAACCTGTTCGGTTTATTTTACGAAAGTTGCTGCTGGGGGTTTAAAGCATTATATGAAGAGAACAGTAATAAAAGTTTTGAAAAAATTAACAGAGCTGTTTACTTCGAGATGACATTTAAAGGACTTAGCAGTGCGGGAAAAGATATTAATTCATTACTGAAAGATGATATCCTTGGTTATCAAACAAAGTTTTAGCTGGCAACATTAACATTCTTTTATCCATCAGATTAACCTCGCACAATAACCGAAACATTACTTAAGAAGCATTACACATGAAAATACTTATCTTCAGTTTCCTTTTATGCTGCGCTTACTCTACTGCGCAGGCTCAGGCCGTCTATATTGACTCTATGGTAGCCATTGTTGAAGACGATGTTATAACTAACTCTAAATTATCCAGCGAAGTAAACAGAATACGTGAAGAATATAGCGCCAGAGGACAGCAACTAGCGGCAACTGCATCATTAAACAGACAGGTTTTAGAACTCCTTATCATGAAATCCATTCTTATTCAGGAAGCTAAAAACCGTGGTGCTAACATAACTGAAACTCAACTCAATGATACAATGCAAAACCTGGCCAAAAGAAATAATAAAACCCTGCAGGAATTTCGTCAGGCTTTGCTTGCTACAGGGATTGATTACAATACATTCAGAGAAGATGTTAAAAATGAAATGTTCATTAATACAATTAAAAACAGTTATGCCAGACAGAATGTAGATATCTCTGATCAGGAGGTTGATGATTTTATAACCCGAAATGGTAATGATACTGATACTCTGGAATACAGGCTCTCACATATACTTATTGCTTTACCTGATGGAGCAAGTAGCGATCAAGTCACAAAAGCCAGGGTTAAAGCTGAAGAATTAATCTATCAACTCAAAAACGGCGCCGATTTTTCAATGCTTGCAGCACAAAATTCTGCTGGCTCTAATGCAATCGATGGTGGTGACCTGGGTTGGAGAAAGCTAGCTGAAATACCAAGTCTGTTTGCTGATTTAATGCAAAATATTAAAATTGGGGAAATCGGTGGCGCCATAAGAAGCCCAAGTGGTTTTCATATTGTCAAACTAGTCGATAAACGAGATAGTGATCAATTGATTGTTGAGCAAATTAAAGCCCGTCATATATTAATCAAACCGAATGAACTCATCAGCAATAAACAGGCACAGGAAAAACTGGAAAAAATCCGCGACGAAATTTTACAGGGAGCAGATTTCGCAGAATTGGCCAAAAAGCATTCTGATGATCCAGGATCAAAAGGACTGGGAGGAGAACTGGGCTGGATAAATAAAGGCACTATGGTACCTGCTTTTGAAAAGGTACTTGTTGCGACAAAAAAAGGAGAAACCAGTGAGGTCTTCCGCTCAAGATATGGCTGGCATATTCTACAGGTAGAAGACAGAAAAAAAGTAGATGAAACAGAGGAAAGTAAGCGAAATAAAATTAAACAACAATTACTAACGCAGAAAAAAAGAGAAGTTCTAGAGTTATGGCAAAAACGCTTAAGAGACGAGGCATTCGTAAAAATCCTTTCTGATAGCTAAATATCGAGCATTTATAAAAAATGAAAAAACGTCCCGTTATCGCCATTACCACTGGTGAACCCGCAGGAATCGGTCCAGAGTTGATATCATTTATTAACAGCTCAAAATTTGCTGCCAGACTGGTTTTCATCGGCGATGAAAAGTTGCTTTTAGCACGTGCCAGTAAATTAAATAAAAAGTTGCAGTTCAAACCATTTCAAACAGACGACAGTGTCCCGCAGGGAATCTTTGAAATTATCAATACCCCTTTACTATGCCCTGTGACTGCAGGTGAACTAAATGCTGGCAATGCTCAATATGTATTAAATACCCTAAACATTGCCTGCGAGGGTTGCTTAAGTGGTCAGTTTGATGCAATGGTCACAGCCCCTATCCAAAAAGACATTATTAACCAGGCGGGAATTTCATTCAGTGGGCACACTGAATACCTTGCTGAACTCTGTCACGCAGAAAAACCTGTGATGTTACTGGCGACTGATTCTTTGCGAGTCGCACTGGCAACAACTCATTTACCATTAAGTAAAGTTCCAGCAGCCATCAATGCCAGCGAGCTAACTCAGATAATTCAAATTTTACATAATGATTTATCTACAAAGTTTGCAATTAAACAGCCTCATATAAAAGTCTGTGGATTAAATCCTCATGCCGGTGAAAGTGGCTATTTAGGACGCGAAGAAATTGAGATTATCTCACCGGTAATAGATAACATGAAACAACAGGGAATTCATGTTACTGGCCCCTACCCGGCTGATACAGTCTTCACTCAGGAATCATTGAACGATGCAGATGCCATTTTAGCGATGTATCATGATCAGGGCTTACCCGTTTTAAAACATGTAGGTTTTAATCATGCAATTAATACGACTTTAGGTTTACCCATTATTCGCACGTCTGTAGACCATGGTACCGCTTTAAATCTGGCTGAAACAGGCAAGGCAAATCCGGAAAGTTTATTTGCCGCGATCGACTCTGCCATTCAACAAAGTCAGAACCTGCAATTAACCTGGATTCCGCAGTTGACCGCTCGCAATAGAGATTAACCCACTGTTTCATAAACGATTACAGTTGATATGTATAATCACCCAATCGGTGAATCCCGCTACGAACTGAATTGTACGTTTGATGCGGCGTATCTCTTCGTTGTAACTCCTTGGA
>JBNKKI010000018.1:0-9286 GCA_050291745.1 Gammaproteobacteria bacterium | reverse complement strand
CCTAGAAAAATCAGTTGAATCATGAAAGTCTACGTAACACCTTAATGCAGCTGATAAAATCAAAAACACACTCTTCACCAATCAGCTGACTACGGTGTTTTTGATTTGCCGGCAATTGCTCCTGCATTGCTCTAACTACAGCCATCCCTGGCTTAGACCAGGCACATCAATCTATTACGCATCTTTTTCACGCTGAACTGATTTTTCCAGGTTTAATCCACAGTTGGACGAGTTGATTGTACGTTTGAGGTGGTGTAGATCAAGGCGTTACAACGAAGAGATACAGCATCTCAAACCTGCAATGGTTTTTGAAACAGTGGCTTAAGCTCTATAGCGAGCGGTCAACGGCTGAATCCAGGTTGAGCCATCCAGTTGAATATCCGGACGGATATTGATTGATCTAAATGATTAAATTGAGCGCCTGTTGCTCACAGTTAAGCTTTACTTTTGCATTCAACACTCTCAGCCATTGCTGAGGTATTGCATCCTGTCCATAATAAGCCCCGGCTAACATACCGGCTATTGCACCAGTCGTATCAGCATCGCCCCCTCTGTTGACAACATCTATCAGCGTATCACTGAAATTCTCAAACTTAAAAAATGACTGAAATACAACCTGTAAGGTTTCTACTATCCAGCCACTGGGATTATCTACCTGTCGATTATCATAGCGATATATTTTATGTTGCTGCACCAGTTCATCAGCTAACTGTTGCATGGATGCTTTAGTTCCACCGTTAAGGGCACAGGTTAACATTTGTAAAATCGTTTCAGTACCGGCATCAGCAACCGGGCTGTGATGGGTTACATGTGATTGCACTCTATTCGCCAGAATCATTTGCTCTAAAGGTTTATTCCAGTGATATAGCGCAATTGGCAAACAGCGCATACAGGCACCATTACCGGCATCATGCTCATTTTCGGGTACCTCTGTTATACCATGATTACGAAACTGAATAATTCCCCGTCTAACAGTATGCCCGATATCAACAGGTTGTGTTCGCATCCAGTCACTAAATGACTGCGCCACTTTTTCAGCAATAACAGCCTGATGCTGAATAATGGTTTCACCTAAGGCCAGCGTCATCTCAGTATCATCAGTTACCTGGCCAGCCCTCAATCTTAACCAGCCTCCACCGATTATTTCATCATGTCGACCATGTTTAAGCTTTATTTCAGATGGAGTCATAAACTCAGTTGTGGCGCCCAGTGCATCACCGGTTGCTAAACCAAGATAAGCGCCCGTTGCACGCTTTTGTAGAGAGATAGACTCTGCAGTTTTATTCTTCTGAGCCAAAACAGACATCGTAATCGTGGCAGACTTCACAACTGGGTGCTCGACAGGTATAAATACCCTCTGCTTCGCATAATTGCTTATATAGAAATTTCTTCCACTTCATATCTTTAACATTTTGCTCTGCCAGTGAGGTAAAATTTTGCATCATTAATTTAGTCAAATCTGCTCGTACCCATAAGCCAAGATCCTGCCAAAGGTGATCGCTTCCGAGACAGCCGGCAATCAGTATATCAAGCATCCATAATTTTGACTCATCGTTTTCCGGACAGGATCTCAGCAATAAGTTTCTGAGATCATCAACTTCATCCATACGAGCTAAATCTAAAGGTTTATTCGGATTTTCTAATTCAGTCACATCAAATGAAGGAAAATGCTTTTCCATCATTCGTAAAAAATTCTCTTTGCTTAAGCCCAGCCAGTCAGGTAATACACCTTCACCACAGCTCCATGATGCAAGAATACGAGCAAAAGTATCTTCTATTTCGTACCCCTGACGAGCACACATTAGTTGCTCATAAACTTGCGCCGGGGTAATAATCTGACTCACAGGACTCAACATAAGATTACATAACCTCGTATTCTACCAGAATATCTTCATCACGTGGTACAAACTGACAGGCCAGTCTCCAGGTACTGGGCAAATCATCAACAATCATTTGCTCCATTTCTTCCTTGCTTATTTTTCCATGCTCGCGCAATACTGTCTTTTCCTTTTCTTCCAGATGATACCCCATAGGCGCTTTATCCTCCAGGTATTTCACCTTGATGGCACAGCTACCGCACTCACCATCACCGCATTCAAATCTAATAGGTATCTTATTGGTTTTAGCGATTTTCAATACAGTCTCGGTAAAACTACCAGCAACGGCATAAACAGTTTTATCCTTATATTCAGGATTACTAAATGTCACTAACGGCATAACTTAAAGTCCTCATCAATCAGGTTGGTTTTACTTTGCAGTCGCCTAATATTTGAGCCTGACAGGCCAGGCGATTATGACGACCAGCCATATTTTCTTTAAGCACTTTTTCTTCCAGTACCGATGGTGTTGTCAGGTTATTCCAGCCTTCAGTCACTTCCATAATACAGGTTCCACAATCACCCTCACGACAGCCATAGATAATACCTGCACCAATTTTTTCTGATACTTCAATCACGCGAGTACCAGCAGGTACATTCACGGTTTGATCGATATCTTCAAAAGTTATTTTACCTTTTGCCATTCTCTCTTACCTTTTCAATAGTTTCTAAAATTATAAAATATTCAACATCAGTTATTAGCCCAGGTCAGCAAAATCTATTACCTTATTTTCGCCTGAAATACCGGTCAAAAATTCAGCGATAGATTTACCAAAATCTCTACATTCATCCAGTTCTTCATTAGTAGGTATCAACTTCACTCGCAAACCTTTTTTAGGAATCGTCATTTTCAAACCATTCATCCGATCTTCTATCATTTGAACCGCTTCACCACTCCAGCCGTAAGATCCGAATGCAGCACCAATTTTTCCTTTTAAGTTCACAACAGCCAGCGATGATAGCAAATCCCATACCGGCTTAACTGCATCACCATTAATGGTTGGAGAGCCGAATAACAATGCATCAGCTTCTTCAATTAAATCAACAAAAGGGTCAATCTCACCACCCTCCAGGTCGTATATCGAAACCCTGATACCATCAATACTACTGGCACCTTCACTAATTTCATCGGCCATTTTCGCGGTATTGCCATAGGAACTCATATAAAAAATTATTACTGATTTATCATCGTTATAAGCTATTTCCCGTGTCAAACTGGATGTAGACAATTCCCGGTAATGGGTGATATAGCGTCGTGGTCTTTCGCGTAGTATCGGCCCATGTGTCGGAGCAATCTGTTTAATTTTTAATGGCTCAATCAACTTTAATGCATCCATCACATGCTTTTTGAATGGACGCATAATATGGGCATAGTAGTAATCAAATGAAAAACGAAAATCACCTACACGATCATTAAACAATCTTTTATCGCAATAATGACAACCGAATACATCACCGGAAAATAAGATATGCTCTTCTTCAAGATAAGTACATTGTGTATCGGGCCAGTGCAGAAAAGGGGTATGTAAAAACTGTAGTGTTCGATCACCCAGACTGACAGAGTCTCCGGTATTAACCGTGGTATATTCAAACTCCTGAGTCTCAGGTTTTAGCAGTGCTTTCAACATGCTGGTTGCACGTTGAGAAATATATAACTGAGCCTGGGGTGCGCGACGCATTAATTCAGGCAGCGCACCAGTGTGATCCGGCTCCAGATGATTTAAAACAATAACCTTGATTTCGCTATAATCAACCTCAGACTCGAGCCTGCTAAAAAACTCTTCACTGAAATTCTCTTTTACCGTATCAACAATTGCAACGCCTTCGCTTCCTTTTATCAGGTAGGAGTTATACGTCGTTCCATTCGCTGTGCGTAGAATAATATCAAAACTTCGTAGCGTAGGGTCGAGTGCGCCAATCCAGTAGACATCATCAGCTATCTCAACTGCATCGCGATGAATAGATACATCTATCTGTTGATTCATGTATTCACCTCACAGGGCTCATCTACATCAGCCATAGGGCAGGATTGCAAATCATCATCAACTTTCAATTTTATATTCAGATGCTGTAAAACCACGCCATCGACAAAACCACTTTGTCTTAATTCATTCACCTGTAACAAAGGCCGGCAAATCAACAAGGGGTTTTCCACCATCATCTTTAAAGCTTCTTTTTCAGTCAGTTGATCTGTCTTGATAACACCAGATTTTATATCCGGTGCAGATTGATTAAACCAGTCAACCACAGCCTTATCAGCAAAGAACAATCTTAACTGCCCGGCAGTCCAGGGCGTTGTTAATAAATCCCTGACATCGAGCCGATATCCATGCTGACGTAATACGGCTTTCTGTTGCGCATTACCAATACAGCCTGGTTTTTCCCAGAAAATTACCTGGCTATCACTATCACCCATCTTTTTCTGCAATGGCGTCGTCAACATCATACAAACTCATGATGTAAGCAGAATTACGATTCCATTCACGGTTACTAAAAGGAATTCCTTTTGGTTTATCGCAGTTTATATCCTGATAGAACCATTTACTGACAGCTAAAACCAATTTATGAATTACTTTAGAAATTAAAATTGCTGTCAATGGAATTTGTTTATAATTATGACTTAGAACCAGCATTTCTATATCCTCTATCTAGCTTGCATTTCTGCCATTGCCGCAGCCATTTTTTCGGGCGGAATACCAGTCAAAGAACCAGGCGGGTTTGCTTCCTCACCAAATGAATTTAAAATTGCACCTTCTATAGGACAGATACTAACGCACTGAGCATCCATATAATCACCATCACATTCAGTGCATTTTTTTGCATCAATCTTAAAATGCGGACGCGATTCATAAATTGCCTTACTGGGACATAATGGTTCACAGGCCCAGCAATTTACACAACTACTTATAATTTCATATGCCATAATATTCTCCTCAAGCTTTAGCCTGTAAAAGTTCAGCTGCATTTTTATCAGGTATACCCTTCTCAAGCATTTCGGCATACACTGCAGCGACAGCCTCTTCTATCGGCTCCATAGCATGTTCACCATTTGGCTGAATACCAGCCTGCTCCAGCATATCCCATGGCTCGTAACCTATTTTTGAACACAATACAGCTTCACAGCCATCCAGGGTTTTGATGATATTATCCAGAGTTGTCTCAGCATCGCCGCAGGTATCATCACCTGAACAATATAGATCAACCTTTCGATGACCAATAAAACGTACATCAGTCATAGAGGCTTCGTACACCAGAAATTCTCTGGCATGACCAAAATGCTGGTTAATAACACCTCCACCACTGGTAGCCACGGCCATCAATACCGGACGAGATTCTTTTTTCTTAACACCGAGAGATTCGAGAGAAACAAAACCTTTTTTATTTTCCTGCTGTTGCTTAAGTTTGGCTTCTACATCCGCCTGATATTCAGCACGTTTAAGCATCGCTTCTTCATAATCGATATGCATGGTTTCAACTTTATCCATAGTGAATTCATCACCACGATCTTCACCCAGCATACCTACCGCATCAGCACGACATTGACGACAGTGACGCATCATATTCATATCACCAGAGCAACTATCCTGAAGCGTCTGTAATTCATCGTGAGTTGGCCCACGCTGGCCCATCACACCATAAAAGGTTCCATGCTCAGCTTCAGCAATTAACGGCATCACATTATGCAAAAATGCACCTTTAGCCTTAACTACCTTACTGACTTCTTCTAGATGTTTATCATTCACACCGGGGATCATCACAGAATTAACTTTGACCAGAATGCCGCGTTCAGCCAGCATTTCCAAGCCCTTTTGCTGTTGTTCAATAAGAATTCTGGCACCTTTAATACCTTTGATGCGTTTATTATTCCAGAAAATCCAGGGGTAAATCTTAGCGCCTACTTCGGGATCTACACAGTTAATAGTAATGGTGACATGGTCAATATTATGCTTACATAATTCTTCAACCTGATCAGGTAAAGCCAGACCATTAGTCGAGACACAAAGCTTGATATCAGGTGCTTTTTCAGTCAATTGACGAAAAGTATCAAATGTACGTTCAGGATTCGCCAATGGATCACCGGGACCTGCTATACCCAGTACTGTCATCTGCGGTATATTAGCTGCTACAGCCATAACCTTCTTAACAGCCTGATCAGCTGTCAATAATTCAGACACTACGCCAGGACGAGATTCATTCGCACAGTCATATTTACGATTGCAATAATGACATTGAATATTACAGGCAGGTGCTACAGCAACGTGCATACGCGCAAAATGGTGATGCGCTTCTTCTGAATAACAGGGATGATTATGTACTTTTTCACGGATATTTTCCGGAAGATGGGAAAGTTGATCATTACTACCACCACAGCCGGAGGAACTACAACCACCTTCACTTGCTACTTCAGATTGACCTAATACGGTTAATTCCATCATCGATTCTCCTCGATCACATGCCTATTCAGCTATTGATTAAAACGTTGATATCGTTTGTTAAATTAACCAATGCAAACACTATGCCTATTTTTAATATCCGATATAAGCTATTGAATTTTAGATATATTAATAGATCGAAGAATCCCAAATGTAAGCTTTACAACACAACAATTTTGTATCTATGTGAAGTCTGCTACAGCAATCCACCATGAACAGCTCCTCCTCTGAGAGCAGATCAAATATTTTTTGCCCGAAAATATGAAATTGTTACTAGAGTAAAAACCTGCTTTGTATGCATAATTCATATTCTGACTTGCTTAGATTGTTACACAGGTAGCAAAATAGGAAAATTATTAAGGTTTTTAATCACCCCAGATCCGGCTGATTAATAGAGAGAAATTCATATTGCTTTGAGTCTGACTGTTCTGAAATAAACCTGCCTTCATTGGCATTTCCTTTACCTCAATTAGTACTAGCTGCAGGTCACACTGCAATCACTACTGAGTTTAGCAATGACAATATGTCTTTTAACACCATATGGAGATCACTTCAGTGCGCATAAAATTTTCTTTATTAATGCTTTCACTATTTATCATCACTGCCTGCGGAGGTGGAGGAAGCAATACTCCTGCAAACACCGTTAATATCGTATCCACCCCAACAGTACTGGAAGGTAGCTGGAAGAAATCATGCAGTGTTTCTGATCCATTAGACCCGGGTACGACCTATGATATAATTACCTTAAGCTTCACAGGAAATAGCTTTACATCTGATATTAAAAATTACAGCGATAGTCTTTGCACCACGCCTTTTTCTTACGCCCCAAACCCTACAGCAAGCGGCTATATAGAAATTGGAAATCAGGTAACAACAACAGGTGGATTAAATGCAACTGAACTGGATAGCCATATTACCACTTTTAATGGAGCACCATTTATAGAGGATGACTATACAATATTTATTATCCAGAACAATGTATTATTAATGGCTGATGACTATGATGATATTTTAGATGGATCTACTGCACAACTAAGACCGGACACCATCAATACGAACAGACAATTTATTCGTCAATAATCACAGTTAAATCTTCATGATCAGGCTTAATCAATAAGCCGCAGAAATTTTTAAAGACCACTGGGGCTACTGAGAATAAAATGACCACTTACATGACAAGATATGGGTACTCTTCGCAAATAGATGAAAGCAACTTTGAAAAAGTTGCTGCTGATCTTATTGAAGAACTACGAACAGAACAATATGAAGAGCCGGATGATGAGCATACACAGGTCTCCATCAGTAATGAACATTGGTCAATTACAGCTCAGGTCAGCGGCCTTATCACCTTTGACAATATAGACATGCTTGAGGGTAATGAATCTGAAATGCCAGAAAATATGTATTTGAGAAATATTTCAGACTCCAAGTTAACCAGGCTATGGTTATCTGTCGTTGAAAACAACCCGATAAATTTATTATCTTCAAACTGGGTTCAGCTTGAACAATTGCCGGAATATAGCATTGATTTTTACCGGAGTGGGACTTAACAAAAATTGATTTGCAAAATTTTTATTGAGTTAAACTTTTATAAAAGCAGATTCATGCTTTATATTATTCTACAAAAAAATTATAATTTAATAAAAATATCAAGCTGATGCGAATCCCCATCGTTCTACTCATTCAATTAATTTTAATATTAACCACTATTTCATGTAATGAGCAGAACAACAATGAACCCTGCTCCCTGATAATTGATCAAGTCGAAATACTCGACACCAAGTCCATAGCAAATAAAACTTATTTTCTGGTTTATCGAATCGCAGGCTGGAGTGATAAAGTTGAAATACTCGAATTATATGATCATAAACCGGTATTTGATCAATGCGCCAGAAGTCATAGTGAACCGGTATACAGCGACTCTCTTGAAATGTCTAAAACAGTTTCCCATGTATTTTTAAATGACAAACAGGGTAAACTTAATATTGTTTATATGGAAGAACAGACTCCTAATAACCAGAAGAATCACCTCAAACTTGAATTAAAATGAAAATCCAAATCCTCAGTGATCTACATAATGAATTTCTACGCAATGATCGGCATAACCCATATCATAAATGGTCAGGGAAAATACCTGATACGGATGCCGATTTAATTATTCTGGCAGGCGATATCGATATTGGAACAAAAGGCGTCGAGTGGGCAATATCTGAATCCAAAAGATTGCGCAAAGATATTATCTATGTACCCGGGAACCACGAGTATTATGGTCAAGAATATTTCAGTCACTGCGATAAAATATCCAGGCTTGCTGAAAATACCAGAGTACATTGCCTGAATCCCGGTGTTTATAAGCGCGATAATTTTCGTATTATCGGAGCAACTCTATGGACAGACTACAAAGTCGATAATGCAACACCTCAGGAACTGGCCATGTATTATATTGAACGTTCATTGGCTGACCACCGCAAAATTAAATTTAATACAGGGGACGCTATACGGAATTTTCTGCCATCCGATGCACTTGCACTGCACACAAAAGAAGTTAACTGGATAGAGCAACAATTACTTAGTTCTTTTGAAGGTAAAACCATTATTGTTTCACATCATGGACCGCATCCAATATGTCAACATACGAGCTTCCATGTGAATGAAATGAGTGCCGCATTTCAATCAGACTTATCTTATTTGATGGAGCAATATGATATTGATATATGGATTTACGGACACACACATTCAAACCTTGATGAAGTGATATTAGATACCAGAATAATCTCTAATCAGGCAGGGAATCCGGCAGAAAATATAGATGACTTCGATGCTGATTGTACAGTCGATATCTAGTGTACTGTCCTAAACTGTATGCAGGTTATAGCGAGACGGGAAATAGTCATATGCAAGGCGTCATCCGCAGGGAATGGCATGCCCTTTTCAAGGATGACAACGCAGCAGATGGCTGTTTCCCGTCTCGCCCGA
>JBNKKI010000017.1:0-11975 GCA_050291745.1 Gammaproteobacteria bacterium | reverse complement strand
TGTATAATCACCCAATAGGTGAATCCCGCTACGAATTGAATTGCACGTTTGAGGCAGCGTATCTCTTCGTTGTAACTCCTTGGTCTACACCACCTCAAACGCACACTTCAGCTCGTCCAACTGCGGATTCCAGGTTGAAGTGTAATATAAGTTTTGATCCGAAGCGGCCATTTAGAAAATAGAACAGTGGATAGCAATCCTACAACTGAAAAGAAACTTGATCATAAGTCAATAATTTGAATCGCTGCTCCTACTCCTGGTCGCATGGGTAAGAGCTACCTGTCGAATTATTAGCAATACCTGGAAAACTGATTAAGATAAAATGAAGGGGGTATTAATCAGTTAATGTGATTTCTCAGTATTTAATCACTCAGACCCCGTTAGCAGATGAATTTTCGAGTAGATGAAAGTAATTTAATTATATTTACTTCCGGCAATTCCAGATAGTTTTGACTTTAGTTATTCCAGTTTATTCTGACCCCAATTATCCTGTTTTCAGAATTGCTACTATTCTAAATATAGATCGGCTCGTTATTCAGATTTAAAAAGCCAGAAATAGCTGCCTTCTTATCCTTTTATTTCCTGAGTACTGATTACTCGAAGCTTACGCTTGTTTTTATTAGCAGAGGCGAACATTTCTGCATAGTTTTGTGTGGCATTGGCATGTTCACGCATAATAGCTTCCGCCCTGGCCCCCTGACCATGATCAATGGCATCGAAAGCAGTATGGTGCTGCATATGGGCAAAATTAAAGCGGCGATATTCAAGCTCAAGGTGGTTGCGATCTATTGCCAGTGCTGCTGCAGAAGCGAAGGGTAAATGCTCATCTCTCGCCAAAGCTGTACGAATTGCAGTATTAGCACTGGCTTCAATAATGACGGCATGAAATCGCATATTTAGATCGTGGTAGGCCTCAAGATCTTCTTCGGTGACAAAACCTTTTGAGAACAAAGCATCCCCCTCAGCCAGGCACTCAAGCAATGCCGCACGCTGAATTTCAGAAAGTCCTTTCTGTGCAGCCTGACAGGCAGCAAGGCCTTCCAGTGCTCCCCTCACTTCAATCGAATCCGTTATTTCATCCTGTGTTATTTCTCTGACCCGATAACCGCGACGAGGCTGTTTGGTTAGTAAGCCCTCCTGTTCCAGTGTGCGAAAAGCAATTCGAATCGGCATACGGGAAACACCTAAGCTCTCAGCAGTAGGAATTTCAGCCAGTCGCTCACCAGCTGACAGTTCACCTGAAAGAATCATTTGCCGTAATGTGCTAAGTACTCGTTGTCCCGGTTTAGCCATTATCTCCTCTTCATTTTCGTCGCTTTGTACATTTTAAACATAACATTGCAATATCAGCACAGGTTTCACCGGTTCCTTGAAAACTCGATGAAATTGGATCCAATTTAAAAAAAATGATGTGTTACAGGTACTTATTTGAATGTTAACCAGTATATTTCACTAAAACAAGCCATATGTGGACTGTTTGAAAATTATTAAGCTAGTTGAAAAGGTCAATTCTTCATCTCAATCCACTTGAAATAAATATTAACATCTGGTTTTATTGGATCCAATAATTATATACAAGCTGGAGGATTTAAACTGTGTTTCCTAAAAATACCTGGTATGTCGCCTGTACCCCTGATGAACTGATCGAAAAGCCTTTAGGCAGACAAATCTGTGGCAAAAAAATTGTTTTCTATCGCGACGGGGATGACAAGGTAGTCGCTCTGGAAGACTACTGTCCACACCGAGGTGCTCCTTTATCCCTCGGTCAGGTGATAGATGGAAAACTGATGTGTGGTTATCACGGTCTCAAGATGGCCAGCGATGGTAAAACCGAATCCATGCCCAAGCAACGCGTTGATAAATTTCCCTGTGTTCATGCCTATCCTGCGGTAGAGCGCTACGGCTTCATCTGGGTTTGGCCTGGTGATGCTAAACAGGCAGATACAGACCTGATTCCTGTTTTAGAATGGGCTGACAACCCGGACTGGGGTTACGGTGGTGGCCTGTACCATATTCAGTGTGATTATCGACTAATGATTGACAACCTGATGGATCTTACCCATGAAACCTATGTGCATTCCACCAGTATCGGCCAAAAGGAAATCGATGAAACGCCAGTCAATACGACTGTTGATGGCGACAAGGTAGTCACCAGTCGAATCATGAGCAATATTATGGCTCCGCCATTCTGGCAAGCTGCACTGAAGGCTAATGACCTGGCTCACGATGTTCCTGTAGATCGCTGGCAAATTTGCCGCTTTACCCCACCCAGTCATGTACTGATTGATGTTGGCGTTGCGCATGCTGGTCATGGCGGCATAGATGCCGACAAAAAACATAAGGTGAGTAGTGTCGTAGTCGATTTTATAACCCCCGAAAGCGAAACCTCAATGTGGTATTTCTGGGGTATGGCGAGAAACTTCAAACCTCAGGATCAGGCCTTGACTGATAGCATACGTGAAGGTCAGGGTGGGATTTTTGCAGAAGACCTGGAGATGCTGGAACAGCAGCAAAAAAATTTACAGATACATTTTTCTGACAGGAAGTGGTTGAAGCTGGATATTGATGCGGGCGGTGTTCACTCCCGTCGCATCATTAAGCGAATGATCAAGCAGGAACAGACTAGCTAGCGCCTATCCTTAATCCTGGAAAAATCAATTCAGCGTGAAAAAGATGCGTAACAGATTGATGTGCCTGGTCTAAGCCAGGGATGGCTGTCGTTAGAGCAATGCAGGCGCAATTGCCGGGAAATGAAAAACACCGTAGTCCGCTGATTGGTGAAGACTGTGTTTTTGATTTTATCAGCTGCATTAAGCTGAACTGGAGTTCCATGATTTAACTGATTTTTCCAGGTTAATAGCAACTGTATTTTACATTGTTAACACGATCAATCTGGCGAATAATAGCCCAGTTATCTTTGTATGATATTGGTATGAATCGTTCATATCCCGAGCTGCTAAATTCTGACTTTAGTGAACTGGCTGTTCCATCAGCTTTATCCCATTGAAAAGTTTCAAAAGCCGTTTTAATTTTTTTGACTAGTTCAGGATGTAAATTATAAATATATCCGAACCCTGTGTTTGGAAAAGTTTGAGATCTGTAAATGACAGAGATATCCTTTTTATCTATAAGGCCTCTTTTCTGCATGCGCTTTCTAACTGAGCTTGCAATAGATGCAACCTCATAAATTTTGTTTTTAACCCCCAGAATTGATGTGCCATGCTTGCCCGAGAATGTGTATTTAAAATCGCGGTCCTTAATCAGGTTGAACTCAGTTTGTAATATTGCTGATGCTGCTTTGTAACCTGAATTTGAAGTCGGGGCAGTAAATACAAACTCTTTTCCTTTTATATCGCTGACCTGTTTTATGTTACTGTCCGGATAGCTAATAATCTCCATTTCATAACCAAAACTACCATCTTTTTTCGCCATGATCGTAAATGGCCTGAATCCAGCACAATTGACGGCTAATGGGTTTGAACCAGTATTAAATCCAGCCACATGAATTTTACCTGCACGCATAGCTGCAATTTCAGCGGCATTTGATTGAATGGGGAACAAAACTACTTTTTTTCCGGTTACACGACTTAGGTGCTCAATGAAATCAGACCAGGCTTCTTGATAGATAACTGGATCCTCAACAGGGGTATATGAGAAAACCAGAGGATAAGGGTCAATCCATTTAATCCTGTCTGTAGGAGGATCAGCGAGGAGGTCGCCATCGGTATCACAATAAAGCTTATCCAGAGAGCCTCGTTGGCAATCTTCCATCGCAGTGGCCTGGACTGTTAGTGATATCAGAGCTGCATAAAGCATGAAAAAAAATCGTACAAAATATTGTATTCTCATGAAAGCAACGCTATCACTCCTGTATGATTTTTTGTAGTGCTTACATCAAGGATTATCGATGTATTTTTTTATTTAATTTGATTTTTATTTGATTAGCTGAATTTTTTTAATGTATGTCAGCCTCTGGATATTAAGAGCGATAATCATATCCATGAAAATGCCCTCTCTAAAACAGTTACTGTTTAAGAGAGGGTAATGGAAAAATGCTTACTGTCTTGTTAGTGTTCCATTTAGAATAACAACACTCTCATTATTTATATAAAATGTAAAATTAGTAAAAGTTACATTCTGGCCGCTTATAGTAATATCCTCCAGTGCTTGAAATGAAAATGTATTATCATTAAAGTCAGTTTTTTGAACCGTTGTCCAGCCATTACTATAGGTAACAGAAATGACTTTTGATGAGTCAGTGGGTGATAAACCAACAATAACTGCTTCCAAATTAACATCATCTTCCCATCTGTAGTCTCCGTTACCCAGTGTTTCATAGGTAAGCGGGGTAAAAGATGGATTTGATATTAACTGTTGATAAGTCCCTGTATCACTTAAGCTGCCAAATGTTCCAGGCGTTGTGTCTCCGCCAGTATCGCCACCGGTATCTCCACCAGTATCTCCACCAGTATCGCCACCGGTATCTCCACCGGTATCGCCGCCAGTATCTCCACCGGCAATTGAGAAATCATATACCTGTCCATGAGCGGTTACTTCTCCAGTTCCACCCAAATCAATCTCAATGGCTAAATAATCCAGTAAACCATCAAGACCTTCACCATCAGGGGTGAAGACGAGTGTAAAAAAGTCAACAGTGGTATCCAGACCTAATTCAGCTATTTTATTGCTGAATGTATTTCTAATATTTGTTTGCGCTTCATCCAATTTTGCTTGTGTAATTGCCAGCGTGCCTGATGTTAAATCATTCACTATTTGATTAAAATCATTTTCCCCATAAGCAAGATATAAAACCAGTGTTGTCAATGGGGTTACATTGGCTACCACACCAGCTTGAGCAGCATAAGAGTACTGCCATGGCTCATCGCTACCACCTATGTAATTTGGCTGGGCAATAATGATAAAAGGCGCTTCAAGTTCAGAAACATCTATTTCGTAATGCCCACTGGCATCTATTGGCATGCTTTCATGTTCTCCTGCACTACCATAAATAAATACCTGTCCAGAAATTGCTGCACCGGTAGCCGCTGTACCTGAAATTGTTTTAGCTGTACTTTCCTGATCCTGTGTATCAGTGCTGCTACCTCCACCACCACAGGCAGTTAAAAATACACTGGTGGCAAAGATTAGAAATAGCTTAACCGCTGATTTTTTACAGCTATCAGCCACTTTTATTAAATTGAGATTTAATCCCCTGTGAAAATCCTTCAAACTCAATGTTAATGGTGAGCTGGACATATTTGTACTCCTGAAATACTAAGTTGATGTTAAGTAACTCGTAGAAACTTTCGACGATATTCAATGGTAACGGGAAGAAGTGTGAAAAATATGTGGAAATCCAGTTTAATTTCAAATTGAAACTTATGGTGGTTATTATTGAACCTGGATTCCGCAGTTGACCGCTCGCAATAGAGGTTAACTCACTGTTTTATAAACCATGACAGTTGATGTGTATAATCACCCAATCGGTATATCCCGCTACGAACTGAATTGCAGGTTTGAAGTGGCGTATCTCTTCATTGTAACTCCCTGGAATAGCAGGTTATTCCGCGTCTTTACGTCTTGATCTACACCACCTCAAACGCACAATCAACTCGTCCAACTGCTGATTCCAGGTTGAAGACCGTGTAAAATCGCAGTTTTTTGCTTCATGCAAGTTGATGGTTCTTGATTATCATGGATATTCAAAATTTTATAATCGGTTTCTTTGGTGCCAGTCTGATAGAAATTATTGCCAGCCTGTCAGGTTTTATCTGTGTTTACCTGATTATAAAGCGGAGTCTTTGGTGCTGGCCGGTAGGTTTACTGCAAGTGACTTTGTATTTGTTTGTTTTCTATGATGCAAAATTATATTCGGATGTAATTTTACAGGGCATCTATATCGTTATGCAGATTTATGGCTGGTGGTACTGGTCTCAGGGACGAAAGCAGGATCATGATGTCATTGTCATTGCCGGTTCAGTAACTGGAATTCTGCTTTGGGTCGCAGTGGCTGTTTTGGGCAGTTATGCATTAGGTTACATTATGTCTACTTATACCGATGCGGCTTTACCTTATCCCGATGCTTTTATTACGGTAACCAGCCTGATTGCCCAATGGTTACTTTCCCGTCGTATTCTGGCCAACTGGATGTTCTGGATTATGGTTGATCTTGTGGCTATAAATGTTTACTGGCAAAAGGATCTCTACCCAACCACGGTTCTTTATCTGGTCTTTTTATTTATGGCTGTCAGTGGGCTTATTGTATGGTGGCGACAATTGTCGCTGCAAAGCGGAACTGCAGCAACGGAGTTAGCTGAAAGTTAAGAGTGGAATGGATAAAAAAACTGGTTTAACGCTAGGTAAGTTTGCTCCTTTACATCTTGGGCATCAATATCTTATCGAGCAGGCACTACTTCAGGTAGATCAGTTGATTGTACTGATCTATGGCTGCCCCGATATCATTGATATATCGTTAGAGAAGAGAGCTTCCTGGATTAAATTATTGTACCCACAGGTTGAAGTAATTTTAGCACCGGATGGTCCTCAGGAAGTTGGTTATACTGATAGGATTTGCCGCATGCAGGAAGATTATATTGCCCGGAAACTGGGAGGACGAAAAATAACCCATTTTTTTTCCAGTGAGTTTTATGGTGAACATGTTAGTCGCTTTCTGAATGCGAAAGACTGTAGAGTGGATGAAGCTCGTTCGATTGTTCCCATATCGGCAACGCAAATCAGGCATGATCCTCATGCGCAGCTTCAATTTATACATCCTCTTGTCTATCAGGACCTCATTAAAAAGGTTGTTTTTCTGGGGGCACCATCAACGGGGAAAACAACGCTGGCGCGTTTGATGGCAGATGAAATGAATACGCTCTGGATGCCTGAATATGGACGTGAATACTGGGAGAATAATCAACAGGATCGTCGCCTTACTGCGGAGCAACTGGTAGAAATTGCTGAGGGTCATATTAGTCGGGAGCAAGCACTGCTGGCGAACTGCAATCAATTTCTTTTCGTAGATACTAATGCCTTGACTACCTGGCATTTTGCTCATTATTACCATGGATATACTCTAGCGAAACTGGATCAACTCGCTGATGAGTCAATACACCGTTATGATGTGGTATTTCTATGTGGGGATGATATTCCTTACGAAGATAGCTGGGATCGTTCTGGAGAATTAAACCGCACAGAATTTCAATATCTGATCGAACAGGAGTTACAAAAAAGACAGCTTAAATATACCCGGCTTACTGGTAGCCTGGAACACAGAGTTGAACAGGTTAAACTCCGTTTAGTGGCAGCTAAATAATCCAGCTGAAGATTTGCCTTTTAAATTGTTATTCAACTAAGCCCAGCGCCCGCTTATTTTTTGACCATTTTCTGCCACTGAGCAAAAGTCTGATGATCGAATAGAATCCGAGTTTTTGACAGACCATAAAGTCATCAGTCCTCGATTTCTAATTATTTCTCCACCTTTTTCAGTCAAAATAATTTCTGCTGCTGGTTTACTGACTGTTTCTCCATCTTCCTGGTAATAATGGACTGGTAAATTATCAGTCTGATATTCTTCTCCGGGTTGCATGTTCCAGCCATGTTTTGTGAAACTTCTAGCCAGTAATTCAACTTTTAAAAATGCTGCATTACCCCACAGATAACAGGCATGGCAATGCTCATCCGGCATTTCCTCGAATTCAAAAGAGTCAATGGGTTTGCTTTTTTTACCATAAGGCGATCTTAGTAAGAATCGAGGTAATGCAAGTCCTATGTAAGTAGCAACAGCTGCCTCTCTTAACATTTGCCAGGCCTGTTCAGTGCCGGCACTGAGAGGATGGTTCCAGTCTTCATAATCAGCTGAAGTAGCGAAAGACTCACAACCGGCCAGAGTTTCATTGGCAGCTGCGATAAAGGGTGCTCCTGTCTGTTGAGCAATACTGCCCATACTAACCAGCGATAACACATCATTAATACTATCGGTAAAGCTGTAATTTCCTAATAAGACACTCCAGGGCAAGTCACCCTCGGCTTTGTCGCAAAACAATTTGTAGATTGAGGAAGCGGTTAAATCTTCCACTGCCAGATCGGCCTGTAACTCCTGTTTGCTGATATCCAGAATTTTAATTTTTAATTTATTATCTGTTTCCAGACGTTTAACCAGAAAGTATAAAGATAACCAGGCTGACTCAAGCGCTTGAAAATCCGCATGATGCAATATATTTTGCATATGGGTTTGGGTAGCCTGATCGACGATTGATATCATTTCATTCTGTCTTGGATCCGCAGCCGGTTCTACATAAGGCGCAACAATACTTTTAATTAATTTATCGATTTCACTGGCGTCATTCATTGATGTATTGCCAGTTTGTTGAGCGTCTAGAATATTATCCAGAATATTTGCTGAATTGATGTCAGATTCAGCGCTACTTACTATTTGGTCAGGGGGATTTATTTGAGGAGGTTCGGAAACCTCTTCCACTGTTCCCCAGCTTTGAATTTCAGCTGCTGCCTCGGCAAAGCTGGTATTATTTTTTAATCTTCTGCGTAAACTCCGCAGTTTACTAAATGACTCAATCTTGTCGTAGATTTCATCCGGATGAAAATCATCCAGTTCTTTGATATCAATATGAACGCCTTCGGTATCATCGAAGTTCAAATTTAAGCTGATGTTAAATGATGCTAATACATCTTCAAAGTTATCACGGTCAATTTCAATCAGGCGACGGCTGGAAATATTTTCTACTTCATGTCGCTTTTGATTAACTCGTGCACTGAAATCGCCCAGTATAGCAATACAAAAAGGACTACCAGGGCTCGCTTTAGGGCTGCCCGGTTCTGATGATGTGTTGGTGTTTATATTCACTTCAACACCCATCTTGTTTCTATCTGCCATTGCTAATCTCCATTTTAATAATTATTAACCCAACCAGAGAGTTTGTCGTATTCAGGATGAATTTACGCGGAAATGGCATTCCGACCAGGTTTTCAGATCGGTTTCGTTGAATAGATCCACTATTCAACTCAAATAATTGAAAATCTAACTTAAGATGCAATCCCCGCTAAGGTCAATTAAACCTGACAGTCTCCAGGTTATTGACGCGATAGTATAAATCATAGTCAATATTGATGTATCAGTAAATCCCGCTACGAACTGAATTGCACGTTTGAGGCGGCGTATCTCTTCGTTGTAACTCCTTGGAATAGCTCGCTATTCCGCGTCGTTACGCCTTGATCTACACCACCTCAAACGCACAATCAGCTCGTCCAACTGCGGATTCCAGGTTAAAAAATCCGGATCGGCAAAAGCCGCATTATATTCATAATGTTAGCGTTACCGCAAAACAACTGATCTCAGCCACACAAACCCGAATGGAAACAAAATTGATGACAAACTTACAGTCTTCCACCTTCGAGCCAGTCTGAGTTCGTTTTTTTCCGGCAGACTTATAACCCGAAAACAAAAAAGCCAGACACTTAGGTCTGGCTTTATAGTATTTGGTAGCGGGGGCAGGATTTGAACCTACGACCTTCCCCGGGATTACGAGCTTGAGACCGACGCTTTTTTTGTCGGGATCATAACCCGAAAACAAAAAAGCCAGACCCTTAAGTCTGGCTTTATAGTATTTGGTAGCGGGGGCAGGATTTGAACCTACGACCTTCGGGTTATGAGCCCGACGAGCTACCAAGCTGCTCCACCCCGCATCAGAGGAGCGAGAGTTTATATATGTTGCTAAAAGATTACAAGCAGTTTTCAGGTTGAATCGATGATAAATTTAAATTAATCATCAATATCCCCGTTCCAGCTATAAACCCTCCCCCGGATACAGACATTAGTTAGCAGAAATATTATATAAAGTCTGAGTAGGAAATGCGAATTCCAGATTATTCTCATTAAATTGTTTTAGAATTTGCATGTTTATTTCTGATTGAGTGTCTGCAATTCCTGCAGCTTTTTTAATATAGTATATAAACGATATATTCATTGCAAAATCACCAAAACCACTAAAAAAAACAACCGGGTTTTCCTCAGTATCCGGGTTATCCGCAATAATGGATTTAAGTATATCCATAGCCTGCTGCATTTGCTCGGCTGTAGTAGAGTAAGTCAGGCCCAGATCCAGCTTTACCTTACGCGAAGGTTCCCAACTGACATTTTCTACCGGAGCATCAGCAAACTTGGCATTCGGGATAGTAACTATACGTCCTTCCAGGGTTCTTAGACGAGTACTTCTCACACCTATTTCGATAACTGTCCCATCATAACCGGCAATTTTTATACGTTCATTTATCTTAAATGGCTGGTCGGTAAAAATAGTAAAACCACCAAACACATTGGACACCGTATCTTTGGCAGCCATAGCCAGGGCCAGACCTCCAATACCCAGGCCAGCAATCAATGCAGCCACATCATAACCGGCATTATTCAAACCAATAATTATAGACATGACCCATATAATCATTTTTACGCCTTTACTGAGTATCGGCAGTAACTGGTCATCCAGATCATTTTCAGTTTTTTCAGCGAGTGGAATCATATACTCTTTATAAAGAGCATCAAACAGACGAGTCAGCATCCACCCTATCAACAGAGCAACAATAACCTGATATGAACTGGAAATAATATCGGTAATGGATTCTGATAGTGTCAAAGATTTCAGTGCAAACCAGAACCCCATCACAATAACCAGAAAAACTGCCGGCTCTTCAACCATATCAACAACTAAATCATCCAGTCTTGTTTTAGTTTTGGCCGTCAATAAACGTATAAATTTTGAAAACATCCAGTAGATTACCTTGCCTAACATTGCAGACAAAACAATAATCGCTAAAGCAATAAACCAGCTTTGCAGGGAATTACCATAATAGCTTTGAGCCAATATCTCTTGCATGTTGAATCCTGATAATTTTATGATTTAAAAAATTCGAAGCGAAGAATAGCAAACATTTATAAAATTACTTATTCTGTTTTCTAATTTTTTTGAACCCGGGCACTATTTAATAAAAATTATGCCAAATACTCATATCCGCACTTCATGCATCAGCTTGAATTGTGCATGCTGTTGTGTATACTTATATTAATTCGTTAACACAGGTGAAGTGATGAGTAATCTTGTTCGCAAACAATATTTAATGTCTACCGAGAATATTTCACGTATAGAACAACTGGCACAGAAATCCGGAACATCTTCTGCGCAAATTGTACGACTTGCTGTGGATGCCTATGACCCGGATAATCAAATAAGTCTTAATGAAGAAAAAGAGCTTATGGAGCTGGTTTCTTCGCATTTGAAAGATGCCATAAAACAAACTCGTGAAACACGTAAAAAACTGGATGCGACACTTACAAAATTAGGAGCAGCTTAATGGCAGGATGGAAAGATCTGTTACTGGATACGCTAAAACTTACAGATGAAGTTAAGCGTCTGAATCGGGATATCGAAAGACTTGAAAATCATGTTATTGGCGTTGATAAACGCCTGGTTCGTCTTGAAACCATGGTAGAAATCGCAGAAAAGAATCGACAACTCACCGCTGATAAGGCGAATTAATTTAGCATTTGGCAGAGCCAATATTTCCATCGAATAACTCCGATAGAAATACTAAAAACTCTAATCACACTGATCCCGGGCAAATTAAAAAGCTTATTACCTGCTTTTTCTTAAATAGAATATCGCTATCACAGGTAATAGTCCCAGAATAATTAATAAACTATACAATAAAACAGTCATTATATTCACCTATTAAAATCTCTAAGAAATCTAAACATACTGTATAGTATATTAGTATTCACTTATATTGCAAATGGGAATTTTATACATCTTTAAGCTGGAGGCTTAAACCTAGAAAAATCAGTTGAGCGTGAAAAAGATGCGTAACAGATTGATGTGCCTGGTCAAATCAAAAACACCGTAGTCACCTGATTGGTGAAGAGTGTGTTTTTGATTTTATCAGGTGCATTAAGGTGTTACGTAGAC
>JBNKKI010000016.1:0-18071 GCA_050291745.1 Gammaproteobacteria bacterium | reverse complement strand
ATCCCGCTACGAACTGAATTGTACGTTTGAGGCGGCGTATCTCTTCGTTGTAACTCCTTGGAATAGCTCGCTATTCCGCGTCGTTACGCCTTGATCTACACCACCTCAAACGCACACTTCAGCTCGTCCAACTGCGGATTCTAGGATTATCCCGGATTCCGCAGTTGACTACTCGCAATAGAGGTTAATCTACTGTTTCATAAACTTTTACAGTTACTGAAAAAGAATTGATCAGAGGTTTCTAGTAATAAGCTGCAATTTTAAACGACAGGTATCAGCATAAAGCTATGGATTCAGCCCTGCATAAATAGCTTTTACTAACTATGCTTTTGGCAATGTCACCCCTTTTTGCCCCTGATATTTACCTCCCCGATCTTTATATGAAGTTTCACAAACATCATCGGATTCGAAAAACAACATTTGGGCAACACCTTCATTAGCATAAATTTTGGCAGGTAAGGGAGATGTATTAGAAAACTCGAGCGTTACATGCCCTTCCCATTCAGGTTCTAAGGGCGTGACATTAACAATAATGCCACAACGTGCATAGGTAGACTTCCCCAGACAAACCGTCAAAACACTTCTAGGTATACGAAAAAACTCTACTGTTCTAGCTAAAGCAAAAGAGTTTGGCGGGATAATACAGACATCTGAGTGAACATCGACAAAGCTATCATCATCGAAATTTTTGGGATCGACTATTGCTGAATTTATATTAGTGAAAATTTTAAACTCATTGGCACATCGAACATCGTAACCATAACTGGATGTTCCATATGAAATAATTCTACCCTGATCGGATTCCCGAATTTGGCCGGCTTCATAAGGCTCGATCATACCCTCACTTTCAGCCATTCGGCGGATCCACTTATCTGACTTTATTGACACATTAGTTACTCAACGATGGAAAGTGAAGGAATTATACCCACACCACGAGTTACATCAATGGGCAGACTATAGATATCAATTTTATCGGCTAATAAAAAATTGAACCGGGATATTAATCCTTCTCACTTTCATTCTTCATGGCCATGTTGGCAACTTCATACAAAATATGAGCAACTGTAGTAAAAATAATTTTACAGTGCTCATCTTGCATAAAATCTCTTTCACAACGCCTGAATCTATCCAGCATTTCAATAAAAAATTCCACTTCAGAAGCTAAAAGAACTTCTCCTCTTTCCAGTTTCTGACGTATAGCTAGAGTCCGTGGCAGAGCTTGCTGTACAAGATTCTCCAGCATGACGACCATGACCAGTTCACTTGCGGGTCGTTTCATTTTTCACCTCACTTAATTAGATCTGTTATGTAAAAACCCATTATTTTTAGTTTATGTCGGGTTTTGCAGAAATAATGCCGTATTACTTCTTTAATCCTTCTTCTGGAGATAGAACCCCCTTCATCAGCCAATATGCTTGTAGTTAAAAATACTACTGTTAACTGGAAAACATATTAAGTTAATACCGATAAAGGCAGGATATTTTTAATATTATGGAATTACCCTGAATTCCACAGTTATACTAGTCCTTTATCCCACTCAGGTAAATCCCCATATTTTTTTTGCAGGAATTCAACCAGTACCTTAACTCGACGTGGAATTAAACGTCCAGGTGGAAATAAAGCATATACACCTGTTGGCTTAGCATTAAAACCTTTTAATATTTGCCGTAATTCTCCGCGTTGTATAGCACCACTAAGAATAAAGCTCGGACTATTAAAAACCCCTAAACCACAGATTGCTGCATTGCATAAAAAATCTCCGTTATTAGCCATCAAACGGGTTGGAGGGACTACCACAAGGTTACGGCCATTATCATTAAATATCCATTGTTGCTTTTCAGTCAAATTTGAATACAGCAACCCCTGGTGATTAATCAGATCATCAGGGTGCAAGGGAGTTCCATATTTTTCCAGGTATTCATCACTGGCAACGGTAATAAAACGAATAACCCCAAGCTTACGGGCAATTAAAGTAGAATCAACCAGTTCACCAATACGGATTGTCATATCAAATCCCTCAGCAACCAGATCTATTTCCCTGTCATTTAAATCAAAAGAAATATCAATTTCGGGATGTATCTTAACGAATTCAGAAATAGCTGATGATAAGTGCCTGTAACCGAAAGAAAGAGGTGCCGCAATTTTTAATCGACCGGATAAAGATACCTGCTGATCAGATACCTTTTGCTCGATATCTATTAAATTAGACAATAATACCGAGGCCTGTTGATACAATTGCTCTCCAGCACCAGTGAGAGAAAGTTTACGGGTTGTGCGATTAAGTAGCTTCACCCCCAGCCTGGTCTCAAGATCACTTACTCTTCGACTGACTACCGATTTAACCAGTCCCATCTTTTCACCGGCAGCACTAAAACTTTGCTGATCAACCACTTCAACAAAAGCTTCTAATTGTTCATACTTACCCATGTAATATAACCTGACACCATTTTATTTGTTCGATATACAGCAACAGTAGGGCAGATATTACATTAATAACAGGATTTTCTACAGATAATAAAAAATCCTGTATAGAGATTTATAAGGTCAAAGCAAATGAACTTAGCAATATTCCAGGACATTGTGTCATGCCCAGGGCTCGCCCTCCATAGGAACCCACATCCGGATTAATATAGGATTCACGGGTAACTGCCTGCAAGTTATCTCCGAAAAAATGATAAAAACTATCATCAAAACGCATATTCTCTATTGGTGCCTTGATGACACCATCTTCTACCCAGAAACAGGCATATCGAGTCATACCGGTAATACGACCACCAGCCAGATCACTCCAGTTCAAATAATGCAGATTCGATAGATAAACACCTGTTCCAAGAGCCTCTAATACATCAGATTCAGGCAGATCGCCGGAAGCCATAACCGGTGAGCGAAAATCTTCCCATTCATTGGCAAAATTAGATTCTAATCCATATTCTTTTGCCGTACGGGAACTGATCAGACAACTCTTAAGTTCACCATGAGTAATGAGTTCTATACGCTCATCTGATACTTCACCCTGCTCATTAAAGCGCGGAACCAGACCATTGCTAAAGTCTTCCGCAAAATTAAACATAGGTGATAATTTAATACCTTCATTGCGCATTTTTAAAAAGGCAGATTCACCAGTTTGCATACTCAACTCACTTAATCCATTCCATGCAAACATATCTAATAAATCAGAAACTCCGGCAGAAGCAATAAAAGTTCGATAATTTCCGGGTGCCAGTTTGATGGTGCTTTGCCCCATTAATTTTAACTTTTCAACAGAAGATGCCAGATTTTTCTGGTAATCTGTTTGTGACCAGTTCGAACCGGCATAGGTAGCTTTAACCATTCTTTCCTGAGGATTGATTAAGGAGTAATCCAGAGAAAAACTATCACTGGAAAACCAGTGTTTACTACCAGCTGAATTCGCATTCCCACGATAAATAGATCCCGATGCAAAAATTCCACTAAGATCATTCCCCTGCATAGCTTGCATTAAATTTTTCGCAGTCTGCTCTGGATCAATGAATTCACCCTGACAGATAGTTTCACTCGTTTGACCGCCAGTTGGTAAAACAATAAAAGGATCTATCGGTAACAGTTTCACTTCACTTCGAAGCCGGAGAAACTCATTAACAGCCCGTTCAAGGTCAATATCAAAATCACCACAAAGGCTGACAGAACCGGTTACCCGACGATCATTAAACACCAGATCAAGAGATAAATCATTATTATCAATCTGCCCGGTTTGTCTTATTTTTGCACCATTCACTCTACAAAACAGGCTCGATTCCCCTGCCAGGGAAATTGCCAGTGATTCATTTTCCAGCAATTGAGAAAATAGTGAATCACAGAGCTGATCAAATACTTTTTTCATATTAATATCCATTGAATTATTGCTCACCACCAAACACCTCCACATCTGCAAACAGACAGGCCGGAGAAGCATGGCCAACCCTGATTACCTGGTTTGGCTCCCCTTTTCCACAGTTAGGTGTTCCAAAAATTTCAAAACTATCCTTATTTCCAACACCCTTAAGATTATTCCAGAAACTATTCGAGATACCTCGATAATTCGGGTTTCGCACAGTTTTCGTGATTTTGCCATTTTCAATTAATTTGGCATATTCGCAGCCAAACTGAAATTTATTGCGATAATCATCAATTGACCAGGAGCGGTTTGAATGCATAAACACCCCCTTCTCTACTGAAGCAATCATATCCTCAATAGAAGAATCTCCCGGTTCCAGATTAAGATTGGCCATACGATCAATTGGCGCTCTATTCCAGCTACTGGCACGGAAATTTGCCACTCCCGGCACACCAGAGCGAATCTGACTTTCAATACCGCCTAATCCACGCTGTAAAATACCATCCTTAATAATAAATTCCCGTTCAGCTTTAGCACCACCATCATCAAAATTATAAGAAGCCATTTCATTAGCAACAGTTGGATCAAAAGTAATATTCATTAAATCAGAGCCATATCTCAATTGACCAAAATCTTTCAATCTGACAAAGCTCCAGCCTGCATAATTACGCTCATCACCCAGAATACGATCTATTTCCAGTGGATGCCCCACACTTTCATGTATCTGTAACATCATTTGATCTGGAGCCAGCATTAAATCCATGGTTTCGGAAGGACATTCATCAGCACTTAATAATTCGACAGCCTCTTCACCGACTCTCACGCTATCGTTCAGCAAACGATTTTCATCCAGAGATTCCAGACCAATTTGCCAGCTTCTAGCCCGCATACCACTATCAGATCTTTTCTGCACAACCGGTCCATCCTGAGCGACAGCCATAGACCCTGTACTTACGATCAGAAACTGTTGTTCGACATGGCTACCGTTACTGGACACAAACAGATGATCACTGCTAATAATGGAAGCCATAGCATTCGTTGAAACCACTTTTTCTGAAACTTTTAAAGCTTCACAGGACTTCAATAATAAATCATTGATATCACCAGCTGACAGTGCATTTTCAGCAAGCTGATAGGGGGAACGATAACTGCCTTTGGCTACCGGACGCGCAGCTTCAGTAAATTTATGAATACTGTATGGTGCAGCTTCTATTGCCATTTTCACAGCTTTTTCAGCAGCAGCCTGCACACTCACAATATCAACCCGACTGGTTGCATAATAAGCGAACTGACCATCGACCAGCACTTCAACCATTAAACCCTGACTATTAGAGCGATCATTTGCCTGAGGATGCCCATCACGTAACCATCGAAATGTCGTGCTCTCATCAACATATCGAAGTCCTACCCAGTCAGCTTTCACATCAAGCTGCCCTAATATTTTTATCAGATCCATATTTATCTCTCTGGTTAATCTTTATGAGGTATGACCCTAGAAAAATCAGTTGAATCATGAAAGTCCAGGTAACACCTTAATACAGCTGATAAAATCAAAAACACAATCTTCACCAATCAGCTGACTACGGTGTTTATGATTTCTCAGCAATTGCGCCTGCATTGCTCTACCTACAGCCATCCCTGGCTTAGACCAGGCACATCAATCTGTTATGCATCTTTTCACGCTCAACTGATTTTTCCAGGGTGACTAGTTTGTTATATGATAAAGCATATTAAATAAATAATAACATTAGAAATACCTGTAAAATCTATACACATAATAAAGTCGAAATTTAGGTCGGCACTTTTTCATACATTACTTATTTAACCTGACTAAATATTCAATATATTGCATAACTCATGAAAATATTTCTTTTCGCCTTTCTTTCTCTATTGATACCATTAACCTGGGCAAATGAAAAAATTCAGCCATTAATACCCCTGGAGATAGAGCGCATAGTTTCAACAGGCTGGCAAAATGGTGGCGGTTTTTTTCGTGCCATCATACGCAATACTGAAATTAATCCCTGTGTTACCTTACAATCAATAAATCTATCTCAAAATAAACTGACAATAAGCAGGGATTTTTGTCCGCATGATATCGAGGTTCTAGATTATTATTCAGCAGGTAGAAACCTTAAACTTGATAATGATAACGCTGGTTTTTTTATCGAAGAAACTTATTTTAATGAAACAGAATTATTCATTCTTATTGAAGTCTTTTTAAATCGCGGTCCGGATTTAAAAATGGATTGTCATATTAATTTTCACAAAAATAAAATTGACCCCATTATCTGTAAAAAGAAAAATAACATTCCCCCTGATGCAAAACCTGATAATTTAAACCTGGATTCCGCTACGAACTGAATTGCTCGTTTGAGGCGGCGTATCTCTTCGTTGTAACGCTTTGGAATTGCTGGCTATGCCGCGCGTCGTTACACCTTGATCTACACCACCTTAAACGCACAATCAACTCGTCCAACTGCGGATTCCAGAGTCACGTAGAGTTTCATAATTAACTGATTTTTCCAGGTTAATTAGAGGCCTTAAGAATTATAAATTTCTTATTAGAAGCAAGCATTTTCACATTCTCAAAGAATTTTTTTAATTTTAAATGATAGGCAAGGTGACGGTTTCCAATCACCCACAGATCAGCACCCGGCTTTAATACTCTGGCAGATTCACTGAACATCATTAACGCGACGGTATCACCCACTGCCTGATGTTGATGAAAGGGTGGATTACATAAAACAAGATCTACAGATTGATCTTCAAAATCGCTTAAATCATCCCCGATATGAAAAGTTGCAGAAGCGCTATCTTTTGATAACTGTTGAAAATTTATCCTTGCTGACTCTATGGCCATATAAGATTCATCAACAAAATGCACAGATGCCTGTTTATTTTGATCAGCCATCATTAGCCCAAGTACGCCATTACCGCAACCCAGATCGATAATATCTCCATGACCTTCAGTCAAAGGTAAATTCTGTAAAAAGAAACGACTGCCAATATCCAGCTTTTCTCGAGAAAAGACATTGGCATGATTACTGATCCGGTAGTCAGTATCTTCAAGTTTCCACTGCAAAGGATAGGGGTTTTCAGCTAAGACTAAATTCATATCAACAGAAACCTGTATGAGTTTAGCTTTTTTAACAGCCCGTAAGGTTTTTGTTGGCCCGATAATGCTTTCCAGAATTTTCCAGATTGCTGACGGCATAGATTTTGTCATTCCTGCTACCAATAGCTGACTGGATTTATTCAATAGAGGTTTAAGCTGAATCAACTGATATTCAAATAAAGCAAGACTCTTAGGCACTTTAAATAAAACCAGCTCTACCGGTTGCTGTGGAATTTCCAAACTATTAAGACAGCTCACATCAGTGACAGCAAAACCATTTTTAATAAGATTATGTTGAGTTGCTTTATGCGCTATAAAGGAGTCAGACCAGTTGACAGGATGAAACTCATGCAGAGCAGTAGACAAAGCCCCAAAATGATCATTACAAATAAGTACTGACTGCAGATTGAGTGATTCAGATTGTACGATATCGAGAATATATTCATCAGCAGCATCCCAGGCGCGTAATAATTCACGTTTCCGACGTGGTAATCGTTCAAGCTGGAACAAACCAAAAGCTGAGGAAAAATTACTCTCTGTCATTTTTATATTACCAAGTCAGGAAACTATTTATTATACGCCTGGTTAAACCTCAAAAAAGCATATAAATCATTAAAAACGAAAAGAAACCTGTGACTTTTTCCGGATCAGCTCTGACGAGCTAACAGTTTAAGCTGAAATAAATTATTGCGTTCCTCTTCTTCCAGGCTTGACTCAATATATTTTATGGTGCGCTGAAATCTAGGAATGACATTATATTTTAATGCATTGACCCTTTTTTGCGTTTTCCTCTGCTCTTCCAGTAAGCGTCCCAGAGCAGTTTCAACCTCTGCCAGTCTGGCAGTTTTTACCAGCATATCAGAAAAACTGGAGCGGGTTTCATCGAGGCTTGAGTCACTGCCGAGAATCCCAACAGGCTGTAAAGGTAACTTACGTATCTCTACGGATGGATACTGCACACTCATATTACGTCTGGGTAAGACTTTCGCTTCTATCGCTTCTGACAGCCCGACAGATAATTGCTGCATACGAAAACTGCCCATTTTCATCTGCAATATACTTAACCAGCGATAGGCTTCTGAAATAGTTTCAAGAGTAGATTCATTAAGTTGACGATATTCTTTTAATTTTTCATACACCAGGCGTGTCAATAGTTCACGTTTTCTTTCCAGTAAACGGTAACCTTCATTTAAAAATAATAATCTACGCTTAAGGTCCAGCAATGAACTTTTTGTAGGAGGAATGTTAAGCCTGTCCTGCATAATCAGGAACCATCCCAGCTATGATATTTAAGTAAATCCTGTTCAGATACCCGACTGAGTACGGATGGGGGTAATAAGGATAATAGCTCCCAGGCAAGATCCAGTGTTTCAATTATACTGCGATCATCATCACTACTTTGATTGACAAAATCAGATTCAAAACGTCCCGCAAACTCCAGATACTGTCGATCACGACTTGATAATTCTTCCGCACCAATAATTGAAGCCAGATTACGCGAATCCATAGCCCGAGAGTACGATGCATAGAGCTGGCTAGCGACTCGTGCATGATCTTCTCTGGTATCGTCCTTACCAATTCCATCTTTCATCAAACGTGATAGTGATGGTGGCACATTTACCGGTGGATAAATAGATTTACTATGTAACTCACGACTTAACACGATCTGGCCTTCAGTAATATAACCGGTCAAATCAGGGATTGGATGGGTAATATCATCACTCGGCATAGACAACACCGGAATCATGGTTATAGAACCATGATGATCATGTAACCGGCCTGCCCGTTCATAAATTTCTGCCAGATCAGAATACAGATATCCCGGGTAACCTTTTCGCGATGGAACATCACCTTTCTCGGTGGCAATTTCACGTAAGGCTTCTGCATAGTTAGTCATATCGGTAATAACGACTAATACATGGTGATCCAGTTCAAAGGCCAGATACTCAGCTGCTGTTAAAGCTGTTCGTGGTAAAATCAGGCGTTCCATTGGAGGATCATTAGCCAGATTCATAAACATCACAACATTACGTAATACGCCACTGGATTCAAATTCCTGCTCAAAAAAGCGTGCATCCGAATAAGACACACCAATTGCAGCAAAAACTATAACAAAATTGGAAGCATCACCAGTTAATTTCGCCTGTCTTACAATTTGAGCAACCAGTTTATTATGTGGTAAACCCGAGCCTGAAAAAATGGGTAACTTTTGACCGCGTACTAATGAATTGAGACCATCAATAGTAGAAATACCGGTTTGAATAAATTCTCGTGGATAGGAACGGGCAGCAGGATTGACTGGTGCTCCATTAACATTTCGCTGAATACTCGAAATTATCGGTGGACGCCCATCGCGAGGCTCACCAATACCATTGAAATTCCGTCCCAGCATATCGGGTGACAGAGATAACTCAAATGGTTTATCGAGAAATCGTACCCAGGTATTTTCCAGATCAAGATGATCTGTACCCTCAAAAACCTGAACCATCACCACTTCCCTGGAGGTTCGTATCACCTGACCATTACGACGTCCCCCCTGTTTATCACGTATGACAACACGATCACCATAGGCGACATTATCCACAGCTTTCAGAAACATCAATGCACCATAAATAGAGGTAACTTTACGGTATTCAAGATCACTCATTTCAGTGGCTCCCGGATATGGCTATATTCCGCTCTCATCACATCCAGTTTACTACGTATTCTGTCTGCTACATCTTTGAAGGCCTGCAAATCATCATTACTAACTGATGATTTAAGACGTTTTAATTCAGCACTGAAAGGTAGTTCAGCCAGTTGCTCAACAGGTACACCAAGATTGATTAACTCTACACCATCATCATGATATTCCAGCATTAAATCAAGCAGGGCAAATTGTTTTTGCGGAGAACAATAACTATCTACATCATCAAGTGCTGATTGTTGTAATACAGCTTCCTTAATCAACCCTGAACTTTCCAGAATCCAGCGTTGTGCAGAAGATAGTGCTTCAGGTCCCACTAGATTCACTATCCGTTCAAGCTCATCAGATTCAGATAAAAGAGCCAGAGCCTGTTCACGGCGTGAACTCCAACGGGTATTTACATTCTCCGACCACCATTCTGCTGCTCTTTCAGCATATGAAGTAAAACTTTCAAGCCAGGATACAGAGGGGTAATGACGGGCATCGGCTAATGGTTTGGACAAAGCCCAGAAAGTACGAATAATTTCTTTAGTATGACTTGTTACCGGTTCTGAAAAATCACCTCCAGGAGGAGATACAGCACCTATCAGGCTGACAGACCCTTGCTGTCCAGCAAGTGTATTTACCATACCGGCACGCTCATAAAAAGCAGCCAGTCGTGAAGCCAGATAGGCTGGGTAACCCTCCTCTACCGGCATCTGACCGAGTCGGCCAGCCACTTCACGTAAAGCTTCTGCCCAACGACTTGTAGAGTCTGCGACCATAACAACATCATAGCCCTGGTCTCGAAAATATTCAGCCATAGTCACGCCAACATTAATACTGGCTTCGCGTGCTACAACAGGCATATTCGAAGTATTGGCTACCAGAAAAGTACGCTCCATCAGGGATCGCCCACTATGAGGATCTTTAAGTTTGGGAAAAGACTGTAATATATCTACCATTTCGTTGCCGCGTTCACCACAACCCACATATAAAACAATATCGGCATTAGCCCAACGGGCAATTTGATGCTGAACCATGGTTTTTCCAGCACCAAATGGGCCAGGTACAGCAGCTTTGCCACCTTTAAGTAATGGAAAAAAAGTATCCAGAATACGTTGTCCGGTTATCAAAGGCTCACTGGAATTTGAACGTGAATGATAAGGACGTGGAATGCGTACCGGCCAGCGATGGTACATTTTTAACTCAGTAACAGAACCGCTGTCAGTTTTTACTCGAGAGATAATTTCCTCAATGTTGTAATCCCCTTCAGGCGCGTGCTCAATAATTTCACCATAACAATCAGGTGGCACCAGTATCCGGTGAAGAATAGTTTCTGTTTCCTGTACTGTCCCAAGTATTTCACCTGCTGTTACCCTGTGACCAACAAGAATATTTTCATGCGGGATAAAATGCCATTTTTTTTCCCTGTCCAGAGCTTCAACCTGCAGACCACGAGTGATATTCTGACCACTTAATTGCATAATTTTATTTAATGGCCGTTGAACACCATCAAATATCTGGCCCAGTAAACCCGGTCCTAATTCAACTGACAGTGGATAGCCCAAACCGGTAACCTGCTCACCTGGGCGTAATGACTCCGTAGATTCATAGACCTGTACCAGTGCATTCTCCTGCCGTAAATGGATGACTTCGGCAATCAATCCCATCTCACCTATCCTGACCTGCTCTCCATTTTGTATACCAGGCTGACGAATAGTGACGATTGGTCCATTAATTTCAATGATTTCACCCATTAAATACAGTTCCCATTGTTGATACTGTTGAAAACAAACGCTCGAAGATTAACCGTCTTAATTCAGCTTCACGTCGTGTCACAATACCTTCGAACGTATAGTCCACCATTTCATCGCCTGACTTTGCAATCAATCTTAATCCCCCTGAACAATCACAGGCTTCTGTTGATAATTCTATGTTATATTTATTTCCACAGCATTCCTTAACAAGGGTCTGCCATTGTTCAGTGAACAGTGTTAAATCATCACTATTAACCTTTGCTATCATGGGAATATCTCCCATGCTAGTAGCCCCCTGTTGCAATAAATTTTTAAAAATCGCTATATATTTTTGATGATCCATATGTACTCTATTCAATTCATCCACTACATTATGCATCACTGCCTGTACCAGCCCCCATCGATTGCGATCAAGTTCGGATTGAATACGTAACTCACTGGCCTGCACCAGACGATGATATTCACGATCAGCTCGAATTTTGGCTGACAGTAATTCTTTCTGTTCCATTAATTTAATTTTTTCGCGAACATCCTCAATAATTTTATTTCTAGTCATAACCCCCTGTTGAACATGTTCAATAGCAAATTGATTAGCTCGCTGTAAAATAGCCTGCTGCAGCGCTTTTACCTGTTCATGCTCAGTTTTCATTACTTCCCTCCAGTACAGAAGCCCCTAGTACCCGTTTTATTAATTTTTCTACTGCCGGTTGATAAGTATTGGCTTCCTTTAAATTTGGAATTTCACAAATCAGAATTGAACCACCTCTTTCACGAAGTTGCTTGACCATTGGAATATCAGCATTAATCAAATTCTGCTGCATATAAATAAGTGCACGCTGTTGATTTCTTTTTAACTCACTTAAAATTTGATTAATCTCCTCGGGTGATTGATCAACATAGGTTTTTATTCCCAGAATAGAGAAACCATCCATTAATGCTGAATCTCCCATAGCTAGAATATTCATATCCAGGTTAATTTCCGCATTGATAACTGAACGTATAGATTCATTAGAAGCTTATATTTTGCCAAGCAAAAGAATACTCACGACCAGACCATAAATGGCTATACCTTCAGCCAAACCTAAATATATGAGTGTTCGACCAAATAATTCCGGTTTTTCCACAATAACAGCTAATGAAGCTGAGCCCACCGAACCTACCGCTAATCCGGCACCAATCGCTGCAAGACCTGTTGGAAGGCCAATGCCTACCAGCGCCAATCCCAGTCCGATACTCACCTCTTTCATTTCACCCGCTACAGATTGAGCTGCTGCGGCTTCATTAACCGTAGCAAGTAATATGGCAATAATACCTATTGCAAATAGCGCTAAATTCATCACGACAGAGCCTTTCACCCAGCGTGGAATTTTTTGTTTTACCAGCTCTGGAAACAATAACAGGTAAGTACCCAGTGCAATAATACCCACAACACTTAAAGTCAGTAGAATGGTGATTAGAGTCATTTAATTATCCTCTTTAGAGATCGAGTTTAAGTGGTTCAAATACTTTACCTTTACCACTATAAAAACGTGAAAAACCTTCATAATATTCAAGACGTAAACATTGAATAGCGACTATTGCACCTTCCAGCGCAATGATAAAAATATTACCTAGCAAAACAGCTATAAAGTGACCGGTGGTATCCATCATAGCTGCAATTGAAAAAACAGCAGCAGATAATGCAATATGATTTAAACTGAAGGCGGCTACACGTAAAAATGATAAGGTGCCGGAAACGCTGCTGATTATAAATTCCAGGCTTTCTATGAAGACCACCAGTATCCTCTCAAATAGAGATGCCTGTGATTGTTTCCATTGAAAATAAACTATGATAGAAAGTGGTAAAACAAGGCAAACTGTTTCTAACCACCCAAACTGATCATTCGACATCAATTGATATGCTGAATACAAAGCCCCTAAATAAAACAGTAATCCTGCTAGTCCCTTTCCGCTATAAAAAGCCTGTTGATATAATTTCACTATCAGGTAATTTCTAATAGCTAGCAAATTTGAAATAATCAGAAACAGTGCTCCCCAGGCCAGCGCAATCAACAAAACTAAAACAGGGTCATCCATCGGCGACATCCACAATGGATGAATGACATGTTCGTAACCAAATACACTACCATAGATATATCCAAAGCAAATTGATGACATGCCAAGGAAGAAAGTAATTATGGTGACGGCCATTTTTTTTCTCCAGAAAAACAGGCCGCCCAATGCTATAACGGCACCATGTCCAATATCACCAAACATCATGCCAAACATCAGGGTATAACTCAGAAAAAATAAGACAGTTGGATCAACTTCAGCATAGCCGGGTAAACCAAAATTACTGACTAATTTTTGAAAGGGTCGCAATAACCAGTTATGCCTGATCAAAGAGGGTACAGAGTCATACTCCGAAATTTGCGGTGAGGATAATTTAATATAAAAAGGATATTGTAATTCGTTATTTAAAGCATCTTTAATCAATTGTTCGCTATCAGCTGGAACCCAGCCCAGCATTGAAACCAGACCACCCTGACCCTTTAGCACGGTAGATAGATCAGCGTAGGGTTTTGATAAAACCAGTAAATTATATGATTTCTGTAAAGTCGGTTTTATTTCCTTCAATAGAGTTGAAAGTTCAAGCTGTATCGATTCTATTTTCTGTTGTGACCGCAATAAACTTTCAACTAAACTTTGTTTTAATTGTGCAGGGTTACCAGAGAATTCTTCTGGAATATCCAGCTCACGAAAATCAGCAGATTTCAACAATTCATGCACATCCACCTGCTGTTGACTCGATCCCATAATCACTACATGCTCCTGACCATTACCAGAATAGAAAGGATTGATCATAAATTCAGCCAGCGACAGAGCCCTTTTTAATTGACTATAATTAGCCGTAGGTATCGTTCCTACAATAATTTTCAAAAAACGACTACTCTTTTTTAAACGGCTTAAATCCAGATCCAGTGAGGCAAATTTCTGTAAGCTGTTAGATAGTTGTCTGGTCGCTGTCAATTGTTCATTTTCTTTTCTTAATTTTTCCTGAACCTTAGAGACTAAAACCCACAGGTCTTTAACCTGTTCATCCATTTGCTGCAACTGTTCTACAGTAACAAGCTGAGTTAAATCATCAGGACTATGAAGAGGTTCAGGCAGAAATTCGGTTATCTTGGCAAGCCTGGATTGTAGGCTGTGATATGCCTCATAAAAAGAATTAGCAGGAAACTCCAGCATCTGTAAGCTGTTATGTAAATCTTCGAAGGGATGCAGAATAACAATACGTGCCAGAGCAATCGCTGCACGTTGAGCATCACTATCCATCATGACCAGATTAACTTTTTTCATTTCGACAGCTTGACTAAACATCATTGCCCCCCTGTCAACGCCTGTCTGATCAATAGATCGTCAAACCCCAGTTGTTTTCCCTTAATTAATGCCTGTAAGAAACGGGTCTCGGCCTCTCGTAAAATAATATAGGAAAAACATCGTGATACCAGATTATCATGATTGAGAACCTTACTGGCCACAGCCAGAGTTGAGTACTCCATGACTGTTTCAATTTCTCCGATAGTCTTTAAGCCAGTAAGTTTTAAGCGTAAAGATTCTGGCAGCGCTAACAAAATCTCATCAATACTTTCCAATTTAGCTAAACGCATTAAGTTGGCTGAATGTAAACTTTTTCCAGGTGCAGTTAACAGATAATACGATTTAGCTGGAGATAAATGATAGGAAAAGCGGTAACGCATAAGCCAGAGCAGGTTAAACCGATCCAGTAATACCCCCATCACCTGATTTACCCGGCTGACATCCTGATTATCCAGTCTTATTAAACGTTGTTTCAGATTAATAAAAAAGCTTCGGTCAATAGTTGCATCCAGCAAAAACAAATCATTTCCCTGCGTTTCATAAACATGCCTGGCTTGTCGAACAATACCTGCATAAGCTGTTCTCTCAAGCATTCTCAACATTTCATGCGGGTCTTCAGTTTCTAGTAATTTTTTTACAGGTAAGTCTGCAAAATCGCCCAAATCTACCAGTTGCTGCTGAATGATAGTATTGCTGGTTCCAGTAAATTTGCCGCGAATAATAACTTTAAGATTAACCAGCTCGAACCATCGAATAGTATAATTAAAAAAACGGCTTTCGTGACCGGAAAATGGTCTGATTAAAGGCTGAAAATCATTTAACGCAATACTTACCAGTTGACTGCCCAGTAAGTTTATATCTTTTTCATCAGTCTGATAATTGTGCCCGGTTAATTCATTTACCTGTTTTACAATTGCCGCCAGATCAGCGTCCAGTAAAGCCTTCAGACGATCAATACCTAGCAATTTTCCAGCAAAAATGCTTAATCGGGTATTCAGGTAGGCACTGGTAAAACCACTCATGAGGAATCAGATTCCTGCCGATTGAGTATCAATTCAATCGCCTTTGCTAAAGCTTCAGAATCATGTTTTCCTGCTAAATCGCGCAGTTCCTTATTGCGTTCATCATAACGCAGTTTCATTTCAGCAATTGTTTGCGATGCACGCTCTTTCGCCTTATCAAGAAATGACTGGTGCATTTCCGCTAGTCGCTGATTAAATTGCAACTCCATGGCGTAGGCATCATCCAGTGCTTTTTGCACAATCGTCTCCTTCTCCTGTTCACCTTTGGAGACAATTATTTCAGCTTCAGACTCAGCTTCTAACAGGTCCTTTAAAGAATCATCCATTCCACAAACCCGATAACACGTTTAAAAAGAGTCTAATCCAAATCTAAAATATCGATATGATTTGAATCAACTTAATTCTCAGAATTTCAACATGCGCTCTAACCACAGCACATAGGTCATACAGCCCGGACGCAGTTTTTACCATCCTGTTTAGCCTTATAAACCCCTCTATCTGCCAGTTTTATCAACATTTCAAAGTTTTCCATCTGTGCATTCATTGTTGCTACGCCAACACTAATACTACTATCCCAAAAACCATCACCGGTAGGAACCTTAAGATCTGAAACAGTTTTACGCACCTGCTCAGCGATATACATCCCTCCCTGATGATCAGTATCCGGACAGATCACAAAAAACTCATCTCCACCAAGACGACAAACAATATCATCATTGCGAAAACAATCCTGTAAAGTTTTTGCCAGCTTGATTAACACCTGATCCCCGGCATCATGACCATGATTATCATTTACCTCTTTAAACTGATCGGCATCAATCATCATACAGGTCAAGGGTGAGGCTGATTTTTTTGAATTTTTCCAGAGGCTTTCCAGTTGGTTCATGGCGTATCGGCGATTCGGTAAATTCGTCAGTGTATCGGTTAATGACAGTTCTTCTAAATGGGCATTAACATCAGACAAAGCTCTGGTTCTTTCTGCCACTTTTCTTTCAAGTGACTGATTTAATAAAACTAATTCTCTATTACGTTCAGATATTTGAATGAAAAGATTATTCAGCGCCGCGAGCAGAGGTTCGGTTGCGGTATCAGCTTCTCTTTCTTCTTTATCATAAGCTTCCTGCGGCGACAGACCTGATTTTATAAAAGCAACCTGTCTTGCCATATTCTGATCAGTACCAAGAATATGGTAGGCAAGCCAGTTAATCAAAAAATCCAGTAAAGCTTTGGCGGTATGCGTTTGTTCCGGACTAATCGCTGCAAACATATTGCCCAATTCATGTAAAAAATCCTGATGTATTTTGAAATGTTTGTCCAGGTGGCGCTTATCGAGACCAGCTTCAGTCATCAGCGTTTCTTCTTCGCGAAAATGATATGCTGAATAATCAGCCAGGTCTTTAAATAAGCGATTGATATCTTCAGATGTATATTTATTTTCTGCTAGCAGGTCGCTAAATTGATTAATCAGATCCACCAGATAATGGTGCTGCTCATCAACATCATTTAGACCGGTTATAAAATGCTTCCCCCATTTAAAGGAATTCATTTTGAATTTCTCGTGTTTTCATAGATCTGCATTCATTGCCCATGGTGGAAAAGAATTATAGTGTAAATTACAGCAAATTCATTTTATTGCTAACACAAATAAACCTAGAAAAATCAGTTGAGCGTGAAAAAGATGCATAACAAATTGATGTACCTGGTCTAAGCCATGGATGGCTGTAGTTAGAGCAATGCAGGAGCAATTGCCGGCAAATCAAAAACACCGTAGTCACCTGATTGGTGAAGAGTGTGTTTTGATTTTATCAGGTGCATTAAGGTGTTACATAGACTTTCATGATTCAACTGATTTTTCTAGGATAAAGTATATCTTAAGAATAACCTGCTAGAGGAAATAGTTTGGAGGTTTATCAACTGATAAAGGAATGAGGGAGCAGAAACTTTTCAGGTTCCATATCTGTGCATTAAAAGCATTAACGCACCATTTTAGAACCATATTTTAAATATTTAGATTAAACTGGCTCTTACCCAAAAAATAAATTCATAATTCTAAACAAATTTATTACTTTGGCGTATTTTATGCTTTTTAAGAATAGTAAAGATTTTGATCAATTCATTATTTTCTATTTTGGCTTAAGATCGATCAAAATAATTAAACCTAGAAAAATCAGTTGAGCGTGAAAAAGATGCGTAACAGATTGATGTGCCTGGTCAAATCAAAAACACCGTAGTCACCTGATTGGTGAAGAGTGTGTTTTTGATTTTATCAGGTGCATTAAGGTGTTACGTAGAC
>JBNKKI010000015.1:0-33930 GCA_050291745.1 Gammaproteobacteria bacterium | reverse complement strand
GAATCCGCAGTTGGACGAGCTGAAGTGTGCGTTTGAGGTGGTGTAGATCAAGGCGTAACGACGCGGAATAGCGAGCTATTCCAAGGAGTTACAACGAAGAGATACGCCGCCTCAAACGTACAATTCAGTTCGTAGCGGGATTCACCGATTGGGTGATGATACACATCAACTGTAATGATTTATGAAACAGTGGGTTAATCTCTATTGCGAGCGGTCAACTGCGGAATCTAGGATAATACAACCTGGTCTGCTGTTTAGTTATCTTAACAGTGTATTGATGTATCTTTTTGTCATTCTGTAACTAAATTGCTCAAAATTAACCGGAAAAATACTGTAATTAGAGCCAATTACTAGTTTGATAAGCAGAAAAAATATTCTATTAAAGTCTTTGTATCTCTAGGTGTTTTATTGAAAAGTAGCTTTTATATTTACAAAAGTAAAAAAATGGTTAAAATTGTAATTATAAATTCAATATTTATCCTAAGTTTTCGTCAGAATTTAATCCAGGATTTTGATTAACCCTTCACGGAGTGAGTGTTTATGCTAAAGATAATTGATGCCTTACCTCTACCCAATTTTATTGTGTTGAGTTTGTTTTTAGGGCTGGCTCCATTTTTCCCCGAACCTCATCTGTTGGAAAAATTAAGGATGTTGATTAATGGTGATTTTTTTAAATTGCTGGATGTATTTGATTTGATATTACACGGAACCCCCTGGGCTTTACTATTGATTAAACTGACTTTAATTATGGCTAAACGAAAACAGGAAATAGCCTAAGGAATTTTATTTATCTCTGTTCAACAGCTTTCAACCTGGAATCCGCAGTTGGACGAGCTGATTGTGCGTTTGAGGTGGTGTAGATCAAGGCGTAAACGCGGAATAGCGAGCTATTCCAAGGAAGTTACAACGAAGAGATACGCCGCCTCAAACGTGCAATTCAGTTCGTAGCGGGATTCACCGATTGGGTGATTATACACATCAACTGTAATCGTATATGAAACAGTGGGTTAATCTCTATTACGAGCGGTCAACTGCGGAATCCAGGTTTAATCCCCTTCCAGTTTAAACCTGGTCAAGCTATCAAATTTGAGTTACTGGTTTATAGATTACGCCTACCCATTCAATAGGGTTTTCCAGATCATCGAATCGAACTATTCCATTGGAATTGATTATAACTTCTTCATCTCCAGATTGTTTTAATCGAAAACTAAATTTCACAACATCATGTTTATCCAGTCCCTGGCTTACCTGGTCTCTTAAACGCTCAACGTCATCTTCGTGAATGATTTTTATAAAGTCTTCATAACGTGAAATTTCAGCTGGCAAGTATCCAAGAATATTATAAAACTCAGAATCTCCAGTTATTATATCTTCTGTGATATTCCAGGACCAGAAGCCATAAAGCCCGGTTTTTTTCATGACTTCGCAACGATCTTTTAGTCTAAGTAAGTCCTCTTCAAGTTTCTTTACGGTTAGATCGGTTTGTTTGCTTTCATTAATTTCTGATATATCTGTGATCGTAATAACGACACCGTCATTGGTATTGTCAGTGGTTAAATAAGGGATAAGTTTTAATAGCACGAGTTTTTTATCCAAAGTGCTGACTTCCTTCTCAACGACTACTCTTCTTAGAATGACGTGACGTACCCTGCTAATTAAATCATCAATGTTCAGTTTGTGTGAAATATGATCAAACGGTCTTTCCAGATCCAGTGGTAATAGATTGAAGTAACGGGTAGCCGCTGGTGTATATTTTCTCACCATGATATCGGTGGTCAGGAAAATGGTAGCAATGTCAGTGGATTGCATAAAGTTATTCAAATCATCGTTTAATTGAACTAACTCCTCTATCTTCAATTGATGTTCATTGTTGACGGTATATAGCTCTTCGTTTACAGACTGTAATTCTTCATTAGTCGATTGTAATTCCTCATTTGAGGCCATTAATTCTTCATTGGTAGACTGTAATTCTTCATTGGTAGTTTCAAGTTCTTCTACTGTGGCATGTAAGTGTTCGCGACTGTCGGTTAACTCTCTCTCCAGCTCTTCAACTCTTTCATTAGAGTCATTTGAACCGGTTATTGTGATGCTTTGCCGTTCACCGTCATCCTGTTGAATGTTTATGCCTGCATTTTCAAAAATTAGTACCAGGTTTATAAAGCCGGCATTAGCATCTCCAATATATAATACCTTAAGGTTAAGTTTTGCTTTCAGCTCATCAGAGTTTAAATTAACACCAGTATACTCGACATCTTTTTGTATTTTTAATGCTCTGTGTAATGCCGTGGAAGCGGCAACAGAAATTGAGTTATCCAGTAAGTCCCTGATAGAGGTGGATACTTTGCCTGGTTTTAATTTCTGTATGTAGGGTGAAATTTTGCCATATGTATGGATAGCTTCTAACTGTTCGTTTAATACAATAGCCGGGGGGACAAATGATTCGAGCATACGCTGGTTGATATGGTTCATATCATTTTGCATGTGTAGCGGTTTGTGTGAATGTAGCAATTGACTGTTACCGACATGTCTCAAGGCAGGATTTCTTTTATTCGGTTGGTTGCGTAATTGATTTTCCAGTACCAGTCTGGCATCGACTGCCTTACGGAAAATTTTCATTCGATTGTCTATGACACTGAAGTAATTTTTTAAATCACCCAGAGATTCTGAAGAACCTAAAAATAAAATGCCATTCAAGCGGAGTGAAAAGTGAAGATAAGTCAGTGCTTTTTGCTGTACGCCCGGTTGCAGATATATGAGTGCGTTTCGGCAACTGGCCATATCCATATTTGAAAAAGGTGGGTCGGTGATTAAGTTGTGCTGAGCAAAAACCACCATTTTACGAAGCTGGTTACTAACAATAAATTTCCCATTATTAGTATTAAAATATTTTTTTAATAAATATCCCGGAACGTCCTGGATAATATTTTCAGCATAAGCACCAGTAGCGGCTTCCTGAATGGCATCGGGATCAACATCCGTGGCGAATATTTTGACCGGTCGGAAAAAACTCATTTTTTCCATTTGTTCCATAAATGCGATGGCTAATGAATAAGGTTCTTCGCCAGTGGAGCAGCCAGCCACCCAAACCCGAATAGGTGTTTTTTTGTTACCTTCATTAATTAAAACCGGCAGAATATTTTCTTTTAGCATTTCAAAGGCTTCTGTATCTCGAAAAAAGCGGGTTACTCCAATCAACAGGTCTTTTGCAAGTATGCGTTTCTCTTCTTTATCCTGGCGTAAAAATTTTAAATATTCATCAAGGGTTGTTAACTGTTTGATAACCAGGCGTCGTTCTATTCGGCGTATAACAGTGCTTTGCTTATAATGTCTTAAATCAAGTTCATTATATTCTTTTATAATTTCAAAAATTTGTTCGAGAATGCCTTCATGTTCCGGTAGATTCTGTCTGGTAATAACTGTTTCAACTCGATTAAAAGGGTGAGAGAAATAATTGATCAGAGCCTGAGGCATTTCTTCGGGGGGTAATACCAGGTTGGCAACCCCTGAGGTTATTGCGCTACGTGGCATTCCGTCGAACTGGGCTGATTCAGCATCCTGTACAATGACAGTTCCGCCTACTTCATTGATTGCCAGTAATCCCCTTGTTCCATCAGAGCCAGTGCCCGATAGCACAATACCCACAGCATTATGCTGTTGATCCTCTGCCAGAGATCTGAATAGCGTATCAATAGGGAATATTAAGCCGGTATCAGGGATTTGGTCGGAGAGTAGTATTTTACCTTCAGCAACACGTAAATTTTTTCGTGGTGTTATCAGGTAGATGTGATTGGCTTCGATTAAATCACCATCGACAGCATAACTTACTGGCATGTCAGTGTGACGTTCAAGCAATTCATTCATCATGCTTTTGTAGTCGGGTGATAAATGTTGCACAGCAATAAAGGCAAAACCTGTATCACCTGGACAGTTTTTGAAAAATGCCTGCAGAGCTTCAAGGCCGCCAGCAGAAGCGCCCAGACCTATTATATGTTTAGGATGTTTAATAGTTGACTCACCTTTGTTATTGATAATTTTCTTATTAAGCTTGAGTTTATCGTTCACTTAGTCCTTTCCTCTAACAGGAGGTAATTTCAGGGATTAGTTTCTTATTAGAATTTAATAATATTCATGAAAGTTAAGAATTTCATCACTTTTTTCTGTGTTTATAATCAATATTTTGATCTCTGAGGAAAAATTATACCTTCGATTTCTGATAGAGTCGATATGAGTTTTTTGCTGAAAAGATTATGGAAATATGTTAAAAATCCTTTAAATCAATACCATGATAAAAATATTTTTCTATTATTTGTAATAAATATAGGATAAATTAATCTAATATTATAAAAATTAATGGCTATTTTATGTTTTTACTAAAAAAATAGTTAATTAATATAAAAACTTTAATGTTTGAATACAAATCAATGTCAATTTATATGTTTATTTATGCGCGAATTTCGACTGATGGATACGCCTGATAGAAAGTTAGAGGTAGTCAGTGAATCCTGTTCTCATCCTGATCAACAGGAAATTGAGCGTTTACGGGAATCCAATAATCTGCTTAAAACTCAGTGTCTGTTATCTCAGTCTGAATTTATTGCTCTGGATATGGATTTTAAGATTGTCAGTTTTACTGATGGCGCTACCCGTTTATTTAAATTACTTCCTAAAGATAGAGGGCGCCAAATTTCAAAAATTGTTCATGTGATTAAGAATTTTGATATTGAGACATTAATAAATGCCAGTATTCAAAAGCAGAAAACAGTTGTTGAACAGGTGAATAATTTTTCCGGGCATCATTTTTCTATTTCGTCGACCCCTTATCTTTCTCACGATAACTGTATTGGAGGTTGTATCGTCTGTATTGATGATCTCGAAGCAACCCATATTGGACAGAGTAAATCTATTTTTATCCAGCAACCAGATACAAACTGGAAATCAACTGCTTTTACTAGTTCCTTACCAGTGGCTCCTCAGGCTAATTCATTATCTTCTTATAGAGATCTGTTTATTTATGCCCCGGTTGGTTTTCTGGTGCTTAGACGGGATGGCAGTATTAAACAGGCGAATCAAACAGTTGCAAGCATGCTTAATACCAGTGTTGAGCATCTGGTGGGGCAATCTTTTATCGTATTTGTGGATCCAGGGTATAGAGAGAATATCTTAAAAAATATCTGGCGGGGCTGGCATGACCAGGCTAATGAATGCTGTGAAATAAAATTGAAACATAATAATAAAAGCTTCGATGCAATTTGTAATATATTAGCGGCGAAAAATTCCGATAATCATCTTGAGTTGAGGGTTAATTTAACTGATATATCTGCTATTAAATATCGTGAAAAACGCGAGAAAACGTTTTTTTCAATTGCCGGTCATGAACTTAGAACGCCTTTAACCAATATCAAACTGGCTCTGGATATGGCTTTGCAGAAAAGTGAAGATGTCTCTGTTGATAGTATGCGCAGTTTTATCAAGGTTGCCCATCGAGCTGCTTTAAGGTTACAGAATCTGGCTGATAGTATGCTGGATTACAATTCAGCGGTTTCAGGTGATTTGAAGCTGGTAAAAAAGCAACTGGAGCTGGCTTCCCTGATCGAGGATATTGTGATGTATCAGGGGCTGGATCACTCACAGGAAATCGATTTTCAATTTATCCATCCAGAACATGAAATCTGGGTGTATTCAGATCCCGACAGGTTATATCAGGTTATAGTCAACCTGTTACAAAATGCTATCCGTCATTCTCCTGATAAGGGAACAGTAAAAATACATATGGAACAGGCTGGTAAATGGATCAGGGTAAATGTGATTGATCATGGTGCAGGGGTTGATGACAGTATTAAAAACGATCTTTTTGAACCCTTTGTTCAGGCTGAACATGCCCTTGAGGATGATAAAAATAAAAACTCACATGGTCTTGGCCTGAGCATTAGCAGATCAATTATTGAGTTACTGGGAGGGAAGATTGGTTACCAAAGGACTGATGAAAATGAAACCTGTTTTTATTTTGATATTCCTGTCTCACATAAAGAGTATTAATTATCATGCACTTTTTAATTGCCGAAGATGAAAGAGATACCCGTGAATTGCTCTGTAGTTATTTCCATGCACAGAGTCATCGTATTAGTTGCGCTGAAAATGGTCGACAGGCATTGGAAATGATAGAAAATGATCCTCCAGAATTTATGTTGCTGGATATTCGAATGCCGGGTCTTGATGGTTGGCAGGTGTTACAGAAAATAAGAGAGAAATATCAGTTTCCGGTACTTATTCTTTCGGCATTGGCAGAGTCGAATGATGCGGTAAGAGGACTTTCTCTGGGGGCAGACGATTATCTTAGAAAACCTTTCGAAGTCTCAGAGCTTGATGCAAGAATTCGTGCAATCTTACGGCGAAGTCAGGCCAAACAGGATAACTTAACCGAGCTGGAGTATCTGGGTATCAGGATAAATTATCACCAGAAGAAGGTATTTTATAAAAATGTAGAATTAAATTTAACGCCTAAAGAATTCAAGCTGCTTTGTATTTTGATGACTGAACCGGAGCATACTTATTCTATCGACGAAATTGTAGATTATGTCTGGGGGAGTGACAGTGTGGCAACTGGTAGCGATGTTAAACAATATGTATTGATGTTACGTAAAAAGTTAACGTCTTTCTGTCAGGAACGTATAAAAATAAAAAACCGAAAGGGTTATGGTTATTACCTCTGTGAGGAAAATAATGAAGTAGTCACTGAATAAAAAATAAAATTAAATTGACCATTTTTTTACTAAGGTTTATCTCATTTTAACTTTATTGCATATTAGCATTTAGTAATATTATTTTGGGAGTTGGAGGTGATACAAGCCTTCGTGGAGCTGAATAGTTTATAACTGAGTCAATATGATCATGTTTCAAGAGAATTTAAGTACAGAATCAGGTGAGGAGTTTTTAAATAATGGGAGAGTGGAGGAGTATTCAGCACCCAAAAACAGGACTCTGATGAGGATTTTGATAGTTAGCGTATTTTCAATTTTTTTGGCCAATGCGGCGATTATTTTTTTTATTTAAAACTTAATCAAGTTGTAAAGCTGGACTATATTAAAAGTATAAATTGAATGAGGAATGAAAAATGAAACACAATAATAATATGAAAATATCAATGAATAATACTTCCTCTATTCGGGTTACTTTACCGGAAATTCTGGATGTTCGTTATAGTGAAATTTTGAGGATGTTTGAACTGGCAACCAAACAATCCAGAGTTTTAAAGGTTCTGATTGATTTTTCCGAAAATAAAAAAGTGATGAATTCAGGGTGGGTTATTTTATCGGATTTTACTCGACATCTTGAGAAGAGAGAATGTGAGTATAAGCTTGTTAATTATGGGAGTTCGGTTGAGCAACATTTTGCAAGATAAAAGGATATGAGGCTATTTTTTTAATTAAGACCTTTCTGACTGACTACAGCTATCTGTCAGCTTTCAGGTGAAGTACAGGTATATAAAGATGATTAATTTTTTGATGGATAATGCACATATTTTGCTTTTTGTTTTTATTCTTGTTGTTGGAGTTGGATTAGTCATATTTGAAGGCTTATGGATGATTAAAAAAAATGATAATTGATTCTAGTCACAGCTGTTTTTCGAATCAGAAAGTATTCTCAAAATAACAACTCATCATTATATATCTCCAGAAGTAAGCTGCTCAAATATCATCCTAGAATCCGCAGTTGGACGAGCTGATTGTGCGTTTGAGGTGGTGTAGATCAAGGCGTAACGACGCGGAATAGCGAGCTACTCCAAGGAGTTACAACGAAGAGATACGCCGCATCAAACGTACAATTCAGTTCGTAGCGGGATTCACCGATTGGGTGATTATACATATCAACTGTAATCGTTTATGAAACAGTGGGTTAATCTCTATTGCGAGCGATCAACTGCGGAATCTAGGTTTAACAAATAAGCTAAACTTGAGCCATGCAAGCTGACTTACCTGAAACTTATTATCTCGACAATGTCATCACTCTGTTCAATCATGTTGAAACGGTTTATCACGATATTCTCGAACCAGACTATCGGGAATTTTTAAATCATTTTTCAACATTACCTGAAGACAGCAAAAAACTATACATTAGATTATTAAATCGTAATGGTGAATGGTTTCGACTAAGTAAACTTAACTATCTGGAAATCCACTCCATACCTCAGGCTATTCAACCCCTCCAACAAAATGAATTCCTGAAAATTGATAACGAGCCTGAAATTGAAAATATATTAGCACTGTTTAACAAAGCTGAAATCATCAAATTGCATCCAGATAAAAAGGAAATATCAAAACTCAGTAGACAGCAACTTAATGAGTACATACTGAACAGCAATACGGATTTTCTGCCTACACTTTTACAGAAAGATAGTTTTTTAAAAATAAATCACAAACAGTGCTACAGCCGGATTCAAATGATTTTTTTTGGGAATTTGAATCAATCAATGACAGACTTTGTTTTACGGGACCTCGGACTCTATCAGTATGAAAACTATGTTATTGATATTCAAAACAGACCCTATTCCAGCAGTGAAGAAATTCAACAACACTGGAACTTGCATCAACTCCAGACACTCATCAGTTTAAAAGAAAATCATCATCTCCCGATATTACTGGATAGTTTTGCAAAAGCGAATTTAGAGATTCAGAAACCAGCATTTTTGCAACGAAAAGCTGAACGAATTAAATTTGAAATTGCTCGCCAGATAGAACGTATGGGCAAACTTGAGCAGGCCTTATCACTATATTCACAATGTCTGTTGCCACCCAGCCGGGAACGACAGGCTCGAATTCACCAGCAACAGGGGGAATTTGAAAAGGCACTAAAAATATGCAGGAAAATACAGCATAGTCCAATTGATGATGCTGAATTTCAATTTTCAATTGAGTTTGCTGAACGCTTGATAAAACGCTACAAACTTGACCCTGTAGGCAGAGTGAAACCGGCATCAAAATATCAGCCAGAAACAATACATTTACAGTTAATCAGACAGGATAGTGTGGAACTGGCAGTAGTAGATTATTATTGCAGAAACGAGAATCATAACTGTTTTTTCCTGGAAAATAATTTATTTAACGGTGTACTTGGCCTGCTAATCTGGGATGTCATCTTTGCGCCGGTTCAGGGAGCCTTTCATAATCCATTTCAATATCGTCCTGGAGATTTTTATGAACATGACTTTCTCTTAAAGCGTCAAAATATTTTAGATAATCTGTGGAAATCTATTGAAAATAACAATGATATCTGGAAGCTAGCCTGCAGACGCTGGAAAGAAAAACAGGGCCTTATGAACCCGTTTATAAACTGGACAGCGCTTAACCTGGAAATTATAGAACTGGCATTACAACGCATAGAGTTTTCTCACTGGAAAAAAATTTTTAATAGAATACTCAGTGACCTCAGAAATAACCGCGCCGGTTTTCCTGATCTCGTTTTATTCCCGGCTGAAGGCAGTTATAAATTAATTGAAGTTAAAGGGCCCGGAGATAAACTACAAAAGAATCAGCAACGCTGGATGTCTTTTTTTGAACAGCATGAAATCCCTCATGCCCTGGCTCAGGTTAGCTGGATAGAATCAACAGTAAATAAAGCATGAGTAAACCCGTCAAAACAGGTATTCGTCAACTGGTAGAGTTTTGCTGCCGCAGTGGAGATCTGAGTTATGAAACAGGCCCCACCGTTTCGGCACAGGAAGGTCTGCGAACTCACCAGAAAATCCAGCAACGATATCAACAACAGGCAACTTCAGAATATCGACTTAATCTGGAATTTAATATCAATTCCTATCTGCTCAAACTGGGTGGACGAATTGATTTATTATTTGAAAAAGAAAATCCACCCAGAGTTGAAGAAATAAAAACCATTTACAGTTTTATGAATTCAAGTTCATCTTCTTATGAAGAACCCCATTGGGCACAGGTAAAATGTTATGCAGCCTGCTATGCCATTCAACAGGATATCCAGCAAGTGACCCTGAGCCTGAACTATGTCGACATATTCAACCACCAGGAACACCGGCAAACTAAAACACTGGACAGAGAAGAGCTTGAATCGTTTCTTCAGCATATTCTTGAGCAATATATTAACTGGTATCAACTCATTGAGCAGCAAAACCTGCAAACGATAACAACTGCCGGAAAACTACAGTTCCCGCATCAGAAATTCCGCCAGCATCAACATTATTTCGCCTCTCAGGTATACCGTAATATAAAAAACAAAGGCCAGTTAATGATTGAAGCACCGACCGGTTCAGGTAAAACCATCAGCACCCTGTTTCCAGCAATCAAGGCTATTGGAGAGGGTCATATCGATCAAATCGTTTACCTTTCAGCCAAAACTTCCGGACAAAATCAGGCTATATCCGCCATACAAATGATGAACCAACAGGGATTAAACATCAGTTATCTGGTGATACAGGCTAAAGCAAAAGCCTGTGTCTGCAACCATCAGGAAACAGAAGTTAATGAAGCAGGTAAATGTATCCGTACTTTAGGATTTTTTGATCGCCTGGCCGAAGCAAGGGAAACACTGGTTAAGAATCGTCATCTTAATACTGAAACAATTCAAAAGGTAGCAGAAGATTATCAACTTTGTCCTTTTGAGCTTTCGCTGCAAATGTTGCCCTGGGTAGATATTATTATCGGTGATTTCAATTATGTCTTCGATCCACTGGTGCAACTCAGTTATTTTAAAACTGATAATAAATCCAGGCTTTTACTAATCGATGAACTGCATAATTTAATTGATCGTGCAAGAGATATGCACTCTATTAGAATTACCCGAAAACAAATTAAATCCACATCATCAAATGAAAATAATCACAAGCTTAAGTCAGTTACAAACAGCTTAAAACGTGCTCTGGATAAACATTTTAGTACACAAAGTGAAGATGAAATAATTTCTAATGAAACCAGTCAATCTTTCTACCAGGCCACCCTACGTTTTAACGAAAAATTAAATATTGATTTATTTAGCAATAAACATGTCAGTACTGAAACGCTGGAACTGGCAAAAAATATTTTTCGCTATCAATGCATCCATAACCTGTACAGTGATCACCATAAAACCATCAGTATCAAACCGTTAAAAAAACGTCAAATCAAACTACTGTGCCTGAACGCTTTTGAATATTTAAAAAAAACCTATCCATTATTTGATTCAATCTGCGGATTTTCAGCGACTCTTACGCCAGCAGAATACTTCCTGCAAGCGCTTGGTTTTGACCAGTCTGCACAAATTTTAAGATTACAATCGAGTTTTCCAGTACAAAATTTACAGGTCAATATCTGTGACTATATAGATACCCGATATCAGCAGCGAGAATCCTATATAGAGCAGATCTGTAATACTATTCATCGCTGTTACTTAACAAAACCCGGTAATTACCTGGTTTTCTTTTCATCCTATTACTTTATGAATCTGGTTTATGATCACTTTCAAAAACACTTTGGCACAATTTCAACACTAATTCAAACCAGGGAATCCACTGATAGACAACGTCAGGATTTTTTAAATCATTTTTTCGAACAGAATAACAGATTGGGTTTTGCCATCATGGGAGGCATCTTCGCTGAGGGCATTGATTATCAGGGACAATCACTGATTGGATCAATACTGGTAGGTGTTGGTTTACCGCAGGCAAACACCGAGCAACAGTTAATCGAAAATGATTTTATTAAAATAGGTTTGAATGGTTTTAATCATGCCTATCGATTCCCCGGATTAATCAGAATCCAGCAAAGTGCAGGTAGAGTAATTCGCAGCGAGACTGATCGTGGTGTTATTGTTTTACTGGACAGACGCTTCAATCAAATGGCTTACAGGCAATATTTCCCTGCTCACTGGCAAACACAATTATGTCAGGATATTAATGCGCTGGAAAACTCACTCAAAGAATTCTGGTCACAGGAAATTTAACCGGAAAAAATCATTTTTTAAATAGTAAGAATCCAGTTCAAAAGCTCGGTTATTTTAACAGCCGCCTCCCCTTCAGCCTGGCTTTCACAAACTGCATGACCCGTATTTAGAGTATCAGTATAGGCTTCCAGTCTGTTAAAAATCACGGGAGAAACGGGAATATCATGCTCTTCAAACATTTGCATGACTTCTGAGGTTTTAAATGATTCTTCAATATCAGAACCCTCTACACAGGAATTCAAAATAATAGAATAAGGCTGATCGATTAAATCAATATATTTTGATAATGACTGTAATTCAGAGAATCTGGGCGCTACCGCTAAAAGGTTAAAATCTGCAATAGATGATATCGTTAATGTATCATCAGTCAGATAAGGAGGGCAGTCCAGAATCAACAGATCAAATGATTCATCTTTAGCCTGTGCATGCAATTCCGGCACATCAGATAAATCAGCAGTCACAACCAGCGGTTGTTGCAAATCTCTTATACCGGCCCATTCCGAAGCCGTACAGGAAATTGAATCCAGATCAACCAGTAGCGTTTCCTGGCCCTGCTGCTTTGCCTGTACAGCCAAATGAATAGCAAGCGTTGACTTTCCGACTCCCCCTTTATGTGAAATAAATGCAATGGTTTTCATTTAATTACACCCCCCTTGTAAATCACAGCAATAGCTCACTCAGCTGAAAACAAATCAGAAAAATTCTAGCCACTGATTATTGTCTCCGTGCCTGATCAATTCGATCAATTAACTCTTCAATATCCTGGTTTTTCTTAAAAGGCCTCAAATTCTTAGGTGGAGAAAAACTAAGCTCAGTACCTAGATCAGTTTCATGACGAAGACTTAATGTGACTTTAGGTGGCTTTAGCATGGTTTGGTAACTCACATTCTTAATATCACTCAGGTTAACTCGAACTTCTTTTCCTGAATTCCTGAATAATAAGGTATCGCCATCATCATATACCTCATCAATTAAATCAAAAACTAACAGCTTCATTAAGAAAAAACCAAAGACCGCCATAAATACTGGCACCATAATAAATACCGGCCCCGGACCATTATCATCACTTATATAGAGAAATATAATACTAAAGAAGGCGAGAAAGCCAAACCATATTGATGGGAAAACCTTTTTGTAAAAGAATGTATTTTCTGATGTCAGTTTCTTCATTACTACCTTGTAAGTTTACTCTTTGTTTAACTCTATCAACTATCCAATTATCATATTCGATTTAACTCTCTAATGTCCATTGGATAAAAACTTATCACTGTAAATTTCCAGATACCGAATATCAATCTAAATAAGAAGTAATCAGTTGCCAGTCCTGCAATTTCTGTTGAAAGTTTTTACTGGCATGAGCAGGGCTGGTTGAAGGCAGGCGAATCAGGTCGACCGCGCGATTTTCCGGCATTGATTTTGACAGCGTTTGTTTAAAATACTTTTCCGATGCACTGCCATTAAATGCAATTAAGCGAATGGAAGGATGTTTTTCCAGCAATCCAGTAATATCATTGGCTTCCAGTTGTTCTTTCGTAATAGCAGAATCCAGACTACCTTCACGATGGCAGGCTTTCAAAGTATCCCACAGAATCACAGGAAACTTTTTGAGCTGCTCAATCCGCATAGCATAATCGTCTGCCCATTCAACATTAAATAATTGAGCCATGATTGGCCAGAAAGCATTTCGAGGATGAAAATAATATTGTTGTGCCTGAAGTGAAGCGATACCCGGCATACTACCCAGAATCAATACTTTAGGATTAGAGCCAATCACCGGCTCAAAGGATTTAACGAATGGCATGATTAAAAATGAAACTAACGCATAACATGTACTGTTAACTTTCAATCAAGGTAAAAACACCTGGAGCGACAAATTCTTTTAAACTCTACACGAAGTTACCAGCCAAGCAATGACCCAAAAATGACACATAGCGGGTGCTGAGTGAGTCTCAATCAAGGCGAAAACGCGCGGAGATGATGAGCATATTTTTTACCCAAAATGAAACAGGATTTCAGAATAAGCAGTAACTTAAAAATATCTCATAACAGCTGCTGATAAATCTATATCAAGATAAAAATACCAGAAGGAGAAAATTGACTATTTTTAATAACTCAAAATTAAGAATAAAATCACCTACCAAGCAATAACCCAAAAATGACACATAGCGGGTGCTGAGTGAGTCTCAATCAAGGCGAAAACGCGCGGAGATGATGAGCATATTTACAATATGTGATTCATCGAGCACATTTTCAACGCCGAGTGAGGCTTACTCAGCGCTCGATATGTGTTATTTTTTCATTTGTTCGAAGAATTCGGTGTTGGTCTTGCTGGATTGCATCCTCGCAAGCACGAATTCCATCGCTTCCAGTTCATCCATTGAATGCAGGAATTTACGCAAAATCCAGATTTTCTGTAAATCATCCTGATTGATCAGTAACTCTTCACGGCGTGTACCGGAACGATTAATATTAATCGCTGGAAACACACGTTTTTCTGAAATTCTTCTATCCAGGTGGAGTTCCATATTACCTGTTCCTTTAAATTCTTCGTAGATAACTTCATCCATCTTGGAACCGGTTTCGATCAGTGAAGTCGCAATAATTGTCAGACTTCCACCTTCTTCAATATTTCTTGCTGCGCCAAAAAAACGTTTTGGACGATGTAAAGCATGTGCATCTACACCACCGGTTAAGACCTTACCGGATGATGGAATCGTTGTATTATAAGCACGTGCTAAACGGGTTATAGAATCAAGCAGAATGACGACATCACGTTTATGCTCCACCAGACGTTTAGCTTTTTCAATAACCATTTCAGCAACTTGCACATGGCGACTGGCTGGTTCATCGAATGTTGATGCGACCACTTCACCTTTTACCATACGGGACATTTCTGTCACCTCTTCAGGTCGCTCATCGATTAATAAAACAATCAGATAGCATTCAGGATAATTCGCCGCAATACTTTGTGCTACGTTTTGTAAAATAAGTGTTTTACCCGCTTTAGGTGGTGAAACAATCAATCCCCGCTGGCCTTTACCAATGGGAGAAACCATATCGATAATTCGAGCTGTAATATCTTCGGTACTACCATTTCCGCGCTCTAAGGATAAACGTTCCTGAGAATGCAGGGGAGTTAAGTTTTCGAATAAAACCTTGTGCTTAACAGCATCTGGTGAATCAAAGTTAATCTGGTCAACTTTTAATAATGCAAAATATCGTTCATTATCTTTTGGAGGTCTGATTTTACCGCTAATGGTATCACCAGTACGTAAATTAAAGCGTCTAATCTGGCTTGGGGATACATAGATATCATCCGGGCCAGCCAGATAGGAACTATCTGCAGAACGTAAAAAACCAAATCCATCCTGTAATATTTCCAGTACCCCATCACCGAAAATATCTTCTCCTTTTTTTGCCTGCGCTTTAAGAATACTAAATATAATGTCCTGTCTACGCATTCGTGACGAATGATCACCACCCATTTCTTTCAGAAGTTCAATGAGTTCGGGTACGGTTTTTTGCTTTAATTCACTAAGATTCATAATAGTATTAGAAAGGATAAGGGACGAAAGCCAGAAATGACCATTCGGAAAAAAGGTTATTTTTTTAAAAAATTAAATATTGAAAAAGTTAGTTACAATCAGAAAAAGGGAATTGTTTGTTTTTAATTTTAGGTATCGCCCATAGTAGAGTGGCGAACTATTGGCTGAGATTAGCACAGAAAAAACAGGTCGTCCAATATTTTGAACGACCTGATAGATTTTTTTTACAGATTGCTATCAATAAAGGCTGTTAATTGGGATTTAGAAAGAGCTCCCACCTTTGTAGCTTCAACACTCCCACCTTTAAAAAGCATTAAAGTTGGTATACCACGAATACCATATTTTGGTGGCGTAGCAGAGTTTTCATCAATATTTAATTTAGCAACTCTAATCTTTCCATCATACTCATCGGCGATTTCTTCAAGTATAGGGGCAATCATTTTGCAGGGACCGCACCAGTCTGCCCAGTAATCAACCAGAACAGGGTGTTCAGACTGAAGAACTTCACTTTCAAAGCTATCATCGGTCAGGTATACAATTTTTTCACTCACTTAGGTTCTCCAGCTCAATCAAGTTGAGAATGTCATAATCAGGAATGACAATTTATTCATATCAATGCCCACTGTCAACCCAAAAGCTGAATTTGAACGTCAATAGATAGATTTTGTATGAAGCATGATATAATCAGCTGGTTAAGGTTGGAATATATATAACATACATGAGTACAAATCATTTAACAGAGCTTAAATTCAGTTCTTTGCAGCTAGAACCAAGTTTACAGCAAGCTCTAATCGATAATAATTTCGAATTTTGCACCCCTATCCAGGCAGAATCTTTGCCCGTTCTGCTAGATAATCGGGATTGCGCCGGTCAGGCGCAGACCGGGACAGGTAAAACACTCGCCTTTTTACTGGGCAGTATGCAGAAGTTACTATCAAATCCTGAAATTGAAACCCTGCCAGGCAAGCCTAAGGTGCTAATTCTGGCTCCCACCAGAGAACTCGCCCTGCAAATACATAAAGATGCAGAGCTACTGGTGAAACATAACAACCTGAAACTGGCGATCTGTTATGGTGGAAAGGCTTATGAGCAGCAGAAAAATCAATTTTCTAAGCCAGTCGACATATTAATTGGTACACCGGGTAGACTCATCGATTTTTTCAAGCAAAAATTGTATACCCTTAAATATGTACAAAGCCTGATACTGGATGAAGCTGACCGAATGTTTGATATGGGCTTTATCAATGACGTGAGATACATGTTACGCCGCTTACCGCCACCGGAAAAACGTTTAAGCATGTTATTTTCAGCCACCATGGCACAAAAAGTCATGGAACTGGCCTACGAACACATGAACAATGCTAAATTAATAAAAATTGAATCTGACAGCCCTGCTGTAGACCGTATAGCACAATCGATGTACCACCCGGGCAATGATGAAAAAATCCCTTTATTGCTGGGATTGATTAAAAAGCAAAACCCCGAACGTTCTATTATCTTTGTTAATACCAAACATGCTGCCATCAGAGTCTGGGAATATCTGATGAGCAATAATTATCCGGCAGCTTTAATATCCGGCGATATACAGCAAAGTAAACGTGAAAGCCTGCTTAAAAAATTCCATGATGGTGAATATGCTTTTCTGGTCGCAACTGATGTCGCATCTCGTGGTCTGCATATTCCAGACGTTACACATGTTTTCAATTATGATTTACCTGATCTGGGTGAAGATTATGTTCACCGTATCGGACGAACCGCCAGAGCCGGCAATAAAGGTCAGGCAATCAGCTTCGCCTGTGAAGATTACGCCATGAATCTGATGGATATTGAAAGCTATATTGAAAAATCAGTACCCAATGAATCAATAACCGGTGAGCTACTGGTTAAACCGATTCCTCGCAAAAGATTAATGAAACAAAAACCTCGTGGCAAACCACAAAGTGGTAGAGGAAAGCCACATCACGGTCAGGGACAGCAAAAATCCAGCCCTGCTAAAAAAAGAAATACTAATCGCAATAATTCTTCCCAACAGCGTAGAAGAACAACTAATAAAACTCAACAAAATACATAATCTACAGGGTAAACACTGTGAAACATAAAAAAATAATTATTCTGGGCGGTAGTGGATTCGTCGGTCAACATTTAGCCATTGAACTTGCACAACGGGGTTACCAGGTAACCATTCCAGGCCGCAGACCGCATCGACTGCAAAGTTTAAAAGTGTTATCTAATATTACCGTAGTTCAGGCAAATATTATGGATAAAACCGAGCTTAGCAATCTTTGTAAAGGTCATGATGTAGCGATTAATCTGGTTGGCATTCTAAATGAAAGTAAAAAGAATAGTTTTAGAAAAATTCATGTCGATTTTGTTAAAACTGTCGTTGAAGCCTGTCAGGATAATAAAATCTCTCGTATTCTACATATCAGTGCTCTGGCTGCAGACCAGGCAAGCGGAGGCAGTCTTTACCTGCGTAGTAAAGGGGAAGGTGAAAACCTGCTACATACCTATGGCCGTAACAAAATGGCTGTCACCAGTTTCCAGCCATCTGTTATTTTTGGTTCTGATGACAGTTTCATCAATCGTTTTAGTAGCATTATCAAATTATGTCAGGGTATGTTTCCCCTGGCCTGCCCCAACAGTCGGTTTTCACCGGTATTTATCGGCGACGTAGTAGCAGAGATAGCCGATAAAGTAGATGATAAAGATTCATATTCCAAACGTTATCCTTTATGCGGACCTGAAACTTACACGCTTAAACAAATCGTCGAATTAATCACTTTATCACTCAATAAAAAATGCAAAATTATCGGTCTGCCCGACTTCTTATCAAAATTCCAGGCTGTCATTCTGCAAAATTTACCGGGTAAGTTATTCAGTATGGATAATTACCGTTCACTGCAAACTCCCAGCACCTGTGATGGTGAGACCGCCAGTTGCAAGACCAGTCTTAGTCATTACCTGACAGGACTTTCAAGCCTGCATAGCCGAAGACCCGCCTACGATGAATACCGCAAGCATATGAATAAATAAAAAGGCTCCAGAGTTACATGCAGGTTTATAGAGTTGGAGGTTCGGTCCGCGATCAACTTCTTGGAATACAGAGTAAAGATATTGACTGGGTTGTCACCGGTGCGACGCCGGAAATAATGATCGCCGATGGCTATATGCCTATCGGCAAAGACTTCCCGGTATTTTTACATCCCAAAACCAAGCAGGAATATGCTCTGGCTCGCACTGAAAGAAAAACATCAAAAGGTTATGCCGGTTTTAGTTTTAATACCGATCCTTCAATTACTATCGAACAGGATTTATCCAGACGCGATTTAACCATTAATGCCATTGCAGAAGATGAGCACGGCAACATCATTGACCCCTATAATGGAAGCCGTGATATAAAAGATCGTGTACTTCGCCATGTATCGGATGCTTTTATGGAAGATCCAGTGCGGGTATTACGGGTAGCCCGCTTTGCAGCCAGATATCATTATCTTGGTTTCAGCATTGCTGAAGAAACCAAAAAGCTGATTAAACAAATAGCAGATTCCGCAGAGCTGGATGCACTTGTTGCAGAACGTGTCTGGGCAGAAATGAATAAAGCACTTGCTGAACAGGACCCACAGGTATTTTTTACCAGCCTTCGTGACTGTCAGGTTCTTTGTACGCTATTCCCCGAAATTGATAATTTATTTGGAGTCCCGCAAACCGCTAAATATCACCCGGAAATTGATACTGGCATCCATGTCATGATGGTTTTAAAAAAAGCTGCAGAGCTTAATTACAGCAATGAAGTCAGGTTTGCTGCTTTAACTCACGATCTGGGTAAAGCAACCACTCCTGCAGACATACTTCCCGGTCATCATGGACACGAAGAGCGTGGCATTGAACTGACAAAACAATTTTGCAAAAAATGGCGTATTCCTAAAGCTGCAACAGAACTGGCATTAATGACCTGCGAGTATCACACTCATATCCATCGTGCCTATGAATTAAAAGCATCAACTCTACTTAAACTATTCATGCAAACAGATTGTTTTCGTCGTCCTCAACGCTTCGAACAAATGACACAGGCCTGTATTGCTGATGCACGTGGACGTCTTAACTTTGAAGACAGTCCTTATCACCAGGCCGCTTATGTCAATAGACTGGTAAAAAAACTTAATACACTGGACTTAAAACCTGTATTAAACTCTGATAAAAAAGGTCAGGATATAGGCCAGGCAATTTATGATTATCGTTTAAATTACCTTAAAAGCATTCTCGAAGAAGAACCTCATTGAACGAGATAACTAAAATGAATAAGTCTTACACAGTCAACAAATCTTTACGACTCTTTATCTATTGCCTGCTGACAGTATTTACGCAGAGCGTATTTTGCCAGGATCAGCCCCCCTCTGCTGAAAAAGCTGTTGAAGCGCAAGCTACAGAGGCTGAAGCTGAAATTAAAGTCGACCCGACACAAAACACACTGGAAACGCTTGAATCTTTTGTCGCTTTAGAAACCAGTCTGCAAAAAGATATTAAGGCAATCAATAAGCAAATCAAGGCTGCACAGACTGATCAGGAAAAAGCAGACCTGGCAAAACAGCTGGAAAAACTTAAAGAAAATTTATCCAAAACATCTAAACATATGCGCGAAATTTCTGCCGGTGTCGATATATCCAGTTTACATCCACAACAGGAAGAAGCATTTGATATTCAGGCAGAAGTTTTTTCTCTACTCAAACCAGCCATAGATGAAATGAAAGACATGACCGCTTCGGTCCGTCAAAAATCCATACTAAAGGAAAATATCCAGTATTTTACAGCCCGTCTGGATGTCATAGAAAAAGCCATCCAACATGTCACCGAATTAGAAAAGAAATCAAAGAATAAAAAATTGAGCCAGGCATTAAAAAATATTAAAAGTAACTGGGAGAAAAATCAGTCCATATCAAAAAGTGAATTACAGGCAAATCAATTACAACTGGAAAAACTGGAGGCAGCTGAAATTGCACTGGCCGAGTCGTCAGGTAATTATCTGAAAAGCTTTTTTCAAAAACGCGGCCTCTACTTAAGTGAAGCGATTGTCATCATTATCGTCATTATTCTAATTTCCAAAGTCAGTCTTAACTCAATGCACAGGCACCTGCCGGGATTCAGAGCAGAACACCGTAGCTTTCGCATTCGTTTAATTGAGCTGATACATCGTATTGTTACCCTGTTATTACTCATTCTCGGCCCCATGGCTGTCTTCTATCTGGTTGAAGACTGGGTGCTATTCAGTTTAGGCATATTGATTCTGTTTGGTGTCGCCTGGACCTTAAGACAGGCTCTGCCCCGTTACTGGCAACAGATTTACCTGTTCCTCAACATTGGCTCAGTACGTGAAGGTGATCGTATTCTCATGCAAGGTTTACCCTGGAGAGTACAAAAAATTAATATGTACAGCACGCTTGAAAACCCGGTAGCAGGTATTAAATTACGTCTTCCTATCATTGATCTGGTAGGTCAGAATTCACGCCCGGCAGAAGCCGATGAACCCTGGTTTCCCTGCAAGAAAAACGACTGGGTTATGTTAGATGATGGAACACGCGGAAAAGTCACCGGAATTTCTCTGGAACTGGTACAGCTTTCACAACGTGGTGGCGTTAAAAAAACTTATCAAACTTCAGACTTCCTGGCTAGTTCACCACGTAATCTATCAACCAATTTTCGCATCAAGGAAACTATTGGTCTTAGTTATAAACTACAACCACAAATTAGCAGCAGCATACTGGAGACCCTGTATGCGTATATCCAGCAAAAAGCAGAACAGGAGGGATATAAAGGTCAGCTACTTAACTTAAGAGTAGAGTTTGAATCAGCGGCTGATTCATCACTTAATCTGGTCGTTATTGCTGATTTTGATGGCGAACTGGCAGAACTTTATAACAGGCTTCGAAGAGCGATCCAGCGTTGGTGCGTAGATGCCTGTACTGAAAATAACTGGGAAATTCCTTTTCCACAGCTGACAGTTCATAAGGAATAGAAACGGAATCTGAACAATGATTACTGCAATTGCTGTAATCTTTCAGGTGTTCCAATATCATGCCATGAACCCCGGAAAAGTTCCGCGCCTGCCTGCTGTTGATCGGCTGCGGCCCTAAGTAAAGGTGCCAGTGCTAAAACACCCGGATTTAAACCTGAGAAAAAAGATTTTCTATAGCGGGAAATACCGGCATAAGTATATTGCGGAGCCGAAGAACTGGCCGCAGGATTAACCAGCATACCCTGCTCAATCGCAAAATCACCGTTAGGATTATGAGCGGGATTGGGCACTAATACCAGATGACAATCTTTGCTGGCAGTCAGTAATTGCGTAAAGTCATAATCGGTAAACACATCACCATTCACTAAAATAAATTCATCATCCAGCTGATCCAGTGCCTGAATAATACCACCAGCTGTTTCCAGTGCTTCAGATTCATCGCTATAGTGAATTTTCAAGTCAAATGCACTGCCATCGCCAAGTGCCTGTTTAATTTGCTCGCCAAGCCACGACACATTAATAACAACTGATTCTATTCCAGCTTTTTTTAAAGCTTCAAGATGGTAAACAATCAATGGTTTACCTTTGACCATAAGCAATGGCTTGGGACAGCTATCGGTTAAAGGTCGCATGCGTTTACCACGACCCGCTGCAAGAATCATTGCATTCAAGTTAAACTACCTTTTTAAACTTTTAACTCTAAAGCTCAGACTTAATTCATTAATTAAAGCATTAAGGCCAACCATACTCATTTCGCCTGTACCGACAATTTTAAGATAATTTAATGTTCGAGGAATATCCGCTATAAATTGATCCTTGCCATCACGTAAACTTAAACGCGCAAAAATACCGATAGCTTTTAAGTGACGTTGTACTCCCATCAAGTTAAACCAGCGCATAAATTTAGAAGCAGTAATACCCTGCAAATGATCCAGCACAGCGAAATCATGAAAATCAAGTACCCACTGATCAACCTGTGGTTCCGGCCAGTCCACATAACAATCACGCAATAATGACACTAGATCATAGGTCACCGGTCCTTTCATCGCATCCTGAAAATCAAGAATACCGGGATTACGATCATCAATTTTCATCAAATTACGAGAATGAAAATCCCTGTGCACAAATACCTGAGGTTGTTCCAGAGCCGATTTGACCAGTGCATCAACTGTCATTTGCCACAATCCGAATTGATTAGGTGTCAATTCAATTCCCAGGAGCTTTTCCAGAAACCATTCTTTAAATAGTTCCATTTCCTGGCGCAACAAAGCTTCGTCATAATCAGGTAAATCATCCGCATTAATACGGGTTTGCATTTGCAGAATAACAGCTTTAGCATCGCCATAAAGGCTATTCGCAGTTTCCGGTGATAAAACCTGTAAATAGGAAACATCACCAAAATCAGTCAATACCAGAAAGCCATCCTGATGATTTTCATGAATTATTTCAGGTGCACTTAAACGAATACTTCTCAGTTTATGCGCCACCTTAACAAAGCTGTCGCAGGGTTCTTTTGCTGGCGGAGCATCCATCACTATCCAGCTTTGATCACCCTGACGAAGTCGAAAATAACGTCTAAAGCTGGCATCTTCCGAAGCAACTTCCAGCGCATAATCCTGATAGCCCAGGCTATCAAGCCATTGTTTCATTTGTTGATATCGATCATTCATTTTTTTGTAGCCTAATTCACAGGGCGCGTATTATCGCCCTGTTCGCAATTATTTAGCAATCGCTTAATCTTTTACCCTGGAAAATTCAGTTGAGCGTGTAAAGATGCGTAACAGATTAATGTGCCCGGTCAAATCAAAAACACTGTAGTCAGCTGATTGGTGAAGACTGTGTTTTTGATTTTATCAGCTGCATTAAGCTGTTACCTAGACTTTCATGATTCAAATGATTTTTCCAGGGTTAACCCGCATATAAAGTAATACCAGAATCTGTAGTTTCAAGCTGGATTTAGCAAATCCCCTATGACCATAACCAGGCAGCGCCTCTTACACCACTGGAATCACCAAATTCAGGGGCTAATATTTTAGTTTGTACAAAATCAGAAAATACATACTGCTGCAAGCGTCCGGGTACTTCTTTATAAATACCCTCAATATTCGACATCCCCCCGCCTAACACAATGGCATCCGGATCGAGGATATTAATCACCATCGCAAGTGCTCGTGCCATCTGATCATAATAATGATCTAATTGCTCGATACAGATATCGTCTCCCTGCTGTGCTTTTTGCACAATTTCGCGGCTATTTAAATTAAGCCCGGTTAAGGCATTAAAATTAGCTGCCATACCGGGACCGGAAAGAAAGGTTTCTATACAGCTTTGTTTGCCACAATAACAGTCTCTGGCGACATCAAAAGGTTGCGGCCAGGGTAAAAAGTTATGTGACCACTCGCCAGCAATAGCATGAGGCCCGCTAATCAACTGCTTGTTAATGACAATACCAGCACCACTACCGGTACCAATAATCACCCCGAACACGACAGAATCATTGGCTGCTGCACCATCCATGGCTTCTGACAAAGCCAGACAGTTAGCATCATTTTGAATACGTACAGGTCGCTGTAATAACTGCTGCAAATCTTTTAACAGGTTCTTATTATTCAGACAGACTGTATTTGAATTCCTAAGTAAGCCAGTTACCGGAGAAATTGCACCGGGCGTTCCTATACCCACTGCTAAAGTCCCGCCGGCAAAATCATCTGCCTGCTTCACCAGTTCATGAATAGCGGTCAGAATAGAATGATAACCATCTTTTGGTGATGCAACTCTTTCTCTAAATACAATTTGGCCCGAATCATCCAGTAAAACGGCCTCAATTTTTGTACCGCCTAAATCGACCCCCAGCTTGAATGCCCCACTCATTTCAATCATCATTTTCTCACTTTTATGACAGACGGTATGCTAATTTGCACACAACCATATTGAATTTTTTTATGGAAATATAATTCTCCATAATTTTATTGAATATTAAGGTTTTATCATATTCCCCGCAAAGTCAATTGTGAAGCCAATCTCTAAGTTTCACACATTTTATCCACAGCTTATCCAACCTTTAAACACAGGTCGATCCACAACATAATGTGCTTGACCTTCTAAAAAAACACACTATATTGTGTCCCCTGAAATTGCTAACACTAAAAAGCAGTTTCATTTGGGGGTTATACACAAGCGATACCAATAATCGTTAACATAAATTATTTATCGCAAAAATCAGGGGCTATCAGCTTTAAACACTTAATGCTTAATAAACAAAAGCCTATGAAAATGATTGTACGAATCAATATATTCTCCAGGTAATAGCGGCATAACTAAACCATTACAGAACAAAGGGTCATTAAGCTTTTATGTTCCGCTACATGCGGACTCAATATATAGGCAATGAAACCCGGGAACAAACATCCATTACTTATAAAATTGACGGAATCACCACGAATGCAAAATATTGACTCACCACTTACCGCACTACACGAAGTAACAGATATAGACCTGACAGAAAAACAACTGATGTCCGATCAGAAAAATTCAGCTAATCAATACAATGTGTTACGTCGTAATGGCAAGCTAACCAGCTTTGATAAGGAAAAAATTGTGGTCGCAATGACCAAAGCTTTTCTGGCAGTAGAAGGCGGCCAGGCGGCTGCTTCTTCCCGTGTCCATGAAAGAGTAGAAGTCATGACCAACCTGGTGGTTGATGCACTAAAAAGTCGTCAACCTAATGGTGGCACTTTCCTGATTGAAGATATTCAGGATCAGGTTGAACTGGCTCTGATGCGAAATGGAGAGCAGAAAGTTGCTCGCTCATATGTACTATACAGAGAACAACAGGCACAAAAACGCTCATCCGAAACAGCTCCATCTACCGATATCGTTGATAAGAGTAAATCTTATATCAATGTCAAGATGGATAATGGTCAACAGGAACCCTTAGATACCGAACGCCTGCAACAGGTGATCAGTGATGCATGTAAGGGTCTGGATAATACAGATCCACAACGTGTTTATCAGGATACCCTGCGCAATTTATTTGATGGTGTATCAGAATGTGATATCTGCCCGATGCTGGTTATGAGTGCACGTGCACTGATTGATATTGAGCCGGATTATTCTCATGTTGCAGCCCGTCTGTTACTGGACAGCCTGCGCACAGAAACACTCACTTTTATTAAAGATGGTAATCCGAATGCCACCTACGATGAAATGGCTGAGCGCTATCCGCACTATTTTGCCCATTACCTGAAAAAAGCAACAGAACTCGAACTACTTGATACAGAATTACTCAAGTTTGATCTGGTACGATTAGGTGAGGCACTCAAACCGGAACGTGATCATCAATTTACCTATCTCGGTCTCCAGACCCTGTATGACCGTTACTTCATACATTCAGATGACACTCGTTTTGAATTACCTCAGGCCTTTTTTATGCGCGTCGCCATGGGCCTCGCCATTAATGAGGTTGACCGCGAAGGAAGAGCCATAGAGTTTTACAACTTACTCTCTTCCTTCGATTTTATGAGCAGTACACCGACACTATTCAATTCAGGAACCTTAAGACCACAGTTATCCAGCTGTTATCTGACAACAGTTCCTGATGATCTCGATGGTATTTTCGGTGCAATAAAAGATGATGCATTACTATCCAAATTTGCCGGAGGCCTCGGTAATGACTGGTCACGTGTACGTGGTCTGGGTTCACATATCAAGGGCACTAACGGTAAATCACAGGGTGTTGTCCCCTTTCTTAAAGTCGCCAATGATACAGCTGTTGCAGTAAATCAGGGTGGTAAACGCAAAGGCGCTATGTGTGCATACCTGGAAACATGGCATCTGGATATCGAAGACTTTCTGGATCTACGTAAAAACACCGGTGATGATCGTCGACGTACTCACGACATGAATACTTCCAACTGGATTCCTGATCTATTCATGGAACGTGTCGCTGACGATGCCGAATGGACTTTATTCTCACCCGATGATGTGCCTGATCTACACGATTTATACGGCGCTGCATTTAAAGAAGCATATCTCAAATATGAAGAAAAAGCAGATCGTGGTGAAGTTGAACTCTATAAACGTGTCAAAGCCAATGATTTATGGCGCAAAATGCTGGGCATGTTATTTGAAACAGGACACCCATGGGTAACTTTTAAAGATCCCTGCAACCTGCGTTCACCACAGCAACACAATGGTGTCGTTCACAGCTCAAACCTGTGTACAGAAATCACCCTGAACACCTCCGATACTGAAATTGCCGTCTGTAATCTGGGTTCTATCAATCTGCCACAGCATATCGATGAAAATGGTTTAAATCTGGAAAAGCTGGAAAAAACAATCAATACTGCCATGCGTATGCTGGATAATGTAATCGACTACAATTATTACAGCGTCCCTCAGGCACGTATATCCAACCTGCGCCACCGTCCTGTAGGCCTGGGTATCATGGGTTTCCAGGATGCACTCTATAAGCAGCATATCGCCTATGCATCTGAAGCAGCCATCGATTTTGCCGATCAATCTATGGAAGCCGTCAGTTACTACACGATTCAGGCATCCACTAATCTGGCTGAAGAACGCGGCACTTACTCCAGTTTCCCTAATTCATTATGGAGCCAGGGTATTCTGCCAATCGATTCATTACAGATTCTGAAAGATGCTCGTGGAGATTATCTACAGCAGGATGACAGCAGCACCATGAACTGGGAAAGTCTGCGTGAGCGTGTCATGACCTTAGGTATGCGCAACTCAAACACCATGGCGATTGCACCCACAGCGACCATTTCCAATATCTGTGGTGTTAGTCAGTCTATCGAACCGATGTACCAGAACCTGTTTGTAAAATCCAATCTATCAGGAGAATTCACCGTCGTTAATCCTTATATGGTTAAAGACCTGAAAGCAAAAGGTTTATGGGATGAAGTTATGATCAATGACCTGAAATACTACGATGGAAGCCTGAAACATATTGACCGCGTTTCTAACGATCTGAAAGACCTGTATGCCACAGCATTTGAAATCGATTCACGCTGGTTAGTAGAAGCTGCATCACGTCGCCAGAAATGGATAGATCAGGGTCAGTCTCTAAACCTGTATATGGCAGAGCCATCCGGTAAAGCGCTGGATAACCTGTATAAACTGGCCTGGGTAAGAGGTTTAAAAACCACCTATTACCTGCGTTCTATGGGTGCAACAGCTGTTGAAAAAACAAATTCTGATGAGCGTGACAATGCTCCGGTAGAGAATGACATGCCAAAAGCCTGCTCTATTCTCGATCCTGATTGTGACGCCTGTCAATAGCCACCAACCATTACAATTAAGAGCGAGATATCAACTATGTTAAATTGGGATAATCCACTGGCTGTACCAGCCAGACCAGAGCCAGCCATACAAACAATGAAAACTGCGGCAGAACCACTGCAAGTCAACAAGACGAATCCAGTGGAGCAGACAACTGTATCGACTCAGCCTGCAGCAGCGGCTACAGTCGTCAGCAATGACACTGAGCAGCCCGCTAAAGCTGAAATCAGAAAAACAGAAAAAGCGGTTGAAGATATTCCAAGACCCGATATATATCCGGTTACTGCCAAACCAATCAACCCGGAAGATAAGCGTGTAGTAAACGGTATGGCTGACATAAATCAGCTGGCCCCGTTCAAATATCCCTGGGCATGGAATTATTTCCTGAATGCCAACAAGAATCACTGGACACCACTTGACGTCAACATGACGCAGGATATACATGACTACAACCACAAATTAACGCTGGAAGAAAAGCACGTATACGATAATGTACTAGCCTATCTGACCACCTCAGATATTCTGGCAATGCGAAACATTGGTCTGGCAGTCATGGAAAAAATGACAGCACCCGAACTACAAATTTATCAGGCGCGTCAGGTATACGAAGAATCCATGCACACCTGGACATACCAGCACTGTATTGAAACACTCGGACTGGATCAGGGTGAAGTCTACAATCGCTACCGCGTAGTACCTGAAATACACGCCAAAATCAAAATGACCAATTCACGTCTGAGTTCCATCATGCGTAGTGACATCGACCTGAATGATCGTGAAGAGCTGCAGAACTTCGTCATGGCATACGCCTACTTCGCCGCCATCTTTGAAGGTAGCTGGTTCTACAATGGCTTTACCCCCATTTTTGCACTGCAACGTCGTGGTTTAATGAAAGGCACAGCCGAACAATTCCAGTACATCATGCGCGATGAAGTTATGCACGCCTCCTTCGGCATACGCGTCTGCAAACAAATTATGCTGGAAGAAAACATCACTCTGGACCCTAAAGCAGTACAGCAAATGTGGGAAGAAGCAGAAGTCTGCGAATCTAACTATGCAAAATACCTGCTACCTGACCCGATCCTCGGCTACAGCCATGCTGATCACATAGGCCAGTTCCGCTTTGTCGCCAACCGCCGCGCCAGAAGCCTGGGCATGAAAGAACCTTTCCCTGGTGCAGAAAACACCCTGCCCTGGCTGGATGAGCAATCCAATTTAAAGAAAGAAAAGAACTTCTTTGAAACACGAGTCACAGAATATCAGGCTGGTGGTGCTTTGAGTTGGGATTAGGGTTATTTAATGTGACGCGACACAAAAGTTGAAATTCTCCTCGTTCCCACGCTCCGCGTGGGAATGCATATACCATCTGATTAAGTCTGGATTTCACACACTGAATACTTTTCCCGCTCTGTAGTTTGGTTATGTCCGCGGACACTACAAAATGAGTAATTTTTTGGCACGCAATAAGGGCAATAAAAAACACTGAGATTTCAAGCAGAACTTGAAATCTTAATAAAGGTAAAATTGAGGGAAAGTTAAAACTGGATTTGCCAACTATTTTCCAGATAGCAGTCATTCAATAATTTACTATGAACTTCCGGAGTCGACCAACTTTTGTCATTCCTGATAAATTGTAGGCAATGTCAAATTTGCTGATAAAGCGATCGTTAGCTTGAGCAAAGGGCCAATGTCGCTGAAGTGCCAGGAGCGGTCATTAATGGAAGTTAGTAATCAGTTATCGAAATGAGTAAACTGTCACCATATTTCCATTTCCTTGCTCTCATATGGAAGTGGATACCAATTACGACGTAATCAATTAGGTAGAGCAGATGTCAGTTCCAAAGGGGGTACCACTTGGAGACCCTAAAAGAGAAGCCATAGATTCCCTACGAGGCTACGTATACCAAATATACCAGTCTGCCCTCGCATGGACAGATCTTAAAGTAGGTGAGTTTTTATTTTTGGAAGTGGCCGAAGACTATGCTATTACAGCATCGAATGCCCTCGAAGCCGTACAAGTCAAAGATACAAAAGGCCGAGTCACAATTAATTCGGACGATATCATTGCCTCACTTGATAGCTTCGTGGAGATACAGGAAAAAAATCCAAAGCTTAATGTTTTTTTGCGACATCTTACAACCTCTCATATCGGGAAGGAGAGAAGTGCTGAGCATCGTGTTGGTGAAATTCCGACTCTAATAGCCTGGCGAAATTTAGCCAAAATTGGTGAACTATCTGAACTACGAAGAGTTCTCGACAATTCGAAGTTATCGGCGAAGTCTAAAAGTTTTATTGGCGATTTGAGTGATACAGATCTTCGCGAAAGGTTTCTTAGAAAAATCCATTTCGATTGTGGAGCACCTGACTCAAAATTTCTTTCGCGACAGCTAAACTCTAAGGTCTCCGAACTTATAATTGAAAGGGGCGGGGTGCACTCGCAAGCGACAGGTTGCATAGCCGTTATTCTACATACACTTTTGAAGCTGTCGACAACTAAGAACCGTGAGGATCGTTTTGTTGATCGAACTAGTTTGGAAGAGCTCTTAGAAGCTGCAACCCATATAACTCTCAAAAGGGCTCACTTTGATACCCAAAATCGGCTCATGGAGAAGTTGCTGTTGGCATCCGTACCTTCAGGTATCGGCTTATCGAGCTCTCGCATTGCCATACCCAGTCTTGTTTCTGCCCCCCACCTCCCAAATGCATTAGCTAACCGGGACGAGAGCATTGCACAACTTCAGCAGAGCTTGGAAAGTGCCAGCATCTGTTGGATTACTGGTGCAGCTGGCATGGGCAAGACGGTTGCTGCCCGTGTTCTTGCACACAATAATGAAGGTGAGTGGGCGAGCATAAACCTGAGAGGCCAGCAGAGCGAACAAGTAGTCTTACTCTTGTCCCAGGTGGCAGACTCCATGCCTAATTTTGGTTTGCGAGGTCTTATTGTTGACGATCTTGATTGTACGATGGAACCATTTGTTTTAGATGGTTTGAACTATCTGCGTCACTCGGCCAATCGCTCTGATGTGCTATTGGTTGTTATTTCCTCAAATCCACCAACAAGCGACTTCTTATTTGCATCTGATTTGAATGCAAATATCGCCTTCACTCTTACCGAATTCACCGAGAAAGACATTAAGGAGATTCTTGAGAAGATCGAAGTAAAAGAGTCGAGTTGGGTAAAGTACATTCATTTAGTATCAGGTGGTGGTCATCCTCAACTTGCTGTTGCTTTCATCCAGAGTATGGCTGCATCAAATTGGAATCCTACAGAGCTTCAGACTTTTAATTCCTTGCTAACGGGCTCTCCAGCGGTGGATGAAGTGAGAAAACGCACTCGTGAGCGACTGTTAAGAGACCTCCCTGATACAGCCCGACGACTGATTGAACGCTTATCTTTGAAGGCCGGAGGATTCGGTAGAGAATTGGCTCTTGATCTCAGCAATATTGAACCACCGATCCAAGATGCAGGGATCGTGTTAGACAGCCTGACTGGTTCCTGGATTGATCAGAACGAAGGCGACAGGTTCAACCTTTCTCCCTTGATTTCCGACTATGCTACCAGGACTCTGACAACCGAAGAAAAGAAACGAATCCAAAGCGCTATTGCTGACTCATTGACTAAAGGGAACAGTTTCGACGTTATTGACATAAATTCTGCGCTATTTGCGGCTTTGGGCAGCAGGAACAATGTCGCAATTTTAAAGTTGTGCATGGCGGTGTTTGGTACTGAACACGATAAAATTGATGTGCTTGCACCCTACTTGTATATGTTCACTTTGTTCAGCACTGACACAATAGCCTACCCAAGCGATGCGACTCTCAGTCATATGCTGCGAGGTGCTCAATTGCTACTCCTAAACCAGGACAGCTGCGCCTCCCCTTCAAAGTTAAAAGATGCATTACGTTGCTTTTCCGAAGAAGCCAGAAATGTTCAGAATGAATCGAAGCTTGCTTTGACAAGCTTGTTAGTATATTCGAAATTAATGCTTCATAATTCTAAAGCAGGAATAGGTGTCAACTTCATTGGTGTCATTCGCGAACTTGCTGAACTATTTAAGAAAGAAAGTGAAGAGCTACCACTAGAAGGCGTTAAAAAGTTGACGGAAGAAGGTATTAGCCCTATTGGTTTTATGTTCCTTAACCAAGTCATCCAGCTATCAAAAATTGAAGCACTTACTACTGTCTTCGATTTTCTAGACAGCTCTTCTTCTGAATTGCGTTCAAGCCTGCTAGCACCTTTTAGACTTGATGGCTATAACATTGATCTGATGGTTACCGGAGCATGGTTGAGCGAGCACAAAAACAACACGATAGTCCCATCAGTGCATAGCACCATATTTGCTTATCTTGAAAAAAAAGCAATGGATTGGAGCCATACTGATCTTGCAGTTTGTTGTCGGAAATTTCAGGCAATTATCCTGGATGAATGTGGCAACGATAGGGAATCTGCTCTCGCCATTTTGGACGAAGGTCTTACAATATATGGACTAACTAATTCCGAACTTGTCAGAGAAAAAGCTAAGGTTTTATATCGGTCAGGCGATCACGAGGGTAATCTTGCTCTCTCAAAAACTCTGATCAAAAGTGATGCACCAATAAACGAGATTGAGAAAGCGTATTTAGGTAGAGATGCCGCAATCAGTGCAGAAAAGCAGGGCGATTTTGAGACGGCGCGTCAGTACTATCTCTACGGTAGTGAAGCTGCAAAAAAATCTAAGGCCCCTAATTTGGTGGCAATGTATGTTGGGCTTTTAGCAGATGCTGCCCTCGCCAGCTGGCACAATGGTGATCGGTCTACCTGTCTTCAGGACTTCATTTCTGTTCTCAAAGGTCTCAATCAATTTTCCGCAGACGAGACTTTGTGCACCGCTCATTGCCACGCGGTTACACGGCATGTTTTATTTTGGTTAGATCAAGACGCTACTGGAGAAGCTCGGCTGTTTGATGATAGTGAAGAGACAAAAATCTATCCTGGGTGTGTAAGCAATCCAGAGCCCCATTCGGAAATCGGAGAGCACTACATCATATCAATAGAGATAGCGTGGTACATATTGGCTGCAATTGAAAACCATGCTTCTCTCGATGTTGGTATAACTCAAAACCTAGAAAAGTTTTTGCCTAACGGGCCTGTTCTAGAAGGTCAAATACATTTGATCCGGGCAAAAATTTACAATGCTTTTTCTCTGCTTGATATAAAACTTTTTATCGATGCCCTTAAGGAAAAAATATCCTGTTTTGCGTTCATACAGGCCAACAGAGAAAACTTGGGAGAGCTCGATATCAAGAACGTTACTTACGGTACCTTTCCTTTAGCTACCAAAGACCAGCAAGAGAAATTCAATGATATATCGGAGCAATATGTTCTGCTTTATTTTTCCATGTGCGTTTTAAAAGAAGATATCGAATCTATCTCAGAGGCGCTTCGAAAATTAGCGGTTTCAAACAGTTTTGTAGTTCGCCCAATTATCCTTGATCGCATGCAAAAAAGCGGTCCGGTTAATGATTTCTATGCAGATTTTGCGCAGCTAGTCCGTGTACATGCCTTAAGTTTATCTGGTGTCCAGCAAGTACTTCCAGTTCAAGTTTTTAGCCTGGCATTTAAGATTTTACAATTGGCGAAAGCAACAGGTAACTATCAACTGTTTTCTAAGAGCTTACTGCCTTGGTTAGAGAGAAAGTGGCTTTTCATTTGGGAACGCCAGCGCTTCTTATTGAGCAACCTTTCACTGAATGAAGCCGCAATTAAAGCTGCATTCAATCAACAAAATGTTCCCAATCAATTGAAGGTCGTGAATATTTTATCCGCCATCCTTCCGACGCTTGGAGATGATAATAAAGAACTTAAACAAATTCTAACTAACTTACTAAAGTAATCAGGAAATCTATGGGGTCACGAATCAAGGTCTCGGTCTCCGGGGTCACCCATTAAGCAAATTGTCAAGCGAAGGCACAAAAATATTCGTCCGATGTCCCGAGCTGTTTCAATCATCGGTACATTTAAATCAGCGCGCCCGTCTTTTCACAGTAATGGTGTCTCAGTAAATGCGTACCAGTCATCGTTTTTTGCTTCTGCAAAAACGCCATACACGGCATCCCTGTCGATAACCCATCAGGATCAAGCTGTAATTTTACAGC
>JBNKKI010000014.1:0-21802 GCA_050291745.1 Gammaproteobacteria bacterium | reverse complement strand
TGCTTTCCCCTGTCAACGCTTAACCTAATCCTTACGGATGTCGGCCCATGACTCGGGGTCCTGGCGAATTGCTAATCCTTACCAGGTAGCGGACTTTCACCGCCAATCTTTTGCCGATTTATCTCGGCGCACTGGGTGTCCTTAAGGCTTGCTTAAGGCTCTGGAAAAATCTGTTGAGCATCTTTTTCACGCTCAACTGATTTTTCCAGGATTAAAAATAAAGCATATGAAGTTTCTGTAGAATCACAGAATTCTTTGAATCCAGGATAATGATCGATTAATTGAATATTTAAAAAAAGCAGGGAGTTTTTCGCCTTCAAAGCATTCAGATATTTTGTTTTATCATAATGATCAGATTCTTTCCAAATGATGTGATCCCCATACTTGTAAAGCCTGAATGACAGGCTCAAGAGTTTTACCATACTGAGTCATAGAGTATTCAACTTTTGGAGGAACTTCAGGATAAACGTTTCTTAAGATTATATTGGCTGCTTCCAGTTCACGAAGTTGTTTAGTCAACATTCTTTGAGTTATTCCAGGCATTAGTCGTCGCAACTCGTTGAAGCGTATAGTCTCTGATAAAAGGTGGTAAAGAATTACACCTTTCCACTTTCCTCCTATAACTTCTAAGGCAGCCTCAACAGGACAGCCTGGATTACAATCATAGTTAGTATGGGCCATAAAAGGTTTCTACAGTATACAAAAGGATATTATATATCAAAAAAGTGCGTACTTACTGGTTGTTGCTATACAGTGTATTATGTCTTCATTTTCACAGTAACCACATGCTTAGCCTGGAGTAACCATGAGCAATCAAATTCTTGAAGACCTTCGCTGGAGATACACAACCAAGAAATACGACCCAGATAAAAAGATCCCGCAAAAGGATCTTGATGTGCTTTTCGAAGCAATACGTCTTTCAGCGTCATCGATTAATTCACAACCATGGAAATTTATTGTGATTGAAAGTGATGCAGCCAAAGAACGATTGCATAATACCTTCGCTCATAAATACCAATTTAATCAGCATCACGTTTTTGAAAGTTCACACATCATTCTTTTTGCACATAATCCTCATTACTCGAAAGAAGACTACTCTGAGGTTGTAGATAATGGCATTAAGGATAAACGAATTAAACCTGAAGAAAGAGAAAACGCATATGGTGCCTTCATGTTTGCTGAACTTAACACCGATGAAAACGGCTATACCGGCAACTGGACAAAAGCACAAACTTATATTGCTCTAGGTAATACGATGCATACTTTAGCTCGTCTCAGAATTGATTCAACTCCTATGGAAGGAATAAATTCTGATTTGATAAATGAAGAGTTTAAAAATGAACTTGATGGTCACCTGTGTGATGTTGCCCTGGCTATTGGATACCACCACCCACAAGAGGATTATAATGCAAAGCTACCAAAATCCCGGCGCAGCCTGAACAGTATTATGGTGCGTATTTAACAACACACAACAGAAAAGGACAGGTCGCGCACAGCCGCGACCTAATCCACTGTTAGAGAGTGTAGCCTGCTCCTGGGTACAAGTCACGGAAGTGGAGTTTATATTGAGTAAATAGCTTGAGTTTATTGAATTGAAGATGACGGTAATTATTTTATGGTATCAGAGTAAAAATAATATAATACCCAACGTTTATAAAAGAGAAATACTACTTTTAATAAATTCTTTTTAATAAAAATTTATGCTAAAAAAGTGCCTTTGAAAAGTTAAGACTATAGGAGGTCAAGATATTTCATCTGGTTTAGTTTTAAAGGAAGGTGATTAAAAGATTTATCGATTATAATCAGAAAATAACTCAACACATGTTTTGTATCCCTGTGACCAGCTTTTTACCAGTTTCATTACATTTAGTTTGAAATTTGACAGTGCTATAAAGAAAGGTTACTGTCAATTATTGTTATGTGGGTGCCCACTAAAATTCTGAATTTTACTATCGATATCTGAGGAAACCGTAGGAATTTTTCTACATCGAAAGCAAGGAGAAAGCTATGTCATATCTAAAAAATCTTGAAGCCTTTTTCGCAACAGCGAGCAAATATCGCAATGCCAGACACATAGAAATCCATTTTGGCTACGAGTTTAAGAGCACACAGTTCGCTAGAGCTTATGATATATTTGGGCTGCTCGTCGATAATAATATCATCACCGATGAATACGGATCAGCCTATCGTGAGCAGTATATCCCTATTCTAGTTGATGAAATTGATGATGAGATTTCATTTAATGCGCTCGTTGTCGACGTTTATGATGAATCCCTTCCAGTTTACTTCATTGGCTGGACAACCGAGGGCAAGCTGAAGAAGGTCACTGATAGTCTGGAGTCATACCTCCATGTGTATTTGAGACGAAAAGGTACCGATACACCGAAGCAGTATATCTCGAAATCTCTTAAGAAACTCAGTGCCCTTTTTGATGAACAGAAATATGAGGAGATGATTGAAGAAGCCAGGGAAACTCTTCGCAAGTATGAAATTTTGAAAACTATTGAAGGTCGGGCCGATGAGATGCTTGAGTCGCTAGGTTCAGTCTATAACTACCTGGGCATTGCCCAGGAGAAGAGTAAGGACCCTCAGTTTATAGCCTCCTACAAGCAGGGTGTTGTATACGGCTGCTCTGCAGCGCGGCGGAATCTTATGGACGAATACTGCTATTCGTTAGAGGAGTATGGTAAAGCGATTAAGCTAGCCCGGAGGCTTACAGTGAGTTCCGATGCACGATTCCATCACGTCAAGATAGATGCTTACGCGAGCTTGAGACTTGGTGAGATAAAAGTGTCAGAACGATGTTATCGCATGCTGCATAATGAATTTATCCTGTCTGCGCCAGGCAAGATCCAGGAGGCTCGGCAAGAACTTGTTGATTTGAATAGTCCAGAGGCTCTGCACATACTGGAATGGTTTGGCGTGGAAAAAGAGTTGAGTGTAGAAGAAATAGCCGATAACCGCAGATGGTGGGATGGACTTGAGAGCGGCTGGCAGCAACAGTTCAAGGTCCTGCTAGCTACAGATACTGGCCAACTCGCTAGGGATGCGGCAGCTTTTTCGGAGGCCATTCCAACAGACCGAGAACTACAATATTTTGTTGGAGCTAAAAAGCTTCGTCTGCACAGTGAATACAAGATCACCACACTCTCCCCTGTTAAGAATCTCAAGAAGTTGCAGGAGTTCTGGTTGGCCTATTTTTATCGTGAGAAAAATGTAAATGACTACATTGTGGAGCTAGCGGAGCTATCAGGACTCGAGTCGTTACGAAAGATCAACATAGAAAACAATGATATTTCTAATGTGGATTTCCTACGTTCGTTAACACAGGTAGAAGAACTTCTGCTCGATGGGAACCCACTAGAATCCATAGACTTTCTTGATGACCTGGTAAATCTGCGGAAGCTTACGATTTCTTGTGAAGAGACCGTTCGTGATTTTTCAGTGCTGGCAAAGCTAACCGAACTTCGCGAGCTCGAGTTGGAGTTTGAGGTCGAAAATCCTCAGCATCTGGACTCTCTGGCTTTGCTCGTTAACCTGAAGAAACTTCAGCTTAAGGGGATCTCAAACGAAAGCAGCTTTCTGGAAAAGCTTGTTGATCTAGAAGAATTGAAACTGGATGGCTTCACTATTACTGATCTTGGAAGTGCGAAGGCCTGCATAAAAATGCAGAAGCTGTCCGTTCATCTTGAGAACCTTACCGACCTGTCTTTTCTTAGATCCTGGAGTGAACTGGAGTATCTCGACATCAGCCAATGTCCACTGATCAGGGATTCAGAGAATTTAAACGGTCTGTATAAGCTAAAGGATCTCTCTATAGGCGATACGCAAATTGATAACCTTGAGTTCGTCAATGGTATGACAAATCTTCGAGAGATAGATGCGAGCTTTGGCAAAGTGCAAGATATTGCCCCTCTTCAGTATTGCACTAATCTCAAATTAATATACATGAAGAATATGGAGAGTAAAAAGATCACGGGATTAGATCAACTTGTAGGGCTCACGAAATTATTTAACGCAAGCCTGGATAAAAAGGCTTTTGGAAAGTCGGCGATAGACCTCTTTGAGAAGCAGTATCCGGCTGTTCGCTTGGGATGATCCCGTCTTGAGGACAATGCTACAAAACGAAATAAGACAATCCTGTTTTTGTGCTATTTTTAGCTTCATCCCATTACCAATAGAAACAAATAAACAAAAGCATATAAAACAGAATTTTTGGGAGAATAAACTTTAGAATTAATATTGCCTGGATTTTGTCTGTAGCTTAACTCAACCTTAGCCTTATTCAACCTGGATTCCGCAGTTGACCACTCGCAATAGAGGTTAACCCACTGTTTCATAAACCATGACAGTTGATGTGTATAATCACCCAATCGGTGTATTCCACGTCGTTACACTTTGATCTACACCACCTCAAACGTACAATCAATTCGTCCAACTGCGGATTCCAGGTTCAATTCTTATTCTGTGGATGCTATAGACCATAAATAATTAAATGATGAAAGTCTCTTAAGATAGTATCTATCCAGGGTGGTCTATTTGTCTAAGTTTTAACATAATCAGGCTACCAACAAGCATCATTACCGCAGCCATATAAAGTCCACTGCTGTAACTACCACTGTTTTCGGCTATTAATCCTGTGATTGCCGGGGCCATGATTTGTGCAATACCATAGGTGATAGTCATCTTTCCCATCATCTTTGCTGGTCGGGTTGGGTAGTATCTTCCGGCAATCGATAGCACAAGACTAACAATACCAACGAAAGTTGCGCCAAACATTGCTGCGCTGATCATAAGCAGTATTAAACTGGGTTCGAAAACAGGTAGTAATACAGCAACAATATTTAATACGTATGCAACTGTCAGGGCGTTTAATGATCCCATCTTGCGTGCAATCAGATCCCAGATGATACATGAAGGTGCTGCCGCAAGACCAATAATCATAAAGCTCCAGGTGCCTTTGCCTTCCATACCTGGTAGCTTATCGATGATATCTACAATGAATGTTGCGCTAACAACATAACCTACACCAGCACAAAAATAGGCTGCCATGAACAAATAGAGAAATATTTTACCAGGAGGCTGGTCTGTCATATTGTTTCCAGCCGTAGTTGTTGTGGTGTGATCAGGTTTAGGTAACCAGAGCCATGCCGGTAAGAGTAGAAGTGCAGCTAATAAACTCAGCAATAACCATTGCTGGCTCCAGCTGAGATACTGGTTCATGACCTCGACCACAATGGCACAAAATGCGATCCCTGATCCCAGACCACTGAAGTGGATACCTAACTCACTGCGAAAGTCGTGACGAATCAACCAGTTCATAATCAGTCCGGAACCTATTAACAAACCTGCTGCACTACTTAAGCCTGCTAAAAATCGAGAGATTGACCATATGAAGAAATTATCAGTTATTCCCATCATGAGGGTTGTGATGACCGCAACTATAAGTCCAATCCGGTAAAGACGATCCTTTAAATAGAGGTTACTGATAAGTGAAGCAATAATAGCACCACATAAATAACCCATGTAGTTAATCGCTGCCAGCCATCCTGCTTCGGAGAAACCGAGGCCGGCATGTTGTTGCATTAAAGGTAGCATGGGGGTATAGGCAAAGCGTGCTATGCCCAGCATTAATATCAGGCTGAGTACTCCAGCAGTTAATACTTTAAGGCGTTCTATCTGTGGATTCATCTGTTTAACCATGCTAAAGAAATATGTTTTAATTGTTCTTGAGTAATGAATTATTGATACTTGTATTTTAAATTGGAGATTGATTTTGAAACTTCAATCATAACGTACATTTGATGCGGTTGTTGAGGAGTGTGAGATTCTTTTTTAATCAGGTTTAGTGAGAGAACGATGAAGATATTGTATCATTCAATTTTTCTTATATTTACGAATACCACGAGTTTATTCAGGTAATTTATAAGGTTAAGTTCTTTTAAGAGTAAAAAGCATGGAAATATCAATACGGAAAGTAAAAGCATCAGATGCTGAAAAATTCAAGGCAGCAGTATTGGAATCAGTAGAACATGTTTCTGAATGGTTGCCCTGGTGTACGTCAGCTTACAGTTTGCAGGATGCAAAAGACTGGACTAGCTCGGCTACAAAAGAATGGGAGGCTGGTACCGACTATCGTTTTATTATTGAAGATAGTGAAACCAGGCAGATTTTAGGTGGAGTGGGTATAAATCAGATAGTACCTCAACACAAAATCGGAAATATAGGTTACTGGGTAAGAAAAACAGCTCTCAACAAAGGTGTATGCACAAAAGCTGTCCTTTTAGTGGCAAAGTATGCATTTTCAGAACTGGGTTTTCAGCGTCTTGAGGTTCATGTTCATACAGAAAACATAGCAAGTAACTCTGTTGCATCAAAGCTCGGTGGTGTATATGAAGGCGTTTTCCGAAATAAGTTAATTTTCAAAGGTGAATCTGTACCAGCAAAATGTTATTCAATAATACCTGGAGACTATGAAACTTAAGTTTTTCAAAATGAAAAACAGTTGGCTTTTGCTCCTACGCAGATTAATTTTAGCTGATAAATAATTGACCGATTGAACAAGGATGGAAAAAAGGAGATAGCTACGCTACTGATATTGCAGGTGCGGAGAGTATCGGCATACCAGCAATTCCAGTGTGTAAAGAACATAAATCTGTCCGTTTCACTTGTTTTACCCTGCACGGTGTTGCTGATATAGTTGGTGAAGCGTTATAACTGAATAACAGAGATTATCCACAATTATATGATGATATTTTTATGAAATCTTCAAGTTCCAAAGTCGACCAAAATGGTGATTATGAAGGATTGAAACTCGAATTCGATAAAAATAGTTATATGGAAACAAAGGAAATACGAATTCATGGAGCACTATCAATGTTTATAAATTGTGGTAGCCAGTATGCTATTTGGCATCAGTTTCCGAATTCAATTCGTTATATCCTTAAAGATCTTGATTCTGGTGAAATCTATCAGTCCGTAAACATGGAGCTATCAATATCCTGGGATGGTAATGACATCTATGAGCAATATTCAAAAGAGCCATGCGACAAAATTATTGAAAAAGAATATTCAATTCTTTTGAATGATATCTATTTTATTGATTCACCAAAAAAGATAATTAAAAATTTTGAATTGAATAGCAATTTTATGAATTTTGTATCGAACATCTTGTCATTTAAAGATATTCCTGTCGAAATAAATGGTTTCTAAATTATATGGCTTTGTTATCTTACCTACGGGTAATTAACTTGAACTTAATAAGAGATATATTTTAACCTGCTTCAAGGTAGTATCAAACAGGGGTGCAATTATTACACTGCCCCCTATAAAATAGTGTATCAATAACCACACAGATTGTTATTAAATATTAAGCCTTTTAGTTGAGCGTTTTTAACCAGATCATAAAATTTATCGGTACAGTAAGTATAAACCATTTTGTCCGCAGAGGTTTTAAATAACATATAGCTGTCAGGGTCAAAGTCCTTGAATCCCAGAGACTCGAGACCGGTAAAAAATCCCATCTCTTCATTTGCCCTGGTTTTTTCAGTATCTATATACTCATCAGGAATTATTGTAAGTGTATTGAAAATATAATATGGAATTCCTTCACAATGGCAATTCAGAAATTCACCAAAAGTCTTCATCTCTTTTGATAAACTTTGATGTGATTTTTCATTCAGGATAATGTTTCCGCAACCCCAAAGTGTTATGTCAGGAATCTGGGTTCTGCTATTGCAATAATTTGCCGATTTATAAAATTCAATATTAGGCGGAATCCATTCGTTTATACGTGATTTTGCAATTAATCGATGAGAGAAATTGGGCATCTTGCTAAATAGCTCGATATTATCGATAGTAAAAGAGAAGAAATTATCATAGTCACTTTGTAACTTATAGATTTTCATTTTATCCAGTTCCAGGCTATATATTCAGAATCAAGATGTATTAAATAGTCATTCATTTAATTTTTCCATGAACTTGCTGGCTCGTACCCCATTTAATATAAGCTTGAACTAAAAAAACCTCTAATGTTTATTTCTAAGTGGTTGTGACAGTATTTAGAGCTTCGCTAGAATTCGATTAATTGCGGTAATAAGTTTTTGCTTATCGTGGCGCAAAGCTGATTGCTTATCCTCTACATCAGTAACAAGTGTATAAATCCAGTTACAATCGTGTCTCTCCCGGGAATCCGGCCAAATGATAGCATTTATAATATTTAAACCAAGTATCTGTTCCATCCAGCGACATTGCTGATTAAGCGTCAGCGTACCAATTGCGTCATCTATGGGTTTCATATTGGCGATGTATATGACTGGTGCTTTACTTTTCACAATGGCTTTATATAACTCAGTTACCAATAAGTTCGGCATCAGACTGGTGACCAGACTACCAGCAGACAGAATAATTAAATCCGCCTGTTTAATTGCTAAAATAGCTTCTGGTGTTGCAACAGGATTCGGCTCTAACCAAAGTTCATCAGGTAAGGATTTAATTTTTTCTACTTTGACTTCACCAAAGTGAGTTACATCGTCTGAATCATGAGCAACAAGGTGCACAGGTTGTTCAGACATGGGTATGACGGCAGTTTTAATGTTAAGGATATTTCTGGCATGAGTTATAGCATCTAAAGGTCTTCCACTCATTTTATCCAGTGCATATAACATTAGATTACCCAGATTCTGATTTTCTAATGCGTTAAATCCTTCAAAACGAAATTGAAACAGTGCGCCGGGAATACAACCTTTTTGCGACATTTGATTTAAACAGTTTCTAATATCACCCCAGGCTATCGAATTAGTTTGTTCACGAATCCATCCAGTTGAACCTCCAGTATCTGTAGTGGCTACAATTCCTGTGGTGTTAACATTAAGAGATGAAAGAGCATTCAGTAATCTACCTAACCCAGTACCTCCTCCAATTGCACAGATATTTTTATACTTTTCTATGTTGTTATATATTGAATACATAAATTTTTATTATGTTTTACTGGACCAAATGGATAATAATTGATTAAAGGAATAAATTGAAAAGGCGCTTGATAAGCAAATGCCTGCCATAGGATACCTTAACTGAAAGCCAGAAAGAATCAGTTTTAGCATGGAAAATTGTACCAGTACCAGTCATAAGAAATAATCAGTGTATTATCTTTAATGTTATAAAATGATAGATATGGATAGAATCCTCCGAGAAAAGAAAACTATTAAGGCTATGCTGAGAATCTATTGTCATGATCATCACATGGTATCTGATGGCCTGTGTGCTGATTGTTCATCTTTACAGCTTTATGCACAGCAACGCCTGGATATATGCCCCTTTGAAAATAAAAAACCTGCCTGCAACAAATGCTCGGTACACTGTTATTCTTCCAGTATGAGAAGTCAGATTAAGGAGGTTATGCGTTATTCAGGTCCACGTATGATTTTTAGATATCCTCTATTATCCCTGTATCACCTGTTTGATTTGATTAGAGCAGTGCCACAAATAAATAAGCGATCCTGAATAGAGAGCATAGAGGATATACATAGCTAAAATGACAGGGGCAATCTGCCCCTTATCCTTATAATGGAATAATTTTAGGCATATCCTCTGGAAAAATTACGAAAGTAATAACGACGTAATATCCACAGTATTAAACCTGGAAATAGCATTCCGAATCCGATTAAACCACTACCTGAAGAGGAATCTTCACTAGTTTCACCTCCGGTATCGCCTCCACCAGTATCGCCACCACCGGTATCTCCGCCTCCAGTATCGCCACCTCCAGTTGTTGAATCAACAGCCGTACCAGTTAATGCTACGGTAACCGTTGATGTATCTGAAGTTATCGTCAAGCTGTCTGTCTTTACTCCGCTAGTTGAGGGATTAAAAGATAATGCCCAGGTGACATTACTGGATCTAGGTAGCAAAATATTGGTTCCATTGTGTGAGAAATCATTACCATTTAATTGAATATTAGTAATGTTGACATCACTGTTACCTGTATTGCTTAAGGTTAAAGTAGCTAGTTTCTGTTCACCGACTGTAACTGTTGCAAAATTAATCTGGCTGGAAGCCGGGGTGACATTACCCGTATTGTTACGTTGACCTGCTCGATGCATAACAGGCATTTTTACGGTGTATGGATTGATTGCTTCAGTGCTGGAGTTGCCAGCTTCCCAGCGATTATCACCATTGGTATTGAGTTGTTTTCTGATTGCACTGGTACCACTACTGGCATCAGGTGTTAAAATAGACACACTCAGGTCATCTCCCCAGAATGATGGTACTCCATAATGCTCTGTGCTATCAGCACCGAAATTATGCAGCAGATATGATTGTTGACTTTCAAAATCAATAGCCATGACACGTGAGGAAGGGTTAGAAACATTTTCACTATAATCAACAACATCTACGGCAATAACATAATTATTATTTTGAGCGAACATTGGAAAGCCGACATCAATATCGGGAGACTGATTGGATATCGGATAAAAAATACTGCCATCAGTGGCATCCATAACCCCTATAGACCAGTAGCGATAACCTCCTCCTGCACTACATTGGCTGCTTTCTGTAGAGATACAGTTAAGGGCATCAAAAGTGATATACCGGCCAGTGTAATCAAAGGTGAGTGAATCAGCGTAAAATACGGTCGATGTGTTAAGCTGAGTATCACCTTCAGAGTAATCTGGTGGAGTAATAGTGTAGGTATAATATTTCTGTTCTTCCAGATCCCAGACATAAATATTGTTATCATTTTGAGCATTGCTTGTGTAACTGAAATATTTTCCATCAGGTGCAAGTGCAATGCTCCAGAAATCACTGGTTTCTGAAAGCTGATATTGGTTAAAGCTCGGATTAGCCTGGCCAACCTGAGCTATGTCTATCTCATACAGATTTGCATCCTCTCCAACGAAAAAGACAACAGATTCTTCCGCACTGGTATAAGCGGCCGGGCGTGAGGAAGGATTGGCAGAAGCTGTATTTCCGAGAAAGATATCATTATTTTCATTATAAACCAGAGGATTGGTCATAATTTGTGCATATAGATTATTAAAACCATTTTGGTCAGGATATACATAAACCATTAAATCATCCCCGTTGACCGGATCAGTATCGGTAGGTGCTGTTTCATCCGGTGTTGTTCCATTATCGGTGACTTCTACAATATCCCAGGCTGTAGCGACCGCAGTTGTTTCTGTCGAATTAGCACCGTATAGATCTTCCGCTGCCTGTAATGTTGCATTGCGTGCATCAATAAACTGGGAGGAAGCTGTCAGGTAAGTCGTTAATGCACGATAAAAAATTTGTTCTGTTTTTTCACGACCTATACTTGTGCCCAAATTTTTAGAAGTTAATCCTTCAGCCATCAGGTAAGCAGCATGTGTTGGAATACTATTATTTACATGTACCCCACCGTTATCACCATCTTCTGTATTGGGTAAGTTGCGGTATTCGCTCATTTTGGTCGGTTGAGGATTAAGACTGGTCGCAGGATTAGCCATATTCCGCAGATATCCGGGAGAAGCGACTGTGCAATCTTCACCGATTGTCCAGTCATCACGATCAACCATAGCGGCGAAGATATCAGCATAGGCTTCATTTAATGCACCACTTTGATTTTCATATTTTAGCGCTGCTGTGGACCCTACCACACCATGGGTTAATTCATGCGCGGTTACATCATTGCAGCGTGCAAGAGACTGAAATAACTGACCATCGCCATCACCATAAACCATCAATTCACCATTCCAGCTGGCATTGTTATAGTTGCTACTATAATGAATTACAGAAATGAGGTTTTTGCCAGCATCATCGATACTGTTACGGTTAAAAGTATTGAGGTAATACTCATAGACATTAATAGTATTTTGTATTGCTGTTACAGCGGTTTCATCCCAACCGCTATCCGGGCTATTACTACTCGCTAAATATAACTTATCACCCTCGCCATTACGGGCATCAAGAATTATGGTATCTCCAGAAGCCGGTGGATTACCAATTGGATCAGTAGTGCTACCAGGTGTTGGTACTTCAGTATCCAGCAGGTAATATGCTGAGCCATCCTGCCATGAGCGGAAATTCACGTTACTACCGAATTCATTAGAACCCGATGAATTGACCACAGCATGTTGTCTATAGTCAATTCGATGTAGCACTTTTCCATTGTGTGCATCAATAAAATATTGCCAACGACTTGTTAAATCCGAGAGTAGATTCACCTGATAGGCAAGACGTGGATTTGACTGCTCACCAGGATAAATCACCAGTTTACTACTAATACTGGATGGTGATGAGATGGCAAGATCCTTACGAACTGCTTCCTCGGCCTGTGCAGCCGTTAACTCTGCTGTGGTATCGATATGAATACTGGGCTGAAAACGACCGTTTAGTAAATAAGCACTATTATCATCACGTAGATGCAGTATTAATTCACTGCCCCATACTGGTATATTATTGACAGTTTGCTGATAGCGGAAATGCTGATTGCCAAGTGTATCTGAATGCTGCTGTGTTAAGGTCAGTTCTTTATCAGGTTCGTCGATTTTTAGTAAATCTTTATAATCAAGTAAAAAGCGACGGGAACTGGCCTGTGCGATTTCTTTTCTGCTGCCACGCATCGCCAGATTAGGTGATTTTGAGTTAAATTTAAGAAAAGTAGGTGTGTTTTCTCTACCATTAAAATAAGCCTTAAAATTCGCTGACTGGTCGGGCATATCTTCCGCCAGCTTTGTTAAAGCCTTCTGTTGACGTAAATTAATACCGGAAACTCGAGAAATTGTTTTACGATTTTTTCGATGTTGTGTAAAAGCATTCAGAATAGATTGTCCCGTTGCAACACTGGTAGAGCTGGTAAGAGACGTTGAGCTATTCTGATTTTTTATGTTAGTTTTAAGGCGACGCCCCGTGTTATGTCCGTTAACGGTTAAGCCCCGGCCTGAACTAAATGATTGCAACATTGCAGCGTTTTTGACTTGATATGGGGCCAATGTAACGGCTTTATTAGCCTGAGCTGACGAAGCTGTCATCATTGTTATAAAAGCAATGCTTACTACGATCCCTGTTTTTTTCATAATGTGCTCCTAATCTATTTATTTGTTGAAGTATATACACCGGGAATTTCACGGATGATAGTGGCAGTATTGGCATCAACTAAAAATATATATCGCTGTAATGCCTTTTTAATGGTAACTAACCAGGCAAGCCGGTCATATGTATCTTTGCTTGCTATAATGACCAGCTCTTCAGTGGATGAATATGCTGAATTAAGTTTTTTGGTCTGTACAGCAAGGGCAACAGCCTGTTCAGCTTTAATTGAAGGCGTTGCAGAGCTCAGACTGAGTTTTGCTAATTGTCCATCAACACGATAAACAGCATTGTTCTTAATATGAGTGATAATTTCTGCATCAAGTAGAGGCACCGATTTGAACAACTGCTGGTAGCGCAGATGAGTCATACCCAGCTGATCCTGTTTGTTTGATTTTAATTTTAATTCAAGATTTGAATGTTTAAACTGTGAATAGTCCGGTAAAGCCTGCAGATAATCCAGACTGATTCCATGCAAAGAATCATCTATTTTAATTTCTTTATCGCTACCCGTCATTGAGCTACCTGCCCCACAGGCGGTGAGCAAAAAAATTATTGAGATGGTTAACATTCTTGTCATAACTAAGATCCGGTAATTTTGCAATGCAAAGGAGTTTAGCCCCGCTTTTTAATATAGTCGACGGGGATAAAACGTAAATATTTCAAATAAGATGGGTTTCTTTAAGAGAAATAGAAATATTTACAGGAAAATTTTGCTGGAGGATCAAATTGATTTTAACCTGGAATCCGCAGTTGAACCTAGAAAAATCAGTTGAGCGTGAAAAAGATGCGTAACGACGCAGGAATAGCAAGCTATTCCAGCGCGTTACAACCAAGAGATACGCCGCCCCAAACCTGCATTTCAGTTCGTAGCGGGATTCACCGTTTGGTGATTTTTCCAGGTTGAAAAAGACATAGTGTCAGGGAGTCCAGAATTATCCCTGGTATTCAAATATCTGATCTTCATGGCTTAATGATAAACGATTACCGGTGGAACTGGGTTTAGTATGCCCGACAACTCTGGCGTCGATATTAAAACTTTTAGCGACAGCAATAACAGTTTCAGCCTGCTCCGCTTCACAATAAACTTCCATGCGGTGTCCCATATTGAAAACCTTATACATTTCCTTCCATTCGGTTTTAGAAGCGTTCTGTATAGCCTTAAATATGGGTGGTGTTGGAAACAGATTATCTTTGATGAAGTGAATACCGTCTCCATTTTTTCCACCGAATTTCATGCATTTGGTTTGTGCGCCACCAGAACAGTGAATCAATCCGTGAATAACATCAGGATGTTCTTCCAGCAGTTTATAGATTACAGGCGCATAGGTTCTGGTAGGACTTAGCAGAGCTTCTCCAACAGTTAGATTAGAATCTGGTAGAGGATCTTCAAGCTTATAGGGGCCGCAGTACATCAAATCTTTTGAAACATTAGCATCAAATGATTCAGGATAATTTTCTGCATAATAATGGCTAAGCATATCATGCCGTGCACTGGTTAAACCATTGCTACCAATACCGCTATTTTCTTTATCCTCATAAGAGGATTGACCTGTAGAGGACAGGCCGACAATGACAAGACCAGGCTTAATCTTATCACCACTGATAACATCTTTTTTCTTCATGACAGATACGGCAACACTGTCGACCACGAGAGTTCCAGTCAAATCACCTACATCTGCAGTTTCCCCGCCACCACTATAAATACTCACGCCGAACTCTCTTAACTGAGCAAGAAAATTTTCACTTCCCTGGATTAGTGCAGCAACCACTTCACCGGGACAATTAAGCGCATTTCGATTAACTGTATTGGATAATAGTATTCTCCCGTTCACACCTACGCAGAGTAAATCATCCAGATTCATTACGATAGAGTCCTGTGAGATACCATGGAAAACTTTAGTATCACCGGTTTCTTTATAGGCCAGATAGCCGATAATTGATTTAGTACCACTACCATCAGCATGAATAACATTACATTGCAGTGGATTGCCGGTTAGATAATCTTCGGTAATTTTACAGAAAGCATTGGCGAAAAGCCCATGATCCAGATTATCGACCACATTGTGTACTTCAGTTTTGTCGGAGGAAACTCCCCTTGCCTGGTATCGACTGGCATTGTCACTATCAGTCACTTTATCCACTACATGGTAACCACTACGGTCACGGGTAAAAATCAGACCTCTGAATTCTAGCTGACGCATGGCTTTAACAATCGTATTGTTAGCAAGATTATATTCTGCAGCCAGAGAACGTATACTGGGTAGTTTTTCACCGGGTTTAAGCTCACCGGTATTGACCTTAAAATGAATCTGGTCAATGATTTGCTGAAAAACTGGATTAGGCGAATCGGGGTCGAGTTCTAATTTCATAATAAACCTGTGTTTTAACTGTATTATTGTGATGATACAGTTACTGAAGGATTTAACAAGATAATTTCCACAAATTTAAGGATAAAAGCGTGATGAAAATAAATAAGCAGATTTTAAAGTATCTGATATTCATTCCCCTGTTTGTTTGCGTCAGCTGTTCAACACCGTACAAACATCTCAGCAAGGCTAAACTGAATTTTGAGGATGGTGGCTTTACCAATTATTATGTGCTTGCGGGTACGAACAAAAAGAAGGGCGAAAAGTTAATCATTTACCTGAATGGGAGTGGTGTAACATCAGCCTTAGGTGAAAAAGGAAGTTTTTGGTGGAAATCGATAACACCTGCCTATGATCTCAGGCAACAGACAGCATCAAATATTGACATCCTCATTCCAGAATATAGAAATGTTAAAGCAGGAATGTCGCATAAAAATGATCGTCGAGCTTACGAACACTATACGCTGGAAGGACGTGTTAGCTCTGCCGTATCGGTCATAGATCATTTTCTGAAGAATAGTCATTATCAATCAGTCTATATGATAGGTCACTCTGAAGGGGCATTGATTTTGCCACGTGTATATCGCGAACTACAATCGCAGAAACAGATCAATAGACTGGTTTTAATGTCCTATGGTGGCCTGTCTCAATTCGAGAATTTCCGGATTATGGTTGATAAGCATGGATTTCCTGATAACACTTATCTGGCAAATTTAAAAAACCTTGATGAAACCATAAAAAACATTCAACAGGACCCACTATCATTAGATAAATGGTGGTTAGGTTCACCCTACCGGCGTTGGTCGAGCTTTGGCCCGTATAAACCCCTGGAAGATTTATTAAAAATTGATATACCCATAATGTTGACACATGGTTCGGAAGATATGTATGCACCGGTAGAAAGCTCCCGTCTGGTAAAAAATGAATTTCAAAAAGCTGGAAAAATGAATATCACTTACAAGGAGTATAAAAATAATGGTCATGCTTATCTGAATGGAGACTTTAATCAGGTATTCAAAGATATTAATGCCTGGTTTTCAGCGAAATGATATGGGTAAGGCATTAATAAATAGAGTAAAAAAGAATCAACAATGTCTTTTTTATAAAGCTTACGGTTTTAAACCTGGAAAAATCTATCGAGAATGAATATGGCTCATCAGGAACCGGAGGTAGAGCACTAACGGGAGATATCCACGAAAACAGTGGATGGGGACATGCAGGAAGAAGTGAAAGCTGGCTCGAACATTCTGCTAGTGAAGTTGGTGAAGATTAAAACCTAAATGAAAATTTTGTCGCCTGAAGTATTACATAATGGTAGGCTCATGATTGCTTTTCAGAAATAAGTCCGTTTTTCTGTAATGCTCTATAAATCTTTTTTCCACTATTTTCAAGTTTCGATAGATCACCAAAGTTGGGGATCTCATGTTGATCCAGACGATATTCCCAGTTGTCCAGTTCAGTTTCGAGATACTCAATTAATTTCATCGAACAACCTCGACATTCATCGCTACAAACATCACGCAAGTTAGAATCGAATGGAATATTCAATCGTATCTGAGTAATTAATTGTCGCATGGCTTCACTGGTAGAAGGTTTCATATTTTTACTACCGGGACTCTCTGCTCGGAGAGCACAGTCTTTCCTGTCTCAGGATAAACATTTTTAATGAATTAATGATTGCTGACATAGTTTTGATGAGATCAATATTTACGTTGTTAAACCTGGATTCCGGGGTTGACCGTTCTCAATAGAAGTTCAACTCGTCCAACTGCTGATTCCAGTTTAAAGAAAAAACTATAATCCAGGAAATTAAAAATAACAATATCTGTTAAGTATTGGCTCAACCTGGAAAATCATGAATTGATCAGTGTTTATTTAGTTCTATGCAAATTAAGGATGATTTTCATAGCAGTGATTAAGCATGCCATTCCAGTTAAAATATAGAACAGTAGAAAAAGATAGACAAAATAAGGTAAGCTGACATTACTCATTTGGCTGTTATTGAAAACTTTTTCTCTGGTCATGGCAAATAGTAAGGCTGCTTCTCCTAAATAAGGTGCCTCAGTAAAATTTGATAATAATTTTGGCATTAATAATGTTCCATCGGGTAAAGGCCAGGAGGCGACCAGTGCTTCTGTTGCCAGTGGATATGCCTGTTGTATTTTATTATTAACTCTTGCTGCAGCCAGACCAAAGCCGTTGGCAGCTGTGCCATATCCGGCAACGACCGGGCCCGCATCAATTTCAAAAAAGAAAGGTTTTACGGGTTTATTTCTGGAAAACTCATAAAATCCTGAAATTAGTAACCCATTATTCCAGAATTGTTTTTCATATTGCTCATACCATTGTTGTGAAACATCCGGCCATAATTCTGGAGACCAGATTAACATTAATGATAGACCAACACCTCTGGCATCACCATAACCCTGCCCGGTTCTGGAATCTGCTCTGTAGGATGGTAGACCTGTTTTTATATCCAGACGACTATCCTGAAAGGCTCGTATTGATTGCTGAACGAATTCAGAATGATCTGTCCCCAATATATCATCTGCACGCTTGATGACTGCAATTGCTGGAAGTATATCTATGGGGAAACACTGACCCGGATAATCATCCAGTAAACCATAAGGTGATGCTTCGATCTCAGCAGATAAGCTATCCACCTGTTCCTGCAGTAATGGCTGATACTGTGCATCAGCAGTGATTTTTTGATAACTTGTTAAACCTGCTATTAGTAGCATTCGATAAAATAAGTTTTCCTGCTGCAGGTAGTTTTCACCCCAATGCTCAATTACCCAGGATGCATTATCTGGATCGATAATTAATTTGATTGCTGCCTGAATAGATTTTTCAGCATATTCTTTTGGCATTAATTCATGGCTTGATTGATCTTTCTGCCAGTTATTTTGAAGAGACTCTGTTGCCCATAGATAAAAGACGGCACTGAACATGGGCCATTCCGTTGCAGATATATCGAGATATGTTACTTTGGAGGCTTTTCTGGATACAACTCGATCATTAGCCCATGAGGCAAAACCTTCAGATAGAGATCTATGCCAGCGATAGGTAAATTGTGGCATTTGGCCATTTTTTAAGCCAGGATCCTGTAAGTCCTGAATTAATATTGTGGCAGGGTATAACAGAAAATATAAAGCGATAAAGGCCAGAAAAATTGAACGTATATAGCTTGTGAAAACCTTTCCATAATGTTTAGTCAATGTGTTTAATCCTTATCCCAAATAAAAAATAGCATAGCGCTTAATAGAACAGCATTTGAAAAACATTTTTTATAAAAGTTCTTAACAGTTTGATTTATTTCAGTCGTCAGAGTCAGTATGAAATAGGAATTACGGGATTTCAGAAAACAACTATCAAGTATAAGGCCGTGAAAATTAACGAAATGAATCAGAATTTGCTAAATCTTAAAATTCCCAACAAGTTGTTGAAGTTGACTGGCTAACTGGTTCAGATTTGCCGTTATTTCAGACATGTGCTTATTGCCGGTTGTGGTTTCTGCAGTTATTTGTCTGATATCAGTCAGGTTTTGCTGCATGCTGATAGCCTGTTGATTTTGTGAGGATGCGGCTGTACTGATATTTTTGATATTGTCTCCCAGGGCGAGAATACTACTGGTTATGGTGGTTAGAGACTCAGAGGCACTACCGGTTTTAGAAACAGTTTCCTTTGCAAGTTCCTGACTTTTTTCCATCACTGTGGCAGCTTTACTCGAGCCCTGTTGTAAGCGATCAATAATAGCTTTTATTTCGGTAGTAGAATCCTGCGTTCTGCTCGCAAGTGTTCTAACTTCATCGGCTACTACAGCGAAACCTCTTCCCTGTTCTCCTGCTCTGGCGGCTTCTATAGCTGCATTAAGTGCTAACAGGTTGGTTTGTTCAGCAATACCCTGAATGACATCCAGCACTGAACCTATTTCCTGACTATCATGGTTAAGTTCGCCAATAACCGTGTTAGCTGATTCAATATAACCGGCAAATTCATTGATGGAATTAAGTGTTGATGTTATGACTAACTGACTTTGCTCCAGTGTCTCATCCATTTTTTGCATACTGACCTGTGCATCATCAGCAGCCTGAGTGACCGATTCAACTTTTATCGACATGTCATCCATGGCATTACTAATTGTGGTAGTCGCTGCCTGCTGCGCATTCATTTGAGTCTGGGTATCATTAGATTGATTGGCCAGATCAACTGAGGTATTACTGAGCTGACCGATTGCTTCAACGAGATCGCCGATTAAATGCCTGATTTTACCGGTAAAACTATTAAATCCCCTGGATAAGTCGGTAATTTCATCATTACCCGTGATGGTTAAGCTTTGCGTCAGGTCTCCTCCACCCTGAGAAATATCATTTAATTTGTGGGCTACATTGCGTACAGGACATACAACAATTCTTAGAGCGACCCAATATGCGGCAACCACAATTCCCAGGCCAATTAATACAGTAATCAGGATACTGAAAAATGCAGATTTTTTAAGGCTTTTAATTTTAGCTATTTCATTATTAATAATGCTATCGCTAATATTTTCTATGGCGAGAGTCTGTTCTAACAGTTGATTGGCTTTAGTGGTATAGGTATGCCGTTTTTGCTGTAATTCGAGAAATAATTTTTTTGAATCTGCATATAGTTTTTTATGTTGTTTAAGCATGGAAGTAAAACTATTGGCAAAAGATTTTGATGAATCTTTTGGTATTGATTCAGAGATTTCCATGGAAGAAAGGTCTTCAATATAGATGTCCAGATCATTCAATGTATTTTTCATTAACTCTTCAATGGTTTTTTTGTCTTCCTGTGAAATAAAACGCTGGTAGTAATAGAGCTGGGCAAATAAAGCCAGTTTAGCTTCAGTAGCAGCTGTGGCCGCAAACCATTCTTCAGTTTGCTGGCTATCAGCAGCTTGATTGGTATCCCAGTTAGTTTCACGCTCTACTATAATTCTGTTTGCATGCTCATTTAATAATGTAAGCTGATTCTTTAAAGCATCTGCATTTTCTATCATCAGATTATATGTATTCTGATAATTTTTTTGATTGTCCATTAAAGGTTTCAGTGCATCGTTAAATGCTTTTTGGGCAATATTCATTTGCTGTAGCTGATCATCTGCTATCAGACCGGCATCTATCATGCTTTGATAAGCTTTATTGGTATTTTCTTTTGCTGAATTTAATGCGGTATCAATATCTTTGGTGATTCGACCTGTAAGAATTTCATCCATGACCTGGATTTGTTCACGTACTCCGTTACTGGTTTGCAATGCCCCCTGAACCGTAAACCGAGCCTCATTAACTAGAAAATCACTCACATCTGAAAGTTTATTGGCGGCGATATAACCGGCTAATCCACAGATAATGAGTAAAACAGCCATCAGAGCATAGCCAATAACCAACTTAATACTTAAGTTAAATTTAATCATGAAAACTATCCATTTTGGAAAAGTAAAATACTCTAAAATATACTTTAAAGAGCAAAAGCTACTGTATCTGGATGCCAATACTCAAAATATAATATAAAAGTTGTATTAGGGTTATTAATATTATTTTAATAATCCTGCAAAAATCAATTGAACGTGAAAAAGATGCGTAACAGATTGATGTGCCTGGTCTAAGTCAGGGATGTCGTTAGAGCAATGCAGGCGCAATTGCCGAGAAATCAAAAACACCGTAGTCACCGATTGGTGAAGAGTGTGCTTTTGATTTTATCAGCTGCATTAAGCTGTTACGTAAACTTTCATGATTCATCTGATTTTTCCAGGATAATGTCTTGTTGAATGACTTATCGGCCATACAAAGTATAAATTTAGTTTAAAAAAACTGGTTTTGTTGGATTATTTTGATTAATTAGAAAGTTTATTAATTTTTTGAATACTCCTGAAACGCTATACAGCATTAATTTTCAAAAGTGATGGTTAATAGAATCCGCATTTGAGCGCGTTGAATATGTGTTTGAGGAGGTGTAGATCAAGGCGTAATGACTCGGAATAGCCAGCTATTCCAAGGCGTTACGTAGACTTTCATGATTTAATTGATTTTTTCAGGCTTATACGTATTAACTGTCATGTTTATGAAACAGTGGCTCAACCTCTATTGCGAGCGGTCAGCTGCGGAATCCAGGTTAAATAACAGGCAGCTCAATACGGAATTGTCTAAATTTGTTTTACTTAAATATGCTAAGGATGAGTCATAAACGACTATTAGATCGGTGGATGCTAGTGTACTGTCCTAAACTGTATGTAGATTATAGAAGCCCCCAAATTTCCCAAGACAAGGCGCAGTTTGCAGGCAATGGCGCCTCCCTTGTCAAGAACTGCAACGCCGGATTGGGGGATTTGGGGGCTTCCCTTCGGG
>JBNKKI010000013.1:0-19350 GCA_050291745.1 Gammaproteobacteria bacterium | reverse complement strand
AGAGTGATTGGGGAATGTAAGCAGCGCCATCGGCATCAGGAGTTCCTTGGGTTCTTAAAGGCGGTCAATGAACAAACGCCAGAAGATAAAGAGCTACATATCATTGTTGATAATTACTCAACGCATAAACATAAGAAGGTTCAAAATTGGCTTAAGCGAAATCAGCGTGTGAGCTTGCATTTCATCCCGACAAGTTCATCCTGGCTGAATCTGGTCGAAAGGTTTTTTGGCGTCATCACAGAAAAAAAAATACGCCGGGGGGTATTTAACTCAGTCAAAGATCTGGAAGAACAAATCATGAACTTTATTGAGGTGCATAATGAAAACCCCAAGCCATTTGTTTGGACTAAATCGGCGGCTGATATTCTTGAGAAAGTTGGGCGCGCACGTAATATGCTGAATAATCTACATACTGTTTAGGACAGTACACTAGAATAACTTGATCCGAATACTCAAACCACGTTTATGTGTTTTGCGAACAATCCAGCTAAAAACTGCCTTACTTAATTTTACTCGGAGAAAAGCCATATTGCGCTTTAAATAATTTACTGAAATATGATGCATCATTAAAGCCTGATTCATAGGCTGCCTGCTTGATGGAGAGGCCATCACTTAATAATTGATGTGCCATTTTTAACTGGATGGCCTGTACATATTTAGTATAACTACAAGCAAATTTATCATTGATGATACGTTGAAGGGTTCGACTGCTTTGCCCCATAGACTCAGCAAGAGTATCCAGCTGACATCGTCTCTGTTTTAACAACGCTAAGGTATTCGTTTCTAACTTATTGATATATTCAAGCTCTTTCCTGTTAAAGCTTTCAATCACCTGGAAGTTGTCTTGCTTATCTACTAATTTTCCTTGATACCATAGTTTCAGGCGCTGTCGGTTTTCTAACAAAGACTGTATTCGCAAGTTCAACTCATCTTGTGCGAATGGTTTTATGATGTAGTCATCTGCACCTGATCTCCAACCTTCTTTTTTACTGATTAAGTCACCCACTGCTGTTAGTAATATGATCGGTATGTGACTTGTTTCAATATTATTTTTTAAAGCTTGTGTTAAATCAAAGCCATTTCCATCGGGTAGCATGACGTCACATATTATAATATCCGGATGTTCGTCGTTCACGCTTTGTCTGGCTTCCTCGATATTACCGGCTATCTTTACCCAGTAGTCATCTCTAAGTGATAGCTCTAATACCTGTTGCAGGTCTCTATCATCTTCAATAATTAATAGTTTTTTTGTATTCCGATTAATTTGATTTGTAAGTTTCGAATTTGAATTATCGCGAAGCAATTCCTGAACCTTATTGTCTTCACTGTCAATGAAAGTCTCATTCTGTATCCATTGTGCCGGGATAGATACTATAAATTCACTGCCCTCGCCAGAATTACTAATGAGCTGCATAGTTCCATTACAGGCTTCGACCTGGCTTTTTACAGTATACAGCCCAATACCTTTTCCTTGCGGATCAATTTCTTTGGCCTGGTTAGTTCTAAAATTCTGCATAAAAATTCGTTCGTGATTTTTTTCATCTATACCTATGCCTGTATCTTTAATCGATATAATTAACGCACCATCCTGGAGAAGTACTGAAACTGCTATTTTGCCACCAGCTTGAGTGTATTTAACTGCATTACTTAACAGATTATGAATGATATCTTCGAGTAACTTACGGTTTACAGTCACTGCCGCCACCGGTAATGGGCTCATATTAAAGACAATCCCACTTACCTTTGCCTGTTTTGCATAAATCTGAATCAAAGGATATATAACAGCTACCAGATCAATTGTCTGGGCCCCCTTTTCATGAGTTTTACCCGATCTGGCTGCCTGAAGCATTTGGTCAATGACCTGCTGTAATCGATTTGCCGCCCGTTGAATAATATCGACTGAGGTATCTTTTTCAGTTGCCTCATTATTCTGGTTAAGTAAATCTGCCGTGGTATTTATAATAGTTAGAGGGGTACGTAATTCATGTGCTGTACGAATATAAAATTCATCCTGATTTTTTAGAACTGAATTTATTTTTTCATTTTTCTGTTGTAACTCCAAAGTTTTATTTTTAATCAACCCATCTAGTATTTTAGCATTTTGTTTTAACTTTAATGTTCGAAAGTGTAACAACACATAAAAACTTGCGATAATCAACAATGCATATAACGAATATGCCCAGACTGTTTTCCAGAACAGTGGCTCAATGTGAATCGATTGTTTGATAGTGGCATTACCCGATACACCAGAACTATTAAACGCACGTATCTCAAATTGATAGTCTCCGACTGGTAAACCAGCATATTCAATTACCTTATTTTTTCCTTTTCTTAAAATCCAATCTGACTCATAACCCACTAAACGATATTTAAAAGTATTTTTAAGTGGATTCTGAAAGTGAAGCACTTCAATGGTATAAATTAATTTTTTATCCGAGGCTTTGAGTATTAATGGCTTCGTTTCACTTTTTATCTGTGAAATTCTTTTTTCATTGTTTTCATCAATCACCTCAGCCATTACTACTAATTCTGGTGGTGAATTATTAGTAACAAATTTACCCGGATTAAATCGATTGAAACCATTAACACCGCCAATATAAAAATCACCACTTTTAGTTTTTAAATAGGCATTAAAATTAAATTCATTACTCTGTAAACCATCATTAATTCTGTAATTTTTAACCTTTTTAGTTTTTCGATTAAAGCGCGATAAACCATTGTTTGTGGTTATCCATAGATTTTCTCCATCCGGCAAAAGTCCGTATAAAGTATCGTTAGCGAGTCCATCATTTTTATAGAAAAATTCTGATTTATTTAATTTTTTATCATAACGTGTTAGACCCAAACCTGTCGCTATCCATAACGCACCCTGTTTATCCTGATATAAACTACGTACATCATTTTCACTCAATAAACCATCCTTAGAAGTGATGTTTATAAAGCTATTTGATTCTGGTTGGTAAAAACTTAACCCCCCGCTGCTACCAATTAAAATATTACCATCCATATCTTCAAATAAAGCACGTATACGACTATGTGGTAAAGCCGATTCATCAGCTTTATTCGGTATATAACGAGTTATGATTTCTGTCTTTGTATCCAGTCGATTTAAACCATCACTGGTACCTATCCATAACTGCTTCTGGGCATCCATCATCAGTAATCTAACTTGATTATTACTGATACTCACAGGATCATTTTCATCATTTACATAGCTTCGAATGTCACAACTTTCTGGGTTAAATTTAATTAAACCTCCACCAAAAGTTCCGATCCACAAGATATCATTTTCTACTAGAATGGTTCGCACATCTAATGCTGCCATTTGATGTTGGCAATTACCTTTTGACGGGTATGAGGTAAACTCATCGTTAGATGTATCTAACAGGCTTAAACCTTTTTTAGTACCCACCCAGATATTAGAATTTTTATCTTCGGCAAATGCCCAGATCATTTTATACGCTGGCCCATCACGTGAAATCGGATCATATTTAAAATGATCAAAATCATTTCCTGCTAAATTTATCCTGTTTACACCATTATCGTAAGTGCCAGCCCATAATACTCCGCTTCGATCTTGAAAAAGGCTGACCACTGTATCGCTAGACAGGCTATCGACGTTGACCTGACTCATTCTGTGACTTTTGAATTTTCCGCTTTCTCGATCATAACTAACCAAACCCGATGACCAGGTTCCAAGCCATAACAACCCATTTTTATCTTCAAAAATAGTGGTAACTTCTTTATCTGGTAATGTAGTGGCCTTACCAGGCTGACTAACAAAGCGGGTAATTTGATCTGTTTCCAGATCAAGCCTGTTTAAACCATTAAATTCTGTCCCTATCCACACACTATTATCATGGGCCCGATAGATCGTGTTAATAGAGTTATCGCTAATACTATTTTCATTTTCAGCACTGAATTGATATTGAGTAAACTTTTCTGTCTTAGCATTGAGACGACTTAATCCGTATTTCGAGGATCCAAACCAGAGATCTCCGTTTTGTGTTTGTGTGATTGCTCTTATTCTACCCTTGACGAGAGATGAAGAATCTCCAGGCTTATGTGTAAAATTTATAAAACTTTTACTGGCAGGATCATATGCAGATACACCAAGCTCACTACCGACCCAGATCAAACCATTCGTAGACTGATAGAGACTATAAACATCATTACTGAGCAAACTATTTTTTGAGTTGCTTGCCAGAAAATGATCCATTTTTTTGGTGGCAGGATCATAACGATTCAGACCAGCGCCTAAAGTGCCAATCCATATGCTGCCATCTTTTGAAACCAGCAGCGAATAAATATAATTTCCACTTAGAGAAAAGGGGTCATCAGGGTTATGCTGAAGGTGACGTATTTCGTAGCCATCATAGATATCCAGCCCATCCGTAGTAGCAATCCATATATATCCGTCGTGGCTTTGTACAATTGAATAGACAGTACTCTGCGACAATCCTTGTTGTAACCCCAGTCGGTCAACTATCAAGGGCGCTGAATTAGCACTTTCTGCGAATATAGAGATGGAAAAAACAGTTAGTTGTAAAAAATACCGAATAAATACCATCTGTTTCTACTTCCGAAAGCTAATCTGTATCCATGACTAACCGAAAGTTTTAGGTATGCTAAACGATACGGATAAATCACTAACAAGTCGAATTTACGATAAAAATTGAACTTTTTTGAATAATAGTAAAATTGATATGCTTTAAATGTGACGCATATCACCAAACAACACTTTGTGAATTTACCAAATAAATTTGACTGTAAGGAACTCATTATACCATTTTCTGTGGTAAGCCCTGATTTCGATTAACGGATGACTGTTTCCTACGCTAGCTTAGATTTGAATCTGGCAGGGTGTTCAACTTAATTATGTCGGATGGCGCTTATTTATTCCTGACAACAACGACTCTTCATTAATACCCCTGATAAAATCAAAAACAATTACAAATTTTTTAATACTTTACGCACACGGGGTAGATGACGGCGACTGACTTCCATTTTATCTTCAATGTCTGTGAAAAATACCTGATGACCTTCAACATTATTCTTCATACCAGCAACTTTATCCAGTCTTACTAAAGCATTACGGTGAATTCGCAAAAACGCTTCATTAAACTCAACTTCCAGTGCTTTTAAAGGTTCTTCAATTAATACTTCACCACCCGTATGCCTTACCGTGACATATTTCTGCTCAGCATGGAAATAGTAAATATCTTCTAATGATATTAATACCAGGTTTCCACGTACACGTGCGCAAATATGATTACGTGTTTCATTTAAACCAATTTTTTGCATTGTTTCAGTTGTTTGCGCTCGAGTAAGACGGGTACTTGATTCGAGAGCATCCTGTAAGCGATCCATTTTTACCGGCTTGAGTAAATAATCAACTGCATGCGCTTCAAAAGCTTCAATAGCGTGATCTGAAAAAGCGGTGGTGAAAATAATGGCAGGAGGATTGTTATTTTTTGCAATATGCCTGGCAGCTTCAAGCCCATCCATTACTGGCATGCGAATATCCAGTAAGACAATATCAGGCTCAAGCTGTTCAGTTAGTTTAACTGCTTCATGACCATTAATTGCTTCTGCTAAAACCTGATGACCATCCATTCCAGCAATTAACCGCTTTAAACGATCTCTGGCCGGTTTTTCATCATCCACGATAATTATATTCATTTTATCAGCTATTAATAATGCTTCTTAAGTTCATTAGGTATTTTTTAAAATTGGCATACTGATGAATACTTTATATAGATCATTTTCAACAAGTTGCTCAAATTTTGATTGTCCGTGAAAAGCAATTAGTAGTCTTTCCCTGATATTTTCAAGCGCCATCTGGTTTCCCTGCCGCCTTTGTTTATTACCTGACTGGTTCCATGGATTGGTAATTTCAATCATTAATTGTTGATCTCTTTTGATAGAAATATTGACTTCTCCACCAGTCGGTAAAGGCTCAATACCATGATAAATTGCATTTTCAACTATGGGTTGCAGAATTAGAGCAGGCATCATTAAATCATCCAGTTCGGCTTCTATGTGCCAGTTCACTTTCAATCTTTCATCCAGCCTCAATAATTCGAGATTGATATAATCCTTTGTTAATGCAATTTCATTTTGCAGACTGATTTGTGCATCAACTTTTAAACTGGCACGGAATAATTCTGCCAGATCTTCTATCGCCCTTTCCGCTTTGTCCGGTTCATCATGGGTTAGACTGGCAATAGTATTTAAACTGTTAAATAAAAAATGAGGTCTAATTCGAGCTTGCAATGCCTGATAACGCGCCTGAGACTCTGTTTTAATCGTTTTTCGGGCCTCATACTGCACATAAAAATAACGTAATGACAAGCCAAATAAAATAAGACTGATAGCTTCGTGAAATAACACAATGGACAGGGGAGAATGCTGCTGGAACAGTCCTAACCTTAGAATATTATTTAACTGCAATGCCACTAGTGCCAGTAATACAGTCACGACAGCCACTACCAGTAAACTGATGATAGTCGCTTTCAGAGTACTATTGAGAATTTTATGGCCTGAAAGTACACATAATATGGCTGCACTGGATAAACCTATCCATTGAATATATACCGATATTAATGCCAGATGGATAAATAAGTTTTTGTTGAAGACAGCACTTGAGAAAGCCAGCACAATAGCAATCAACTCTAAAATCAAAATTAGTCTTAAGTTTGTTTCAGAACCACAAAAATCAGGCAAATAGCACTCATTCCCTTCAGCGGTTTTAGTATCAGTATGTTTTTTTGTCATAAACGCCTTGCTTTTCTGTAGCCGTCAATGCAAGCATACACGATTCTGACAAACTCACAGGATTTTGAAATTGAAAATTTTCACAAATCCTGCAAACATTGACTATTTACTGGGAATATTAATGACGAAACAAGCAGACACCCGTATGTGGGGAGGCCGTTTTTCTGAACAGACAGATGCCTTTGTTGCCGCCTTTACCGCTTCAGTTGATTTCGATCAGCGCCTTGCTCTGGTTGATATCCAGGGTTCTCTGGCACATGCCAGAATGTTGCATAAAATCGCTGTATTGACAGAAGATGAATTCACTGCCATTGAAAAAGGATTATCCAACATCAAGGAAGAGATTGTTTCTGGTAAGTTTGAGTGGTCTGTCAATCTTGAAGATGTTCACATGAATATTGAAGCCCGCCTGACTCAACTTATTGGTGATGCTGGCAAAAAACTGCATACAGGTCGATCCAGAAATGACCAGATAGCAACAGATATTCGACTTTTTCTTCGCGAAGAAATAAAAATTTGTCAGCAATTTATTCGCCAGTTTCAACATGGATTACTGGATCTTGCCAGCCAGCATAGTGACACTATCATGCCCGGCTTTACTCATTTACAGGTCGCGCAACCCATCACATTTGGCCACCATTTACTGGCCTGGTTTGAAATGCTTGAACGGGATCATGACCGACTATCAGGCTGTGCAAAAAGAATGAATATTATGCCATTAGGCTCTGCAGCACTGGCTGGCACTTCTTATCCGCTGGATCGCCAGTATACCGCCGGCTTATTAGAATTCAGTGCACCCTCCAGAAATTCACTGGATGGTGTAAGCGATAGAGACTTCGCAATAGAATTCTGTGCAGATGCTGCCATTTGTATGACTCACCTGTCACGTATGGCTGAAGAACTGGTGATCTGGTCATCCGCACAGTTTAATTTTATTATTCTACCGGATCGTTACTGCACCGGTTCATCCATTATGCCGCAGAAAAAGAATCCTGATGTACCGGAACTGGTTCGTGGCAAATCGGGGCGGGTATTTGGTCACCTCATGAGTTTGTTAACTTTAATGAAATCTCAGGCACTGGCATACAACAAGGATAATCAGGAAGATAAAGAGCCAGTATTCGATACTCTGGATACATTACAGGGCAGTTTGCGGGCATTCGCCGATATGGTTCCCAATATTGAAGTCAATAAAGATTCTATGTACAGGGCAGCTAAACAGGGCTTTGCAACCGCTACGGATCTGGCTGATTATCTGGTCAATAAAGGGCTTCCTTTTCGAGATTCTCACGAAGTCGTCGGCATAGCCGTGGCTTATGCGATCGATAAAGGCAAAGATTTATCCGAATGCAGCCTGCAAGAATTACAATTGTTTCATAACAGTATTGAAGAAGATGTATTTGATGTTCTCAGCCTGGAAGGCTCGGTCAATTTACGAAATATTACAGGTGGAACTGCACCAGAACAGGTACGTTATCAAATTGAACAATGTCGTGAATTAATTAACCTGGATTCCGCAGTTGAGCGCTCGCAATAGAGGTTAACCCTAGAAAAATCAGTTGAGCGTGAAAAAGATGCGTAACAGATTGATGTGCCTGGTCTAAGCCAGGGATGGCTGTCGTTAGAGCAATGCAGGAGCAATTGCCGAAATATCAAAAACACCGTAGTCAGCTGATTGGTGAAGACTGTGTTTTTGATTTTATCAGCTGCATTAAGCTGTTACGTAGACTTTCATGATTCAACTGATTTTTCCAGGTTAACCCACTGTTTCATAAACCATGACAGTTGATGTGTATAATCACCCAATCGGTGCATCCCGCTACCAACTGAATTGCAGGTTTGAGGCTGCGGATTCCAGGATTAACGCTTAACTAACCGCTTTAGATTATTTTTAAAGCGCTTATTAATTGATGAAAACCAGCCAGATCCAGGCTGGTTTTCTTTTTTTTCTTCGAAGTTGAAATCACCCGCAACCACTTTTGCATGTGGTATTTGCTGTAAAATTGCCCGCACTAAATCATTGGTAATACCGGGTATCGGTTTATGACTTACCCATAAGCAATTCAACTTAATATTCAAATCGACATACACCACTATATTTTCATATGCCCGCAAGCTATGACGAATTTTGACCAGGCAGGATTCTATGCCAGCTTCATTTAACTGCTTTAAGCCCGGGATTAAAATCATAAAATCACTGTAAGGCTTACCATTTTCATCACGTGCCGGAGCACGCGACCATAGCGGGCTGGATACGACATAAGGGGTAATGCCGGGAAGTCTGGATTTTACCGCTAATTCAGGAAGCATGATTTTTCAACTCAAAACCTTGTTTAACCAGTCACTAATATCAGCAATTTCCTGTGCACAGACACTATGCTGCATGTGACGATATTCTTTCCATTGTACCTTATATCCCTGTTGCTCCAGTCGACTTCTCGACTGATAGGCTAACTCTGGTTGAACCACTGGGTCACTATCCCCATGCGCCATAAAAATGGGGGTTAGACTATTTGCCTGTGCTTTTTCCATTTCCAGAGTATCAGCTAAAGGCAAATATGTAGATAAAGCCATTATTCCAGCCAGTGGTTCATTGAATCTAAGACCCGTCTGTAATGCAATTGCACCGCCCTGAGAAAAGCCTGCTAACACACAATGATTTGCAGGTATGCCGTCAGCAATCTGTTCATTCAGCATATTCTGTAAAAGTTGTTGAGAGCTCCGTATTCCCTGTTCATCCTGAGAACTTCCAATATCCATTGCTTTTACGTCATACCAGGCTCGCATCATGTATCCATTATTTATGGTAACCGGCATCATTGGAGCATGAGGAAAAATAAACTTTATCGATAGACCCCGGATCGATTCCAGTTCGCCTATTATCGGTTCAAAATCATAGCCATCTGCACCCAGCCCATGCAACCAGATAACACAGTATTGTGACTGTTTCCGGCCTGTTTTAACCACTAACGGGGCATCATTCATATATCACTCTTTTTCATACTATTTTTACTCATATATTAAGCTACACTCTGAGTATTATCATGATTTAATCACTATCTGGCTATGCTAATGATTACATTTTGATTTTATCAAATGTTATCTAAACCCCATGATTCAACTGATTATTCCTGTTACAAATAAAACGGTAGCCCTAAAATGACATTACGCAAAAGAACCGCTCAACTACTAGAACATGATTCATCGAAATCAGTAAGAAACCGTTTTTTAGATTTTGCCTTACTGAGCTTAATCATTCTTAATGTCATTGCCATCACTCTCGAGTCAGTCAAAGCAATACATACTGAATATCGAACTCTATTCTGGAATTTTGAAGTTTTTTCAGTCATCGTTTTTACCATTGAATATGTTGCCAGAGTCTGGTCCAGTGTTGAGCAAAGCGAATATAGAAATGATTCCAGACTTGTCGCACGCATCAAATATATGCTTACGCCGATAGCGCTGATTGATCTCATCGCGATTCTGCCTTTTTTTCTCGGTCTTTACCTTACCATGGATTTACGTTTTTTACGGGTATTAAGATTACTCAGATTATTTAAATTAACCCGCTACTCACCTGCTTTAGGTGCATTACTTGAAGTCATTCAAAAAGAAGCAGGGGCACTACTATCTGCGCTGGTAGTATTAATAACCATGCTGATCATTTCGGCCAGTGGAATACATTTACTTGAAGGAGAAACTCAGCCTCACGTTTTTGGTAGCATCCCCGATGCGATGTGGTGGTCCATAATGACCCTGACTACCGTAGGTTATGGCGATGTAGTACCTTTGACACCATTAGGCAAACTATTTGGCGGGTTGATTGGACTTATCGGTGTTGGTATGGTCGCATTACCCGCAGCAATACTGGCTTCAGGTTTCGCTCAAAGTATTGGTCGAAGAGAAACTAAATACACTAAATTCATTCAACATATACTGACTGATGGCAAAATTGACGAAACAGAGCGCTGGCAAATGGAAGAATTACGTAAGGAACTGGGGCTGGAACCAGATGAAGCGCTGCAATTACTTGATCGTATGATGAGACAGTCAAAACCACAGCTAAAAGTATGTCCACATTGTGGAGAGTCTTTAGATCAGCATAAATCAGAAAAACATGATGAGCAGATAAATACTGACAGTTAAACATTGAAACTGGATATTTTAAAATATAGCTTCTATACTTTCTAAACTTCTAATTCAGGCTAAAAAAAGCTATGGACTTCAACGCATTATCTAAACTACTAATAACAATAGCTTTGTCTACCTTGTTAACTGCCTGCGGAGGCGGTGGAGAAAGCGACTCAAGGGTCGTTATTTCCGGCACTGATGTTATCTTTCCTCTTAATGATCTACAGTATCAATCACCAATGGTAGTACAAGTTGCTGATTCAGATGGTTCTCCACAGGCAAGTGCAAGGGTCAAGATTAGTCTAATTACTACCAGCTATAATAAGGGCTGGTATGCACATGTTGATATTGATGGTGACGGTACGACTGATGAATGGCGTAAAGTCGTAAATTTTAATTGTCAGGCTGAAGACATCAACAATAATGTAGTCCTGGATGCTGGTGAAGACATTAATGGAAATGGCCTGCTAGAACCTGAAACACCCTCTATAACCGCACACCCTGAAGAAAAGCCTACACTCATACCCGGGACGTCAACAATAATCACTGATGACAATGGTTTTGGTTACTTTACAATTACTTATCCAAAATCCGAAGGTAGCTGGGTTTCAGTCAGGATAACCGCAACGACAGAAGATGGATTATCTGAAAATAAAGATATTCTGGAGTTTGAATTAGATGTAGCCATGTCAGATATTCAGAAACCCGAAGATGATTATCCACCTTTTTTAAACAGCCCTTATGGCTTTGTTGAAAGCTGTAGCAGTCCTAACTAAAACATCTGATAACGACTTACCCTCATCCATTGAGGGTAAATTTTATTGACCTATTTTACAGATTCACTCATTGAATCAGATCCACCTTTATTATCCACCCAGGATAGACAAATCGTTTCTCCTTTCTGCCCTTGATATTTAAACGAAAGATACGGATTTTTTGAAATCGCTCCACCCCACATAGCATCCAGCACTTTTTTATCGCCAGCCCTGACTGTCACTTCCTGAATATGATGAGCAGGAATCACCTTACCGGTCTTCTTATCTTTACGCAGACCTGTTTCCATCGGATGATTTATCAGTGCTTTCACGGTTACAACACCATTTTTAGCTTTGGCTCGTAATTTAATAGATTTTGCCATAATTTTTTACTCTCTTTCAGGAAAGCTATGAACCGGTATTGGCGTCACATCCACAACCACCACCGCCTGTCACCTTCACCTCTTTCTTACTGGCATATAGTTTGCCACCCGATTTAACCACTACCAGTACATTACCTGTTTTTTTCATTTTTATACGGGCTGATACATAGGCTACTGATCCATCTAGCTTAAAGGATGCAACCAGTGGCGTATCATTTGATTCACAAAGTACTGAAACCGATTCAACAGCCGGTAATGTGCTGGAAATTGTGACTGGAACGACTAAACCATTTTCTGCACTATCCGGCGCTCTTATCCTGATATCATCAGAATACTCAAAATTTGCCGAACCCAAAGCTGCCGATAAGGCTGCATTAGTATCCTTCGCTTCAAATGCGGCTTTAGGATAAGCAGCAAGTACCTGACCAGGCGCTAATAAACCAGCTGAAACGGCAACAGCAATCGTTGAAACGGCCAAAGTTGATTTTAATAATGTTCTTCTTTGCATAATTACCTAGCATAACAGGATTGAAAGCGAATTATACGACAACAAACTGAACCTGAAATGAATATTCAACTTGTTAATCTTTGACTCGACAAACATAATATTGATTTTTTACTAAGAACAGGCTTTTTACGTTGAGTTCCGGTCATTTTAAATTTATTAACTTTTCAGCGATTGTTATCGTTGTTGTTATAGTTTTCTCCATCTCAGCTTGCGGAAACAAGGGAGAATTAACTCTGCCTCGCGAAAAGCCGGTACCCTCTAACAATAATGAGTAATTAACATTGGATTATTTTAACTACCAGAATGACCAGCTTTTTTGCGAACAGGTATCTTTACAGACACTTGCTGAAAAATATGGCACCCCTCTATATGTGTATTCCAGAGCAACACTGGAAAGACACTGGAAAGCCTTTGATACAGCTCTGGCAGATCACCCTCACATGGTTTGCTATGCCGTTAAAGCTAATTCAAATCTGGCTGTACTGAATGTGCTGGCACGCCTGGGCAGTGGGTTTGATATCGTTTCCAAAGGTGAGCTTTTGCGTGTATTAGAAGCCGGAGGCGATGCTTCTAAAGTTATTTTTTCAGGGGTTGGCAAGAAAAACGATGAAATTGAACTCGCTTTGAAAGTTGGTATCCATTGTTTCAATGTTGAGTCTGACCAGGAACTGGAAATTTTAAATGAAATTGCCGGTAAGATGCAGAAAAAGGCGACCATTTCATTTCGAGTTAATCCAGATGTTGATGCTAAAACGCATCCTTATATTTCTACAGGTCTGAAAGAAAATAAATTTGGTATTAGCTTTGACGATGCAGAAAAAAGTTATATCAAAGCCAGTAAGATGGAAAATATTACGATTAAAGGAATAGACTTTCACATTGGTTCGCAATTAACCGAATTATCACCTTTCGTTGATGCTGTAGATAGATTGCTGGCATTAATTAAGTCACTGGCAAAACATGGTATCAAAATTGAACATATGGATCTCGGCGGTGGCCTTGGCGTTAAATATCAGGATGAATCTCCCCCTCTTCCTGTTGACTGGGTTAGCGCTTTAAATCAGCGCCTGAAAGATTTTGCCGGTGAAATCATTGTCGAACCGGGACGTGCTATCGCGGGAAATGCCGGAATTTTACTATCACGGGTTATCATAGTGAAAAAAACTGAGCATAAGAATTTCGCCGTAATAGATGCCGCCATGAACGATTTAATGCGACCAGCATTATATCAGGCCTGGCAAAATATCATTCCAGTTGAGTTAAATAGCTCAGTCGAAAGTGATACTTATGATGTCGTTGGACCAATATGTGAAACGGGTGATTTTCTGGGTAAAGATCGCCAACTGTCAATTCAGCGTGACGATTTACTGGCTATCCGTACATCGGGTGCATATGGATTTGCCATGAGTTCAAACTATAATTCACGCACACGTTGCGCTGAAGTAATGGTCGATGGTGATCAGCATTACCTCATACGAGAACGTGAAACTTTCACTGATCTTATCCGTGGTGAAACGATTTTACCTGAATAAATTTGATTAAATGATACTAAAATTCACTAAAATGCATGGCCTGGGTAATGATTTCATGGTCATTGACGGCATAAATCAAACAGTTGAACTGAGCAGTCAACAGATTGAAAACTGGGCTAATCGACATTTGGGCATAGGTTTTGATCAATTATTGTTAGTCGAAAAAGCAGAAAGCTCAAAAGCCTTATTCAAGTATAGAATTTTTAACGCTAATGGTGGTGAAGTTTCTCAATGCGGTAACGGAGCTCGCTGCTTTGCCCGCTTCGTGAGAGAAAAAGGTTTAACCGATCAAACAATTATTCCTGTGGAAACCCATGCAGGTCTTTTACAGTTGAAGATGATTGATGATACTTTTGTCGAAGTCAATATGGGGATACCTAATTTCGACCCGGTGAGCATTCCACTTGATAGCAGTCAGAGACAGGATCTTTATGAACTTAATATAAATGGACAGCCAATACAGTTCAGCGCATTATCAATTGGAAATCCACATGCCGTTTGTATTGTGGATGATATAGATACAGCCGCTGTTGCATCCCTGGGCCCAATACTCGAATCTCATTCATTTTTCCCGCAAAAAGTGAATGTCGGTTTTATGCAAATCATTAATCGAAATGAATTTAGACTGCGTGTTTATGAACGTGGCTCAGGTGAGACACAAGCCTGTGGTAGTGGTGCCTGTGCCGCAATGATAGCTGCCAGACAGCTCAATTTAATTGAATCGAAAGCCACCGCACATTTAACCGGTGGGCAGTTACAGCTAAGCTGGCCTGGAGAAGGTAAGCCGGTTATGATGACCGGTAACACAGCCTGGGTGTATGAAGGAGAGATAATTTTATGACCAAAACAAATGCCGAAAAAATTCAAACCTCTACTATGGATGAAGAGAGCGTGATGGATTATCTGAAGAATAATCCTGAATCTTTAGAGCGTCACCCTGAAATATTAGCTCAACTAAGCTTACCTCACGAAAGTGGCGCAGCTGTCTCATTAGTTGAACGTCAGATTAAGGTTTTAAGAGATGACAATCAGAACCTTAAGAATAAGTTATCTGAACTTATTCATATTGCCCGGGAAAATGAAGAATTAAGTCAGCGCTTTCACCGCCTTTCGCTAGAATTAATGAATGGTGAACACCTGCATGACATTATTGCGATGACCCATGACCAGGTCGAAACATTTTTCTATACCGATTATGTGGGCTTCTGTTTTCATGATGATTTATCTGATCAGTTAGCAGGACAGGAAAAAAACATTCTGGACCCAGATAATAAACATGCCGAAAAAGTGAGAAACTGGATGCAGGATAGAAAACCTGTATTCGGACCATTTGATCCTGGTATGCGAAAATTATTACTGGGCGAACAGGGGCAACTGGCTTCATTCGCCTTGATTCCACTATATCATGCCAGGGATATCGGCCTGTTAATCCTCGGTAGTAAAAGTAAAGATAGATTCGTTGATGGAATGGGCACAGTATTTTTAACGCAACTGGGTGAGTTAATCAGCACCAAACTCAACAGTTATCTAAAATAGTATTTAACTTTCCAGTATGAAATCACAACAGCATTTGAACGCTTTCCTGCAAATGCTTAAATCGGAAAAATACTATTCCCCGCATACCTGTAAAAATTATTCCAGAGATCTGCAACTATTTTCGGAATTCCTGCAATCCAGAGATATTCATCAATGGCAGAAAGTTGATTATCGAATCGTTTCTGCTTTTGCAGCGCAACAATTCCGACAGGGTAAAAAAGGCAATACAATCCAGCGAGAGCTTTCTTCAATCCGTAGTTTTTACAAATACCTGATTCGCCAGAGAATAGTCAGCAATAATCCTGCACTCGATGTAAAAGCCCCTAAATCAGCAAAAAAGCTACCTAAAACCTGTGATACCGAGCAAATCAATCAATTGTTACAGGCTCATAGCCATGATGATGACTTAACCATTCGAGACCTGGCTATATATGAATTAATTTACTCTTCAGGATTACGGCTGGCAGAACTGGCTTCTCTAAATCTGAACAGCATTAATTATAATCAGAAAGAAATGCGGGTGACAGGTAAAGGCAATAAAATGCGTTACCTGCCTGTAGGCAGCAAAGCCATTGAAGCCTTGCAAAAATGGTTAAAAATTCGACCTGCTTATGTTAAAAATGCAGATGAGCAAGCCCTGTTCATCAGTAAACAGGGAAAGCGTTTATCACACCGCTCTATTCAAAGCCGATTAAATAAATTGATTCAATCTCAGGCTTTGGGCATTCACGTATCCCCCCATATGTTACGGCACTCATTTGCGACGCATTTACTGGAATCCAGTTCTGATTTACGCTCAGTACAGGAATTATTAGGACATGCCGATATCAGTACCACGCAAATTTATACCCACCTGGATTTTCAACATCTGGCCCAGGTGTATGACAAAGCACATCCTCGCGCCCGAAAAAAAGATTAAGACTGGAAATCTAAAATGGCATAGGATTATTTCGTCTTATAGCTTCAACCCCCTCAATTACTTCATCGGGCAAATTCAGATGAATAGAATCAATATTGTTTTTTAACCTGGAATCCGCAGTTGGACGAGTTGATTGCGCGTTTGAGGTAGTGTAGGTCAGGGCGTTACAACGAAGAGATACGACCCTCAAACCTGCAATTCAGTTCGTAGCGGGATTCACCGATTGGGTGATTATACACATCAACTGTCATGGTTTATGAAACAGTGGGTTAACCTCTATTGCGAGCGCTCAACTGCGGAATCCAGGTTAAAAATTCAATAACAAAAACCCATGATTACAGAGCTAATAATAAATAAATATTTGTTTTTATGACAGGAATGAGACTAATATCATGGAATAAGCCTGTTTTTTTAATATATCCTTTCAGTTGTATGCAGTAATACAATTTTTGTGACTTTTAAGATAACAGATTTTACTGATATCGAACTTACTATAATTACTATTTTCTTTCTTTAACTTGAGCTTTTTTAATAAATGGAGATTAGAATGGTCACAGAAATTACCTTATTTCAAAACCTGGCCTTTCGCTTAACTCACAAGCTGATAAGTCATCCATTATTCAACCAGTATTTCAACAGTCTTGACGATCTTAAGGAATTAACCGGTTTTGAGAAACATGAACTGGAAGATATATTTACTCAAGGTGAAGATGAACTGGCAACTCATTTTGAAAATATTGGCAAAAAGCTGTTTCTGGAATTTCACCCTCCTTTTATCGATATAACTCAATTTCTGGAATTTGCTGCCAACGAACTAAGCACGCTTATTCTAAAGCATGATATGAATTATCCTGCCGAAAGAGTCTTAACGCTTTATCAATTAATCCGCAACTCGATAGCAAAAAGTTACTTTTATCTCACTCTGAATGATATTGCTTTGATGGCATCACAGGCACATGAAGAAGAGTACTCTCCATTGAGCATTCATTTCCTGTGGCTGGAAAACACCACTAAATATCTTTCAGGCTTGATTGATACACCACCAGAAAAAGATCACCTAAGCTGTGACTTTTCTCACTGGCTTAACAGTCTGGAATGTGAATTATTACTTTCCTGTACCGGAGAGGATCGCACTGAGCATCAGGCAAAGATATTTCTTTCACACCGCATGATTCATCAGCAATTAATCTATGTAATTTCTTTTGTAAAAGAAAAGGATTTTGCTCAGGCTTTCTCACATTTACAAATTCTCTATCAGTCCGTTCTGGAGATGGATCAACAGATAAGAAGCCTGCAGTTGTATTATATAAAAAATGAAGAATATCATTTTTTTAATTTTATCGATCAGAAAGCATCCGAAGTTAATGGCCTTTATTACTTTGTCTCGATCAGAATACAACAGACACAAACAGTCAATTTCAGAAAACAGGTTTTTCATAAACTGCAGAGTGTTAAAAATGATTTGCAACGATTACTGAAAATAATAGGAATAGATGGCATAACATTACTTTACGATAATCAGATGACTATTTTTTTCCAGATAAAATCTCCAATGTCTGAGTTAAAAGTACAAAATTTTATGCAAAATGAATTACACCCATTCATTAAAAATATTACTGCTAAAGATGGATACTCTTCCCATTCTATTGGCATCAAAATGGATACAATTAATTCCTACAGAGAGCACAGGATAGCTATCCTGAAAGAGCTGGAGCACTACCAGGTCAGTCAGGATTTTACCTATTTTTCTAAAACTGATGCTGAACAGTTATATCTGGAAACCATCAAATCACAACGAATATCACAATTAACCCAGAAAGCACTGGAAGAAGATCAACTGGAAGTATTTTATCAACCAATTGTTCAATCAAAGGAATCCCCTTTACAGTATGTTGAGGCTTTGGTACGTGCCCCTTCAGAAGAAGGCTATATTGATGCAGAACAGTTTATTCACTTTCTGGAAAGTAAAAATAAAATGAAAGATCTGGATCTCCTGGTAATGAGACATATCAAGCAGACAATCCCACGATTGAGTAAACTGGTCAATAAGATCAGTGTAAATATTTACCCCAACTCATTTAAAGAACCCGAAATCATCGCATCAATCATTGATTTAAACGAAACGCTGCAATCATCAGGTATCAATCTGGTCCTTGAAATTACCGAATATGTATTTATTCAGGATATGGAAGTCATTGAAACACTGGCGACTGAGAATGGTATAACTTTAGCGATGGATGATTTTGGTTCAGGTTATTCCAACCTGCTACAATTGATAGAATATTCAGAAAGAGGAATTCTCGAAATTTTAAAAGTCGATGGCAGCATCGTGAAGAAAATCGATACCAATGAAACGGTTTTCATGGTTCTTCAATCTATTATTAAAATAGCAAAAATTCTTAATATGACTCCTATTGTAATGGAATATGTTTACAATGAGGAAATTCATCATAAACTCGAATCACTGGGTATTCCATTAAATTATCAGGGATATTTTTTCGCCGAACCTCTTTCTTTAGATGATCTTGAAACCCGCTACAGTTAAGTTTCACTTAACTTAATACTCACTGGCATTTCTGCCGGTTGATTTGCTCACATAATATGTCCTGAAAAATAATCTAAGAAGCAGATAAATTTCAACCTGGAATCCGCAGTTGGACGAGCTGATTGTGCGTATGAGGTGGTGTAGATCAAGGCGTAACGACGCGGAATAGCGAGCTATTCCAAGGAGTTACAACGAAGAGATACGCCGCCTCAAACGTACAATTCAGCTCGTAGCGGGATTCACCGATTGGGTGATTATACTCAT
>JBNKKI010000012.1:0-4850 GCA_050291745.1 Gammaproteobacteria bacterium | reverse complement strand
AGACAGTGGAAAATAGGCTTGAGATCTTTGGATAGCAAGATTAATTATTGTGAGTAATCAAAGGGCTGCATCCTGGCTTGGGGAAGATGGGCTCTAGCAATATATTCCAGTATCAGTGCCAGCTTGATATTACAATATCAGAGTCGGCTATATAACACCCTGTTATATTAAAAAAACATGAGATATACATTAAATGCCAAACTTTAATGATATAAATTTTAAATACACGGATGCAGAAGAAGAAATGCTCTATTCTCCTGAATTACTTGATAGAGCTTATGTGGACATAAATGGGATTTTAGAGCGCGTTGCTGAACCTGATAAATTTATGGTCATTGGCCCAAAGGGAGCAGGTAAAACTGCTCTATCTTCTAAGCTCTCACTAATGAAAGAATGGGATTTATTCGTAGATAACGACATTCTCGAACAGTTTGAATTTCAGCTTTTAAATAAAACCGGAGGAGAAAAGGGCACTTCTATAGGTGGGGCGATAACTGCTTGGCAACTAATTCTATTCCTCAGAATTATTCCACTGTTTTTAAAAGACACAAAATTTTCCGATAAGAACCCACATATTTCAAATCTTAAAAACTCATTGGATAAGTATGGGCTAACGAAATCAGATAGTCTTATACATATTGTTCAATACACAAGTAGACGGGGTATATTTGGGAAAATCAAGTCTGCGATATCAGAGGTTTCAGGAGAACAAATTGAAGAGGATAACTTTAAAATAAAAGATCCGGCCTCTCTTTTAGAGGCATTAAAAAGTGAATTTGATAAGATAGTTCCTGCCGACTCCAGTTACTATTTAGTTATAGATGGTCTAGATTATGTTCTTCGCCATGGGAGGAATAACTGCCCATATATTGCCGACCTGATAAACGCTGTTCGACAACTGAATATCTATTTCCATCAGAAAGGAGTTAAGGCGAAATCTATTATTTTAATTCGAAATGAAGTTCTGCAAATTGTCCCTGATCCAAACCTGACAAAACGTATAAATGATAATGGTGTCGAGCTGCGCTGGTATGACAATGTTAGATCACCATTTGAAACAAGCCTTCTAGAAATCGTTGAAAAACGAGCAAGTGTCGCTGGGTTTAATGAAACGGCTAAAGAACTATGGAATAACTGGTTTCCCAAAAAAATCAACAACTCTAATTCTCTAGATTTTGTTTTGATTAATACTAGGTTTTTACCGAGGGATTTGGTCAGTTTTTTTCGTGAGCTTCAAAAGCTTGGTAAGAGCCCTCCCTTCAATAGAATTGATGTTCTTTCAGCCTTGAATAATTATTCCGATTGGTTTGTGCAAGAGCTTAGTGATGCCCTGGTCGGTTTAGTAGATGAAAATTTGAGGACTGATATATCTGACATCATTACGGAACTAGGGCGTGAGTTTTCACTTGATCAATTTCAAGAAAAGCTTATTGAGTACAATTATGACAAGAGCAAATATCCGGCTGAGCAAATAGCTAGAGATTTGTTTAATGCTTCTTGGATTGGCAATAAATGGGATACTGAAAAAGGAACTCCACGTTATTCGTGGAAACATCGAAAAATCAATGCAAAACTAAACCTTAACCATTCTATCGTAGTCCATTCTGGTCTTTGGAAGACCCTAAATTTAATATAACAATGGGCTCCAAGGGACGCTCCGCTTCGCTGCGCGCCCCTGAGCCCGAGCGTTAGAGCAAAATTAATATAGTTATGTCGCATGAAATAGAACCACTAGTACATGCCATAGAAAGCCTGAGGCAGGAAGCTAATCCATTTAGGGATTACCTATTCCCAATCATATCTGGCGTTTTCTCTTCTTTACTTGGTTTTATCGTTGCCTATTTTACGTTGAGATATCAGGAAAATTCTCAAATTCAAAAAGAAAGGATAAAAATAATAAACGATTGGATGCTATTGGCTGAGGGTGCCAGTACTTCGCTAGTCGGAATTAAATACAATTATCATGGAAAGTTGGGAAGCAATCCTTTCCAAAGAACTTTGAGTACTCCCTCGATAATACATAGCACAAAGAAGCTTGATGCAGATCTTTCGAGCCTTTCCTTTATAGTCCCAAGAAAAGATGATAAAAAATCGCAAGAAATAAAATGGCGCCAACTTCCGCGGATTCGAGCGATGATTGAAAATTATAACTTTATTGTTGCGCTATGGGATAAACGTAGCGAAATAGAAAGGCCAATAAAAGAAAAGCTAGTTAAAGACTACGGCGCTTTAGCAGTTGCAGAGGTTGATAGAGAGAATATATTTAAAAGTGTGGATCCGTCTCAGTTTATAGTCTTGATCGACTTAACAGAAAAGGCCATTAAGCATACAGATGATCTAATAATAGAGATAGCGGATTTTATGACAGAATTTCCAGAAATTGGTAAATCATTTATAAATAAAAAATCTCTTGAGAATTATGGCCCCGTAATAACCTATAGCGCTGAAGGTAGTGAAAAATATTTAAATCTCATTAAAAAATCGCCCGAAGTGGATTTTCAAATACTCGCAGAATTATTAGGTAAAACTGAAGAGCAGATAAGAAATGAATACGCCACTGGTTATGAATAGTGGTATGGCTCTAACAAAGCGTTTGTTCGGACTCTCCTTACGTCGCGCCGCACAACTTTAACGTTATGTGCAAGAAATGAACTGATCCGATTCAATGGCAAAACGAAACAGAAAAGTAGGTTCAATAAAGACTGAACTCTTGACAAAGTCCAGAGAATCGATGTTGGCTGCGGTTCAGGTTTTTAATAATCCCAATATTCTGTTTAAATCGGAAACATTTGTTGTCCTTTCCATCATTTCTTGGACGTACATGCTTCATGCATACTACCGTTCTAAAAAGATCGAGTGTCGTTATTATGAAATGCATGGCACAAGAAAGCGTTTTGATAAGACAAAAAGGGGGGCATTTAAATATTGGGAACTTGAAAGGTGCTTGAATGATGATGGTTGCCCTATCGATAACGTAGCCAAATCTAATCTCAAGTTTTTAATAGGTTTGCGCCATGAGATAGAGCACCAAATGACCACTAGAATTGATGACTATTTAAGCGCGCGATTTCAAGCGTGCTGTTTAAACTATAATCACTACACAAAAACGCTTTTTGAGAAAAAGCTAGGCATAGATAAACATCTTTCATTTTCTTTGCAGTTCTCGTCTATAGACGAGAAGCACGCAACACAGTTACGTAAATTTAGTGACTTGCCTAAGAATATCTCGGCATATATAAATGATTTCGATTCAGGTCTTCCTGATGAACAATACAACGATATAAGGTATTCGTATCGTGTCTTGTATGTACCAAAATCTGCAAATCGCAAAGGTCAGGCGGATAAGGTAATAGAGTTTCTTCCAGCTAACACACCAGAAGCAGAACAGCTGAATAAAGAGTATGTGCTTATAAAAGAAAAAGAAAAACAAAAATACCTTCCTAGTAAAATAGTGCAACTAATGCAGGAAGATGGATATACAGCATTCAAACAGCATCAGCATACTCTTCTATGGAAACAAAAAGACGCAAAAAGTAATGGAAAGGGGTTCGGTGTTCAAGTTGCAAAAACATGGTATTGGTATGACACATGGCTAAACGAAGTGAAGAAGCATTGTGAAGAAAATAGTTTGCAATACGGTAAAAACACATAACCATCGACTCCAGTGGATGCTCGCTACCGCTCGCTCCAGAGAGCTGGGGCGTTATACGAAAAAGGAGAATGAATAGTGGCAGAAGAAAGTGACGGGGGAGAGCTTGTTTCAAAGGAGGAAGGGCAAATCGATTTAAACGCCCTAATTCCTTTAGGTGTTCAGCTGATTGAAAATAGCCACAAGCAAGTAGAGGCACAAATAGAAATACAAAAGGAAAATCTTCGACTGGGCGAAGAGCGCTTGAAGATACATAAATCAACCTTTTCACATAAGTTTTGGCTACTGTCTTTCATTGTCGCATCAATATTGGGTATAGCTTCGGGGTTAATTTTCTTAAAAAATGACACAGTGTCAGGTATGGCTATGTTGTCTCATGTCGGGGCGGTAATTGTTGGCATAATTGCTGGCTCAGGATGGGAGCGTATGCGTGGTAAATAGCTCGTATAACAAGGCCATTAAATTCGCTCGAGAAAAGCGCTCCTGGTTATGCAAGACGTTGAAGCTGTAGAAAAACCTCCAGCAGAATAACATATCGTTCGGATTTTGAAAGTAAATGTGTTTCGAAGAAATAACACAGCTAGATTTCAAGTAGGAATGCGAATAATGATCGGTTTTTGTACAAAAATAGAGATAAATTGTTCGCCTAGGGTTTTTCTACAAGCTCGTTAGATTTAAAAGGGAACAAGAATGAGCATCGATAAAGACTACAAAGTCTTAATCCATCACGGCGATACGCTTCTCGCCACTTATACGCTACATACTGAATACGAAGATGGCGAATACATTGATGTATCATCAAGCCATATTTTCGGCGATCCGAATGACGACCCAATCGAAGACAAAGCCGTCGAAGTAATACTCGAAGCAGAGACAGCGAGTGGTAGAGAATCAATCGACGAATACACAGTTGAGTGGTATTTAATAAATTAGCGATGAACAATCTAAAAAGGCCATAAATTCGCACGTTATGACCGTAAGTGCAGCTTGCGAGGTCCTCTTATGGCAACGTTATTGTCTGCTTTCCAGAACATCTGCGGTTCATCACAATGTCAGCTTCGGTCGCAAATGAGACGTAGCGAGAACTCGATCATTTTTGAACATTGGAATAGAAAATACAGAAATAATTCAGTCGTAAGGAGATGGCTATGTCGTTTCTATATAGAGAAAATAAAATAATTTTATTATTAGTACAATACGC
>JBNKKI010000011.1:0-4056 GCA_050291745.1 Gammaproteobacteria bacterium | reverse complement strand
TTCACCAATCAGGTGACTACGGTGTTTTTGATTTGCCGGCAATTGCTCCTGCATTGCTCTAACTACAGCCATCCCTGGCTTAGACCAGGCACATCAATCTGTTACGCATCTTTTTCACGCTCAACTGATTTTTCTAGGTTGAAGCGTAACTCACCCAGTGGGTGACCATAACTATCGAAGCTATTTTCTTCAAAATCAGAAACCTGTTACTAGAATGGAGCGGTCAACTGATTTTTTTAGGTTTAATTTCCTGCTCACTGCAATTCTGATGCCTGTCCTGATACGAAGCCAGTAAGCGTAGCTTTGTAGTGACGTATTTACAGGCAAGAGTTTTTTTTGCTGCTACTTTTTTACGGCATTACATGTAATTCCAAGGGTAGATAGCACTTCATCAATATTGGGTTCATAATATTCCACCAGATAGACATTTTGAATGTTATTGTCTGGCTGCTTTCTACTTACGCTACCTTGTGATCTATATTTTATTGCTAATAATAACAGTCTATATTTTTCTTTATTAACCCACCGATGTAGTATTTGATGGATAAATAAAGGTTCATTGCCGGATGTATCCTCAAAGCTATCCCAGTTAGTACTTTCAGCGCATTCAACCCATGGGGCTGAAATTGTTTTTTTATAAAAGTCTAAAACTGCCTGATCAGGATACTCAGACTTTACTTTATAAAATACCTGATTTGCAGAGCCACTGGGAAATGTAAATTTATCTATATCTTTTGCTTTATCGTAGATAGCAAAATCTGTCCAGCTATGTTTCTCAGATGTACATCCTGCGAGTACAGGTATAATTAACATTAAGGATATTATCAATAATCGCATCAAATTTCACAGGCACTCAAAAAAATTAATAGTAAGAACTCAGAATTCAGGGCAGAGTTTAGGCTGTTTTTTTTCATCCTGCAAATAGGGGTTGCGCACAGCTATTTTCTCGTTCCCATGCTCCGCGTGGGAAAGCATACGAATTCGAATTGATCACGAGCTGCATCTGTGCCAACGCTGGAATATTATAGCAGCCAGAAAAATCTAATCACTAGAGACTATCAGACAGCATGAAAGGTCTTGTTCTAAGGCAGATGTTAATCTCTCTGATGTTGCTTTCAGCGAAGCAGGCACTTAATGATGAGCATCATAATTGTTATCGGCTTCTATAAACGGTTTTAAGCTTCCTGTACTAAACTCATTGGTATTTAGCAGTTCAAATTCTGGATGATGGTGATTCCCATCTTCATCAGTATTAAATTTAAATGCCTCAATAAATATTTTTAAATTAGCTGGAGAACCACTAATTTTTAGCCCTCTGTTTTTGCCATACTGAACGAGCAGTTTACCTGCTGTTTTTACAATCTCCATATAGGGTAGAAATTCACTATATGGCTCAGGATCTCCCTTTACAATTGCCTCTATTCTTGTGTTCGTTTTTTCAGAGTCTATAAAAGTGATTAATTCTTTATAGAGTATATTTAGATGCCTGATCGAATCTAGAATCATTGGATCTGAGTTTGACGAATTGAAGATTCTCATCATCTTTTTACCTGTTTGCAATTAAGTTCAGCTGATCTCTGATACAGAGCGGTAGTAGAAGAGAGGTAAAGGATTATCTTAAGTATCCAGTTATGTGTTGTTTCGTTCATAAATAGCAAAACTCCAATGTTTTGATCCGGGACGTTTTGGCCCCACCCAGCCAGACCTTATTAACTCATTGGCCAGGATTTGATTATAAACACCATGTCCGACAAACATTAAGTCTTGATGTTTATATGCTAATTCCGTCAATCTTGCTACTGCATCAACTGCTCTTGTTTTGGCTTCTTTAAATGATTCAGAGTTTCTGGAATAACCCAGTAGCCAAAGAATTCTAAATATAAATGCCCATAATTTTGGTGATAATTTCAATGTGCGCCAATTTGCGACTGGCAACTCTGCCTCATTAAATACAGGATCAGATAAAACAATATGATCAGCATTGAGTTTGTTTGCCGATTCTATTGATCGTCGTAATCCACTACAAACAAGGGCATTACAGTCAATTGCCTGACTCATTGCTTTAGTAGTTGGTTGTGATGATGAGCATAATTCAGCAGAATTATAGGCTTGCACCCACTCGAAGAACTCAGATGCAGTTATTTTATTAAGCGGTGGGGTAGTGGGTTTTCCGTGTCTTAGTAAAATGATTTTCATTTTTTCTCTAAACATAATGCTCGGGATAAGCACCGGCTCTAATTACTTTTATTAATATCAAAAGTAAACTCGAAATTATTTCCGACTGCTTTTCGATGCTCAATGTTTTTTTACATTAATATCCACGTTCTAATTGATGTTTATCATGATTAGTAGTCTGTCCAACAATCGGTCTCTTCAGCTAGCCATATTCCGGAGGCCCGTCGCCTCCATTGCTGATATGAATTAAAAACTCCCGATAATATTCTGGTAATGATATTTCATGTTGTTTTCAAATGCACTCACTTCAGCTTCAGTCAGAGGTGGATTAAGTTATATTTATTGAGCTTTCTTTAAATCATCTATGATATTAATCACTTTACCTCCTTGAGGTCATAAGGTAACTGTCGAAAAAATCCATTGAGGGTATGATTTTTATTTTTCATTTATTATTTTAAACCTGAATTCCGCAGTTGACCGCTCGCAATAGAGGTTAAGCTACTGTTTCATAAACCATTAGAGTTGATGTGTATAATCACCCGATCGGTGTGTCCCGCTACGAAGTGAATTGCAGGTTTGAGGCGGCGTATTTCTTCGTTGTAACTCCCTGGAATAGCTGGCTATTCCGCGTCGTTATGCCTTGATCTACTCCACCTCAAACGCACAATCAACTCGTCAAACTGCGGATTCCAGGTTAATAAATTTATCGAGCTGATAATTATTTTCTTTAACGAAATTAGATGGCCCTGATAAATTCACCGAAGTTTTTGTACCAGGGAAATATTTTTTTGGTTTCTCAACAGAAATAATTAATGTGTCGTTCAGGAGTCCGAGGACAGATAAATTAATCCATGAAAAACCTCTGGCCATTATTGATCTAAAATGATCTGAGAAAATATCCTGACTGTACAGATTTATTGTCTTTACGGACTGTTGTAAAGATGAATCGAGGTTAAAGTCTTCTATGTATAGTATATTTTTCCATTTAGGTAGATCCCATCCAGCTAATAAAGATTCAAGCCTTTTATAGTGTTCATCAAAAGTATCCATTATAAAAATTCGCTATTGTAGATTGATTCGAGTCTAGTCGTTTTTATTCACATTTAGCCACCAGTATTTCAGTGGCACCTTTTTGGAATTCATATTTTACAGGATCCAATGAAGTCTTAATGCCGCTATCTGTCAAAGCGGATATAACCGGTTTAAATAACATTATCTGCACGAACCATCTGGATGATCAGGCTCGCTTCATCCAGGCTCTTATTGAGTTGCACACACTTTGTGAGTTACCCAGATCTGGTATTTTCACCATGCTGCCATCTTTAAGTTGGAGTGAAACTCCTACACCTCTACCCCAGGTAACTTTTTGCATAGAATCTTTTGCTAATATCCTGTTTTCAAATAAGGTTTGAATTTCCAGTTTATCGGGGTGCATGATTATTTTTGTGAATAATAAACTAATTGCACCTATAGATAGGAAAGCACTTGAAAATGAAATAATTCTGCCAAAAATATTACTGCTAAAAAAATAAATACCAATTCCGAAAATAATAAGACCTGTAGAAATCATCAAAATTATAATTTTCGTTTTGCCTGTTGCAGATAGTACATTTCCTTTTTTCTGTATCTTCATTTTACTAATATCTAGCGAGGCTGTAAAAAATATTCGAAAATGGAATAGCTAGTGTATTTTAATTCTAGCTTACTGCTGCTGCGTACTATGTGCAGCCAATTTATTATCCTGGATTCCGCAGTTGACCGCTCGCAATAGAGATTAACCCACTGTTTCATAAACGATTACAGTTGATGTGTATAATCACCCAATCGGTGAATCCCGCTACGAACTGAATTGCAGGTTTGAGGCGGCGTATCTCTTCGTTG
>JBNKKI010000010.1:0-19586 GCA_050291745.1 Gammaproteobacteria bacterium | reverse complement strand
ACGAAGAGATACGCCGCCTCAAACGTGCAATTCAGTTCGTAGCGGGATTCACCGATTGGGTGATTATACACATCAACTGTAATCGTTTATGAAACAGTGGGTTAATCTCTATTGCGAGCGGTCAACTGCGGAATCTAGGTTAAACCAGGCACATCAATCTGTTACGCATCTTTTCACGTTCAGTTGATTTTTCCAGGTTCAATATCGAGTGATTGTGTCAGAATACCTGCGCATACATTTTGGGAAATGCTTGCTAAAAAATAAATTCACCTACTGCAGCTTCACATCCTTCCCAGTTTATTTGAATATTATGGGGATCTAGCAATTCATCCTCAGGTGGTAAAAGTTCCGGGAAACCTGACCATAGTTTTGGACCGTAGAAATCCCCGGATTTAGCATTTTTGTCCATACAGGCTCGAATAATACCCAAGGCACCATCTTCTGCTGTTTGGGCATTTTCCATAATCGGGCTATTAAGGTCCATCCCTCCAGCATTGGCTGAAGTAAATCGTAAGTTTGTTAAGGCAAGACCTGGATGAGCTAAAAGTACTTTGATATGAGTAATATCATGCTCTGCTAACTTTTGTTTTAATCCATAGGTAAATGCACAATTGGCAAGCTTTGTCTGATGGTAACGTTCCCATCGAGGACCTGAAAAATTATTGTTTTCTTCTTCAGTACCATCTCCACCCAGATTGCCCCCATTTTTAGTAAAATACTTCATCTCTAATGGCTCGCCTATTCTTGCCATTGAGGAATGATTTACTACACGAGATTCGTAACTATTCTTTAATAGAGGGAATAATTCTTTTGTTAGCAGAAAATGAGAAAGACAGTTTGTCTGCATCTGAATATCGTAACCATCTTTCGTGGCTAGATCTTCCAGCGCCATGACACCTGCGTTATTACATAACACATCAATGACATCATAGCCTGACTTTATCTCTGCTACGGCATGACGCACACTGTCAAAATCCTGAAGATCGCAAGCAATAGCAGCTATCTTTCCATCTGGAACTTCTTCTTTCAGACGGTTGAATGAATCTGTAGAACGTTCACTTTCTCGATTTAAAAGTAATACGGTTCCCCCCAGTTTGGCGATCTCTCTTGCGCACACAAAACCTGTTCCAGTTGTCGTGCCTGTTATGGCTGCAACCTTGTTAGTCATGTCTTGAGTGTGATTTTTAATTACATTCTCTAAATGAATCGTTTTAATTGTCATGCTATGCATTCTCCTGGTTAGAATATTTATCATCTCTGATCTAAATCATTCCATAACAATCTCCAGTTATGAACACATAAAACTGTAGATTGCTTGCATAAAACTCTAAATTAATAGATAAATATTTATTCCTGATGCTATGCTTTTAATATTAATCTATCACGAAAACAGGAAAACGCTATGGCAGTCTCATCATCCGCTATGCAGGAGTTCACACAATTATTAAAAAAACATTGTCCTGTTGAAGGCGGTAACCTGACTCTGATTGAAAACTTAAAGATCTGGAAAATGTCAGCACCTTATAAACGTGTACCTCAGGTTTATGATCCATGTCTTTTTATAGGTGCACAGGGTAGAAAAAATATTTTTCTGGATGGTAAAAGTTATGATTACAACCCCGGTAATATTATGACATTGTTTGCCCCCATGCCTCTTGAATGTGAATTGATTGAGGCTAGTCCTGAAAAGCCATTACTGGTCGCTGTAATCCAGTTAGACCTGAACAGAATTTCCCAGATGATTTTAAAAATGAAACAGCTGTCTCCACAAATTAATCAACAGGATGCCCCGCAAAATGTTTCAGGAATATTCTCAGCGCCTCTAAAACAGAGTTTGCTGGACGTCATGATTCGCTTATTAAAAACACTGGATGATCCTAATGAAGCCAACATTTTAGGAGAATCTATTATTGATGAAATATATTTTCGAATTCTAAATAATGAGCAGGGAGGAATGTTGAAATATCATTTACAACAGCGCGGACAAATTTATGAAATATTAAGAACGGTTGAGTATCTTCAGCAAAATCTTGATAAAAGTATTTCGATCGATGACATGGCTAACTTTGTTAATATGAGTAGCTCAGGTTTTCACAAAAAATTTAAAGAAGTCATGCATTTATCACCATTACAATTTGTAAAGTCTATCAAGCTCAATAAAGCGCAAAGCTATATTATGGAAGGGAGGAATGTAAGCGAGGCTGGTTTCATGGTGGGATATAATAGCTCAGCACAGTTTAGTCGAGAATATAAACGTTTTTTTGGGGTGCCTCCATCGGCAACAGTCAGTCTCCTCTAAATTGCAATTCTGTTCGTCGCAGGATGCACCGATTGGGTGATTTTACACATCAACTTTAATGATTTTTGTAACAGTGGGTTAACCTCTATTGCGAGCGGTCAACTGCGGAATCCAGGTTCAACAAGTGCTGAACCCACGTTCAGTTTAAAAAATCCCAATAATGATGATTCTTCAGAGTATTTTAAGGTTGCTGTGGCAGAATAGGGTTATTGTTACTGATATGGCAGCATAATCATGCAAACAGATGAATCTATAGATGGAGAGGATACCCCTGAAGACTATTCGCTGTTATCTATTGTTATCCCGATTTTTAATGAAGCTGAAGCACTTCCTTCTTTGTTTTCACGGTTGGAGAAAGTCATTACCAGCATTAATATGAGCACTGAAGTTATTTTGGTAGATGATGGTAGTACAGACTCCAGCTGGTTACAGATCTGTAATTTTTCACCACGTAAATTTGATTTGCATTGTATTAATTTGAGCAGAAATTTTGGTAAGGAAGCTGCATTAACAGCCGGGTTACAACTTGTATCGGGTCAGGCAGTTATCATTCTCGATGCTGATTGTCAGGATCCTCCGGAATTAATCCCGCAAATGATAGAGGCCTGGAATAAAGGCAATGAAGTCGTCAATATGCAACGGCGTACACGTGAAGGGGAATCCTGGATAAAACGCAAATCCTCTTCACTGTTTTATCGTATCCTGAGTTCACTGTCGGATACACCCATACCTGAAAAAGTGGGTGATTTTCGTTTGCTCAGTCGTCGAGTTGTCGATGAAGTGAATCGCCTGGGTGAGCGTAATCGCTATATGAAAGGCATTCTTTCGTGGCCTGGATTTAAGCCGGTTACACTGGAATATGATCGTGAAGCACGTACTTCAGGAGCATCCAAATGGAGTTACTGGCAATTATTTTTCCTGGGTTTATCCGGTATAACGGCATTTAGTAACAAACCTTTACGACTAGCCAGCTGGGCAGGCGCTACTATAGCTTTATCAGCTTTTATTTACGGTTTATGGGTGCTAATCGATACCTTAATTTTCGGCAACCCGGTGTCAGGTTATCCATCCTTGATGGTCATGATTTTATTTCTCGGGGGTATTCAACTGATTACTATTGGTATCTTAGGAGAATATATTGGCCGTATTTTCACGGAAGTGAAAGGTCGGCCCAGTTATATTATCCGAGAAAAGTATAGCAAACCTGCTGCTGTACAAAAAAATCATTCCCCGTCAATAGAACAAGAACAAGGATAATGATATGACTCTAAGTCGATCACAAGCTCTGTGGTTATTCATTATCTTTGTAGGTATTTTTCGTTTTACTTCTCTGGCGTTTTACCCGTTACTGGATCCGACTGAAGCACGATATGGAGAAATTGCCCGGATCATGGTGGAAACCGATAACTGGATAACACCTCAAATAGATTATGACAGACCATTCTGGGGTAAGCCTCCTTTATACGCCTGGGCTAGTGCCTTGAGTATTTCATTGCTTGGAAACTCTGAATTTAATTTACGTTTGCCGCATTTTCTTGCCGGAATCCTTATCCTTTTTTTAATCTGGAAATTTGTCAATCATTTGAAATTGTCAAGTATTAATGCGACCTATGCGGTCGCTATTACGATTAGTTCTGTAGGTTTTATAGTTGCAGCCGGTGTCATTATGACCGATATGTTATTAACTCTATCCATGACTATGGCGATGGTTAGTTTCTGGAGATCATGGCATGGAGATAGGGTTTACAATCTTATGTTGTACAGTGGTATAGGAATTGGCTTATTGGCGAAAGGCCCATTGATTATTGTACTGACAGGACTGGCGTTGTTCCCCTGGTTGGTAATTGAAGTTGGTTTTTTTAGAATGTGGAAACAGATATGGCTTCGCCTGAATATTATTCAGGGATTGATAATTGTATTGTTGATAAGTGCACCCTGGTACATTTTATCCGAACGGGCAACCCCGGGATTTCTTGAGTATTTTTTAGTGGGTGAACATTTTCAACGTTTCATTGATTCTAACTGGCAGGGTGATTTATATGGCTCCGGACATCCCGAACCCTTGGGTTCCATCTGGATTCACTGGTTTTTGTTGGGACTTCCATGGTCACCTCTTTTTATATGGGGTGTTTTCAGGCATTTTAAGTCCAGCCAACAATTACATACTGGCTATCGATCTTTAAATTTATTTCTTGTGCTGTGGATGTGCAGCCCCTTAATTCTTTTTACTCTGGCACGTAATATATTGCCAGCCTATGTATTACCAGGATTGCCAGCAATAGGTATACTAATAATTTTATATTATGATCTAACTTATTTTAAAGAAGCTAATCTTTTATTTTTATTCACTCCAATTTTCTTATTACTGGTAATATTATTTGTTGTTGGATTTTTAGCTGATAATAAAAGTGATAAATTCCTTTTGCAAAGCGGCATAAGTTCAAATCATCCACTGTATTATTATAAAAATCGTCCTTACTCTGCACAGTATTATTCTAACGGACGGGCCTCTATGGTGAATACCTTACCAACTGATAGAAAATATTATCTTGCAGTGAAAAAAGAAAATATTCCTCAGCCAGTTGACTCAATTTGCCAGAAAAAATCAGAAAATAAGGAAAGGATTTTGTTTTTTTGTCAGAGGAATTAGCTTATAGGTAAAAATATGCTGACATGGATATAGATTGTAGTGATTAATGGGTTTTTGCCTATGGCTGTTAAACCTAGAAAAATGCAGTACAGTTCCCCGGTGATTTTCAGATTGTCGGCATTGTGAAGTTGTGTTTGTGGTAAAGTAGCTCGGTATAATGTCTGTATAACTGAATCTAAAAATAAAAACGTAGACGCATAGTCAGCGCCGCAGGCAGGTGACCGAATTCGGACTGTGGTTGACCGGTTGTATCCAGTCCCCGACCACTTCCTAGCAGCATTGATATCAGCAGGTCTGATTCATTACTAACCGAATAGCTCAGGTTTAATTGATGCAGTAAAGAACTGTAATGGCTTCCCTGAGTATTTTTCAGTGAACTCATTAACAGGGTATAATCGCCATGTAGCAGAGGAGTGATGTCGCGCCCCAGAGACAGGCCTAACAAGCTTTTGCTAAGCTGGGGTTGTAAACCATACAGTGATAATGAGTCACTCGCTATCGAGGCTATATCACTTTCCTGATCAGCTCCGTAACCATTGTTGTACCATTCAACTGTAATCAGCGGACCATCGTTGAACTGGTAATCTATACCAGCGATCCAGAATAAAAATTTATCTCCCTGCTCAGGCAGATAATATGCTGCCTCAATGCGCCAGCCCAAACCATTCCAGGTAGCTTCATAGGCTGTACCAAGCACATCATTGTTGAGCACTCGTCCGGCGAGCAAAGACAGTTCACCACCTTCATCAAGCTGGCTGCGATAATAGATGGCACTACTGTTGTTGAACAAGCTATCCTGTTGCGGGGTGAGCACATGAGCTGCTGTGAGTGTCGAAAAATCTGAGGGATAGCTCTCAAGCACTATCGCATCCACACCAACCTTGAAATCAGTATCGAGTGCTGTCGGGGAGAATGCACCGAATACATTCAACGGTTGCCAGAAGCGTCCGCTTCCCCAGTCTATTGGCTGGCGTCCTAGCGCCAGTGTTATTTTTTTAAAGCGGCGTTTATATACTGCGCGATCAACTTCATAAGCAATCCGGGTCAATTGTCCGGAATCGCTGTCATTCAGCCAGTTATGTGCCATTGGCCTGTATCGAAACGGCGTCGCTGATTCAGTCAGGTCAGGGTAGCCGTTGCTGTTTAGTCGAAAGCTTCTGACATGCACAGACCATTCATCTTGTGTACCATTTCCATCCAGCATCAGACGCAGGCTTTGTTGATCTATACCCGGGCTATGGTGATCATTATCCTCATAGCCAATGTCACCGGTTTCTGCCGAGGCAGTGTTGGCGAGCATAGAGAAGCGTCCGCTCAGCTCCAGAGCATTGGCGTAAGCCGGGACTAGTAACAGTACTAACAGTAGTTTAATGTGCAATGCGTTCATCGCTTTCAATCTTCCCGTCATGTAAAGTGATGATGCGTGATGCGCGTTCCATCACTCGTGAGTCATGGGTAGAAAACAGAAAGGTGGTTTTTTCCTCGCGAGATAGCTGATGCATAATATCGAGTAATGATCCGGCATTTTCAGAATCAAGATTAGCAGTGGGCTCATCAGCAAGCACCAGACGTGGACCTGCTGCCAGTGCACGTGCCACCGCAACGCGTTGTTGTTGACCACCGGACAATGCTGATGGTCGCCGGTGCAGGTGATCTCCGAGGCCTACCAGGTTAAGATAATGTTCGGCACGCTCACGTTTTTCCTGTTCCCCCCGACCCTGTAATACCATTACCAGTTCAACGTTTTCCAGTGCGCTTAGCACCGGTACCAGATTATAGGCCTGGAAGATGAAGCCCAGTTCAAACAGGCGAAAATCGGAAAGTTCAGCTTCGCTCAGGTTACCAAGTTCTACGCCGTTCAACTGCACCTGACCACTACTGGGACTATCCAGTCCACCAATGATGTTAAGCAGAGTAGTCTTACCCGAGCCGGAAGGGCCAACCAGTGCTGCAAACTCACCTTCAGCCACGCTCAGATCAATAGATTTTAACGCCTCTACTTCGATCTCGCCCTGCAGGTAGTTTTTTTTAACTTCGTTCAGATTTAAAAGTGCCATAGCTAGATATCCAGAGTCTGTGATAATTTATAAAATTTGTAGTAGTTTGTGATCATGTGCGTAATGCTGCTACCGGAGTAACGCGTGCCGCTTTTAATGCTGGGTAGATACCAGAGAGCAAAGTAGCAACGAACACAATGATACTAAGTTGCATAACACGTTGTAGTGACAGTTCTGTATAAATAATCGAATCAATAAAGGTGCCTGCAATAGAGGTCTTGCCCCCCATCATCGCTGAAAAATCGATGCCATGTATTGAAAACCACCAGTGTGCGCTACCACCCACTAGCCAGCCACATATTAACGCCAGTACACTGAGCAATATTGATTCGTACAACACCAGCATTAGCAGGTGACTGCGGCTTATGCCCAGTGCTCGTAATAAACCGAATTCGCGGGTGCGTTCGAGCACGCTCATCAGAATTGTGTTGAGAATGCCGAATACAACCATGATTAGAATAAGGGTTAGAAAGATATAGTTGCCCGCATCATCAATAACAATGAACTGCACCAGTTGCGGCATCATTTCCTGCCAGTCGAGAACCACTACCTGATCATCTTTAAGCGCATCCTTGATGATCGTTTTCCAATGAGCCATTTGCCTGGGATCATCCAGAAATACCGACAGTCGGGTTACCGGCTGTGAATCTGGGTCGGCACCTTCACCTTCTAGAAATCTGCGTGCAAAACCGAGGTCACCAACAACCAGATAATCATCAATTTCATCGACACCAGAGTTAAAGATTCCTCTCACGCGCCCTAGTTGCGCCTGTGAATCACCACCCTGTTTACCCGCCATTAATACCATTTTGGCACCAATCTTAAGTTTTAGTTTGCGTGCCATGCCATCACCAATCAGGATGCCTCGATGATCAGAGGGTTTTATCCAGTGTCCATCAATCAGTTTTGGCTTCAGCATTGCCACACGCGGGTCATCGCTGCTGTCTATGCCTTCCAGTGAAGCACCAACAGAATTGTTGGGGCTACTCGCCAGTACCTGTAATGAAATTCGAGCCTTGATTTGTCCTGCGATATGCAGGGACTGTAGTTTGGCCTGTAACGCCTGTCCATTTGCGAGGTATTTATGGTTTGCAGGGGCTTCCTGATAGCCTGGTAGCTGTATCGAGAGATGGCCTTCACCAAGTTTAATCGCATTGCGTATCATAGAATTGTGACTACCATCGCCTATACCGATGGATAATACAGCCAGGCCGAAACCAATAGCGATTGAGCTTAGTGTTATCAGTGTACGACGCCGGTTGCGCCACAGATTACGCCAGGCCAGCTTAATCGACATTGATACGGGCATGTGGCTATGTTGGTGATTCATCGTAGCACCTCTGCAGGTTTCATCCGAATGGTACGCCATGAAGGGATTAGTGAAGCAATGAGAGTGACACAAAACATCAGCAAACAGGCCTGTACGATTTGCCCTGGTTGCAGATAGCCTTTCATGACTGGTTCGAATACCATACCAGCCCAGTCGTAACCGTCGGGCATACTGGCGCTGAAATCGATACCATGATTTTCCAGATAAGCTGCCAGAACAAAGCCGATAGCCGAGCCCAGCAGAGCAGCGACCAGCGACAGAAAAAAAGATTCCAGCATAACCATGAGTAACAGCCAGCGCCGCTTCATACCTATCGCCAGCAATATACCGAATTCATGACTGCGTTCGTGTACTGCCATCAGCATCGTATTTAACATGCCAAGCGAGGCGAGGCTGACGACGATAAGACCGATGAGTATCATCATCGAGCGGCTCAGTTTTAGCATATCAGCGATGGCCGGGGTTAATTGTCGCCAGTTACGCGCAACAGCTGCGCCGCCCAACTTGTCCAGAGGCTGTTCATGTTGCAGAGTGTCAAGCTCCTGATCCAGTGCTTGCTGAGATTCGGGTAGTGCATCGATATTGTCCAGTCCGATCACCAGTTCGTGGAAGCCGCTATCAAGGTACATTAATTCGCGGTAGGCATCGACTGACATCAGTACACCCATACGGTCAAAACCGGGGGAAATTGGTCCAAGCACCGCTGCAACGCGATAAAGCGCATTACCTATGCTGCCATCGGCAGACTGAGTGACTAGCACCATTTCGTCTCCCGGACTCAGCTTAATATTTCTGGCCAACTCTCTTCCTATGGCAATATTATATCGACTGAGGCCACTGTCTGTGGTATCGGCAATACCCAGGTTCATCTCACCACTGCGTACATGTTTTAACATGGTAGTCACCAGTGCTTCACGTTGTGGATCGATAGCCTTAATGGCAACACCAGTGGAAGTCGTAGCGGAACTGGCCAGGCCTGCAGCATACAGACGTGGTGCGATGTGGATCGCAGGCATGTCCTGTTCAATACGTTGCAGCCAGGGCCAGGGCAGGGTAGCGTATAAATCCTGATCGTCAATGAAAGCCTGGCGATGAACCTGAAGATAGCCGGTAGTGATTTCCGTGGCCTGGTGTACCATCTGTCGAGACATACCTTCGAGCAGTGATGCGTACAGAATCACCATGATTAACCCACCGACCAGAGCGGAAATAGTCAGCAGGCTTCGTACCGGATTACGCCAGATATTACGCCAGGAAATAAACAATAACATCGGTAGACGGGTGAATGGATTAATAGAGGTTGAGTGATGTTGCATAGCCATTCCCGATCAATGCCGTTGTTTCAGGTTTTGCAATGAAAAAAATGAAGATGTCAGCTCAACGTTGAATTCGATTGATTCATAAGTGATGACGGTGGATTCATCCGGTTTGTCCTCCGGTTGCAAGCTTAGACGCATGGGTACAAAGCGTTCTCCAATTTTTTTAACCTTGTCGAATTTGAGAGTACGGATCAAGCTGCCTTCTTCGTCAAAATATAACCAGCGTAAAGGTGCCAGTGTTTCCTGTTCTATCTCAATCACTATCTTACCCCACACTACTGCAGCATCGGGTTTTGGTAATGAAGTCAATTCGTATATTGTCTTGCCATCACGGGTGCCTTCAAAGCTAATGCTGGAATCGTAATCATCTTCGAAAGTACTCTCCTTCACCAGGTCGTCATTGGTAAAGTGACTACCCATCCATGAACCAGACATCATACTGGAAGGAATGCGAGTGACTCGATTGATCTTGGGCAGGTAATTCCAGATGTTTTGCTTCACTTTAAGGGTGGCAATGCCGCGATCCTTGACGGGTTTACGAATCACTATCAGTGAATCATCTTTACCACGGGACCAGGCTTCCAGGCTCATACTGCGTTGATAGCGTTGGGTTTTGACTGTCATTGTCATCAAAGCTTGAGAAGTTTCACCGCGCCACAGTTTGTCCATATGACGAATCAAAGTGTCAATTTCCATTGCTCGGGCAGGCGTTACCACCAGTAAAGTGATACACGCAATCACAGTCAATAAGGTTTTGACCTGAACTAGTTTAAAACTGAACATAATGCCTCCATTGCCATTGATGTGAGACGGTAACACAAAATAAAAGATAGCCTGGTTACCGGAAATGATGTTAATATAGCAATGACTGACTGGTCAGTCAATATAACTGAGGTGAAAATGGCAAAAAAAGTTAATCGAGAGCAAAGACAGGCAGAATTATTGGAGATAGCGATTACCGTGTTTGCTGAACGTGGTTATCAGGCAACAACTATGGAAGAGATTGCTGAGCGCGCAGGCGTTAGTAAGGGGATGCTATATCTCTATTTCAAGAATAAAGAAGCATTGTTTGGTGAGGTATTCCGCTGGTTTGGTAGCATGACCGGCGAAATGATGGCTCAGGCGATGCAGGATGTAGAGGATGAAGCTGAACAGATTCGCTGTATTGCAGCGGCATGGGCCGAGGTGGCGGAACAGCATCGTTCCTATGTGCCATTGTTTCTTGATTTCTGGGCTGCTGCCAGTATGAGTGGATTACGACATGATTATGCCGAAGATCTGGCGCAAATGTATAATGAGTATCGAACCATGATTATTGCTATCATCGAACAGGGCAAGGTTAGTGGACGTTTTCGTAGCGATGCTGATGCACAGGCGTTTGCCTATATGCTGGTTGGAGGAATGGATGGTTTTTATATCCAGTCGTGGCTATCTCAACCGGAACATCTGGATCGTCTATTACTGAATGCCACTGAGATGTTGTTGTCAGGTATAAGCAAGAGATCATAATACAGGATATTTCAGCGGCTTATTATCGAGCCTTTCTGGTTTTTATTCCGTAAGTGTCGACTTCAATAGAGTTAAAGCTTTGCCATATTATCTGTGACATCGATTTGGATGACTGCATCGAATCAAAAAAAGGAAATAATGAATCGAGTCAAGCGAAGCTATTAAGTGATTATAACGGAGGATCTACTTTGTCTGATACCGATGTATTCACTCTGAACCATCCTGCGATGGAGTATCGATCCCGGGATGCGGGTACAACTTCATGCGGAAACTCTTCGCTTAGAAAAACAACTATACTACCCATCATTGGAAGAATCCGAATTCCTTCTCTGTCATCATCATCCCGATACATAATCATTTCACCACCATCGGTACTAAGCCAACCAGGATTCAGATAAACCACAATGGTTAACACACGATTTGCCTGGCCTCTGAAAGCATCGTAATGCTTCTTATAAAAATCACCCGGTGCATAGTGAGCAAAATGGCTTTCGAAGGAAAACAGCCCTAGAAACAGACGTCGATTCAAAAAGCATTTTAACTTGTCCGTCCAGCCAAGCCATTCTCTTCCGGCTGGTGATTCACCGGTGATCCAGCAAATTTCATCGGTTCGGATAAATTCATTGGTCAGGTAATCCTCTCCTCTACCAATCCCTGCCTTAGTATACTTTTCATCGTCCATAGTCTGCTGATGATTATGCAGGGAATTAGCAAGTTGTACTGGCAGGGCGAGTGGACAGATACTGTAGCCCTGCATTTGAAGATCTTTTGCGATGCGTTCAAAAAGAGTATCGTCTATGGTACTTTCATCATCTGTACCAACCAGGGATTTTGCTTCTAACAAAGCATATGCTCCTTAAAAAAATGATTTTAATTTCGCATCCCTGGCAGTAGATGCGGCTAATTAGTATGAGTTGAAAATCTGCTTTAGTGATCAGCTCTTCAAGGCCTGTATTCTGCTACTAATTTAATTATTTTGTTAGCATTTTTTAGTAATTATACTATTTTTAAAATTCATAAATTTATGACTGAAAAAAGGATTATTCATGCCAGCCTGGATGCTCACCATCATAACGGTCGCTATTCTAATCATAATTTAGGCGGCGCTTTAACCTAGATTCCGCAGTTGACCGCTCGCAATAGAGATTAACCCACTGTTTCATAAACGATTACAATTGATGTGTATAATCACCCAATCGGTGAATCCCGCTACGAACTGAATTGTACGTTTGAGGCGGCGTATCTCTTCGTTGTAACTCCTTGGAATAGCTCGCTATTCCGCGTCGTTACGCCTTGATCTACACCACCTCAAACGCACAATCAGCTCGTCCAACTGCGGATTCTAGGATTATTCAGGAATTCGTAAAGTTACCAGGAAAGTTGCTGTAAAAGATAAAAGTTAACTGCGCTGTGAGATTATTACCCCAGGCTGCTTGCTGAGTTCTCATCTTATCGTCATGCGATTTTTTCCAGTATTTTTTGACTGGTACATCGCAGCATCGGCCTTGTTGATCAGTGTTTCCGCATCTTTTCCATCTTCAGGATAACTGGATACTCCGATACTGATTCCCACATGCAGGGAAAGCTGATTAAATTGTATGGGCTGGTTAATTGAAAAGATTATCTGATCGGCTATTCTTTCGAGAGCGACTGGATCTTTCATGTTTCTCAGTATCAGAACAAATTCATCTCCACCAATACGGGCAACAGTGTCTTCAAGCCGGATTATCTGTGTTAAACGGGAAGCAACTTCCTGTAAAATTGTATCTCCAGCATCATGGCCATATTGATCATTAATCTGTTTAAAACCATCCAGATCCATAAACATGACAACTATTTGCTCCTTGCAACGTAATGCTTCGCGCATAGCCTGTTGCAAACGATCCATTAATAGTAATCTATTGGGTAAATTAGTTAAAACATCATGACTGGCTAATTTCTGTAAATGTTTTTCAGTCTCTTTTTGCTCAGTTATATCAATGAATGTGCCTACGTAGCTACCAATATTATTTTCATCATCTTCAATAATTGAAATATTTAGTAATTCAGGATAGATCGTTCCATCTTTACGTTTATTCCAGATTTCACCTCGCCAGAATTTCTTTCTGTTTATACTATCCCACATGAGCTGATAAAAATTATCATTATGTTTTTCAGAACTTAATATAGCGGGCGTTTGGCCAATGATTTCATCTTCTTGATAACCGGTTATTTTGCTAAAAGCTGGATTTACAATCTGAATACGAAGCTTGTCATCTGTCACCATGATGCCATTTGGTGAAATATCAATAATGTCATGAAATATCTTTTGTTGAATGAACAGGTTGTTTTGGGTAATTGATAGTTTCTTACTTTCAGATGCTATTCGAATCAAAAGTGTTATTGTCACGATCACTATAAAAAATATTAGCCCACTATAGATTAATCCAGACTTTTTCGTGAGTGAATCCATCAAGCTCACTTCTTCAGTAATATCGTAATAAACTTCAATTGCTCCCTGGAAATTCAAATTCTGCATTTTAGGGACATATAATTCAAATATTGCCTGGGGTATGACTTCACCCTCCATGCTAGTACCCTGTTTCTTATCAAGTTTGGAAAATATATTACCCTGCGCCACGATACTGGAAAAATAATCATATTCATTGATTTGTCCAATTTCCTGGCTAGTGGTAGAAAATAAAATTTCCCCCTTACTTGAAAAAACTCTCAGTTTCCACATGCCGAAACTTTTTGCCGTTTCAGCTAATTCCTGCCACTCCAGTTGTGATAAGGAATTTCGAGTGAATTCGTTTTTTCCATCAACTGTTCTTACACTGGTTAACAGATGTTGCGCAGACTGTATCGCTTTTTTCTCAATGGATGAAATTATAAGGTTCTGGAAAGCGGGGTAGACGGTCAACAGGTCATAAGCTGCCAAAGTTATCGAACCTAATACAGCAACAATTAAAACAGCTCTGAATAAAGGTGTTTTCCAGATAATCCTTGATATGCTATCTTTATGGTTTACTTTCATTTTGGCAATTAAATTGCTTATTTAGTGATTTAGATAAATATTTACATGTTAAAGCTAATTAAACCTCATATATCAAACAAATATAATCTAAAATATTATTTTTATTCGCATTATAATGAATTGCTTATTTAGATCATAGTTTAAAAAAATAAAAAAATTAAAGAATAATTTAAATATATTTGAAGATTATCAATTATTGATAGTAAGATATTGATTTATATGTAATATTATTAATGAAAGAATTTTAATAATTAATTGATGTTGAATTCATCACCGCCGACTTGAGCAGCAGAATCGGATATGCGCAGTTAATCCAGAATGTGTTTAGTAAGGGGTTTCAACAGCAAGTCACCGATATGCTAGCCATATTGAACATTGATTGAATGTGTCCAGAACGATAAATATAACCACCAGTAAAACCTTTTTTACGCTTAGCATTGTTGATGACTTTTTCAGTCGATCAAGAAACAATAACTGGTTCAGTAATTGATCAAAGAGCCCTGATCCTGGATTCCGCAGTTGAGCGCTCGCAATAAAGGTTAACCCACTGTTTCATAAACCATTACAATCAACTCGTCCATCTGCGGATTCCAGGATGATAGACCATATCTAAGGAATATTTGTTGCCCTGAAAGAGAATCTATTTGATTATTGGTGGGATTAATTTATGCGCCCAGAAGTGGCAAATGTTGAATACTTTTGTATGTCATAGCCAACTCAAAGCAATGTCGAATGATTTTTTTGGGGATTTCATTTTTTACATGTAGCACGATAGAGCGATTCCCCTCGAACTGCAGGGTTTCCGAATATAATTCACGAAAGGTGTCGACCAGCTTAGTTTGACAATGAAAGAATAGATAAAATTTATCCGCAGTTGCGGGTTTCCAGTCCATTCGAAGAGAGCTGCCATTTTTTACTTTGTAACTCGGTTCTCCCCACTTCAATGTTTCATCGATTTCGCCTAAATTCAAATCTTCAGCAATACTAAACACAAGTGCTCTCAACTGAAGAGCAAGTGGTTTGATATCGCCCGGGTAGCTATCGAATTTATCTTTAACTTCAGTTTTCATAGCTGGATTTCCCTGTTTTCATGACGAGGCTGTAAATAACTAAGTCGTCAATTTCCGATAAATATCGGAGATTTTATATGGTAGCTTTTTGATGTCGTCTATAACGATGTAGTTAGCATGACCATATAGATGTGGTAGATAATCGCGGGCTTCTTCATCAATGGTAATACAGAAAGGGTGTATTCCGGCAAGCCTGGCTTCAAACAGCGACATTCTAGTGTCTTCTATTCCGTATTCCCCATGATAACTATCGTAATCATCAGGTTTTCCATCTGATAAGGTGATGAGTAATTTTGTTCGCGCTTCGACATCTAGAAAAAGCTGGGTTAAATGTCTAATAGTTACACCCATGCGGGTGTAATCCTGTGGTTCTATGGCAGCGATGCGAGCGCGAATCTCATCATCATAGATATCTTCGAATGTTTTGATTCGATATAATTCGCAGCGTTTTCGGGTCATTCCGGAAAAACCGTAAATCGCATAACGATCTCCCAGTGATTGCAGTGCATCGCAAAGCAAAATTAATGCTTCCCGTTGGGCTGTGTTAATCCAGCCTTTGGTTGAACCACTCATGTCAATCATGAAAATTACTGCAATGTTGCGTTCCGCTTTATGTGCTTTAGTGTAAATGCGGGAGGATAATTCCATGCCGCTGCGTACATCAGCCATCGAACTAACCAGTGCATCTATATCAAGATTTTCACCATCAGGTTGTTTTCTGAGCACCTTGTTTTCATCCCGCATGGCTTCAAAAGTTCGACGCAATGTTTTACTCAGGCCCTTATATTTATGTAAGGTATCTGCCACAAAGGAACTATCATGATCAGGTTTAACTTCTTTTTCTCGCAATGCACACCAGTTTTTGCGGTGTGCCTGACGGGTACAATCCCATTCATCATATAGAAAGGCACCTTTTTCATGATAGGTACCTTTCCAGACTTCGTCTGGATCTTCTTCCTCCTGTTGCTGGGCCTGCCAGGCGTGATAGGCGCCTGCTCCTGCTGCAACCAGATACTCTTCAGGAATATCTCCATGATCCTGAATAATTGAGTCTATCAGGCTCTGTGTTTCCTCATTAGGAATCATTGGATTGCCATCCAGTTCAAGTTCATAACTGAAACCCTGCAACTGATCCGGATCTTCTATGGGTGTTTTTGTAAATTTTGCTCCTTCCTGCTGTGGATTATTATTTTCTTCCGTTTCCTGTTCTTCCTGTTTTGCAGTTGTCTGCTGCTGGTTTATTTCATCAGCCATTTTGGCTAAAGCGAGTCGAAATAAATCTTTTTCTTTTATGATTCGAGCTTGAATAACTGCTTTAACCTGGTCCGGTAATAACTGGCCCTGATATATCAGGCTGTGTGGAATTTTCTGGGAGTATAACTGATTAATGAATTTTATTGAGTCGCTAGCTGAAGCCTTTTTCTGGCTGAGTGCTTTTATTATTGATATTGGTAACAGCTGTTCAGTTGAGTGCTTTTCAAATGTTTTCATCTGCCGATATAAACCGGGGAAATCGCGCTTAATACAGGCTTTCAGTCGTATGGTTTCCAGTGTATGAAACCAGCTCAGAGCTCTTTCCTTATTTTTATAATGCTCTATTTCTGTGCTGATATCCACTCGCCAGGTTCCATACCAGGTTTGTGCCCATTGATGTACAGCCATCGCTTTGTACAGATTGAAATTTGTTTTAGGTTCATCTGATTCACACACAACCTCCGGCAGGTGTATGGTTTCTGTATCAGTATAAATAATTTTATTTGGCTGGATTTTTAAAGCTCGTCCATTGAGACCATGTAGAAAGTTTTCCAGCACAGCTTTGACATCATTTAATGCGCTACCTTTCTGAAACAGGTGATATTGTGAAATAAATTCATCGAGGTTTTTAATGACCTGATTGGCAGGGTAAAGCCCGGCCGAGAAATAAATATCCAGTGCAGATTGCAACCATTGTTCAGTACCTTGCTGACCAATTGCCTGTAATGCCTTTTTAGCTTTTTCAGCATACTGATAAGCCAGCTCCGGTTGAGTTTTTGCAATGGATGTTACCCAGTTTAAAACATATTGCTGCCATTCATTGTCCTGCTCCAGAATAAATTCTGTCACTTCATCAACAGTCCAGCTATTGTAAAAATAGGGTGTTAGAATTTCATTTAAGCTATTGGCAAACCCGGTATCAGGCACGATAAATATATTTCACTCGAAAAAAATTTATTATATCAGTTTCGACTTTTAGCTGGTAAATTTAAGAAACATCAGGTTAATACTGGTTATTCAGTCTAAAAACAACCAGAATTGGTTTTTTCAGGTTATAGATACCCTTATGAAAATTGAGAGAAATTAAGTGGACTGGATTTATCTGGCACTGATCACTTTATTAGCTGCAACTGTACAATCGGCTACAGGCTTTGGTTTCGGGTTGATAGCTGTTCCTGTGTTTTTACTGGTTATGGATTCTTCAGATGCTATTCAAATGGCGATGATTATTATCCTGTGCATGTCTATTGTGGACTGGTTAAAGCTCAGAGGCCAGTCATCTTTTAAGCTATTGCTTTGGTTGAATATTGGAATGTTATTTGGCTTTCCTTTCGGGCTGTATATTTTTCAGCATGTTGAATTGCATATTCTCAAGTTAATTATTGCTCTGGTGATTATTATTTTCAGTCTTAATAACTTATACAGACTGTTTAAAAAACCTCAACTAATCGAGCAGCACAATATTAAAATTGATAACTGGAAAACTGTCATTGCCGGTTATATATCTGGTTTAATGACAACCAGTATGTCCATGCCAGGTCCGGCTGTGATGCTGTATCTGGTTAATTTAGGACTGGATAAAACCTTAATACGAGCAACAATTTTAACATTTTTCATTTCGACTTATGCCGGGGCTCTGGCTTTACAGACTGTGCTTGTTGGTGTGTCTGGAGCGACCTGGACAAGTGGTTTATCATTGGTACCTGTCGCTTTAACTGGCGTTTTTATCGGTCATGCTGTTTCACATCGAATTAACCAGAAATTATTCAAAGAAATAGTTTTGATAATTTTAATTTTGACAGCTTTGCTTATGTTGTCGCAACTTTGAGTTGAATTATAATGAATTTTGAAATTCCATTTCCTCGTGTCAATCTTTCTCATACTCCAACAGCTCTCGAAAAAATGCCGAACTTAACTCAATTAATGGCGGGTGCTGAGCTGTGGATAAAGCGAGATGACTGTACCGGATTGGCAATGGGGGGTAATAAGGCGCGCCAGCTTGAATATTATGTGGGGCAGGCTTTACAGCAGGGAGCGGATACTTTACTTACAACCGGAGCAGTACAGTCTAATCATGTTCGTATGACTATTGCAGCGGCTAGAAAAATGGGTATGCAAGTGGAGGTTCAACTGGAAAAAAGAGTGAGTGATCGTCAACCAGCCTATTATGACTCGGGTAATCCAATGCTGATGAAAATTATGGCTGCGAAAATTCATCACTATCCGCTTGGAGAAGATGAGGATGGTGCCGATAAGGCTTTGTATGAACTAGCAGAAGAATTAAAAGAGCAGGGGAGGGTTCCTTATGTTATTCCATTATCCGGTATGCATACTCCTTATGGCGCTCTGGGTTATGTAAAAGCGGCACAGGAAATTTTACAGCAACTGGAAGAGCTTGATTTATCTTTTGATGCAATCGTTGTTGCATCAGGGTCAGCCAATACGCATGCTGGTTTATTATTCGGGCTACGGGCTTGCGGAAGTGATATACCTGTATTTGGAATGTGTGTGCGCAGAACTGCTGACCTGCAAAAACACCGTGTACTGGATAAAACAACTCAGTTGGCTGAAATGTTAAAAGTTGATGTCTGTGTAACTGAGGAAGATATTCAGCTCAATGATTCAGTCTTGCAGCCGGGTTACGGTCAACTCAATGAACAGCTTAAAGAAGCTATTAGATTAACGGCCAGGGAAGAGGGTATTTTACTGGATCCGACTTATACCGGAAAAGCTATGGCAGGGTTGCTGGGATTAGTTAGAAATGAAGTATTTACAAAAAATCAACGTGTGATGTTTTTGCATACTGGTGGTTCACCAGCTTTATTTGGCTACCCTGAAATCCTTTCAGAGTAGCTATAGTTGATATTTGAACCTGGAATCCGCAGTTGGACGAGCTGATTGTGCATTTGAGGTGGTGTAGATCAAGGCGTAACGACGCGGGATAGCGAGCTATTCCAAGGAGTTACAACGAAGAGATTCGCCGCCTCAAACGTGCAATTCAGTTCGTAGCGGGATTCACCAATTGGGTGATTATACACATCAACTGTCATGGTTTATGAAACAGTGGGTTAACGTCTATTGC
>JBNKKI010000009.1:0-5945 GCA_050291745.1 Gammaproteobacteria bacterium | reverse complement strand
CATATTGTCGATGTTTTTCCGACTGATAGAAGATCAACAAAGCCTGCATAAAAATATCCATTTTGCCGATGGCGAAAGACGCCTGACCAACTGGATTCATATCATGGAGCTGTTACAGGAACAGGCAAGTCTGCATGCCAGCCAGAGTCAGGCCCTGCACTGGTTAAACCAGCAGATTGAAGACAGCGCGAATTTGATGGAAAACGAAGCACATCAACTGCGACTGGAAAGCGACAACCAGCTGGTCAGAATAGTCACCGTACATAAGAGTAAGGGCCTGCAATACCCCATCGTATTCCTGCCCTTTATGTGGAATGTTAAGGAGCCGACAAAGGCACCATCCAGCTATTATTATCATGATGATCAGGGCTATAAAAAAATCATGCTGGAAGATGATGCCAAACTGGATCGTTGGCAACAGGAAAAACTCGCCGAAGAGATCCGCCTGTTTTATGTAGCGATAACGCGCGCGCAGTATCGATGCTATATGGCCTGGGGCAATATCCGTGGTGCGCAGGATTCGGCTATCGCACATGTTTTGTATAAAGGTGATATAAAAGCGCAGGACCAGAGTGAATTTTTAAAGCCATTCACTGAGATCAATGAAAATCACCCCTGTATTGAATTACGCCTGGATGATACAGAACTTCAGCTTGACGATGGCATCGCGGCCAGTGACCAGGCAGAGCAAGTAATACCGGCTAAACCATTCAACCGTAGTATTCAGCAGCAATGGCGTATCAGTTCTTATAGTCAGATCGCATCCAGCAGTGAACATGATCAAAACGTCCATCGACCAGACTACGATAGTGTTTCGGTAGAAACAGATAAAGATGAGGCAGCTTTAGAACAACTGAATCGATTCACCTTTAATAAAGGCGCCACAGCCGGTAACTTTTTACATAACCTGCTGGAAGATCAGGTGTTTGACCAGGCAATTGATGAAAAACTCATCCGAAACAAATTACAGGAATATGGATTTGAAGAAAGCTGGCAGCCTGTACTCAAGCAATGGTTGCAGGAGATTCTGGCTAGCAATCTCGGCACAGTAAAACTAGGCGACTTAAAACCCGAGCAAAAACTGTGTGAAATGGAATTCTACATGACCAGTCACAAGCTAAACCAACAGGGCCTGAATAATCTGTTGCACCAGTATGACTATCTATTACCCCATCAGTCATTCTCTTTCAGTAGTTTAAATGGTTTCTTAAAAGGCTTTATCGATCTGATCTTCGAACATCAGGGGCAGTACTTTGTAGCAGATTATAAAAGCAATTATCTGGGGAATGATTTTGCAGACTATGCTGAAGAAAACTGCAAACAGGCCATGTACCAGCATCATTACCATTTACAGTATCTCATCTACACACTGGCATTACATCGTTACCTCAAACAACGCCTGCCCGGTTATCAATATGAGCAACACATCGGTGGTGTTTATTACCTGTTCATCCGTGGCATGTCACCGGAGCATGCTGGTAAGGGCATTTATTTTGATAAACCGGATAGTGCAGTGATTCAACAACTGGACGAGCTGTTCGACTGATGGATAAAATTAAACTCATCAATCAGGCCGTGAAGCAGAATAGACTGGACTATGCTCAGATCACTCTGGCGCGTTATTTACTGGAGCAGCATCCAGATGCAACAGAGCTGTGTCTGCATCTTGCCGTGCTGGTGAATCATGAAATCAAACAGGGCAATGTCTGCCTGAGTATCGACGACATTGCTAAACGCAGCGAAGCACTGTTGTTATGCCCAGCCCCGGAAATCCAGACCCTGATTGAATCCATTGAAGCCAGCCCGATCATTGGTAGCAAAAATGAAAACAGGCCGCTGATTTTTGATTTAAACAAGCTCTACCTGAATCGCTACTTTCATTACGAAAATCAGCTCGCACAGCGACTGCTGGCATTATCAAAACCTGGCGGCCCATTACCTAAAATAAAAGCGGATACACTACAGCAATTATTTATTAGTGATGAGAACCCGAATTATCAGGAAATAGCGGCCCTGGTGAGTAGTCATCACCAGCTCTGCATTATCTCGGGTGGACCGGGTACCGGAAAAACTCGCACGGTCAGCTCTATACTATCGTTGCTAATACAACAAAATCCGCAGCTAAAGATAAAGCTCGCAGCCCCCACCGGAAAGGCGGCAGCTCGCTTATCGCAATCCATACAGGCAAGTCGTGCAGAAATGACACATGACCTGTTTGTCGAACAGCAGATACCCGACAAAGCCGTCACCCTGCATCGGCTACTGGGTATCCACCGTTATACACATCGGCCCCGTTATAACGCCGACTACCCATTAAGTTGCGATGTACTGGTGCTGGATGAAGCCTCAATGATCGATCAGCAAATGATGGCGGTGGTGTGCGAAGCTCTTCCAGCGCATGCACGATTAATCCTGCTGGGTGACAAAGACCAGCTGTCATCGGTCGAGGCTGGCAGTGTCTTCGCCGACCTATGCGGAGAGCTGAAAGGCACCCAGTTCAGCAAGACTCAATGCAAATGGATAAGGCAAACCCTGGATTACGAGATTCCCGAATACAGCGGTGATTATCGCCTGGCCGATCAAGTCGTTGTGTTGCAGAAAAGCTATAGATTCGATAGCAATTCGGGTATTGGCCAGTTAGCTCGTCTGATCAATGCTGGGGATAGCGAAGCAAGCCTGCAATTTTTGATGGAATCTCAGCCAGCTCAGAAAGTGCAATGGCAGCAGCTATCCGATCAACAACTCAATGAACAGTTGATACAACAGGCGTTACAGCACTATCAGCAAATCATTGAAGCAAAAGATATTGAGCAGGCTTTTGAAAGCTTTTATCGCTTTCAGATTCTGGCAGCGGTCTGGGATGGGGTGAGTGGCGTTGATCAAATCAATAATGTGATCGAACAGGCTTTAAAGCGGCACAATAAAATATCAGATGATCGTCCCTATTTTGCCGGTATGCCGTTGATGATGAGTAGTAATATGTACCAGTATGGTATTCATAATGGGGATATTGGGATCGTGTGGCCGGATGATGATGGACAGCTCAAGGTCTGGTTTGAGGCTGATGATACGGGCTATCGGGCGCTTTCGTTATCGCAATTACCGGAATCAAAATCGGCTTATGCGATGACGGTGCATAAATCGCAGGGGTCTGAGTTTGAACGAGTGTTGATGATATTGCCGGGTTATGAATCTAGTGTTTGTACTCGGGAATTGTTGTATACGGGTATTACTCGGGCTAGGGATAGTGTTGAGATTTGGGGGTTGGGTGGTGTTATTGAGAGTGCGGTTGAGAGGAAGACGGTGCGGGTTTCTGGGTTGTTGGAGAGGTTGAGTGGGGTGTGAATTTAGTTAAGCCTATACAAAAAAGTACTCACCACAGAGAACACTGAGGGCACAGAGAGGGATAGTTAGTTCGATAATTAAATGAAATCTGAGATTCGATCGGTAGATTAGTGAGATGAACCGGATTTTTTAATCAATTTACCAATATCATGGCAAAATGAGGTAATATCCCGGTAGTTAAATAAAGGAATAAAAGGATGAGAATCTTACAAGCTGTTGAATTGAAAAAGGAAAGATCGAAATTCCACCTAAAAGAACAAATCATTTCTAAAAGTCATATGTGGAATGTTATGCATTACAGGAATTCCAATGACTAGCTTCCTAAAAAAGTTGGATCTTCAAGGATGGAGCACTTTGGTTGGCCTTATAATTGCCGTTGCTGCCGCTATGAATTCAGTCTTCAGCTTCGTCACAAAAGATGTCGTAAAAGAGCATTATTTGAAAATTGATATTGCCGGTATGCAAGCAAATGAAAAAAAGGTCTCTTATGTAATAGCCTTCATTAATGATGGTGATTATCCGGAAATAGTTACTGAAGCCGAATCATTTTTAGGCCAGAAGTTTGAAGGGTATGATAAACCAGCATCCTTCCCCCAAAGATATTGCTTTCAGCCAATCGTTGTAGGAGCTAATGAGCATAAGGTCATAACATATACAACAGAGTATGATATTGACGCGCCAGAACTAAAGGGTACATCTACTCAGAAGCAGGAGTTCATTCCGATTATAAAATTCACTGTTCGTGGTGCTGAGCAAGGTCTTATAAATAGCTATGCTGAACTTGGCATCATTAAGCCCCCAAGCTTTGATTTTTATACCCAGACAATAGAGGTGGATTTCAAGAAACCTCGCCCACACCTAACACTAGGGCCGTTTCCAGTTGCAAAGGAGTTTAGTAAACCGAGTTTGTGCAGGGGGCGGTCATGATATTTCATAACAAAGCCAACCACACTAGCACCAGCAAGCTGGTGCAGGACCTCCGTTTCGCTGCGCTACTCTACGGCCTGTGTTGGCGGCGTTAGTGTTTCAAAAAGTCCAAGGCCCGATAAAAATATTGAAATCAGGAATAAAAAATGAATAGATGGGAAGAGCAGCTCAAAAACCACCCAATCCACGAGACCTTAGAATGGATAAAAGATTGTGCAGACTCAAAGGTCGATGATCTTGATGAGGAAGGGTTAATTGAAAAAAGGCGATTGATTAAATATGTAAGTTATCATGAAGAAGTTCTTAAAGTCTTAGATTCTGAAGTTACCCCTTTTAATCAACTTGACAGTTTAAATAATCAACTACGTAGTAAAAATATAGCCCCACAGTTAGAGGCTTATAAAGCTAATGGAAATGTACAGCATCTTAAAAATGCAAATGACCAAATTTCTAACTTATTAACTCAACTATCGCTGCTTTTAAGTATTTCTAACGAAAATTCTCAGGGAACTCCATTAAAAGAACTTGAAAAATTCATTGATTCTACAAATAGCTCACTAGTTCAGAAAAAAGAAGATATTCAAGATAGTTACGAACAGTTAAGTCAATCGATATCAACGAGCAACCAAAAATTATCTGAACTTCAAGAATCTATAAAAGCTATCAATACTCAAATGAACACGCAGGTTTCAGAATGGCAAAGCCAATTTTCAAGCGCGCAAGAATCGCGTAGTAAGAGTTTTAATCAATGGCGTGACGAATTCACTTCAGAAAAAAATTCTGAGCTAGAACATTTAGCTGAACTGTATGAGAAGGAGACGAATGATATAAAAGAAAAATTTGTTCAGAGATTAGGAGACATTCTGAAAGATGGAAAAGCCAAGCATGAGGCAATTCTTGATCTGTACCAGATTACAGCTGGTGACAGTGTGGCAGCTGGCTATCTAAAAAGCGCTAACGAGGAAAAGAAACAGGCAGATTTTTGGAGGCTAGTGGCAATAGGATTTATTATGCTAACAGTATGTTGGTTGCTCTATTCTTATACTAATATTGCACCGGATAATTTCCCAATAGGGGATTCTTCAGAAACTACGATCGCTAAACCAGAGCATACTAAACAGACTCCGAGCAAGGAAGCCGGAAAAGACGCTACGAAACAAAACTACTCCGAAATATCTTCCATACCAACCAGAGGATTTCCTTGGCATAAGTTGTTTTTGGCGTTTTCGATTTCTGGTGTTCTTTTATGGGGAAGTGCCTATTCCGCACAACAGTCTACGAAACATCGTAGAAATGAGAGGCGAACTAGGTGGTTTGCACTTGAAGTGAAAGCTATTGACCCTTTTATTAGTACCCTAGATGATGCAGAGCAGAAAGAGTTAAAGAAACAACTCAGTGAGCGAATATTTGGTCAGTTTTTGCACGATGATGACAATTCTAGCGTTGTAGATGAGCATGCCTTAAAAATTGTAGCTGATTCGATTGGTGGAATTCTTTCAAAATTACCAAAGAATCAATAGAATCAGACTCATTGCTGTCCCAGTTATTTTTATTCATCAAATCAATCTCAACTGGGGAGATGGCCTTTCCTGGTCCGGTGGAGGTTTAAATAGTTCAATCAAGTCTCGTCGGGTAAATAAATTAAGATGAATCAGTCGGCTTATTTGCTGAAG
>JBNKKI010000008.1:0-31373 GCA_050291745.1 Gammaproteobacteria bacterium | reverse complement strand
GTAGTTAGAGCAATGCAGGAGCAATTGCCGGCAAATCAAAAACACCGTAGTCAGCTGATTGGTGAAGAGTGTGTTTTTGATTTTATCAGCTGCATTAAGGTGTTACGTAGACTTTCATGATTCAACTGATTTTTCCAGGTTCAATATTCTGGATCTACTCATTGAGTAGCAGTCTAGACCTTAAATAAATCAATTGGTTATCGAAAGTAAACCGTTCAGAAATGCCTGTTTGCCCACCAAACTGCCCACCACTTGCCTATGACTTTTACTAAATCTTAGTGGTTAGCAATGGAAAAACCGAAACAGAGCCGTTTTTATGCTGTTGTTAGGGGTAAAACATAGCAGTTTTGAACCTAGATTCCGCAGTTGACCGCTCGCAATAGAGATTAACCCACTGTTTCATAAACGATTACAGTTGATCTGTATAATCACCCAATCGGTGAATCCCGCTACGAACTGAATTGTACGTTTGATGCGGCGTATCTCTTCGTTGTAACTCCTTGGAATAGCTCGCTATTCCGCGTCGTTACGCCTTGATCTACACCACCTCAAACGCACACTTCAGCTCGTCCAACTGCAGATTCCAGGTTGAAGCAACTGTTCAACTGGTACTATTTCAAAATCAAAACAGTTACTTTCCTGTTGATCTAAATCGTAATATCCAACACCACATAAATCCTGTAAAACATCCAGATTTTCTTCATCATTTGAATCATCTTCCATTCCTAAGCAAATCGAAATAAGCGATTCTTTTTCGAATCCCTGGTTGTAATACTCTTCCGTGTTCTCAGATTCATAATCTATTAGGGCCATAGCAAAACCTTGTTATTTCTTTATCTCGTCCCACCCGGGAATGCATATGAGTTCAAATTGATAACGAGAGGTATAGGTTCCAACGCAGAGCATGGGAACCAGAAAACTTTTCTGTAAGCTAACTTCTGGTTTTGATGATATTGCCATAATAAATATATTTATCCATTGACTTATCTGCATAGGCATCTGAATTACTGACATGACCATAGCTGCCCACTCTGGCAAGATTCTTACCATTTTTGAAAGAAATAGAAATCCCATGTTCCATTTCCCAGTCGCAACCACCTGTAAATTGACAGTAAAAATCTTCACTGATTGAACTTCGATTTATTGACAGGGATGAAATATGAATGAAATCAAAAATTGTTTCTTTATTTTCCTGATACGGCATATCCTCAAGACAGTCTTCTCCAACATCCAGAATAAAATCTTTGTAACAGGCATAAAGATGCTCTTTAGAATTTTCTCTATCACTATCTGTCAGTAACAGGGTATTTTTCAAAGTCATCGCGATTTCTTCTTTGAAATCTTCAAGTTCCTGATCGTTAAAATCTAATCTTATCATTATTCTTGAGTTATTTAAAAATGGAATAGGATTTTCAACGGAAAGCCAATTATAACTATCCTCTGCATATTCACTTTTTACTTTTGTAAAAATTATATTCTCAATCTCTAATTGCATTCGAATTCTCTTTGAGTAACAACCTCGGGGTCATTGGCAGAGTGCTGCAGAGCATTCCCCTTTAAGTGTTTGATAACGCTGCATAACTCTTTATTACCCAGTTTATTTGCTCATCAGTATCTGGTACAACAATACCACGTTTTCGAGAAATGTGTTCAAAGGCATCCATTGCTTCGAAACCACAATGGAGCAAAATTCCTGCCGCTATTATGCCAGTTCGACCTATACCCGCACGGCAATGAACAACTATATGTTGACCGTTCGCGGCTTCATAATATAAACGCCCGGTAAATTCCAGATATTCTCTTACTGAAACGGGCAAACCTCTATCTGGTATTGGATAAGAGATAAATTCCATAGCATTCTTTTCAGCAAGCAGTTTTTCCTTACCCAAACCTAGCTCAATTGCTTCCTGCTGTTCTAATAGTGATACGATTCTGGTAATGCCCCTATTAGCGATCATAGAGAATTCATCTTCTATCCACTCACCTGAAACTGGTTTTGCCATTACAGATAACGAACCGCTGCCGATAAGTTCAACCAGGTAAATATCTGGACTCATATGTATGACACCTGGCGCAAAACTTTCAGGAAATCAGAGAGCGGTAGCAAATAAATTTTCGCTAGAAAAAACTTATGCTTTACTTTCAATTTCTTTCTGCCTCATATACAAAAACAGGGGTAAGCCAAAAGAGACTCCAACAGTTAAAGTTGCTACGACAGGTAACCATAGATCAGGTAATTTTAAACGCTTACCTTCCGCTAAAATAAACACAAAAAGAACCACAGCAGAAACAATGACATCCATACCGAAAAAGGCACTAATTCTAGTTGAAAATAATTCTTCAAAAAAAAGGGGAATATTTAGACCATTATCAACAAACCAGGGCATGAACTGCGATAAAGGTAGTAGGATACCTGGTACACATAGTAGTAAAAACGTTGTTTTAAGATTCATTTTCTAATCCTTCCTTATTTAAAATTAATAATAGAAGTCAAAGATCATTCTGTTACGCATCTTTTTCACACTGAACTGATTTTTCCAGAAATATTTCTTATAGATGCTACTTTTAAAATCTGAATGATTGACATACCACTACTTCACAGAGAAATAAAAACAAAGTACCGAGACGAGTTTGTTTTACCAAAAGAGGTTCTACTCCATTAGAAGCAAGTATTTTTACAGAAGAAAACTAACTCTTCTTCAAAATATACAGGCTAAACTAATTTTCTAGCTGTAACTCATTCAGATATTTTCGAATCTGGTTTATATTTCTATCACACAAACTGTCGAGTTCTTCAATCCATAATTCATTGTCTTCAAGATCAGATACCAATGACTCGTAGAGTCTTATTTTATCCTTTGCTAAATTAATAACCTTTACGGCATTATCTCCAGATATATCTCCAGTTGTCACATCATACAAATCCACTTTGATGGCATTCAATCTATTTAAGATTTCATCTGTTCTATCGTCGTATTGATCACCACCAACAATTTTTCCAGTGTCAGAAAGGATTTCTCTAATCTCGAAAATATCTGCTCCAACACCTTCGAGAACAGATTTTCTTTCTGAAGTGTTCACCTCTTCGATTAAAATATCAAAAAGTTTGATTTTTTGTTTTGCGACTTTAACAGAATCGTCGGTAGGTTCGCGGCCATCTTTTCTAAAGGCGTCTAAATCTTGTTTCAGGGTTGATATATTTTCTTTTAATATATCGCATTGATTAAGAAAACTCTCATCATCCATATTAAACTCTAACTTTTATCCTATTTAAAAAACATTATTATGTGGCTTAAGGTACTTTATAAAATTTAATATTAGGCAGCAAAAAAGCAGCAAGCTTTCTTTTTTACACTGTCTAATTTCAAATTTATTGCAAAAACATATTATACCTCTATCCGGGAAAGAGTCGAATGCAAAAAAGTGCAGAGCATTCTCAATGTTTATGGTCATACTACCAATTAATCCTTCAACCTGGAATCTGCAGTTGAACGAGTTGAAGCGTGCGTTTGAGGTGGTGTAGACCAAGGCGTTACAACGAAGAGATACGCCGCCTCAAACCTGCAATTCAGTTCGTAGCGGGATGTACCGATTAGGTGATTATACTCATCAACTCTAATGGTTGATGAAACAGTGGGTTAACCTCTACTGCGAGCAGTCAACTGCGAAATCCAGGTTAAATAAAAAGGCTGCATCTGCAGCCTTTTTTGGGGCTAAGGATTGATAACTGATAGTTTATTTAATCAGCCAGCTCATTAGTGCTAAAAGTACCGGAATATCGAAATATTTGTCCAAATAATGGATGCTGTAATCTAAAATCCATTTGAAAATTATTTTCATCAATTGCTCTTTCATGAATGGTAGTATGTCCTAACAGTAACCACTCGGGGATGGGTATTAAAAATCGACCCAATTTAAATATAAAGTTTTCCCCTTCATAATAAAGATTTTGCTGATCTACTTTTACGGCCATTTTAAGTCCCAGAAATGGGTTTACATATTCAATCAACTTATTATCCCGTGCATGTACCCAATAAGTATTAAACAGCACGGTATTACCACCGGGAAAATGAATACTTCGTTTCCAGTACTGCACTTGATGGTGCTTCTTTTTTTCTACTGTAGTCGGTAAATCACGACCGCTACGATTTATTAATACTCCCATAATTCGCAACAGAGTTAATATGGGTTGCATAAAACGTGGATACTCAATATTTAAGATACCACTATCGATATTATCGTTTAGCTGATAGTGAGCCTGTAGTGACTGAGGTAGCTGCTCCCACTGTTCCTGTAGTGCCAATTGCATTAGTGATTGTTTATTCATTTCAGGCTCCAAATACATACTTAGTTACCATTAAAAAGACAATTAAAATCATTGCTATAAAAGCCGGTATCCCCAGATAAAACCAGATTGTTGCATAACGCCAGTATTGTTGACTCAATGCTGTTTTTTGTTCAACTGCCTGGCGAGCAAGCTTTGCCATTTTAATTTGCAGAAAGACCACCGGTAACCAGCATAAACCTGCAATAACATACAATATTAAACTAATTACAATCCACCATACGCTAAATGAAATACCAGCCAGATACATTAACCAGAAACCACTCAGCGGCTGAAAAATAATAGTAGGGGTTGTAAAAATCCAGTCGGCTAATACGACATGTCGATTGACTATGGCAATATGTTCTATATTGCCTGAGCGATCAGCCATCCATTTATAAAATGCACTACCAAACCCTGTGCCAAATAATAAAACCATGCTCAATATATGCAGATACTTTAAAACCAGATAAGTCATGACTAAACCTCCATACTCTGTGGATAATGACCGATAAACTGCACCAGAGGTGTTACATCCGCTGTACTACCCTGTTGCAACATTCTTAAGTTATCCGGCCGTATTAATGGAACAATATATTGCGCGAACTTTGTAACAGATAAAGCTAGAGCATAAGGAATACTTAAGATCGCTGCTGGTTGTTTACCCTGCTTTTGTCGCATACTCTGCAACCAGTCAATAAAATAGAGACTACTTGCACCGACAACATCCAGTGTTATTGCGGATGTTTTTGCGTACAGACATTGCATAATGGTAAAAACGAGATCACTAATATGCACAGGTTGAATCAATTGTTGACCTCCAGCAACCACGGGAATAACCGGCAATGCTGCCATTCTCTGGAACATCCGGCTGCTTTTACCCCCTTCACCATAAACCAGTGAGGGGCGTAGAATAAACCATTCAAGACCTGTACTACGTAAAAAATCATCCGCCTGTTTTTTAGTTAACTGGAATGCGGTAAAAGCATTTTCATCGGCCCCCAGAGCAGAAATCTGAATTACACGTTTAACCGATGTTTTTTCGCATGCCTTAAATAGTGCAACGGGTGCATGCCAGTGGCAGTTATCAAATGTTTGATCACCTGTTTCACTAATAATACCGACGGCATTAATCACGCAATCAATGCCATCCAGTAAAGTTACCCAGTCATCAACCTGCAACATCCGGTTAAAATCAAAACCCGAGTGACGATCGATCTGAATAACTTCTTCACCCGTCTGTTGTAACATCTGTAATAAATGCCCGCCGATAAATCCAGAGGCACCTGTTAATAATATTTTCATATTTTTTCTCCCAAATTGTGGGATAAGAATACGAGTTGGAGGGGTTAAAAACTTCCAGATTGATCAATAAGGAATTACAGAAAGATCATTTTGAAGATAAAATCCGCAGTTGGACGAGTTGATCCTGGAAAAAAATCAGTTCAGCGTGAAAAAGATGCGTAACAGATTGATTTTATCAAGTGCATGAAGGTGTTACCTGGACTTTCATGATTAACTGATTTTTGAAGGTTAATGAAACAGTAGGTTAACCTCTATTGCGAGCGGTCAACTGCAGAATCTAGGTTAAATTAATTTGTCGAAATTTTCCCGGGCTTATACCTGTCATTTCGCGAAAGGCCTGATAGAAGTTTGACTGGGAAGTAAAACCGACACTTAAACCAATAGACAATACCGATGCAGAAGGTTCATCGATTAACATTTTTTTAGCCGCTTCAATACGATATTCACGTATATAGCGGGATAATCCTTTACCCAGTTGTGAATTTACCAGTTCAGATAATTGATGTCTCGATAGCCCCAGCTTACTGGATAATATGGATAAATTTAAATTCGCCTGTTGATAGAGTTTTTGTTTTGACATCAACTCATCAAGCAGCTGTAAAGATGCTGCAATATCGATATTTATCAATGTGGATACGGCATAGGTTTCTTCAGCAGCTTCCACAATATCAGCAGGTAGCTGGGGCGAATAATTCAATGCCATAGTAATCAACAGAAAGGCAATACCAATCGATATGGTATACAACACAATAAAGTTATATTGTGTAATCAATGGAGAACCCAGCCCCAGTATCATCACAATAATTGCCACCAGAATAATGGCCGCCAGAAGCATAAGTTCCATATGAAAACGGTGACGTTGTGCTCGAAGTGCATAAATCCGGTATCCCAGCCAGAGTAAATACAAGGTGCCCACTGCAAATGACAGAGGCACTGCCCACTGCTGAGCAATCAGGCTACCTGTAATTACTGGCAGAAGATGCAACCAGTTTAACTGCGAAGACTGGTTGATACCCAGTAATAAGGGGCGACTGAAAAAATAAAATGCGGGGGCAACCACAAATAGCAGAAACTGATAATAAGCACTATGAATTAACGGCGATTGATACTGAAGATAAAGAAAATGAAAAAACTGTAAGCTGGCTAGAGTAAATAATAATACTAGTCCCATCAATTTTGCGACAAACTGCTGTTTATAAATTTCCCGTCGAAAGTGTATGACAGCAATCGTAAACGCACTAAAAATAGAGAACCCACAGAAAAGAATCGCAAGAGATTGCATTATTACTTAATCAACTGAAATATCTGTAGACAGGGTTTCTAGATTCATCATTTCCGGGTAACTATGGTTTATTTTAAATCCTGAAGAAAAAGTTATTCATTAGAATAAGATATTTACTCATTCCCTGCTCTGTTTTAAGCTGACAGTTTTAAATAGTCTAATGGACTAAGCCTATGCAACAGCTATACATTTTACTACTATTACTGGTTGCAAGCGGAGCTCATGCTGCAAACCATTGTGTGGTATTACAATACCATAATTTTAGTGAAAAAACGCCTGCCATTACAAGTGTTACAGCAGATCAATTCGATGAGCATCTCGCTTATTTAAAGAATAATGAATTCAATGTCATGGCTTTAGCTGATGTAGCACTGTCAGTCAGACACCAGCTAGAGCTACCCGAAAAATGTGTCAGCCTGAGCATTGATGATACAAATATTTCGGTTTATAAAACTGCTTATCCGAAACTAAAAAAACTGGGTTGGCCTTTTACCGTGTTCATCAATACTTCGTCAATTGACAAGGGGTATAAAAACAATATGAGCTGGGATCAAATACGGGAAATGTCAGAAAACGGGGCCAGCTTTGAAAATCACGGTCATGATCATAGCCATATGATTCGTAAAAAAAACCAGGAAACTGAACGGCAATGGTTAACCCGTATTGGCCGGAATATTCAAACAGCCCAATTTCGAATCAATCAGGAAACCGGAAAGGAACCCACTTTATTTGCTTATCCCTACGGTGAATACAACCCGGCTTTAGTTAATTTAATTAATGCCATGGGGCTGACAGGATTTGGGCAACAGTCAGGACCTGTCTGGCCGGATGCCAACATGGGCGCTTTACCACGTTTTCCAATGGCAGCTAATTACGCCAATCTGCAAGGCTTTATTACAAAAGTTAACTCGCTACCTTTGCCGGTTGTTCGTGCAGAACCCTATGATCCATTAGTGGAACCCGGCAACTTTAGACCAACACTGAAACTCACACTGACACATGGCAAATACTCCAGAAATAACTTACGTTGCTATGTTAATGGTAGTGACAAGGTTGAAATGATCTGGTCAAAAACGGATAAAGATAGTGTTTCGATCACCCCGCAATTTGATTTACACCCGGGTAGGTTGAGGACTAACTGCACCATGCCATCCAGTCAGAAAGGTCGTTTTCACTGGTATAGCCATAACTGGTTTATCCGTAAGCAGGATGGAAGCTGGTATGCTGAATATTGATTATATTAGCCTTTTCTAATATACTGAGATTTTTTTAAGTAATGTTAGCTTTACCTATGTATTTAAGACGAATTTTTCGCGTTATATTTTCGTTGCGGCTAGTTATAGTTACGCTATTTGTATGGCTGTTATCCAGCCATCAGAGTATGGCCTGGCAACAGGGTTATAACAGTGCTTATCCTGCCTATGCTGTTCCAGTTAATTACAACCCTTACAATTATTACCCTGCTCAACCGCCAGCGAATCGATATGTCGCACCAAACTATAACCGCCGTCAGTATCCTGTTTATAATTACCCGGCTTATTACAGGCAAAACTATCAGCAATCCAATTACTATTATCCTCAACCCCAACCTTTTGTGCAGGAAAAAAATAACAGACAGACAGCGCCTGCCAATACACAAACAACTAAAAAGAAAAAAACATCATTGAAGAATAATGGCTTTGTTTCCAAACAGCAATTTATCGATAAGTTATTACCCTATATTGATCAGGAAAATACTCGCTTAAAACGATTACGTGAGCAGCTTAAATGGATTAATTCTCAGCTTAACAAAGGGCTTACCATTTCTGATCAAAAGAAAACCTGGTTAAAGAAACTGGCCAGAAAATTCCGCGTAAAGGCAAATCCATTAAAAAACAAACAGGCCATTGAAGAGCTTTTAACAAAGGTTGATATCATCCCTGCATCATTGACACTGGCACAGGCTGCCAATGAATCGGCCTGGGGAAAGTCTCGTTTTGCTAAGGAAGCTAATAACCTGTTTGGCATCTGGACTTATGATCAGAGTAAAGGCTTAATACCCAAAAACCGGGACTCAGATAAAAAACATCTGGTAAGAATATTCGAGAATTATGGTGAATCTGTGGCTTACTACATGCATACTTTAAATTCTCACCCAGCCTATTCTAAACTGCGGGAAATCAGAAAGAATCTACGACAAAACAGAGAAACTATCAGTGGCTTTAAACTGGCGAAAGGACTGGAAAAATACTCCGCAAAAGGAGATTTATATATAAAGATAATTCGCGATTTAATTCAACAGAATGAATGGGCTTTACTGGATATTAATAAGCAATCAGCTTAATGAATATCAGAACCAGCGGGATCAGGCTTTCGAGTACTTAGAAATAAATCAAAATCCTCGACTTTCAACGGTTTCGAAAAAAGATAGCCCTGACCGAAGTCACAACCCATTGACTTTAAGATTGTAAGCTGCTGCTGTGTTTCTATACCTTCAGCAACTACCTTAATACCCAGTTTATGAGCCATATCAATAATGGATTCACATAAAATTAAAACATCCTTGTTCGATTCCATACTTTGTATATAAGATTTATCAATTTTAAGAAAATCAATATCAAAGCGTTTTAAATAAGATAAAGAGGCATAGCCTGTTCCAAAATCATCCAGCGCAACCTGAATACCGGCATCTTTAAAGTTTTGAATTTTTTCATCGACAGATTGACTTGAATCCATCAATAGATTTTCAGTGATTTCTATACAGATAGTCCCACCGGAAAGATTTAATTTACGCAGATTTTCTATCCAGCCCAGATTAACATCTTCAGTAACTTTAAACTGTAACGGTGATTCATTAACACTTAACTGAAAATCTTTCCGGTAAGTTTCTCTCCAGACATATGTTTGCTGTAAGGCTTCATTGACCAGCCATTTTCCTATTTCAACAATAAGGCCTGATTCTTCAGCAATAGAAATAAATTGATCCGGATATACAAGACCTTTTTGAGGATGCCACCATCGAAGCAAAGCCTCTGCTTTATAAATTTCATTACTTGATAAATCGATAATAGGCTGAAAATGTAAGATAAACTGCTGGTTTTCGATAGCCTTACGTAAATCCTCAATAATCTTTACTCTTTGCTCAGCAAGTTGCTGCATAGATTGAGAGAAGTAACTAAATCTATTCCGTCCCCTTTTCTTTGCATCATACATTGCCTGATCTGCATTTTTTAATAAACCTGACACATGTTTAGAATGCTGAGGATAAAGAGTAATACCTATACTGGCAGAAATATATATTTTTTTACCCTGTACTTCGAAAGGTTCTGATAATACTTTTAAGATGGTCTGGGCCCGTTCATCCAGATGATCTATATTGTTATTTATAATTGAAAATTCATCTCCTCCTAAACGGGCAACAACATCTTCAGAATCAACACAGTTTAATAATCTTAAAGCAGTTATTTTTAATACTTCATCTCCCACTTCATGACCAAGTGTATCGTTAACTTCTTTAAAACCATCTAAATCAAGAAGCATCAATGCTATCGATCTTTTTTTGCTCCTGGTTAAATTTATAATATGATTTAACCTTTCAATAAACATAATTCGATTAGGCAATCCGGTAATGGAATCATAGTAAGCCTGTCTGAATATCTGTTTTTCCTTAGCCTTAATTTCAGTTTGATCAGATAATAATGCCACTCTTCTTTTCACCTGACCATCGGCTGAAAAATCAGTATTAATACTTAGGATGACAGGATAGTGTTCTCCATTTTTTCTTTTATTCCAGACTTCTCCTTTCCAGTGACCACTATTCACTATACTTCGCCACATTAATTTATAAAATAATTTATCCTGTTGCCCTGAAGATAGCATGCTGGCATTTTTACCGGTGACTTCTTTTTTTGTATAACCGGTAATTTTGCTAAAAGCCGAATTAACATCCAGTATAATGCCATTTTTATCAGTCACCATCATACCTTCATTACTTTTTGCAGTTACCAGTGATGCCAACTGTAATTTTTCTCTTGTTTTTTCAGATTCTAAATTTTCCATAATTTGACTGATAAAACGTACAACTTCTCCATTCTTGTCTATTTGAGGAATAATCGTTAATTGAGCAGTAAAAATATCGCCGGAACGATGCGTATACTCCTTGTCAGCAACCAGAGGGTTAGCCAGGTCACTTTCCAGTAATTGAAGTTGATCTTTATTCAGAATAAATTGATGCTGATGATTTACTATAAAATCAAAGGTAGAGATTTCTTCCGGCTGAAAACCAAGGAATTGAATTAAAGCAGGGTTAACATATTCAAGACTTCCATCAGCCCGTGACATTATCATAGGCACAGGTGTGATACTTAACAGCTGAAGTGTATGTGATTCTAAAGCAACCGGGTATTGAATCGTATCGCTGCTATTCATGAATTTGCTTAATTTTTCTAATTAACAGGACAATTCTAATCACTTAAAACCAGTATCATGTTAATACAGATTAATATCTTCTACAAAAATCGGGTTCTGACTGTTAGATTTATCATTATTTTCATGACTATAGACCATATTACTGCTGATTATTTTAATAAATAGCTTTCAACCTTGAAAAATCAATTGAGCGTGAAAAAGATGCGTAACAGATTGATCTGCCTGGTCTAAGCCAGGGATGGCTGTCGTTAGAGCAATGCAGGCGCAATTGCCGGGAAATCAAAAACACCGTTGTCAGCTGATTGCTGAAGACTGTGTTTTTGATTTTATCAGCTGCATTAAGCTGTTACCTGGACTTTCATGATTCAACTGATTTTTCCAGGTTAAAGGTCTGCTATCTTTAAATTTTCTGTTATCCTGTCGGGTATGAGTAATTCACCCGAAAATCCATCGCGACGCGGCTTTTTTACCGGTTCATTATTAACCCGGCAAGGCCGGGATCAGGTCGTAAAACAGGTAAAACGTTTAGGCCTAAGCCCACCCGATCTGGCAACCATTTCATCGGCCAGTAACTGTGCAAATTGCGAGGCTTTTTGCGCTAGAAGTTGTCCGCAGGAAATTATAAAAATCCACCCGAAAAGTCATAAACTAATGGGGCAGCCATACCTGGATTTCAGTTCAAATGGCTGCACTTTCTGTCAGCAATGCCATTCAGCCTGTCCAAAAACAGGAAAACAAGAAGCCGTTGCTGTCAGTTTAGGTAAAGCCAGATTAAATCAGCAAAATTGCTATGCCTGGCTCAACATAGGTTGTAAATCCTGTATCAATATATGCCCGGATCATTTGATTAGCTTCGACAAGAAGGATAATCCAACTATACAATTGCAAAACTGTAGCGGTTGCGGTATCTGTATCAAAGTTTGCCCTGCCACAGCCATACAGGTAATACCTCAAGCTTAGTCAATTTACATCTGTGATACACTGCTGGTTTACTCGTCCATTAAATTTCGGGTGTTAAATTTAAACTATGCAATTCTATAAAATTCTTCACCGGACCTATTATAACTATTCTTCAACCGTACAGCTTAAAGCACATACCTTAAGATTGCGCCCCAGAGAAGGACCTGAACTGCATATTCAATCATCCAGTTTAAAAATTACACCACCTCCAATTACATTGCGCTGGTTAAGAGATGTTGAAGATAATGCAGTAGCCATTGCCGAATTTGAAAAACCGGCCAGCCAGCTATTAATTGAAAGTGAAATCATCATTCAACAATTTAATGAATCACCACTGGATTTTCTGGTCGCTGACTATGCGGTGGACTATCCATTCTACTATTTAACTGAAGATATTCCTGTGCTTATCCCCTATATGGAGAGTCCATCGAAAGATAGCTCTAAAGCATTATCTCAATGGATAAGTGGTTTCTGGCAAGCAGATCAAGCAATTCAGACATATACACTGCTACAGAAACTGTGTGTCCATATTCAACAAACGATTAAATATCAATTACGTGAAGAACCCGGAGTGCAAAGCGCGCTGGAGACCTTAAAGCTAGGAAGCGGTTCCTGTCGTGACTCTGCATTTTTATTTATGCAGGCAGCTCGACAACTGGGTTTCGCAGCACGTTTTGTCAGTGGATATCTGCATGCTGAACCCTCGACGGTTAACTATGGCTCAACTCATGCCTGGGCTGAAGTTTTTCTTCCTGGTGCTGGATGGAAAGGTTTTGATCCAACTATTGGGCAGGTTGCAGGAAATGATCATATAGCAGTCGCTGTAGCCAGATCACCCGAGCAGATTGCTCCCATTGAAGGCTTATTTACCGGTACGGCCAGTTCCAGTCTGGATGTTGGTGTATGGGTAACATTGCTGGATAAGCCCACCGATAAATAATACAAAATCCGGGCTGGTGTTACTGCATATTAACATTAAAAATTTTGGCTTTATCAGGCAATCCCATTTCCATTTGGGGGTCTTCCCATTCAAAATTAGGCAAACTATTGAATACATGACAAAGCCCCTCTTTCCAGCTTTGTTCAAGCCTTAAAAGATAATCATTATTGGCTTCAAACTTATATCTTTTTAATAATTGATATTCATTACTAACACAGGTTGATAACTCAAAAGGCGGTCCAACCGTAATATTTGAATTTGCTGTTGAGGTTAATGAGACAAGAGCAATTCTGGCGGCATCATCCAGAGAAGTATTGTATTCCAGAACGCGATCCAGCACAGGCTTGCCATATTTTGTTTCACCTATTTGCAGATAAGGCGTTGATTGACAGGCTTCAATATAATTACCTTGTGGGTAAATCATCATCAGACTATGTGGTTGAGCGCCAATTTGACCACCCAAAATCCATGAAACTTCCCCATTGACACCAGCCATCTGTAATGCAGCCTGGTGAGAGTCCTGGACTTCCTGTGTGACTCGAGCAATATAGTCTGCTGCCTCAAACATATAGCGAGGGCTTAACAAACTTTCAACGCTATCACAAAAATCCAGATCTCTTTGCAGATGATTCAGCACTCCCTGAGTGGTCGCTAAATTACCAGAAGAAAGGAGCACAAATATTCTATCACTGGAAGGTGTAAATACATGCATCTTGGAGTAGGACGTCATGTAGTCGGTACCCGCACTGGTTCTGGAATCAGAGGCAAAGACAAGTCCATCCTGAAGATTCAAAGCCACACAATAAGTCATACTAATTTTCCTGAAAATAATATTAAAGTTATATAGTTTAGCTGCCTGCCAGGCTCAGCGAAGAATAGCCATTTCCGCAGCAGATTCATACTAACAACACCAGGCTTCTGGACAGGATCAAAATTCATATAAGCATCTGTAAAAAAATTATAGAGAGTCAGAAAAATCTATTTGACCTTTTAAATTAATAATGACACTTTGGAATAGAAATTGCTCAATTTTTTAATTGTAAAAAAGTTGGCACTAAAAAGTCCATTTCACAGCACACTAATTCATTTAAGTGCACTGTTTTAATGATTTTTTTATAACTCGCACCATTATAATGCATTAACATGACAATAAGAATAGCGCTGCACCATCGGACAGAATACCACTTTGACAGACTGGTTAATTTATCACCTCATAGTATCCGCTTAAGACCAGCGCCACATACACGTACTCCTATCCATGAATATTCTCTTAAAATTGAACCGGAAGAGCATTTTATAAACTGGGTTCAGGACCCATTCGGTAACTTCATAGGGCGTTATGTTTTTCCTGAAAAAACAAAAAAACTTATTGTAGATGTGAATCTGGTTGCTGATCTGGTGACAGTGAACCCTTTCGATTTTTTTGTAGAAGAATATGCTGAGTATTATCCATTTAAATATGAAGAACAGTTAAACAAGGAGTTAGCACCTTACTTTGAAATTAAAGAACAAACTAAACGCCTTAAAGCTTTAATCAGTGAAATCAAAAAAGCCGGGCTGGGTATTGCAGCGACGCAGGCAAACGAATCATCTTTTGAACAAAATGAAAAGAAAGATGGCGCTGCTAAAAAAATTGAAAAAGCTCATATCGTGCACTTCCTGGTTGCACTTAATATGCATATCCAGAAACTCATTGGCTACAATATTCGGATGGAGCCAGGTGTACAAAGTTGTGATCAGACATTGAAGAAAAAAACCGGTTCATGCCGCGATACAGGCTGGTTACTGGTACAGGTATTACGCCATCTTGGACTTGCTGCCAGATTTGTATCAGGATATCTGGTGCAATTAACTTCCGACCAGAAATCACTGGATGGTCCTTCCGGGCCAGAAAAGGATTTTACTGATTTACATGCCTGGGCAGAAGTATTTATTCCAGGCGCAGGCTGGATAGGGCTTGACCCAACATCAGGGTTATTTGCTGGTGAAGGACATATCCCTCTGGCCTGTACACCTGATCCAGTCAGTGCGGCCCCTATAACCGGTGCAACAGATAAGTGTGAAGTAAGCTTTAAATTTACAAATGAAGTTTATCGGGTACACGAAGATCCACGCGTGACCAAACCCTATACCGAAAAGCAATGGTCCGATATACAAAAGCTTGGTCATCTCACGGATCAAAAATTAAAAAAAGGTGATGTCAGATTAACCATGGGTGGCGAACCTACTTTTGTATCAATCGATGATATGGAGTCAGCCCAATGGAATACTGAAGCCCTGGGTGAGCATAAACTTGACAGGGCTTACACCCTGTTATTACGTTTACGTGATGTTTTTGCAAAAAAAGGCGTTTTACATTATGGCCAGGGTAAATGGTATCCGGGTGAACAGTTACCACGCTGGGCACTAACCAGTGCCTGGTTAAAAGATGGCAGCGCTATCTGGAATAATGAAAAATTGCTGGATGCACCAAATGCAAAATCCACTTACAGTAATAAACAGGCCAGGAAATTAATAAAACGCATTTCAAAACATCTGGGGCTGAAGAAGAAATATATTAATACAGTGTATGAAGATGCACCTTATTATTTATGGAAGGAAGGTACGCTTCCAAAAAATGTCAATGTCCTCAATAACAAAATAAAAGATGAAATGGAGCGTAAACGCATTCGTCGAATTTTTGATAAGGGATTAAATAAACCAGCAGGATATTGTTTACCACTGGAATGGAGTGAGAGTATTGAACAATGGAATTCCTGCCGATGGAAAATACGACGTGAACATTTATATCTCATACCAGGTGATTCAGCGATGGGTTATCGTTTACCGCTGGATTCGCTGATATGGGAACCGCAAACTAAACGTCAGAAACTTATCGAAAAAGACCCTTTTGATGAATTTGATAAATTGCCAGCAGTGCAAGACCGGGTACAGACTATTTTAAATAAGAGTAATACACCTGTTGCTCAACCGAAAGATTTTAAAAAGCAATCGAAAGCACTTATCAGTAAAACAGCAGAAAAGGATGATCACTTTATTCGAACGGCTTTATGTGTCGAGCAACGAGATGGCCACTTATATATTTTTCTGCCCCCTCTAACAAAACTGGAATATTACCTGGATTTAATCAATGCCATTGAAGCATCTGCTGTGGAACTTGGTGTTACGGTAATCATGGAAGGTTATGAACCCCCTCATGACCCGCGCTTACAACGTATGCAGGTTACGCCTGATCCGGGTGTCATCGAAGTGAATATTCACCCTTCTGAAAGCTGGGATGAGCTGGAGAATAATACTCAGATTTTATATGAGCAGGCCAGATTAAGCCGCCTGGGAACAGAAAAATTCATGATCGATGGCCGTCATAGCGGCACTGGAGGTGGTAATCACATTACCATAGGTGCAGCTAAACCAGCTGATAGTCCTATTTTACGTCGCCCTCATTTACTCAAAAGTTTATTGACCTACTGGCAGAATCATCCATCATTATCCTATATGTTTTCAGGACTCTTTATGGGGCCAACTTCACAGTCACCACGCGTTGATGAAGCAAGAGATGATGCCTTATATGAGCTTGGCATAGCGCTATCAGAAATGACTCATGATGAAAGTCAATCTCCCTGGTTAGTTGATCGTTTACTGCGTAATCTGCTTGTTGACTTAACCGGCAATACCCATCGTGCAGAATTCTGTATTGATAAATTATATTCGCCAAATGGCAGTGCCGGTCGTCTTGGTTTACTTGAATTCCGGGGCTTTGAAATGCCGCCTCATGCACAAATGAGTCTGGTCCAGGCATTATTAATTCGCAGCCTGATTACGCGCTTCTGGGATAAACCTTATGACCAGAAACTGGTCAACTGGGGAACCGAATTACATGATCGTTTTATGCTGCCCCATTATGTGGAAAAAGACATGCAGGACGTTATCGCTGAACTGCAAAGAGAAGGTTTTGATTTTGATCAATCCTGGATGGATCCTTTTATTGAATTCAGATTTCCACGTTACGGAGTTATCAATATCGATGATATCGAGCTTGAATTAAGATTTGCAATTGAACCCTGGCATGTACTGGGTGAAGAGATCAGTGCACAGGGAACTTCACGCTATGTGGATTCCTCGGTGGAAAGATTACAGCTTAAAGTCACAGGAATAACCGATAGCCGGCACTATATTACCTGTAATGGCCGTAGAGTACCTTTAAAAAATACAGGTACCAGAGGTGAATATGTTGGTGGTGTACGTTATAAAGCCTGGCAACCACCTTCAGCCCTGCACCCCACCATAAAAGCTCAGGTACCTTTAGTATTTGATATTGTCGATGGCTGGAATAAAGTTTCTCTGGGTGGTTGCAGTTATCACGTTGCTCACCCTGGTGGTCGTAGCGAATCAACCTTCCCGATCAATGCATATGAAGCTGAATCGCGTCGTCTGGCACGTTTTCAAACCATGGGACATACCGGTGGTGTGCTGGATGTTCCACTTGAAGCCGTTAATCCGGATTTTCCACTGACGCTCGATTTACGTCGCCGAACCTTAAAAGGAGAAAGAGTATGAGCGTAAAATTTGAAGCCTTTAATGATCATCCTTTTTATGATGAGTTAATCACGCCAAAAGGTAATGCCAGAGCATATGCCCGAAAACTGTACCACTTTCTGGACAAACTCGACTCTAATGAACTTGATGATCGTCAAAAAGGTGCCGAACTTGCTATCAAACAAATGGGTATTACCTTCAGGGTCTATTCCAAAGAAGAAGGCGCTATAGATCGTGCCTGGCCTTTTGATATTATTCCGCGAATTATACCTCGTAAAGAATGGTTAAGTGTCGAGCAGGGATTAAAGCAACGAGTAACTGCACTAAACATGTTTATTGATGACCTTTATCACGATCAGAAAATCATCAAGGACAAAGTTTTTCCAGCCTCTGTTTTAGCCGAATCAGTTAACTTCAGAGAACAATGTGTTGGCGTTAATCCTCCTCAGGGAATCTGGGCTCATATCTGTGGATCGGATCTGGTTCGCCATAGCGACGGCAAAATTTATGTTCTGGAAGATAATCTTCGCGTACCTTCCGGGGTTTCCTATATGCTGGAAAATAGACTGGTAACAAAACGGGTCTTTCCAGAAGTTTTTGAAACCTATAGTCCATTACCAATAGATGATTACCCGGCAGAATTATTTGATACTCTGGCATCATTATCACCTCGCCCTGGAGATTCGCCAGAAATCGTTGTGTTAACTCCCGGTATCTACAATTCGGCTTATTTTGAACACGCTTATCTTGCTCAGCAAATGGGCTGTGAACTGGTTGAAGGAAGGGATCTGGTAGTACAGGATGATGATTGTGTTTATATGCGCAATATCGATGGCCTGAGTCGAGTTGATGTTATCTATCGCCGAATCGATGACCTTTTCATAGACCCTGAAGCATTTGATCCGGATTCATTGCTCGGTGTACCCGGGTTAATTCGAGCCTGGAAAGCAGGTAATGTTGCGCTGGCTAATGCCCCGGGTGCAGGCGTAGCTGATGATAAAGTTGTCTATTCATTTATGCCTGAGATTATCAAGTATTATCTGGATCAGGATTCCATTATACCCAACGTGCCTACCTGGCGTTGCATGGATAAAGATTCATTACAATATGTTCTTGAACACCTCAATGAACTGGTCGTAAAACCTGCCAATGAATCAGGTGGTTATGGCATGTTAGTTGGGCCTGCATCGACAAAAGCCGAATGCAAAAAATTTGCCAAACTGATCAAAGCTGATCCACGAAATTATATTGCCCAACCAACCCTTGGTATCTCTACAGTACCCACTGTCATTAACGGTAATGTTGAACCCAGACATGTCGATTTAAGACCTTTTATTCTAAGTGGCAATAAAATTAATGTAACAACAGGTGGTCTCACTCGGGTTGCTTTAAGAAAAGGTTCACTAGTAGTCAATTCATCTCAGGGTGGTGGAAGTAAAGACACCTGGATAGTAGAAGATTAAGCGGAGATAAAAAATGCTTTCAAGAGTAGCTGAATCCATTTACTGGATAGGAAGGTATCAGGAACGTGCTGAAAATATTGCGCGCCTGATTAATGTAAACTCCAACTTAATTCTGGATTTACCTAAAGGTTTGATGCCTGATTGCGAACCGCTTATTACGATACTGGGTTGTGAAGATTTATACCATGAAAGACACCCGGAAGTAACCGAAAGACGTATTGTCAATTTCTTAATTAGCGATGAAGCTAATACAGACTCTATACTTTCATGTCTCTCTTATGCACGTGAAAATGCCCGCACCATTCGCGAAATCTTACCGCGAGAAGGCTGGGAAGCGATTAACTCAATGTATAATGATGCAGTAGAAAACAAAACGCAAAGTTATGCGCGTCATGGTAGAAGCCCTTATCTTGAAAAAATCATATTTGATCTTCAGCATATAACCGGCTTATTGGCTGGCACAATGAATCACGACATCGCTTATGACTTTCTTAATCTGGGTAGAAAAATAGAGCGCGCAGATATGACCACACGGATTATCGACGTACGTTCGGAAAATATCATTCCGGATAGTGCTCCTGAGTTAAAGCCATTTGAAGATATGCTATGGATGAGCATGCTTAAAACTCTGAGTGGCTATCAAATGTATCGTCAAAGTATGCAGGTAAGAATTCATCGAAACGATGTACTTAACTTTTTATTTTCACGAACCACTTTCCCCCGTTCAGTCAGTTTTTGTGTCAAGTCAATGAAGGAGAACCTGGACAGCCTGCCTAATAATGATATTTGTTTAAGCCATATCAACAAATTGCAAAAGACCTTGAATGCATCATCCAGAAAAACACAGAATAATAATGATCTGCATTTATATATCGATAAAATTCAACTTCAGCTGGCTAATCTGCATAATGGTATACAGAAAACATACTTTCCGACTTTTGAGTAAATCCTGAATCCCTGTGTTCAGAGTTCAAAATGCAAAAGGTTTTAGATATTAAAAGCGATCTGAATAGAAATAAGTGACTTAATGTCTCTGATGCAGAGATAAGCCAAGTGATTCTTTTTCTGTCTTTGATAAAATCCTGGCCGACAGGGGTAAATAGAAATGTTCTTCAAAAGCAGCATGTTCGAGGTACTGAAATGCGAGTTTATTGGCAACATGCATATTAATATCAGCGGCTTCCCCACGTGACAGTTTCGCAATATCATCCTCGATTACATACCACATCTCTTCCAGTTCACGATGCTCGTGAATTAATCGCTTGGTATATTCTCTAGCCAGTTTAGCTTCACTTTTAACAGAAGCACTGTCCAGAACAGCAGAAAATAACTCTTCCTCTTCTTCTTCATGATGAACAATCACCACATCTTTAAAGAAACGCAATAAATCACTAGAAAGTGTCTGGATACTGGGATCTGAAGAATTGTCTTTAAGCAAACTGGTCAATGTCAATAAGACCTGAAAATTTTTGACTATTTCATCATGACAACCAGAAAATTCATGCAGTGGCGCATCTTCAGAATTCGTTTCAATGTCACTCTCAGGGATCATGTTCAATTACTCATTAAATTATAAATAGCTTTGATTTTGTATCACTTTAGTTGAATAAAATAATATAACAATAAATATCCATTAATCTACATTAAATATTTTTATATTATTAAACTATGTATTAATTTTTTTTATCAATTTTCAACGAAATCCACAAAGCTCATGAATTTGCAGGTATATTTTAAATGGAATTATCCCGGTAAAACTTAAGTTTCGACATTTGACCAATGCCGGGATTGAATGAATTAGCAGGATCTATTTTTTTATAAAAATCGCTCAATGCTGGTTTTGCGCGATAAAGATGCCCTACATTATGTTCTGCCGGATACTCAGCACCACGACGATCCAGTAATTGCAACATGGCTTTTTTAAGCGCTTTAACATCGACACCCTTCTTAACAATATAATCCTGATGTAGTACATGACAAAGAAAATGGCCGTAATACAGTCGATGTTGAATCTTATCATTGATTTCTGCAGGCAGGTTTTCCAGCCATTGCTGGTCATTGCGTCTTAGAGCTATATCCAGTGCCAGAATATCTTCAACCTTATTATGATGAACAGCCTGATATCGAATAGCAGCGCCAGCAGCAGCAAACCGGTGTAATCCGGCAATACGGGCTTCCCGCTCATCACACACAAAGTAATCACCTTTTGAAGAAATGAAAAACTGTTTCAGATAATCTTCAGCTTCAGCAATTCCGCCATCATGTGCTTTGAGAATAAGATGATGTTCATATCGTTTGCGCCATTCGCGCATTCTTTCGGGTAATAAATTAGGCCATAAACGGCTAAAAAGCTGTAAAGACCGATCCAGTAGATTTTTAGGTAGCCATGAAATCTTATTTAAACGTGCATCAATGCCAGCTTTTAGAGCAAACATGGCTGGCAATTTATCAGTGCCCAACTTATCGATCATCAATACAGTATCTTTACCGTAAACTTCTGCAATATCAAAAGTTTCTCTATGCAGGTATTCAGCACTGACTGGCAAGGTTTTAAACTGACTGAGTATATGACGACGAATCTGAGTTAAGTCTGCACTATCATTGGTTCCTAAATAGAAAACCTTTTCAGATTGATTCATCGGGTAAGTATCCAGACGAACTGCAAAAACAGCTAGCTTACCAGCGCAACCGGCTGATTCATAAAGTCGGGATTTATCCGCATTAAAACGAGCCGGTGTGTCAGCCTGAATATCTCTAACTCTTTGCACATACTCGGTATCGGATGCCCTGCCCTGATTGTGAACAATATGTTCTGCCGAATATTGACGAGTTTCCAGACGAGTTAATATTTCTTCTTCGCTATCACCCAGCTCAATTCCCAGGTGATTCACCAATTCCAGTTCACCTTCTGCGGTAACCTGTGCATACAGGGATAACTCGGTATAGGATGGGCCTCTTTCAACCAGTGAGCCTCCAGAATTATTACAGACCCCACCAACAATGGAAGCACCAATACAGGATGAACCTATGACAGAGTGAGGCTGTCGATTGAATGGTTGCAGTAATTTTTCCAGCGCAAACAATGTGGCACCGGGGAAACTGATTACCTGACGACCTTCATCCAGAGCATGAATAGCTTTCATTCGACGTGTATTAATCAGTACGACTTCACGATCATAACTGCCTTTTGGCGTCGAGCCTTCAGTCAGACCGGTATTTGCCGCCTGCATAATCACTATTTTATCTGCGGCCACACAGGCTTTTAAAACCTGCCATTGCTGCAAGAGGGTTAAAGGTTGAACCACTGCTAACACTTCACCTTCTCCAGACCGAAATCCTTTTCGAAAGCGTTCGGTTTTCTGGCTAGACGTAAAAACATAAGGTCTACCCACAATCTGAATCAAGTTATCGATTAATGATTGCTTACTCATTCTAAAATCCCTGTTTGATCATAGAGTAACTGGAATCGCTGGATCACAGTTAATTGCCATAAGCTACAGAGGGCAGCCAGGTCACCAGTTGAGGGAAAGCGAATACCAGTCCCAGTCCAATCAGCTGTAAAATGATGAAAGGTACGACCCCTCGATAAATATCGGTTAATTTAACACAGGGAGGGCAAACACCTTTCAGATAGAAAAGTGCAAAACCTACCGGTGGTGTAAGAAATGAAGTTTGCAATGTCACTGCGACCAGTAGTGCAAACCACACCAGATTCGGATTGTCGACTACACCATAACCATCCACCTGTAGATCCAGTCCAGCGATAACAGGACCGAGCAAAGGTAACATGATTAAACTGATTTCTATCCAGTCGAGAAAAAAACCTAACACAAACACCATCAATAACACCGCAACAATTAATGCATATGGCTCCAAACCTAAACCATTAAGAGCAGACTCAATCAGTTCATCACCACCACATTCTCGCAACACCAGTGCAAAAACAGTAGCCCCCACAAAAATCGCAAAAATATAGGCCGAAGTATTCATGGTATTTATGACAACTTCTTTTAATACAGTCCAGTTAAGTCGTTTATATGCAGCAGAAAGTAAAGTTGCTCCCAATGCCCCAATACCAGAAGCTTCTGTTACAGTTGCCATACCCATAAAAATTGACCCTAATACGGCAAGAATCAATATTGCCGGTGGAACAATATCCAGCATGACTTGCATAACATCCTGTAAACGAATTTCTTTATAGTCCTGAGCTAAAGGTGCATTTTCAGGCTTCAACCAGCCATAGATCAATATATAGATGATATACAGAATACCCAGAATAATGCCTGGAAAGACAGCACCCATAAACAGATCGCCCACCGACACACCAAGCTGATCACCCATGATAACCAGCATAATGGAAGGAGGAATTAAAATACCCAGACAACCGGATGCAGCAACCGTACCCAATGCCAAAGGTTTATGATAATGCTGATTTAACATCACAGGAACAGACATAACACCTAGCAGTACGACTGAGGCCCCTATAATACCGGTAGAAGCTGCCAGGATAATACCAATCAATGTTACCGTGATAGCAAGCCCACCTTTAACCCTGCCAAATAGCTTTTGCATGGAAAACATCATACGTTCGGCAACACCTGACTTATCCAGCATCAGCCCCATAAAGATAAACATAGGTAATGCCACCAGTACCCAGTTATCCATGATACCGAAAATTCGACCTGTGAGTAGCCCCAGTGTATTGTAATCCAGACCGGTCATTGTCCAGTCCATACTATCCGTCATGTAAGCAATCCCGGCAAACCCGACACCGACACCAGCCAGTACCCAGGCTACAGGAAAACCGGTAAATAATAGCGCGATGAATGATACAAACATCGCGATAACTAAATAATTTTCAGGCTCAAGATGCATTTTAGTCCCCCTCTTTCGGTGAAGAATTTTCCTGAGCTACAGATTTCAGGTGAAAGAAGCTACGCAACAGTGAAACTCTGCCCGGATAAAGTTCTTCAGGCTCTTTACCAATATGCATTAATAATAAAACTTCCTGAATTAATCGTGCCAGAGCAGCAATAAACATTAATATTGCTGTCATAGGTACCACAGATTTTATCACCCACCGATAAGGCAGGCCGGTTGGATTAGCAGAAGATTCATTGACCCTGAAAGCTTCTAAAGACCACTCCAGGCTATGATCAAATAATACCCAGAGGAAAGGCATTAATAAAAAAAGAATCCCCAGTATTTCCAGAATATGCTGAGTCTTTCCAGGTAGATTCATATGTACAATATCGACCCGGATATGAGAATCATTGGTAATGGAATAAGCCATACCAAACATAAAAGCAATGGAATATAAATGCCAGATTAATTCTTCTAATGGCACCAGGCCATGTTTAAAACCATAACGAAGTACCACCTGAGTCAATATCACTCCAACTAAAATCACGTTGAACCAGGCCGTGGTTTCAGCCACTCGTTTCACAATGGAATTTAACAATACAACAATGGGTATTTTATATTGCTGTAGTTGAACATTTGATTCACTCATAGGACTACCTCAGTTTTAAAAAAAGCAGCGGATTAAATCCGCTGCGAATACCAGCCACAAATTATTTTGCGATACGTTTTGTGCCAGGGCGAGGTAAAAAGGCCCATTCATTCCAGATTTTGTAATCTGCACGAAAAGCCTGCAGGTTGTCATAAATACGTTTGAACTCAGGATCTTTAGCACCTTCTTCGGCTACCACTTCATCCCATTTTGTTTTAAATTCATTGAGCATTTCATCTGACCAGTAACGATTTTCTACACCATTTTCCAGATTCTTTTTCATTTCAGGAAACTGAATCGCTTCACCCAGAGCCAGACCGTCAAGCATGGCGGCTTTACAACCCATTTCAATAACCGCCTGCTGCTGCTTGTCCATGCCATTCCAGGTATCTTTATTGATAATCAAATCGAACATGGTTGCAGGTTGGTGCCATCCGGGAAAATAGTTGTATTTAAGAATTTTATAAAAGCCGAGTAACTTATCGATGGCAGGCATAGAAAACTCAGTCGCATCAATGGCACCTTTTTCCAGTGCAGGAAAAATTTCCTTAGATGGCAACAATGATGTTGAAACACCCATCTTTTCCATGACCAAAGCACCCAGACCAAAAAATCTCATACGCAAGCCTTTCAGGTCTTCAGGCTTATCGATTGGCCTGGAGAACCAGCCGGAAGTTTCCGGAGCTATGATAGAACAGGGCACCGAATGGATGTTGTATCCAGCATTATCATAAACTTCCTGCCATAACTTACGGCCATCTCCGTAATAAATCCAGGCCAGAAATTCCGGTGCATCAGGACCAAAAGGAACCGCTGAAAAGATCGCCCCTTTCTGGCCCAGCAAACCGGTGTTGTAACCAGGTGTTGTCCAGCCAGCATTAACCTGTCCCTTCGATACTGATTCCAGCATCTCCTTAGGTGGCACCAGCTTACCTGGCTCGTAAATTTTGATCTTAACAGAGCCACCTGATAATTCATTAACATGCTCAGCCAGCCATTTTGGTGTAGACCCCAAACCGGTTAAATGTGTGCCAAACCAGACTGGCACCTTAAGTAATACTTTTTTTGCGGCAAAAGCAGGACTCGCAGACAGCATCACTGTCAAGGCAGCAATACTGCTCAATGTTATAAATGACTTCTTCATTCTTTAATTCCTCTCAGCTTGTCTATTTTTCTAAATGAAATGCAAACACTAACAATTTGGTAAATTGGTAAGTCCAATTTATTCTGTTGCTAAGTTTTCGAGAAGTCAAGTATAAATAGAAACAGGAAAAGACTTATCATCCGGATATAAATGCATACCGATCATTACTATTTCCCATAAATAAACCATATCATATTGTTTATTAAAGAGTTTATAGATTCAGATATTCATTTAGAATATCGATACAGGAGCTTTGAACTAGCTTAAGAATTTAAAATTATAAGTTTTATGCTTGAAACAGAGGATTAAATAGATACAATTCAGTAAATTGGTCTTACCAATACTAAAAACAATCAGGAAACTACATGAAGAAAACAACCCTGTCTGATCAGATCACCAGTCAGTTAGAACAGATGATAGCGGATGGCTCATTAAAACCCGGAGAGCGCTTACCTGCCGAGCGTAAACTCTCTGAACGCCTTGGTGTATCACGTCCTTCTCTGCGTGAAGCGATTAAAAACCTGGCCAGTAAGGGCCTGGTAACCTCACGTCATGGGGGCGGCACCTATATCAGTGAAGCACTGGCAGACGGCATAGTCGACCCCTTACTTGAAATACTACAGAATCATCCTGAATCTCGCTACGATGTACTCGAGGTACGCCATGCGCTGGATGGTCAGGCAGCCTATTTTGCTGCAATACGAGCGACTGATGTGGATCGCTACAATATCCAGAAAGCATTCGAGCGTATGATTGAACTACACCACAATAGCAAAAACCCAATGGATGAAGCAATGGCTGATGCAGCTTTTCATTTATCTATAACCGAAGCTTCGCATAATATTGTATTACTGCACACTATGCGCAGCCTGTTCACCGTACTACAGCGCACGATCAAACATAATCTTGATAAACTCTATTCAATTCCCAGAGTATTCGAACCTTTATCCGACCAACATGAAAAACTGATGCAGGCAGTAATCGCAGGTGATCCAGATGCAGCGCGTATGGCAGCACAAACTCATCTGGTATTTGTTGAAGAGTCATTACAGAGTATTGATCAGGAACAGGCTCGCCATGAGCGATTCCTGCGCCAGGCTTCTATTCTTAACCCTGAGGAGTCAAAATAATGCCTCACCCCCTGGAAATATATTTTTTTGGCAGTTGCCTGATCGACCTGCTCTACCCCAAAGCCGGGTTAGCTGGCATGCAACTGATACGAAAAGCAGGTGTAAGAGTTATCTATCCCGATAATCAAACCTGCTGTGGTCAACCGGCATTCAATTCAGGCTATAGAGATGAAGCGCTGGATGTGGCTCGCCAGTTATTAAGCTGTTTTCCCAGAGATATTCCGGTCATTGTTCCTTCAGGTTCCTGTGCCGGTATGATCAAACATCACTGGCCTGAACTGTTTGCAGGTGAGCATGATGAAGCTGAAGCTAAAGCTGTTGCTGAACGAACCTATGAACTTACCGAATTTCTGGTCAATAGCCTGCAACTCAAACTCAGGGATCTTGGTGAACCTGTCAAAGTTGCCATTCACAGTTCCTGCTCTGCCCGTCGTGAAATGGGAGTCGCCGAACATATTGAAACACTGGTCAAACAATTAGATCAGGTTGAAGTATTGACTCAGGAACGTAAACCGGAATGCTGTGGATTTGGTGGTACATTCGCTGTAAAACAGGGGGATATTTCCGGCGCCATGGTAAAAGATAAAACCGATAGCCTGCGCGCAACAGCTGCCGAGCGTGTCATCTCACAGGACTGTGGTTGCCTGATGAATATCGGTGGCGCATTCGAAAAACAGGGTAATGGTCCCAAAACCCAGCATATTGCTGAATTCCTGATGGAACGCTGTTATGAATCAAAGTGAATCTTTCAAACATCGCATCGATGACGCCCTGCATAATGATCAGGCACGGCGGAACTTCCGGTCAGCAATGACCGGGCTGATGGATAAACGTGCAGAGTCATTAAGTGATGATACTGAGTTACAGGCTTTACGTGATCAGGCAGCTGCGATACGTGCTTATTCATTAAAAAACCTGCCAGAGTTACTGGAACAGCTGGAAGCTAAAATGACCGAGAATGGTATTCAGGTACATTGGGCTTCAAATGGTGCCGAAGCCAATGAAATAATTTACAATATACTGAAACAGGCTGATGCCAAATCACTGGTAAAAGGAAAATCGATGGTTTCAGAAGAAACCGAGATGAATGACTACCTGATTAAACGTGATATAGAAGTCATCGAATCTGACCTGGGTGAATTCATCATTCAACTGGCACATGAGCCGCCTTCACATATCATTGCACCCGCTATCCACAAAAATCGAATCGAGGTCGCCCAATTACTTAACAGGCACTTCCCTGACTTCGGCTATACCGAAGATATTGAAGAATTGACCGCTATGGCGCGTAAGATATTACGTGATAAATTCGCCAATGCCGATGCAGGCATATCCGGCGTTAATTTTGCCGTAGCTGAAACCGGTACCATCTGCCTGGTTGAAAATGAAGGTAATGGTCGTCTCTGCACTACTGTACCTGATATTCATATCGCCATTACCGGTATCGAAAAAGTTATTGCAAAATTATCAGATATTCCTCCCTTGTTAAACATCCTGACTCGTACAGCTACCGGGCAACCGATATCCACCTATTTCAATATGATCAGCCATCCGCGCCGGGAAGGTGAAAAAGATGGACCACAACAGGTACATTTAGTATTGCTGGATAACCGCCGTTGTGAAATCCGCATGGATGATGAATTACTCGATGTACTGCGCTGTATTCGCTGCGGCACCTGCATTAACCATTGCCCGGTGTATGTCCAACTAGGCGGTCATGCCTATGGTACAACCTATCCCGGCCCAATAGGCACTGTGCTAGAACCACAACGCATGGGAATAGATAAAATTGGCACTCTTACCTCAGCCTGTACATTGTGTGGTGCCTGTGGTGAAGTCTGCCCAGTCCGTATTCCACTTCCCAAGCTGATCAATCGCCTGCGAGCAGAATCGGTAAATGCACAAAGATCGGATGCACAGGTCGAAGGCAAAGGTAGCTTGCGTAAAAACAAGGAATTAATCAGCTGGACAATCTGGAAAACCCTGTACGCAAATCCAGTTATGTATCGAATATTCCGCTGGTTTGCAACCCGCTTACGCTTTCTAACACCGTCTAATATCGGTGTATGGACTCGCTACCGAAGCGCACCTAAACCAGCACCAAATAGCCTGCAGGAACTGGCACGTAAAGAGGGCTTTGAAAATGAATAAAACACGCGAAACGATTCTGGCCCGTTTACGTGAAAGCAGACAAGTGGTGAGTACAGAACCTGAACATTACCTGCCCTCCTATGGCTGGAATCAGCAGGAAAAAGAACAGCGTTTTACTGACTGTATGAAAGCGGTACATACCGAAATTATTGACCTCAAAGGTAAAAACTGGATGGACTGGATCAATCAGCAATTACCCCGGCGTGGATTACAGAATATCCTGATCGGCAATACTGAGAACGCTCGATTACTAAAAGCCAGTGCTGATAAATCATTACAGTTCAGAGAATACAATCAATCTATTGAAAACTGGAAAAGCGAGTTATTTCAGAAAGTAGATGCAGGACTTACAGGTACATTAGCTGCTATTGCTGAAACTGGTAGTCTGGTCCTGTGGCCAGATGCCAACGAACCACGCCTGATGTCATTGGTACCACCGGTACATATTGCGCTGCTTAAAGCTGATTCTATATATGAATCTTTCGCACAGCTGATCAAAGAACAGAACTGGGCACAACAAATGCCGACCAATGCATTACTCATTTCCGGGCCATCAAAAACTGCTGATATCGAACAAACCCTGGCCTATGGAATTCATGGACCGCAGCAATTGATTGTATTGATTATAGATTGACCATTGAACTCTTTACTGGAACAAAATATTAGCTGCCCATATTGCGGGGAATATATCGACGTCCTGATCGACCCATCGGATGAGGGACAGCAGTATATCGAAGATTGTCAGGTATGTTGCCGCCCGATAGTGTTCAAAATAGACAGCTCACAAAATGGGCAAGCTATGGTATCAGTGTATAGTGAAAATGAAGTGTATTAAATTACGCTCTTCCTCAGCAACTGTTACTTATTAAAGTCAACCTATCCATCCACAAATCAACCTGGATTTCGCAGTTGACCGCTCGCAATAGAGGTTAACCCACTGTTTCATAAACCATGACAGTTGATGTGTATAATCCTGGAAAAATCAGTTAATCGGTGCATCCCGCTACGAACTGAATTGCAGGTTTGAGACGGCGTATCTCTTCGTTGTAAAGCCATGGAATAGCTAGCTATTCTGCGTCGTAACACCTTGATCTACACCACTTCAAACACACATTCATCTCGTCCAACTGCGGATTCCAGGTTCAAATTAAATCCTTGCGGGCAGACTAACAATATTCAATAAAGATCTATTTTTTAGAAACCAGAATAAAACGAATCTGAGTAGATTAAAATCGTGGATAATAGCGCTTAGTAACTTATTGTGACTATGTTATTTCGACCTGCTGAACAAGCTGCTGTACAATATACCCTTCATTCCTCTCAATCATTGAATCACATTATGAAAATCTATCAAGGCAATTACTTTACCGTCAGCATAGCTGACAGCTGGGATGCTGAGTACGACCATGAGGAAGGCATTGATATATTATTTAGTGAAAACGCTTATGGTGAAATTCAAATCAGTTCAGTAATTCACGAAGAAGATTTAACCCCGAATGATCTCATGCATATTGCTGAAGAAGATCTTCAAGCAGGTGCAACACCACAGGATCTGGAGCTGGATGATTTTCATGGATTCTGGTTTGACTACTCAACTAAAGAAGAGTACTGGTGTGAATGGTATCTCTGCTATGGACAGCTTATGCTCTTCATCACCTACAATTGCCCGATAGAGGATGAAGGAAAGGATTACGACGAGGTTAATAAAATTATTACTAGCCTGCTACCAAGTAATGACTCACATAATGGTGTATGAGTTAGTGGTTTTTAACAGGCTATAGCTGGTGGTGATGAGCGTGTTTTTGATTTTATCAGGCACATCAATCTGTTACCTATCTTTTTCACGCTCAATTGATTTTTCCAGGTTCAAGTTCATTCCGATTCACAGCAGACCTCGCTTGATCCAGTTCTTGAATTAATTCTTTTGAGTCTCGATAACCGATATCCAGGAAATTCTGTAAATCGAATTCACTGAGGTGTTGTTCAGTTTTGAATTCATAGACAGATGTTTCAGTTGAATCCTGCTCCAGATTTACGGCAGTGGCAAATTCACCACATTGCATAGGGAAAGTTTAAAGCTAGAATCCGCAGTTGGACGAGCTGATTGTGCGTTTGAGGTGGTGTAGATCAAGGCGTAACGACGCGGAATAGCGAGCTATTCCAAGGAGTTACAACGAAGAGATACGCCGCCTCAAACCTGCAATTCAGTTCGTAGCGGG
>JBNKKI010000007.1:0-15779 GCA_050291745.1 Gammaproteobacteria bacterium | reverse complement strand
GTTACAACGAAGAGATTCGCCGCCTCAAACGTGCAATTCAGTTCGTAGCGGGATTCACCAATTGGGTGATTATACACATCAACTGTCATGGTTTATGAAACAGTGGGTTAACGTCTATTGCGAGCGGTCAACTGCGGAATCCAGGTTGAAGATAAAGAAATATTTGATGCGAGTTTCAGGCTTATTCCAGATCCACAAAAATAACCAACATTTCCCGGTTTATCCATCATATCGTGGTGGTGCGACTTTAAGGACTTCCTGAATAGTAGTCATTCCATTCGCCACCTTCTGGGCACCCGCCAGGTTTAATGGCCGCATTCCCCCCTTAATAGCTCGCTTACGAAAATTGTATAGATCGAAATTTCGTCCAATTCCCTGTTTTAGCTCTTCAGTCAATGGCATCATTTCATATATCCCCTTTCTGCCAAGGTAGCCAGTCTGACGACATTCAAGACAACCAACAGCCTGGTACACCGATTTAGGAACTTCTGTAGTCCAGGGTTTGATAAGTGAATCCCATTGGGATTTATTGAGTTCAATCGGTTGTTTACAATGAGGACATAATGTACGAACCAGTCGTTGAGCCACCACACCAAGTAGTGTGGCACTGATTAAATAAGGTGGAATACCTATTTCAGTTAGGCGAGCAACGGCAGAAGGTGCATCATTAGTATGTAAAGTTGACAAAACCAGATGCCCTGTTAAAGCAGCCTGAATGGCCATTTCAGCCGTTTCACGATCTCTAATTTCACCAATCATAATAATATCAGGATCTTGTCTGAGGAGTGTTTTAACACCAGAGGCAAAATCCACTCCAATATTATGCTGAACCTGCATCTGATTAAAAAGCGGTTCAACTAATTCAATCGGATCTTCTACAGTACAGACATTAACTTCTGGAACTGCCAGGTGTTTCAGACTGGTATACAATGTTGTCGTTTTACCTGACCCGGTAGGACCAGTCACCAGAATAATCCCGAATGGCTGCCTTATCATACCATTCCACATGGCTGAATCTTTTTTCTCAAATCCGAGGTCGGAAAAGTCTCTGACCAGTACTTCAGGGTCAAATATTCTTAACACCAGTTTTTCACCAAAAGCAGTTGGCATGCTGGACAGGCGCATCTCAACTTCCTGGCCTTCAGGGGTTAAAGTTTTTATCCGGCCATCCTGTGGTTTACGCTTTTCAGCAACATCCAGTCGACCCATGATTTTTATTCGACTAGTTACAGCTGCTGTAATGTTAGCAGGTATCTCATAAACCTGATGCATTACACCATCAATACGAAAACGTACATTACCCTGCTTTCTTCTTGGCTCAATATGTATATCACTGGCACGCTGTGAAAAGGCATATTGCATTAACCAGTCAACAATACTGACAATATGCTGATCATCAGCATCCACTGAACCAGCTTTACCCAGTTCAATAAGTTGTTCTATATTCTGAATATTACCGACTTGATCGACCTGATTTAAGCCAGCACTATCCATCGCTTTACTAACACTATAAAATTCAAGTGAGTAATTTCTAAGTTGCTGTGGATTCGCTAAAACAAGTTCGATAGGCTTTTGAACAATTCGATGAATTTCTTCCAGCCATTGTGTATCGTATGGATCTGAAACAGCAATTGTTACCTGATCGGCTGTTACCTTAACCGGCAGTATTTTAAAGCGGGAGGCATAGGCATAAGACATCAAACTGGTACAGGATGCCACATCCATTTTGAGCGGATCAAAATGATACCTGGGTAAACCGGATTGCTCGGCCAACCAGTCTGTAAGCACATCAATTGTCAGAAGTTGTGAAGGATTAGATTTATTAACCCATTGACGATTGGCAATACTTTCCAGAGGATGAATATTTCGTTGATCACTGGCTGAAGCCAGTGAAGAAACCAGTTTAGCCTTTTCAGGCTCAATCATATTCTGCTGTACCAGTTGCTCCAGAATACTATCCAGTGAACAGTTTTTTTCCATTAAAATATTATTCTTTTATATCAATCGAAACGGGCATTTCAGCAGGAATCAATTGATTTGTCCTAAAACTTATATGTATCTCATAGGCAGGTAATACACCACTTTGTTCGGTACGCTGATAACTGAGATAACTTACTTTGCCGGTAAACTCTTTATTAGCAAACTTTATACTTGCCTTTTTGCCAACTAAAGTACTATCCCATTGTTCTGATTTTATTAAAGCAACGGCCTCCATTTGAAAACTGTCAACCACAGTAATCAAAGCAGCATCACTCACCTCCGGGTTGATATATTCACCTATATTTGTATCAACACTTAAAACCTGGCCATTTACCGGAGATTTTATTACCGTATTACTCAATTGATATTCAGCAAAAACCTTTTCCGCTTTAGCCGCCAGGTAATTACCTTCGGCTTCAGCAAAAACATTTTGAGCATTTTTTAAGGCTACCTGAGAGAGTGAATCTCTATCATACAACTCTTCAGCCCTTTCCAGTTCAAGTTGTGCTGTTTGCATAACAGGTAATAATGAATTCTCAAGCGCTATCGCCTGATCCAGTTTTGCCTGATGAGGTGTTACATCAAGTTGAATTAAAATATCACCCTTTTTAACTCTTTGTCCGGTTTTTACGTCAACAGAATGAACCAGACCATTAACCCTGCCATTTAATTTAAATGAAGAAGCAAAACCGGTAAAACCATTCAGTGTTAAAGCCTGACCTGATGATAAATAAAGGAGGCAAATCAAAGGAAGAATTATTTTCATGCTCATTAGTAAGTTAACCATTGTTTGAAGCTTCAGGTTTCTTGTCCAGGTTTTGAATTCCAATAAATTCTTCACCAACAAGTTGCAGTAAAGAGCGCCAGGCCATTTCAAGCGCAAAACGTGCTTTATAAGTTTTCATCCTGCTATCAGAAAACTGCACCATAGAATTTCCAAGATCTGTGCTGAATTCAAGATCGTATTCGGCCCGACTCCGATCCAGTGTCATATCACGAAAATTTTCGTTAACTATTTCCCCTCCTACACGCAATTCATTCTGTCGAATGGATTGCCACAACCGTAACACTTTGATACGAATTTCAGAACGTACTCTATTAAAGTCAGATAAGGCCTGTTGATACTGGGCCTTAGCAATTTTAATAGCCGATTCCTCTACAGTTCCTGAATATAGGGGTAAATCAAAATAAATGCTTGCACGCCAGTCATCTCGAGTTGAACCGCCCCTGGCATAATCAGAAAATTCAAGTTCAGCATCCAGTCTGGGACCACTAGTATGACTGGCTACCTGTATTGACTGCATTGCAATATCCAGCTTTTTCTGCTGAATTTTCAATAGCAAACTATTTTTAAACGCCTGTTCGACCAGTTTATCGACATCATCACCTATTTTTGCACTGATAAATTGATCAGGTACAGCCACCTCACTGGGTGGAGAATCAGGAAAACCTAATTCTTCCGCTAATAATACACGAGTTAATCGCTGCAAATTTTCACTATTGCTCATATTTTGCCGAATTGTTTCATAGGCTACCTGAGCTTCTAAAACTTCCAGTTCTGAAGTTAACCCCAGTTCCTGATTTTCCTGAGCACGATCATAGCGTATAAAACCAATAGCCATATCTTCATTATCACGCAGGAATTCATTATCAGCATTCAGTACATCAAAATACTTTTTTGTAATGGATAACTGACGTTGTTCAATCAAATAGTTTTTTTCCAGCTGTTTGAGCTCTGAATTTAATTGAGCAAGAGTTTCAAGTGAAGAGGTTTTACCAAAATCGTACAACGGTTTTCTTATAAACAGGCTGACAACACTATCATTATCATCATCTTCAGAGCCGTATTCAGAAACACCCACTTTTCTTAAACGACCACTTAAGTTGACACTAAAATCATTTACCGAAGAAGATTTATCCCTTTCAGCCAGAGCCTGCTGCAGTTTTTCATCTACTGACTGTAACTGGTAATGATCCGGTTTTGCAGCAAATTGTAAAGCAGCCTTTAGAGTCAATGGTTGAGGTAAAGTGGTTTCATCAGCAGCACAAGAAACGTCACATGCAATGGAAAAAGCAATCGATAAAAGTATGCGATTGACTAACGAAAATCTATATTTCATAAATTCAAACGTTTATTTCGCAGCTTTTTGTTGGTTTTTCAGGCGTTTATATTTGCTAAAACTAATCTTTCGACCATTTTCCTGCTTTAATTTATACACCCCCTGAAGATAGTACTCCGCTAACAGATTAAACTCTTCAGAATTGGAAGCTGCGCCGGTATATCGCACTACCTGTTTCCCTTCAAGATCATAAAAAGCCAGAACAGGTGTTGCTCTTACTCTATTTTTACTGGCAAATTCCTTTTGAGTTGTATCATTACCTTCAAAATCAACCATTTCAACATCACCTTCGACATCAATCGCAATGGAATGAAAATTTTCCTTAAAAGCGTTCTGAACATCAGCCTGGCTTAAAATTGTTTTCTTCATTCTATGACAAAAAGGACATTCATCCATTTCGAAGAAAACAAAAACACCTTTTTTTCCATTATCTTTAGCAATTTCTAACTCTTCCGTAAGATCTCCTAAATTCTGTTCAAAGAAAAATTTATAAGGATCTCTTGGTGCAGATGCGCTGGCTAATTGAAAAACGAACAAAAGCAGCATCATTAACACAATAGAATGAATTTTTTGAATCATCTTTTTACCTCACTCCCCATTAGACAGGGATCTCCTCCAGAATGAATTACCTCATCGATAATCCGATTATTGTTTTTGCCTAGCATCCCATTTATTTATAAATTTTTCAATCATTTCTCGAGTCACGCCCCCAACCTGACGTGCCTCAACCGTTCCTTGAGGAGAAACCAGAAAAGTTGTGGGCAAACCCGGTATAGCACCTAACTCGGTTTTAGATACTGGGCCAATGCGGAAATTAGGGTAAGTAACAAAATAGTCTTCAAGAAATGTACTAATTTCGTTTTCACTTTTGCTCTCGGTATTAAAGCCAAGAACTACACCATTTGTATCGACATGCTCATCATGAAAAGCCTGTAATTCAGGCATTTCCTCTCGACAGGGGGGACACCAGGTAGCCCAGTAATTAACCACAACCCACTTACCAAGGTAGTCTGATAACTTAGACTCTTTTCCCTGCAAATCCCTGAGCGGCATATCGACTGCCTGAGCCGTTAGAGTATAAATAGAAATTAAACATAATAAAATTTTATTTTTCATAACTGGTTAAAATTTAATCCTGCTGGAAGAATACTAAATTGATCGCTAAATACAGATATAGTTTCAAATAAACCGAAGATACTAAACTGAAAAGCGGAAATTATACTGCCTGAAAATATTAAAATCTGACTAATACAGGACAATTAAGCAGATAAAATTTCTGAAGAATTCCCTGAACATATAAAAAGATTTACTTTCAAAATTTTCTTAAGCAAAAAAAAAGCCCGCACTAAGCGAGCTTTTTTTAGATTTTGTATTGATTACTGAGCCAGATAATCCTGGTCTGAAGCTTCAGATTCACCAATAGACCATGCACCACGTGTTTTAGCATGCTGGATTGCGGCATCAACTTCATCTGAAGAAGCAGCAGGAATACTGAACACCTGTCCAGAGTAAATCAAATCAGCATCTTTAATTTGGTCAGAGTTAGCTTTATAAATTAAAGGCCACTGATAAGGGTTACCATAAATAGAATCTTTAGCAGATATATTCCATAAGTTATCACCTGATTCAACTGTATATTCAGTTCCACCCGAGTTGGTTGAATTTGAACTATCTGCAGCAGCCTGACTTTCTTCGTAACGCTTAAGCTCAGAGTAATATTGAGCAATTGCATCATCTGCCTGTTCAGCAGCTTGATTAGCAAGTTCGATAGCTTTATCGTTGTCACCAGCAGCTGCCGCTTTTTCAGCATCCTTGATAATATCGCCAGTGTAGCTCCAGGCATAACCCAGTTTTTCAGCTTTGGCTAATTTGATTTTTGCTGAATAAATGGCATTTTTAGCTTCTGCACTTGGCCCGGCCTGTGGAGCGGGTTCAACTGCCGGAGCTGGTTCTTCAGCGCTATCATTAGTACAACCAGCCATTAGCCCCAAAGACAGGATAGAAGCTGCAGCTAATTTAAAGAAATCAGTTTTTTTCATAAGTACGCTCTCCAGGAACGGTAATAGTTTGAATCAGATAATTGCTGTAAAGCATTAAATTCACTTAAAAAACAATACTCAAACCTTACCTTTTTCAAGGTACTAGAGCAAGACTAAATCTGTTAAATTTTGTGTTTTTTTACTTTTTTTTGTAATAAGTAAATATGTTTTTACAGGAATAACTTTATTTGAATCAAAACTACAGAAAGCGAATACAACTGTCAAGGATACAACCCTCTATCGATCAAAAATTATTTAACTTCAGGTAGGCAAAAAAAGAATTTAAAAAATGAAGTAAGAACTATTAAAATTTGAGTTCCACTCTAATCAGAAACGTGAAATACTCTATTCAGGAAATAATAATTATAACTGCCTGATACTTTTTTAAAATTGTCGCAGAAAAAGGATCTCTCTGGACATATAAACTCAGTTAACTAAATGAGCTTATATTATTCAGACAAAGCAGTTTTAAAAAATTATGCTTTAACTGAATTATGGATATCAAAATAATTCGTTGAAATAATATTCAACTGAAAATAATCATTAGCTTTACCATAAATTTGATATTGAGGATATTATGACTGAATCGACTGTCACTATTTACCATAATCCACGTTGTAGTAAATCCCGTCAAACATTACAACTGCTTGAAGAACAGGATATTACACCAGAAATTATTGAATATATGAAAGAACCACCTGACAGGGAAACTATTGTAAAAATAACTCAAATGCTTGGTGTGCCCATGCGGGAATTATTACGAACAACAGAACAGGTCTATAAAGATGCCGGCCTGGATGATACAGATCTTAGCGATGAGGATATACTTGAAGCACTAGCCGAGTGTCCTTCTCTTTTACAGCGCCCCATAGTCATTGTAGATAATACTCGTGCTGCTATCGGTAGACCGCCTGAAAGTGTTCTAGAGATTCTATAAGTACCACAAATACTGGTAACAGGATTTAGTTTCCAGAATGGCTCAGTGATGGTAACGGAGTAGCCTGCATTTCTGACTGTCATATTGTTTTTTGTTGTACTACTGATATTTCGATTGACCATCAGTAAAGGAAGGCCAGGCTTTATCCTGGATAAAATCACCACCAGCAAAATAGCTGGCGGGCAAGTTGCTGAATTTTGCATTAAATTAAAATCAAACAGAAATGTCGATCCATCCATTAAAACTCATTACTCTTATATCTATATTCATTCTGCTTGGTTGTCAGTTAAGCCTTATATTCTTTTTACAGAATGAGTATCGCTTTATGATTGCCGGGGTACTTGGCCTTCCTCTACTATTTCCCTTAAAAGGAATAATTTCAAGTAACCGTTATACTTTTAAATGGACAGGCTTTATAACTCTAATTTACTTTGCTATAGGTGTGAGTGAATCATTTGCTAATTCAGATTTAAGGATTTACGGTTCACTGAATATACTATTAAGCGGAACCCTGTATTTAAGCAGCATTTACTACAGTCGATACCTGAGACAGCTTGAACAAGGAGGGAAACAGGGTATAAGCTGAATTTAACAGGTATCACGGATAAGAGGAATAGTTATTTTTCTCTTACTTGTCAGTGCGGCATGATCAAGTTTGTATAACAATTTCATCTGCTCTGAAAGTTTTCTTGAATAATGAGTCATCAGGTAATTCAATACATTATCAGTTAATTCCAGACCGAGTAAATTAGCCCTGAATTTTATCACTTCTGCCAGGTTGTCATTATCGGGTGTTTGCAATGCAATCAATAATCCCCACATTAATCGCGATTTCAGATCCGGTAATCTAAAACCAATATCCCGTGGATTTCTTGATACACTGAAAACCATTCTCAATTCACCGGCTTTCACACGATTAATCAATTGATAAAACAGTTCTTCCCAGGCCCTGTTGCCAGATAAGAGGTCAAGATTATCAACCCCCAGAACACTTCCAGCAGGAAGTTCACCAAAACAACCAACATCAAATTCAAGCAATTGTAGAGCATCAAACAAATGAAATTGAACACTGCAGTGTCGGGCATAATGTGCGCAGGCATTAAGCAGATGCGTTTTACCCGAATCCAGACCACCCCATAATCCTATAAGTGGTTCACCAGTTTCATCAAACAATGCCGTAATATTTTGCCGGATGAAATCGGCATTTTCGGAGATATAGTTCTCCAGACTAAATCTTTTATCAAAGGATAAAGGTAATGGTATTTGAGCCATAATAAATTATCGTAAGCTGGTAACCATTAAATAACTTACTGGATCAACCGATAATTCAAAATAACAGTCTGGTCTTCAGAAGCCGCATCAATTTGCGGAAGATCAATTTGTTCCAGCACAAAACTTAAGGCAATAAGTCGAGATAAGTCTTCAACAGAGTTTCGTAATTTCATTCGATAAGTAACAGCCTTTTCAGAAAATAAAACCGGTCGGACAGTTTCAACAGCATCCAGTGACTTAAGATAAGATAGCACTTTGATATGATCAGTTAACTGCATGATTTGATCGACCGTAAAGAGAATTTCCCCATCCTGACTGGCAACCGATTCCAGAGCATATTCCTGCGCTAGAGTTTGTGCCAGTTGGGCTATAGCCTGACTCAGTAACTCCTGATGTGAGGATGCATTAAAAGTCCAGTTATAAAGCTTATCGGTAAAACTTAATTGCCACGATGCCTGCCAGCCTTTACCCATTTTTCCAGAAATTTGTCCAACCAATGTGGCATCAGGTAAATAACGCGTCGTTGCCATCATGATATTATCCTGATTGGAATTAACTATATCCTGTACTCCAAATAATTGACGATCCTCAAGGTCCAGTAATGGAAAAAGGACTGGTATACCATGCTTTTGAGAGAGAATTTCCAGTTCATCCACTATTTCAGGTGTCGTATCAGTCGATACAATACTGGTATTTTTATTCATTTGATAACTAATTAATAGCAATGTACTCGGACGTTCTTTTCCCCATACAGAAATATCATTACTACGTAACAGGTTTTCAATGGCATCCTGATTAAATGATACTCGTAGATAAAGTTGGCCACCTTCAAAATTCTCTTCAGCTTCCGGCATACGATTTATATAACGAAACTGTAGAACATAACGAGCATTGGACTTTATCGGACGAGACATAGCTGGATGAGATAATACATCTTTTGAGCCACTGACTTTTACAAGTACATCCTGAAATGCCTGTTTGAAAACCTCAAGACGCTGACTGGTGGTTCGATCAGCAACAGCTAGCTCGACACTAAACAGGTCTTCAACCACTGCTGCCTGTAAATTGAAAGCCGCAAGCGATAAGAAGATAAAAACAGTTATTAATAATTTTTGTCTTATCTGATTCAAAGTAAATCCATCTTGTTCAATGCTATCCTGTTGTTATTTTGGATAGCAACATTAATTTAAAGGCTGACAAAGTCAGCAACAAGCCCTGATTATAGTGAAATTATGCAAAAGACTTAACATAAACTGTGATTCCTCAGGAAATAATTTTAAAGGCTGTGTAAAATAGCACACCCAAAATCAATCCTGAACCGACTGAATATGAAAACAGGTGAATCTACAGCAAATTCTACCAAAAAATCTTTAAGCTATCTTGATGCTGGCGTTAATATTGATAATGGCAATGAATTGGTTGAACGTATTAAACCTTCCATAAAGCGAACTAAACGTGAAGGTTGTGTTGGCAGTATAGGCGGCTTTGGCGGTTTATTTGAACTACCACTGGATCGTTACAAAAATCCCATGCTGGTTTCAGGAACCGATGGTGTTGGCACTAAATTAAAACTGGCAATCGAATTGCAACAATATGACAGCATTGGTATTGACCTTGTTGCTATGTGCGCGAATGATATCGCTGTACTCGGCGCAGAAGCACTTTTTTTCCTGGATTATTATGCCACTGGAAAACTCTCTCTGGAAATTGCTGAAAGTGTAATTGCTGGAATAGCGGAAGGCTGTGTACAGGCAGGTTGTGCATTAATTGGTGGAGAAACGGCAGAAATGCCAGGTATGTACCAGCAAGGAGATTTCGATCTGGCTGGATTTTGTGTTGGCATTGTCGATAAAAACAATATCATTGATGGGCAAAACGTTCAGCCAGGACATAGCCTGATTGCCATCGCTTCATCTGGCCCGCACTCAAATGGATATTCACTTATTCGTAAAGTCATTGAGCTGAGCCAGGCAGATCTGCAACAGGACTGTGGCGGCCAGGCTCTGGCTAAAGCCCTGTTGGAACCAACACGAATTTACACAAAAAACTTGCTGGAATTAACTCAGCAACAACCTATTCAAGCCATTGCACATATCACTGGTGGAGGTTTAATCGACAATATTCCTCGAGTACTTCCTACTGACTGTGCGGCAGAAATTGATCAAAACAGCTGGCAAATGCCGGCTGTTTTTGAGTGGTTACAACAAGCTGGAAATATCGACCAACAGGAAATGTATCGAACCTTTAATTGCGGTATTGGTATGGTACTGGTCGTGGAAGACACAATTACAGAAGCATGCATCAGGCAGTTAAATCAACTCGGTGAAAAAGCCTGGAGACTGGGTAAAATAATTCAAAAAACAACTGATCAGTCAGTCATTTTAAAAGCTTAATAATATATGGACAGATTCTCTCTTGTGGTACTTATTTCAGGTAGTGGCAGTAATTTGCAAGCCATTATTGATGCAATAGAAAGTGGCCAGTTAAAAGCCAGAATCAGTGCGGTGATTTCCAACCGCCCAGATGCTTTTGGATTAACCCGTGCAAAGCAATATAACATCCCGGTGATATCCCTGGATCATAAGAAGTTTGCAAATAGAGAATTATTTGATCAGAAATTGCAGCAGGAAATACAGTCTCTTAATCCGGATCTGATCATATTAGCTGGTTACATGCGTATCCTGAGCAGTGAGTTTATTAATACTTTTTTTCCAAAAATTTTGAACGTTCACCCTTCATTGTTGCCAAAATATCAGGGATTAAACACTCACCAGAGAGCAATGGATAATAACGATCAATATCATGGAGTCAGTATTCATATTGTTACACCGGAACTTGACTCAGGCCCCGTTATACTGCAGGGGAAATTCCCCATCGAAACAGGTGACAACATAAGCAGCCTGCAACAGAAAGCGCATCAGCTTGAACACCAGATGTACCCGCTGGTAATACAATGGATTATTGAGCAACGTCTCATATTGACCGATGATAAACCTGTTTTTGAACAAAATCCTGTTCACACACCCCTGATCCTGGAAGCTATGACGAATGCATATTAACTTCCGCTCATTTTCCCTGTTCCTGGCACTTATACTATGTAGCTTTAACCTACAGGCACTTACGCTAAGCCCTTTTAAAGCTCGTTACCATGTCTATATGGGTAACATGTATGTTGCTAAAAGTTATTTCACGTTTAATAAGGAAAACTCCGAATGGGTATGGATAATGAAAACCCGCCCAAGAGGTATATACAGCTGGCTCACAAGTAAAGAACCTTTCGCCGAAACCCGCTTACAGGAAAAACAGTCGGAAATTCAATTATTACTGGAAAGAACCGGCGATTACCCAGATAAGCCGGCAGACAGAAATACCTGGTTTGATCATCAGAATAAAAAAATTTACAGTATGAACAAACAGGAAATTAGTGTTCTGGATTTAAAAGATAATGTCTACAATTATCATAGTGTACATTTACTACATCCGCTACTTGTGGAACAGAATCTATCAGAGAAAAAAATTCAGTTTTACAAACGTGGAAAATTAATTGAATCTACTTTAAAACTTGAGAAACAGGTCGAGATAACTGTCGAAAAAAAGAAAATGATCGCCGATAAAATTACGCAGACTTTTAAAGATTCAAAAAATATACTTATTTATTATTATCAGGGGCCTACTCTTGCACCATTGAAAATTGAACAGATTAAACCCGGGAAAGATAATAGTATTATGTGGCGGGTAGACAGCTAACTGTAACCCTACGAAAAAACCTTTGCCCAGGAAGAGTATATTCATTGTATCTGCAAAATAGCAAACATAAATAATGGGGATTCATTGCTTTCAAGATTCAACTTATTGTTCCCCGGACTCAATTCTTAATCCATCAACTAAAGTCTGGTATAACCCTGCTGTTTAATCAGCCGCTCAATTTCAACCGGAGCCAGCGGTATCTGTTCTATAAAATCAGGTAATTCTGTTTGTTTAATTTGCAGATTTTTCATCACCGTTTGACAGGCTTTAATATCAATCAGGTTCAGACTATCTAGCTTACGGGCTTTATCAACAGTATCCATATACTTTGAATAATTTTTTTTACGGAACATATTCAGTTCCAGTCCATGTAACACCAGTTTTATACGGCCATATTGATCAGGCTGAAACTCACTTCGAAGTTCATCGGCACGATTTAATAATGCATCCAGCTGTTCGATATTGTTTACAGTAATATCAAAAACATAACCTTCAGCTTTTTGCTTTTGAGGGGTTACAGTCTCCTGCACCTGACGATATTGCGGGGTCATATCTACTGCATAACTTTGACTACAAATAAACCATATCAAAATGGCAGCAGGACGCATTAGCTATTTCCAGCTATAGTCATATTTCCAATAACAATAGAGCCACATTGAATATTGCTTCGCATATCGACATCATTTCCAATTTCAACAATATCTGCAAACATATCCTTCAAATTACTGGCTATTGTAACTTCTTCGACAGGATATTGAATTTTACCATTCTCAACCCAGAAGCCAGCTGCTCCTCTAGAATAATCACCAGTTACGGTGCTCACACCCTGCCCCATTAATTCTGTCACCAGCAATCCTTTATCCATAGCACTTAAACAAGCATTAAAGTCCTTGCCAGTATCTTTTAGTGTCAGGTTATGTACACCACTGGCATGACCGGTAGATTGCCGACCTAATTTTCTGGCTGCGTAACTATCCAGCAAATAACTTTGTACAATACCATTTTCAACTAAATACTGTTCACGGGTAGCGACACCTTCAGCATCATAATTAGCTGACCCCAGCGCCATTTTCTTAAAAGGCTGTTCTATTAATTGAAAAAAATCCGGGAATACCTTGCTATCCAGCCCATCCAATAAAAAACTCGCCTTACGGTACTGGGCACTACCACCTATTGCTGAGTTAAAGTGACTGATTAAGCCGCGTGCAACTTCTGGAGCATACATCACTGGACATTGCCCGGTAGCAATTTTTTTGGCCCCCAGTTTTTGCAATGCTCTGGAGGCAGCTTTTTCACCCAGCTTGCTAATATCATCTAATTTTGACGGATCCCGATTTATGTCATACCAGTAATCACGTTGCATACCCTGCTCATTCTCTGCAACCACAGAACAACTGATCGAATGTCGAGTTTTTCGTTCCAGCTGTAAAAAGCCATGACTATTTCCATAAACAGACACGCCTTTACCCATATCTATACTGGCACCCTCTGAATTGCTAATGGCAGTACTATAATCAAGAGCAGCAGCTTCACACTGTAATGCCATTTCGATAGCCTGGTCAGAACTAATACCCCATTCATGATATAAATCCAGCTCTTTAAATTCAGTTGCCATTAACTCTGCATCCGCCAGACCTGTACAGGGATCTTCAGATGTATATTTAGCTATATTGCAGGCAGCTTCCACTGTTTTGCGAATAGCATCCAGATCCAGGCTGGATGTACTTGCGGTACCTTTATGTTTACCAAAATAGACACTGATACCCAATCCGTTATCCTTCTGGTACTCCAGAGTTTCAACAGAACGCATACGAGCCGAAACACTCATTCCTTCAGATACTGTCAAGCCAGCCTCTGCCTGAGTTGCCCCATTTTGTTTTGCCAATTGCAGAGCATCCGAAATAATATTTTTTAGAGTTTCTGCAGATTCAGTTAAACTGTTATTATTTATACTTTTCATAATTGCATTTTAGCTCACATGAAGCCTCAAACAGAAGCACAGATTTCAGAAGATCGACAAGAAATTGAAGATGAACATGAATTGATTAGTAAATCCCAGTTAAAAAGGGATAGTAAAGCATTGCAGGATCTGGGTAAAAAGCTCAGTTCATTAAATGCGGAGCAGTTAGCTAAAGTACCATTGGATGATTCTTTGAAAGATGCCATAGCTCTAGCGCACAAATTATCAAATAAACGAGGTGCATTAAAACGACACTTTCAATTTATTGGTAAATTATTACGATCAATTGATGTTGAACCTATATTGCAGGCGGTCAATAGAATAGAAGATTCAGATAATAGCAATAAGTTACTTTTTAAAAAAATGGAATACTGGCGTGATAGAATCGTTGCTGAAGGTGATCCAGCCATCAATGAATGCTGTGAGCAGCATAGTGATATGGATAGACAGAAATTACGTCAGTTAACAAGAAATTTAAAACAGGCTCCTACTGATGACAAAAAGGCTCGATTTGCCCGTCAAATATTTAAAGAGATTCAGGCTAGCCTGAATTCTTAATGATTATCCAGATACCCCCATATTTACCATTATTCTCAACAAGGAGAAAAAAATCATGAAGTTGAAATTTTTTTTAATAGCAATCACTCTGTTGCAAACAAGCGTTGCCCTGGCTGATTTAAAAGTCATCATTAATGATGCAGAAGAAGGAGGCACTTCGACTATCACCAGTAATTATAAAATGGCACGAATGGATAGCGGTAGTGATCCTACCTATATGATTGTCGATTTAAATAAAAATCTATTCACAACTGTCGACCCCAGGAACAAGGTCGCCATGCTCCTAAATACCGGAAATAGTAACCCGACCAGTAATAAAAACAGTATCAATGTAAAATTGAAAAATATGGGAAATGGACCGGTTATTTCCGGTTTTCACACAAAAAAATATATTCTCAGTGCTAATGGTCAAAAATGTGAGACGATTTATGGCTCTCAGGAAGCCATGAAAATTAAAGGTCTGAAAGAAATTTTCTCTTCTCTGGTTTCTCTAACACAAGAAACCAGTGACATGATAGGCGAATATGGTCAAATGCTGGATACCTGTTCTCAGATTAAACTTGAATCATTAAAAAGCTACACAACAACCGGTATTCCTATTCGCATTTTAAATAATATGGATGTAATGGTAAGTGAAGTTAAAAGCATTGATACAAAAGCCAATGTTGCGACAAATAATTATCAAATCCCTGCTGATTATAAAAAAACCAGTATGAAGCAGCAGATTGAGCAGTCAAAACAGGCGATAAAGAAAATGCAACAACAAATGCCAGAGATTAATAAAATGCTGGAAAAAATGCAGCAACAGGGCGGCGGTGAACCCTCTTCAGATATGATGGAGCAAATGAAAAATCTGTTTAAGCAGTAAACAAATCTTTTTACAGGTTGAAGCAGATCTCAGTTAGACCTGCTTCAACCTGGATTCCGCAGTTGACCGCTCCATTCTAGTGTACTGTCCTAAACTGTACGTAGATTATAGAAGCCCCCAAATTTCCCAAGACAAGGCGCAGTTCGCAGGCAATGGTGCCTCCCTTGTCAAGAACTGCAACGCCGGATTGGGGGATTTGGGGGCTTCCCTTCGGGCGAGACGGGAAACAGCCATCTGCTGCGTTGTCATCCTTGAAAAGGGCATGCCATTCCCTGCGGATGACGCCTTGCATATGACT
>JBNKKI010000006.1:0-14488 GCA_050291745.1 Gammaproteobacteria bacterium | reverse complement strand
AGCGTGAAAAAGATGCGTAACAGATTGATGTGCCTGGTAATATCAAAAACACCGTAGTCACCTGATTGGTGAAGAGTGTGTTTTTGATTTTATCAGGTGCATTAAGGTGTTACGTAGACTTTCATGATTCAACTGATTTTTCTAGGATCATATCTCATCATAGAGTTTCCTGATTGTACGACTGTAAAATCTGTCATACCTTCAAGCTTAGTAGCATCGATTGCAACAACACCATCATCCTGACCAGGAATAATCCTGTCATCCATATCATGTTTAGCTATTCCAGCAATCACCCCCACCGGATAATAAGGATTATGTAAAGAGTTAGGAAAGCTATCATCATCTGTACCTAATGATAATGCAGTTGGTCCGGCGATTTTAGCCCACCACTTATCACGCACCACATCTGCAAACTCAGAACCATGATTTGGTGTACCTAACAAAAACAACTCTGCCAAGATTTGTTAATTTATTATCCTGTAGATATGCCCGAATCATCAGACCACCTAAAGAATGGCCAACAAAATTCACTTTAGTGGTAATATTTTTACAACATTCATCAATTTGTTTACTGATACTTTCTACAATTTCTTCTGGTGATTGTTTCAAAGAATGGTAGCCAACTGTGACCACCTTAAACCAGTTTTTTTTAAGCGTAAATTTAATAACCACATAGCTGAATTACTTCAAGCAAGACCATGCATTAAAACAATAATTTCCTCTCCAGCAGCATCCCGGGAATTATTGATATCCTGCGCGTGAGCTATTGATAGATTTATAGCCAGAATTATAAAAAATAATATTTTCTTCATCTTTATAGAATAAACTGGAATGACTGGATTTTAACAGATTGAATGTCATTAAATAATCAGGCCATTCTTTCCACTGCCATAGCTATACCCTGCCCGCCCCCTATACATAAAGTTGCCAACCCCTTATTGGCCGACTGTCTTTGCATACCATGCAGTAATGTAACCAGTATTCTTGCACCGGAAGCACCTATTGGATGCCCCAGAGAAATGGCACCACCGTTGATATTGACTTTATCTCTCTGCCAGCCTAAAGCCTGATCGACACACAAAGCCTGAGCAGCAAAAGCTTCGTTTGACTCAATTAAGTCAAGATCATCAATTTTCCATTGTGCTTTTTGAAGACATTTCTGAGTAGCAGGTATTGGCCCTGTACCCATTATAGCCGGATCGACACCGGCACTGGCAAAAGAGACAATTCGGGCCATTGGTTTTAATCCAAGTTCGCTGGCTTTAGATTCAGACATTACCAGTACTGCTGCAGCGCCATCGTTTATTCCCGAAGCATTGCCAGCAGTAACACTACCTTCTTTATCAAAAGCCGGGCGTAAAGCTGATAATTTATCTACTGTGGTACCGGTGCGAGGGAATTCATCCTTACTAAAAATCAATGGGTTCGCATTTCGTTGTGGTATTTCTACCGCAGTAATCTCATCTTCAAAGAGACCCGCATTTATGGCTGCTTGTGTTTTTTGTTGGGATTCAGCAGCAAATCTATCCTGCTGCTCTCTTGAGATATTAAACTGATTAGCAATATTTTCAGCGGTTACACCCATATGATAATCATTTAAGGCACACCATAAGCCATCAACAATCATACTATCTTTAAGTTCCCAGTTACCCATCATTTTTCCATTTCTAGATTTAGGTAATACATGGGCAGCCAGACTCATATTTTCCTGCCCACCAGCAATGATGATATCGGCATCTCCGCACTGGATAGCCTGAAATGCTAACTGCACCGCTTTCAACCCACTTCCACATACTTTATTGATGGTTAAAGCAGAAGTTGTTTCAGGAACTCCGGCATTTAAGGCTGCCTGACGAGCCGGATTTTGACCTGATCCGGCGGTTAATACCTGTCCCATAATGACTTCATCAATTTGATGAGGTTCTATAGCTGATTTTTTTAACAGAGATTTTATGACGACTGCACCAAGTTCCTGGGATGAAATTTGTGATAAAGAACCACCAAATGATCCTATTGGAGTTCTTGTTGCATGGGTTATAACTATATTTTCAGTCATCTCAGAATATCTCGTCCTGCTTAATAAAAGTGTATGATAAATTACTTCATATTAAACAGGCGCATTTGATAAGAAGCAACAATTCATCACAAATCTAAGCCAATAGGATTATAAAATAACAAATTTTTCTGAGGGATTACTGAAAAAAATACGCTTTAATAAATAAGAAACCCTTTTCTATAAAATTCAAGGTGATTTCATGACAGAAAATAATTCAAAATTATACTTTTCACCGAAGACTACACTGATTTCTATTCTGTTTTTACTGGTAGTTTTGAGTACTGGTTGTGGAAGCAGTAGTAATGACTCTGATGAACAATATAGCGATCTACCAGTTATTGATACAAACCAGCCGCCAGTCGCTACTGGAAACTGGTACCGCCCTGCTCCTTCTACCAGCTGGCAGTGGCAATTACAAAATTCAGAGTCACTTAACACGACTTACTCTGCAGATATTTATGATATTGATCTTTTTGATGTACCAGAAAATTTAATTCAACAGCTAAAACAGGATGGTCGCAAAGTTATCTGTTATTTTTCAGCGGGTTCTTATGAGAGTTTCAGGGAAGATGCAACTGACTTTGCTGAGGAGGATCTTGGTAAAACGCTAGATGGCTGGCCGGATGAAAAATGGCTGGATATTCGCTCAACTAATGCTCGAAAAATCATGCAGGAAAGGCTCGACCTGGCAGTTTCTAAAGGTTGTGATGGCGTAGAACCTGATAATATGGATGGCTACAGTAATGACTCGGGCTTTTCTCTACAGGCAAGTGATCAACTGACATATAACCGTTTCATAGCTAATGAAGCTCACTCCAGAGGTTTATCAGTCGCCTTAAAAAATACACTCGACTTAATTCCACAATTAGTTGAATATTTTGATTTTTCGGTGAATGAACAGTGTTTTGAATTCAATGAATGTGACAGCTTAAAACCTTTTATAGATTCCGGAAAAGCTGTTTTAAATGCAGAATATTTGAATCGCTATATCAACGATTCAGCCCAACGTGCCAGTTTATGTGATCAGGCATTAGCATTAAGTTTCAGTACTTTAGTTCTACCACAGGATGTTGATGATAGTTTTCGTTACAGCTGTATATAGCTTTGCGGACTTAAGACTATGCTCCAGCCCAGACAGGCTTTATTAATCAAAATGCATAGACATTTAGAAATAGGACTCTTATTCTATCACTTAAAAGTGTTCTATTTAGCGGTATTCCTGTCTATGTCACAGTCAAAAAATATCACACAGTTACTATCAAAATTTAGTTCAGGGGATAATTCTGTACTCAACACAATCACTCCAATTATTGTTGATGAATTACATAAACTGGCTAATTTTTATATGAAAAAAGAAAATGCCGGTCATACTCTGCAGGCCACCGCACTGGTTAATGAAGCTTTTCTAAAATTGATAAACATTGATGTTGAGTGGAAAGATAGAGCTCATTTTTTTTCTATTGCAGCTAAACAGATGCGTCATATTTTAGTAGATCATGCTCGTGCAAAAGCAGCTACAAAGCGCGGTGGTCAATTTGTTAGAGTCAATATTGATGATGCACTTGAAGTTTCATCTGAAAATATTACTGACCTGATTTATCTCGACCATTTACTTCAAGAACTGCAACAGTTTGATGAAAGATCAGCCAGAATCTTTGAAATGAGACTGTTTTCCGGTTTAACAAACACTGATATTGCTGAACTCGAGAATCTATCGGTAGCCACTGTTGAGAGAGAAATAAGAGTAGCTAAAGCCTGGGTTCAAAACGAGTTAAGAAATCAATAACATGACTGAATAACCTGACAATGGATAAAAATAGCTGGAAAAAAATTAAGCAGTTATTTAATCAGTGCATCGACATGGATAGTGAGCAGGTAGACAGATATCTATCCGAAAATACCCGGGGTGAAGATGAAATTTATCATCAGGTTAAACAAATGCTTGAAATTGATTCCACCCAAAGTTCAGCGATCACCCAGTCAGTATCATCTACAGTACAGAATTATGTTTCACAGCAATTTAGCTTGCAACAGGGTGATCATATAGGTGCATATGAAATAATTTCAAAAATTGGTGAAGGCGGTATGGGTACAGTATTCCTGGCTCATCGCAATGATGATTCATTCACACAGCATGTTGCTATCAAAATTATTCATTCAACCAGTATTAACACAGAAACATTGCAACGTTTTCAAAATGAACGTCAAATCCTTGCCAATTTAAATCACCCTAATATTGCCCGATTACTGGATGGTGGTGCCACTGAAAGCGGTTTACCCTATCTGGTTATGGAATACGTGGAAGGATTACCCATCGTAGAATATTGCCAATCCAGACAGTTAAATCTAATACATAGAATTAAGCTATTTTTACAGGTCTGTGAAGCTATCAAATATGCCCATCAAAATTTAATCGTACACAGGGATATTAAACCAGCCAATATTCTGGTGAGCGAAGAAGGTCAGATAAAGTTACTGGATTTTGGTATAGCAAAAATACTGCAACCAGAAAACTTTACTCATGCAATTTCAGAAACTCAATCTGAAATTCGGATGTTAACTCCTGAAAATGCTTCTCCAGAACAGATTTTAGGTGAAGCAGTTACGACTCGTACGGACGTTTATTCACTGGGTAATCTATTATATCAGTTACTTACAGAACAAAAACTTTTCGATTTTGATAAGGAAAACCGCCTGACTATGGAGAGATTGATCTGTGAACAAACACCTTTAAAGCCCAGCAATAATATAAATAGTAACTTTTCTTTATTACAGCATAAACCCGGAACTCAAAAGACTATAGTCAAAATATCTCTGGATAGTTTAAAGAAAAATTTACAGGGAGATCTGGATATAATTATTTTAAAAGCATTACAAAAAGATCCTGATCGGCGTTATCAATCCGTTGAACAATTAAGCGATGATATTCAGCGTCATCTAGACAATTTTCCGATTCAGGCCAGAGGCGATTCAATTTATTACCGCGCCAGGAAATTTTTTCAACGTAACACCATGCTGGTATCCATGGCCAGCCTGTTTGGAGTTTCTTTAGTCATTTTTATTATTGTTTTACTTCTTCAGTCAAAAGCACTTGAAGCACAAAAGCTGCGTGCTGTATTTGAGGCGGAAAATGCGAAAATCATTTCCGATTTTATGATTGATATTTTCGATTCGTCTGATCCTAATAATAATTCGGGTGAAAACCTGAATGCCAGTGAACTACTGGACAATGCCAAACAGAAAATCAATCAATTACAGGATAAACCCGGTTTACAGGCAGCCATGTTACAGGCCATAGGACGAGTGTATATGAAACTGGGTAAATATGATCAGGCATTACAGCTGATAGAACGTTCAGTTGTACTAACAGACAATGCAAATGATTTAACCCCACAACAACTGGCTGAAAGTTATTCAATCAGAGCTGATCTGCAATTTGAACTGGGTAATTATGATCAGACAGAGGCATTTTACCTTCAAGCACTGGAGATACTTCAGTCGCAGGAGGAAAAGGATGAGGATGAAATAACCAGTAATCAATTAGGTCTTGTTGCTGTGCTAACAGAACTGCAAAGAAATGAAGAAGCTTTACCCATTCAGCAAAAAATACTGCAAAGGCAGTTACATAAATACGGGCCAGATTCAAGAGAGGTAGGAGAAGCCTATACATTTATGGGCAATGTATTACGTAGACTCGGGCGCTATCAGGAAGCAGAATCAGCACTGCTAAAAGCTCTATCAAATAAACGCATTTCTTATGGAACCATGCACCTGGAAACAGCCCATACCTTGAATCAACTGGCACGTACACAGACTTTCCTGAAAAAATATGATGAGGCTCTGGCTTTCGCCAGGGAAGGATTAACAATACGCCAGAAAATTCATCAGTCTGATAACCCTGAAATTGCTGCAAGTCTGGGGAATATTTCACACATTCTCACTGCTGCAAAACGCTTTGATGAAGCTATTGATTACAGACAGGCATCACTAAAAGTATTAATTAAGCTCTTTGGAGATACACATCCCTATATTGCAGGTACTTATGGCAGTCTTGGTAGCCTGTTAAGTGAAAAAGGTGACTATGTTGCTGCAAAAGAAGCTTTTACTCATTCAATAGAGCAATTTCGAAATATCTATAAAGAACCCAATATTAAACTTGCCACTTCACTGGCTGGACTGGGTAAACTCTATCTTGAACAAAATCAGCCTCAACAGGCAATGCCTTTATTGCAGGAGTCTTACGATATCCGCTCACAAAAGCTGGACCCGGATAATTGGCGTATTGCATCTTCTTTAGCTTTATTAGCACAATGCAATATGGATTTAAACCTGAACCGACAGGCAGAAACTCAACTAATAGAAGCACTAAGAATATTTAAAAAAACACTGGATAAAAATGACAGTAAAATCAAAGAAGTTAAAAATCAACTTGTCAAATTATATAAACAAGAGCAAAACCAGGAAAAAGTTAAACTCTATCAGAATTAATTTTGCTGATTATCCTGGATTGCGCAGTTGACCGCTTGCAATAGAGCTTAACCCACTGTTTCATAAACCATGACAGTTGATGAGTATAATCACCCAATAGGTGAATCCCGCTACCAACTGAATTGCACGTTTGAGACAGCGTATCTCTTCGTTGTAACTCCTTGGAATAGCTGGCTATTCCGAGTCGTTACGCCTTGATCTACACCACCTCAAACACACAATCAATTCGTCCAACTGCGGAATCCAGGATTATAGATTGCAAAATAGTTGTACTGTAAATTCGGTGAAATCGTTAGCGTCAGGATTTTAAAATTAAAATCCTCACTGTCAAAGCCGTTAAATAACCATCCTCTAACAACTATTAGCAGGAAAAATTATTTTAAATAGTTAAACAAAGATGAACTTGTAATCCTGGCAAAAACTGCCTGCGCGGCATCCAGAGTAGTTTGTTCCAGAGATAGCTGACTAATTGCTTCTGCCAGATCGGTATCTCTGATGACACTTAAAGCTTCCTGAATATCCAGGACCTGTGCTGAATTATCATCAAACTGAGATTGTAAGGCATTCAAACGACCACCTATCGTTGTTCTAGCTTCAAGTACCTGATTAAATTCAGCGTCAATATCAAGTATTGACTGCGCAATATTATCATTAAGCGCTGAAGCATTCTCACCATTTAACGCTACACCACCCAAAGTAAAGTCAGCAAGAGTGGTTGCATTTCCATCAACATTGCCATCAAAATTATTGACAAGTGGAGGCGTACTGGTAATCCCGGTAGCCACACGTGAAATTGTGAGTGATGAACCCATATTCGTTACTGCATAGTTATCTATGCCAACGGCCAGATCGAGCTGGTTCTGTATAGCAGTCGTGACACCAGATATATCAGTATAGTCAGCATCTAAGGTAACCAGGTTACCATCAACCTCAAAGCTAATAGAATCAGTACTATAATCAAAAACCGGTATATCAGAGCCGAAAGTATAAGATCCGGCTGTTTCTATAGTAGATGAGCCCAATCGTAAATGAGCACTAAGTTCGGAGACTATTGAAAATACATCTTTATTCTGTCCAGCACTTATTGTGAAACTATCAGTATCATCCGGTGTACCTGTAACCGAAGTTTTGATTCCCATAAATTCAATATCACCACTTTCCTGGTAGGTTCCGCTTGAAACTATAACTCCACCTGAATCAACAACGTTATAAAGCGTGTCTGGCGGTGAGCTTACTGTATCAAATGTTATTTGATAGGTATCAGCAACATAGTTTGAATTATCAAATACATACGCAGGTGCTATCACGGCACTACCAGTATTGGTAATCGTGGTTGTTTCATTCAGCGCGGTAGAACTGGGAATTGTCATAAACAAATCACTACCATTCGTATCAGTATTAATTTGTCTGGATTGACTGATATTTAAATATCGTTCTCCCTGATCGCCATTAAAATCGATATGAGAGATGGAGCCTGTAATATTTTCAGTAAAAGGTTTGGTTTTACTCTGATGACCTGCAAAAAGGTAATCGCCATTCGTATCGATGGTATTTGAAAGAGAAACCAGTTCCTTTTTTAATTCATCAATTTCTGTTGCAATGGACTTCCTCGATACAGAATCCTGAGTGGCATTATTTCCCTGTAAAGCAAGCTCTCGAATACGCTGCAAAATATTATTGACGCTGGTCAGAGTCGATTCCTGCAGGTTAAGACGGTTTTCTGCAAGGTTAATATTAACTTGATATTGCTCATTTATTTTTTGAGTTTGCTCAAGTTCCAGAATTCGTGCCGATGCTGCAGGATCATCTGATGGTTTAGAAATTCTTATCCCGGTAGAAATTTTTTCCTGGAGCTGTGCCAGCTTTGTTTGCTGTACACCAAAAGACTTTAAACCCTGAGTATAAAATTGTGCTGTTGAAATTCTCATCACTTACCTCGTTGAATTCAGTAATGTTTCAAACAATGTTTGTGCGGTCGATATAACCCTGGCTGATGCTTCATAAGCCTGTTGGTACCTGATTAAATCAGCAGCTTCCTCATCCAGATTAACACCTGAAATTTGACTTCTTCTATCCTGCGCCTGAGATAGCAATGCATCCTGTGCATCTCTACTGATTTCTGAAGCATGAGTGACAGAACCTACCCGCCCTACCAGTACACTATAAGCTTCCTGATAATTATTTTTATTATTATCGAAAAATGAAGTCGTCTGAAGCGCAGATAAATCCAGCATATTACGATTATCTCCACTACCATCAAGATTTGCCTGGATTGTTAAGGTATCACCTGCCTGTGGATTAATGCCGGATAAGTTAACCTCCCATCCATTTAATGCATAAGTCATATTATTGGTATAGGTTACGCCGGCATCTACGACCACGCCACCCACGACAACATCAAATGTTGTAGAAGGTGTATTAAAGATAATGTTTGCTTCCTGAAGTAAATTTGGATCAGTGGCATCTAGTACTCTACCCTGACTAATCTCGATATCACCAAGATTTTGTAATGAACTCAGGGTTCTAATAGGTGATGCAGCAGCAATGGCATTAGGATCGCTAATCACTACTTCAAATGAGCCAGCACCTTGTTCAGTGGGTTTAATCGTAAATTGATCACCATCAAGAGGAACACTAGCTGCATCAATCACAATGTTTAAGCCTTCAAATGATAGTGTTAAATCTCCCACATTTGGAACATCGGCTGTTATGTCAGCTGCAGTTGAAGCACTACCAGAGCTAGAAACCAGTTGCCAGTTACCAGCACTATAGGTCAATGTATAATCATCTATAGTCAATTGACTAATATCACTAATGGTAGTAGTAATTGTTGCTGTGCCAGTATTATCTGAATTAGAGATTGTTCGAGGTTGGGCAAAATTAAAAAAATCACCTCCCTGTAAATTATTTAAATCCATACCATTATGATGCTGGGAGTTAAATGTATCTGCCAGCCCTATAGCTATTCTGCCGAGAGAATTTTTAGCTGGATTTAACACTTCTGCACGATAATTAAGCAGACCACCTAACTCGCCACCTGAGAGTTGAGAACTGATATCAACATCTACGGATAAGCCGCTATAGGCAATAATACTTTGAGAAGGATCTGCCGGGTTTGATCTGGCATTTAAACTGGAATAATTCGCACCATTGATTAACGCCTGCCCATTTCCAATTAACACAGTGAGATCATTCTGCGATTCATTAAGAACCTGAATATTCACTTTACTGGATAAATCTTCCAGTAATTTCCCCCGTTTATCCAGTAAATCAGAAGATTGCTCAGTTAAAACACCTGATGAATTTGTTTCTGCCAAAGTCACATTAATTTTTGCTATTGAAGCAGCCAGTTGATTAATTTCTCCGACAACATCCTGGATATCCTTCTCAACATTTCTGGATAATTCATTAAATTGCGTATCAAAATTAGAAAACCGATTGGTCAGAGATTCGGCACTACTTAACAATTGAAAACGTGCAGAACCTGAAGCTGGATCATCAGCAACATCTTGGACTGAATTAAAAAATTCCTGTAAAACTGGGGAAATTCCACCTTGAGGATCTGCCAGCATATTATCAATCTGACTAGCCAGACTATTAAATTTTGAATAATACTGGAAGGAAGAATTACTATCACGTACAGAGGTACTGACAAACTGGTCGTATGAACGTTGAATGGTTGTAATACTGACACCATTTCCAACAAAATAATTACCAAGTGGAGATGGATTAACCGTTCCTAATTCTACGCGCTGCCGGCTATAACCATCAGTATTTGCATTAACAATATTATGACTTGTTGTACTTAATGCCCTTTGAAAACTGAGTAAGCCAGAAACTGCAGTATTTAACATATCTGTCATGATATTCTCCTAACTCAATACTTTTGTGTTGCTTAACTTGCCAGTGGCAAGTGCGTTTACAGCCTGTTTGAATGTCTGACTGTTAATAATATTATTAATCTTTCTGGCATAATCTGGATCTGTCGCATAACCCGCCTTCTGTAAACCTTTAACATAATGTAAATCACTTCCTCCATGTTTAAGGGCATCGGCATATCGAGATCGAGATTGGACAAATTCAACATAATCATCTACAGCATCAGAGACAGAATCATAAGCACGAAAATGCGCTTTTTCCTGCTGCATAATGCCATCACGAAATTCCAGAGTATTTTGAGATACAGATTGTCCTACCCAGTCATTTCCAGCTTTTATGCCAAACAAATTAAAAGCGATGCTACCATCAGCTTTTTTCATGGCATGTTTACCCCAGCCAGTCTCCAGTGCAGATTGAGCAACTAGCACATCTGCTGAAACGCCAAGTTTACTAGCTGCTTTTTGGGCGTGCGGCCACAGATCCTGCACAAATGAATCCGCCTTTTGCCAGCCAAAAAATGGTTCGATAGTTTGTCCAACCAAAGATACTGTCTGATCTATCTGAGCATTTACATGTTCAGTAATATCATGATCAAACTTAACCTTATGACCAGCATCAGTCATTTCATCCAATACAATATTTTGTTTTAATTGATGAGTTTTTACAGCGGGATTAGATGCAACATAAGTCATATCAGACATTGGCAATTCAGTGTTTTTCATTACCGGTAAGCGGTAGACTGGCAATTTAGTTCCGTTGCTAGCGGCAGAAGTTTGCCCATCAGCTGTAAACTGTTGCATCTGTTGTTGCATCATTCTGGCTATCCCGATTCCTCCTTGTTTGGAGAGTATTTGAGATATCTGCTTATCATACATATCTGTATAAAAATCCATATAACTACTATGCTGAGATTTATCCATAGTCGCTGCAGCACGCATATCCTTTTGCATCATCTGGATAAACAGGCCTTCAAACTGTTGAGCTACAGCCTTAGTGGCTTGCGCAGAATTCTGTCGAGCCTCCAGCTTTAGATCAGAAAACTGTCGCATATTCATGAACAGTTCTGTTTGATTGACTTGCATAATCGTAATGATCCGGTTGTTAATAAGATTTAAATTACTATTAACTCTGCAGAAAGCGCGCCAACTTGTTTTAAAGATTCAAGAATAGCCACTAAATCACCTGGTGAAGCGCCTACCTGGTTAACTGCCCGTACAATTTGATCCAGTGAAACACCAGTATTAAAAAGAAACATACGACTATCTCCCTGAGTCACTTCAATATCGGACTGCTGAGATGCAACCGTTTCACCATCAGATAATGCCCCTGGCTGACTAACCTGATTGGTATTAGTAATCGTGACAGTCATATTGCCATGTGAAACGGCGGCTGAATACACTCGTACATGATTACCGATAACGACCGTACCTGTACGGGAATTAATGATAACTTTAGCGGCAGCTTCACCTGGTTGAAATTCCAGATTTTCAATAAAAGACATATAACTGACACGCTGAGAAATGTCTTTTGGTGCATTAATTTTTACCGAAACACTATCTTCAGCAAAGGCATTATCCGGTCCTAAAACCCGATTGATAGTGTCAGATAATCGTTTCGCAGTGGTAAAATCAGGACGCTTTAAATTCAGTGTAATGAAATTACCTAAAGCGAATGGGTTTGATATTTCTCTTTCTATGGATGCGCCATTGGGTATACGACCCACACTTGGAACATTAATCGTAATGCTCGAACCATCTGCGCCTTCAATACCCAGGCCTCCTACAATTAAATTACCCTGAGCTATTGCATAAACCTGCCCATCTGCACCTTTTAAAGGTGTCATTAACAAACTACCACCACGCAGGCTTTTTGAGTTTCCTAAAGAAGAAACTGTCACATCAATACTCTGCCCGATTTTCGCAAAAGGTGGTAAAGAGGCATGTATACTGACGGCTGCAATATTTTTAACCTGCGGATTCACATTGGCGGGTAATGTAATCCCATATTGCGATAACATACTTTTTAAGCTTTGTACTGTAAAAGGTGTTTGAGCAGTTTGATCACCAGTTCCATCTAAACCCACCACAAGTCCATAACCAACCAGTTGATTACTACGAACGCCCTTAATTTCGGTTATATCTTTTATCCGTTCAGCAAAAGCAGTTGAAGATATTGCCAGTAACAGCATTACCATATAAATTTTCATATATTTCATGATGATCTCCTAAAACGGGAAAACAGGACTGTTGAAAAAACGACTTAACCAGCCTTTGGTATTCGCTTCAGCTATGACGCCTCCTCCACCATAGAAAATACGAGCATTTGCCAGTTTTCCTGACTGTACTTCATTGTTTGAACTGACATCCTGGGCTCGGACAATACCGCTGATACGAATAAATTCTGATCCCTGATTTAATCCGATAATTTTTTCACCTCGCACGACCAGATTTCCATTTGGTAATATATCTGTCACCATGACTGTTATCTCCCCTTGCAAACTATTACTTTGAGCGGTATCACCACTACCTTTAAACGCTCTTTCAGACGATAAAGAGTTATTTAAAAAGGAATTTCCTTTAAAGGTAGGTGTGATTCCCAACAGCGTACCTGCACCGATAGTGGTATCATCATCTTTTGCAGTATTTGTTGCAGCCGATTTAGTCGCATTGGTTGATTCAGCCAGCGAGATACTCAATAGATCGCCTACCCTGAAAGCCTTACTATCTTCAAATAAGCGAACCGCTCGACCCTGTTGAAATATCGAGCCATTGTTAACGGGTTGAAATCGACTTTCCTTTAAATCTACCGGCGCATACATTGGATCTGGCTGCACCTGTATTCTTGTCGTTGAGCAGGCTTGCAAAATTAATAATGAGAAAGCAATAAGAAATAGTTTTAATGTTCTGATTTGATTAAACATCACATCACCTAAATATTATTATTCAGATACTGCATCATGCCATCAGCAGTCGAAATAAGTTTTGAGTTCATTTCATAAGCTCGTTGAGCTTCGATCATGCCCACCATTTCTTCCACGATATTGACATTAGAAGCCTCCAGAGATCCCTGATTAAGTCGTCCTAAACCTGTTAATCCCGGTGTGCCAGCCTGAGCAGCGCCACTTGCAGCTGATTCCAGATACAAATTTTCACCCATTGGCTGTAAACCGGTGGGGTTTATAAAATTGCTTATTTGAATATTGCCAATCACAGTAGGTGTGGCCGCACCGGTTAAGGTCACAGAAACAACACCATCCTGGCCTATTGTTAATGATTGAGAATCAGCAGGTACGGTAATACCAGGCTGCAATGTGTAGCCGCTGGCGGTGACAAGTTGCCCCTGATCAGAAATTTTAAAACTACCGTCACGCGTATAAGCTTCATTTCCATCTGGCAATAATATTGGAAAATATCCTTTCCCATCGATTGCAACATCAAGAGAATTCTCAGTATGAAGAATAGATCCCTGTGTGTGAATTTTTTCAGTTGCAACAACTCTTGTACCTGTACCTAGTAAAAGGCCTGAAGGCAGGCGTGTATCCTGTGAAGTCTGGCCTCCGACCTGTCTTATATTTTGATAAAGCAAGTCTTCAAAAACAGCTCTGGATTGTTTAAATCCATTGGTACTGACATTTGCTAAATTGTTAGATATTACTGATAAACGGGTCTGTTGGGCGTCCAGACCGGTTTTTGCTACCCAGAGTGCCTGGTTCATGTTAATTCTCCTGTATTGGGGCATTCACAGGATTAGATGCAGAGAACGTGCCAGAGTTAAAATTCACTTCTATATTGAACCTGGAATCCGCAGTTGGACGAGTTGTTGTGTGTTTGAGGTGGTGTAGATCAAGGCGTTACAACGAAGAGATATACCGCCTCAAACCTGCAATTCAGTTCGTAGCGGGATGCCTCGATTGGGTGATTATACACTTCAACCTAGAAAAATCAGTTGAGCGTGAAAAAGATGCGTAACAGATTGATGTGCCTGGTCTAAGCCAGGGATGGCTGTAGTTAGAGCAATGCAGGAGCAATTGCCGGCAAATCAAAAACACCGTAGTCACCTGATTGG
>JBNKKI010000005.1:0-18991 GCA_050291745.1 Gammaproteobacteria bacterium | reverse complement strand
AGTGAGTAGGATCTTGATAGGAAGCATGAGTTAAACAAGAAACCCACCCTTGAGGTGGGTTTTTTTATGTATGGCGCGCCTGGAGACAGATGCAGAACTCCTGTTCGACAGGTTGCGATTAAGCAACCTGGACCGCCGATAGGCGCCCCATAGGGGTCAAAACGCGAGAGGCAATCGCGTTTTGAGTCTATCTCTAGTTGAGTGAGTAGGATCTTGATAGGAAGCATGAGTTAAACAAGAAACCCACCCTTGAGGTGGGTTTTTTTATGTATGGCGCGCCTGGAGGCAGATGCAGAACTCCTGTAGATGAAAACCATCCCTGGTTTTCACCCTTCGGGCAGCAGAGCTGTCCAAATTCTTTCCAGAAGAATTTGTCGACAAAATCGCCGGGAGCGATTTTGGACGCCCGATCAGGGCGGCTCCGACTAATTCGCCGGGAGCGAATTATAACAGCCACAGGCTGACCCGAAGGGAGGAGACCATGGATGATCAGAGTAACGGGCGAGGGCAGGGATAGCCCGAGCAATCTCTTTAAACCTAGATTCCGCAGTTGACCGCTCGCAATTCCGCATCGTTACGCCTTGATCTACACCACCTCAAATGCACAGTCAGCTCGTCCAACTGCGGATTCTAGGTTAAACGCACCGCTGTTATTTAATAATGGTATAGATCTGATGATAATAACCTGCACAAGGTAATCTCAAATTACCAGGCGCCAGCCTATCTGCTTTTCACGATCAGTTACCGTTTAGTCCACTAAATACTAGCAATAATACGTAACTGATTTTACGACAGGAATACTGATATGTTATACATGGTGTGTTAATCTTGAATCTGGAATCCGTAGTTGGACGAGTTGATTGTGCATTTGAGGTGGTGTAGATCAAGAAGTTACAACGAAGAGATACGCCCCTCAAACCTGCAGTTCAGTTCGTAGCGGGATGCACTGATTGGGTGATTATCCCAGAAAAAATCAGTTCAGCGTGAAAAAGATGCGTAACAGATTGATTTCACCAGGCACATCAAGCTGCTCATCATCTTTTTCATGCTCAACTGAGTTTTCAGGGGAAATAGTTAAGGAGAAACGACATGAAAAAAACAGGCTTTATTTCAATTTTAATGATGACTGCAGGATGTATCTGGATGACGACAGTGTCGGATAATAATCTTTATGCGATATCAGGCTGTTGTAAACAAAGGCCATCAGTGAATGATCCGTGGTATCGATCGAGTAATGACCTGGCCGTATGTAAGGATTTGAATTTTAATATCGATAGCAATAGCGATATAGTATTCAATGAATCTGGCAAGGTATGGTGGGATCTGTCCTGTTAGTTATTGTAACGATTTTGCTGAGTGATTTTATTCCATACTTCATAAAGCCGTGATACCTGTAATTGATTTCTGTTAGCACTCGATATGGCATTCAAATACTCTTCGAACCAGCTTGGACCAATATCCTGAACTATAAAAACAGGACGCTCTATCTGGTCAATAAACTGATCAAATTGTTTTCTGGTTGAGACGTATCCGCGCTCATCGTTTGCCAGTAAATATGCAGCAATTAAATAGTAATAAGACAATGCTTTCTGTTTGACAGTTTGTGCATATCCCTTGCTTAGCCCACTACGAATGAAATTGATGTATGGCGTTCTATATACCTGTTCAGTTTTCATCAATCCTTTTGGAAATTGAGTAAAAATTTCTTCTGTCAGGTTTGGATCTGCAGCTTTAAGAAATTCACTGTATAAGTCTTCGCGTCCTTCAAGCACGATGGTTTCAAAATTGGTTTTTACAATCACCGAATAGAGGGTAAGTTGTGCCTGTTTAGTATCCGAGACGATTGTTTCAAGGTCTTGAAGTTTAACCAGAAGTGAGTTTATTTTTTTAGCATCTTCGGATTGTTCCTCTATTTTACTATGAAGTAGTTTTATTTTATCAGCGGTTGCATTAATAGTAGAAACTTTTTGCTGAATAGGATCTGTAATGTTTTTCCATTCCTGCCATCCAAAAAATGCCAATAAACCTAATACGATTGATGCCAGTAAAGAAACCACTGTACCAGCTAAAATAATCTGGGTACGAGTTCTGTCAAAGCTTTGAATCACTTCACTTGCACGGTTACTGGTCTGTTCAAAAATAGTCTGAGCCGCCTTCATCTGGGAATCCATGGCTTTTAGTGAAGCATCCAGTTTGGTATTTGATAACTCAAGCTTTTCATCGACATTTTTCACTCTGACTGCAAGGATTTCTTCTGTTAACTTTCTTAGTCGACCACTTAAAATCAGTGAAAATCTGGATGAGAATGTCGCATTTTTTTCAACCAGCTCATGAAATAAACTGGAGGTAATGAGGAGTAACTCACAATCCACCTGGGCGATCACTGTCGCCATTCGAGGTTTATGTTCCATACAGGCCATCTCGCCAAAAAAATTGCCTGCTTCGAGTGTTTCTATAGGGATCTTATTAGACTGAGCACCGGACAGAGTAATGCTGACAGATCCTGTCCCTATTAAAAAAACATGTTCGCTAATTTCCCCTTCTGTGAGAATAATACCCCCGGTTAAAAAGCTTTTTTGTTCAGAGTTATCAAGTAAGCGGGAAATTTCAGATTCCGTAAGACAGTTAAATAAACTATTTTTATTCAATAGTTCTTTCCAGTCAGCTTTATCCATAGTATCCAACCTCTATAAAAATCAATTAAATTGAATTTAACCCCGTGTTAAAAAATAGAGTCTTCGATAAAAGCACATATAACAGATTTTCTGATGTTAATCGAAACAACATCTCATGAACTTATAGTACTCTTATCAAAAAATAATTTCAGAATCCTCGTAATTTTATAGATTCTAAAAGGATCTTACGCTGGATATCAATGAAAAAAGAGGTTATAGGGTGGATATTGACAGCTTGTAATATAAAAAATATGGCTTTTATAGTTTTTATATCTTATTCCATAATCCTGGAATCCGCTGTTGGATGAGTTGATTGTACGTTTGAGGTGGTGTATATCAAGGCGTAACGATACGGCGTAGCCAGCTATTCCAAGGCGTTACAACGAAGAGATACGCCGCCTCAAACCTTCAATTCAGTTCGTAGCGGGATGCACTGATTGGGTGATTATTCCAGGGTTATACACATCAACTGTCATGGTCTATGAAACAGTGGGTTAAGCTCTATTGCGAGCGGTTAACCGCGGAATCCAGGTTCATGCTACTTCAGGAACAGGGGGATTTATTTCAGCTGGTAAACGCAATATTAAACGGAGGATTAATCTCTGAGATAAGTTAATATCTGTCCTTTAAATGCCGGTGGTAAATTTTCATTTGTTTCCGGTTTGCGCTGGTTGTGTGTATAGCCCAGTTTGACCATTTTCTTACTGAATGGCGCATGTTTACCGCGACCAGGATCGACTATGATGACTTCGCATTTCCGGTTAGCATGCCGATTTATAAATTGAGAAAGCAGTTCGATGTGTTCTTTTTCGTATAACAGGTCTGAACCTATAATGACATCAAACAAACCCAGGCCATCGGTGAAATTATCCCAGCTAGTGCGTAAAAAAGGGATATTTGCAGCATTATTAAGCCGCACATTCTCGGTTAGAAAACTACCCGCTTCAGGATGATAATCGGTAGCCGTAATATCTGCATGGCGTGCATTTAACAGTAAGCTGGATAAGGCCATGCCGCAACCGACTTCCAGAATTCGCTTATCTTTAATATCGTAATGGGCCATTTCATGCGCCAGAACCATACTGGATTCCCAGATGACTCCAAACAGGGACCATTGCGCTGATGAGATACCCAATGCTTCAGCTTCACCTAATGGGTCTGAAAATTCCTGTTTATCTCTCAGGCTACGGATATGAATATCCAGCTCATCAAATTCATGGGTTTGATAGCGTAATCGAACTGAAGTCATAGTTTCTCCGTGCAAAAAAAGGCACGTAACTAGCCAGGATTCAATCGATTCGCTACGTAGGTTGCCTCACTATAACAGCAAAATCGCTGACTCGATCAAATATCTGCCTATTTTATGATGTATGACTTGCTGGACGGTTATTATCTACCTCCAGGATTAACTAATATTTTACTCCGGTAATACCAATACAATTGCCCCTGAATCTATAGTTGGAAAGGGGACAATGCCTCCCGTCGATGACAGTTATTGAATAATAAATAAATTTTAAGTTTGACTTAAGTATTTATCTCTACAATACAAAATAGTTTCTACAAACTTTTTAAACCGGCTTTCAAATTAGAGATTCAAATAAGAGATTATGAATTCACCTGAACCAGAACAAACTGATATAAATTCTAAGATGCAAAGCAAAATGGTCTGGGATCTTCCAGTAAGAATTTTTCACTGGTCTTTGGTGTTGTTATTTTTTACTGCCTGGTTCACGGGTGAAGGTGATCGTTGGCTTGATATTCATATATTTGCCGGTTATGCCATTCTGGGTTTAATTATTTTCCGGTTTGTATGGGGATTTAGCGGTACGCATTTCGCTCTTTTCAAACAATTTAATTATAGTTTTGTCGAAGCGAAGAATTATGCGATCAATACTTTAAAAGGACATCCTGAGAGATATGTTGGACATAATCCGGCAGGCAGTTGGGCGATCTATTTACTGTTAGCTGGTATTTTCCTGGTTGTAATTAGTGGTTTTTTTGTATTTGGTGGTGAAGAAGGTCATGGCCCTGCTGGTTCATTCGCTTCAGATCTGGTGGGCTGGTTAGCCAAGAATATTCATAATGGCATAGCCTCAGCAATGATAGCTTTAGTTGCAGTGCATGTTGCCGGCGTTATCTTTGAGAGTTATCACCTTAAAGAAAAGCTGGTGTTAAGCATGATAAATGGACGCAAGCTGGTCTCAGATAACATACCCGATGTCCTGCCACATAAAGGTATAGCGCTGGGTATGGTAGTGATCTTATTCGTTTATATTTTATCAGCGGGTATTGGCTTGATACCCGGAAAGGAAGCATTTGAATCACAGTTTACCGGTCAACCTTTACCGATGCTGGATGCCTGGGAAGAAGAATGTGGTAGTTGTCATCTGGCTTATCATCCCAGTCTGTTACCTGCGCGATCATGGAAGGAATTGCTGAAAAAACAAAATGAACACTTCGGTGAAGAATTATTACTGGATGAAGACGTTGTAAAGCAATTGTCGGATTTTGCGGTGGCCAATTCTGCTGAGTTAGGCGTCACCGAAGCCTCTCGAAAAATAATGAGCTGGAATAAGCCCAACCTTACACCATTGAAAATTACGGAAACTCGCTACTGGCGTCGTAAGCATCTCGAAATTGCGGATGAAGTATGGCAGCAAAGTAATGTTAATGGTAAAGCGCAGTGCGATGCCTGCCATAGTGATGCCAGGCAGGGCTGGTTTGAAGATTCAAAAATGACTATTCCTGATGATCCAGCAAGTGATCGGGTTAAATTCTGAATGTTTAATAAGGTAATTTATCCTGTCTATTTAAGGACTTTTTTTAACATTACACATAAGGTAAAAACTATGATTTCACAAGTACTAAAATTTTTTTGTATAGTCACTCTATTAGTTGGCGTCGTACCGGCCTTTGCCGCCAGCGTTCCAGCTGCGACTATTTATCGCGATGAATGTAGTCAGTGTCATATAGCCTATCCTACTCAATTTTTGCCGACGGCTTCATGGGATGCGGTTATGAATAATCTGGATGATCATTTTGGTGATAATGCAGAACTTAGCGCCGAAGATACCGCTGCGGTTAAATCATTTCTAGATAATAATAACTATGATCAATCTCGAATTAAACGTCGTTATGGAAGTCGTTTTGATTCTAAAGATACTTTACTTCGTTTGACTAAAACCCGTTTTTTCCAGGCTATACACCATGAAATATCAGATAGATATGTTTCTCAAAATCCAAAAGTGAAAACTTACGCAAGATGTGAAGCCTGTCATCGTAGTGCACAGTACGGTAGTTTTGATGAAGATGAAGTGCGTATTCCACGTTAACCGGGAAAATCAGTTGAACGTGAAAAAGATGCTTAACAGCTTGATGTGTATGGTTTAAGCCAGGAATGGCTTTCATGATTCAACCTGGCATCCGCAGTTGGACGAGCTGATTGTGCGTTTGAGGTGGTGTAGATCAAGGCGTAAGGACGCGGAATAGCGAGCTATTCCAAGGAGTTACAACGAAGAGATACGCCGCCTCAAACGTGCAATTGATTTTTCCAGGTTTAAAGGAATAGTTTTAATGAATTATTCGCTAACTGGTCAACTTTTTAAACAGTCGGCCATTTAGCTTTGCTATCGCTATCCAGAAGTACGCCAAAGTTAATTTGCTTTAATAATCCATATTCAAATTGAAATTCCATCCATGAGTTATTGTAAGTGACTGACTCAAAACTGCCATAGTCCTCCATTTGAGGAGGTTCAGACAATAATTCAGTTAATTTGGGTAATAGATCTGCCTTGAGTATTTTCCAGGGCGAAAAATCGAGAATCTTCATTTTAATATTACTTGTCTCGATCCAGCTCAAGCGGAATTCATTTTCGTGTTCAAATTTCAATGTTGTTTCCATCGAATTATACTTTAGAAAAATATCTCCATATTCATCAATATATTTCTTATTCGGCTTACCGTGGATTTCAACTATTTCTCGTTCATATTGACCGAAAATAAAATCACCAATACCTTTCCCTATTTCTATTTGCATATTTTTTTCCTAAATGTTTTATCCACTTTACTTAAAGTGGCGTTGTTATTAATGTAACCAGGCTAAAGCTTCTTCAATATTCGAAAAATAGGCTTCACGATCACTCACAATGTGAGCTTGCACTGTTTCCAGTGGTTGAACAAAAGCAGTTCGAGAAATATATTCTTTTGTGATGAGATTTTTTGAAAGTAAGTCACGTAAATATTTCAGGCATTCAACAGATTCAAATATATGCTGATTCGTGTCGAATAACAAACTGGCTATTTCACCTCTATCTTCCAGTTGCATTAAAAATTGAAGTCCCCATTCCTTCAATTCTTTAAGGTATACATAATCAGGCAAGCTGACCACGTAAGCATTGATATTGGTATCAAAATCCATCTTTATATTCATATCTTATTTAGAGTTTCAATGTCTTCCAGTAAATCTTCAATATCATAGTTGACATACTCATTGTATTTATCTAATAAACCATGAAATTCAATTTCCGATGTACCCAGTATCTTTCCACCCTGTACACCGTTAATCTTTTTGGCCTTGTATAAAGATATCGCAAGAAATTCCTGCATTTCCTGCTGAGATAATCCTGTCTTTTCTGCAACTTCATCTACGATTTCTATTTTCATTTATTATCCTTAATAAAAGGAGAGTCTTAGTTAATTCAGCTAATACCTGCTGACCGAAGGATACTTTTATCTAGTGTACTGTCCTAAACTGTATGCAGGTTATAGCGAGACGGGAAATAGTCATATGCAAGGCGTCATCCGCAGGGAATGGCATGCCCTTTTCAAGGATGACAACGCGGCAGATGGCTGTTTCCCGTCTCGCCCGAAGGGAAGCCCCCAAATCCCCCAATCCGGCGTTGCAGTTCTTGACAAGGGAAGCGCCATTGCCTGCGAACTGCGCCTTGTCTTGGGAAGTTTGGGGGCTTCTAGAATCTACATACAGTTGAGGACAGTACACTAGCGTTAGCACCCTATAAGCCCTATGAGAATCGCAGAAATAATTGAGAAAAGAGATTGTGGTGAGCTAAGAGTCAACTTCTCACCAAATTGGAACTATCCCATTAAGTCAATTCTAAGTGGCTTTGGGCTTTTTCCGAATGAGGAAAATCTCATCGAGGTAAAAATTGATATCGCTTGCAAGATTGTAGAAGCAATACTTTGGCGTGACCTGGCATATAGTGGTGAGATCATGCCAAGAGAAGAGGCAAAAAAATATTCTGAGTATTTGGTTTATTCTGTCGCTCCGGATAAATCTACTTTCTATACAAATGTAGAGTGGCATAAGTACCATGGAGCAAGTTCTTTTGGATTAAGACCTTTTACTGGTTCTACGTTTGATGGCGGCATTTTATGTATAGGTAAGAATTCAGCTATGAGTATATGGGTGGAAGATGAAGACTAGTGCTAACAAAAAAGGATAGGTCGTGTTCAACCGCGACTTAATACATTGTTGGAGAGCGTAGCATGCCCTGAGTGCAGGCCAGGAAAAGGCATCTAGAAATAAAGTCATTGAAATCAGTATCAATAAAAGGCAAAGTTTCCCTTGTGTCTGAGGTTATAAGCATGGTCTCTGTGATTACAGCTTTATTTCTGTTAAGGTGGCATGCTGCTTCTGGAATATTGACATGACCAGTATCTTTTTTCATCGTAGCTTTGTTGGGAACTTCATAAGTTCACTAATATGTTTAACAAGAAACTACAATTAGATCCACAGCACCAAGCCGTCGTTCTGTTAACAGCCGCTGCGGGCTGTTTAGTTAGACGTTAAGGTCCTCTTATGGAACCATCTGAACTAGGAAAAAAATACGATAAAATTGCTCATTGGTGGCATGATCAGCACTTTGAATCATCTTATGGTGTGAGCCAGTTTGAGCGAGCTATTGAATTTTCCTCCAAAGCGGGTAAGGCTCTTGATGTGGGTTGTGGTGTAGGCGGTAGGTTTGTTCATATCTTGCAGAAACACGGCTTCACGGTTACCGGCCTGGATGTATCGAAGGAAATGATTGAACTGGCTTGTAAAAATCACCCGGAGCACAAATTCATACATCACGATATATGCTCTTGGGAAACGAAAGAGAAATTTGATTTCATCGTTGCCTGGGACAGTATTTTCCACTTGCCGTTGGCCAGCCAAAAGCCTGTTGTGTCAAAGCTGTGTCAGCTCCTGGCAGAAGGCGGCATTCTAATATATACATTTGGCAATGCTGAAGGAGAGCACCGGGATCAGTGGCATGGTGATACTTTCTACTATAGTTCTATTGGTATTAATGAAAATATACAGATGCTTATCAACAATGGCTTGTCTGTGTTACACCTTGAGCTAGACCAATACCCGGAAAAGCATGTTTATACAGTTGCCACCAGGCTTTAACAAAGCCATTAATTTGACCGCCTTATGCTGTGCTTGTGAGTCATGAAGAAAGGCGAAGAAACCCTTTCGTGCTGTATTAAAGATGAGGGAAGGCCCCTCGGTTTCCCTTAAACCGCATAGTTGTGGAATATAAGAATGAGCATGTCCTCTTGATAGACAATCAACAATCAAACTTGGATGCCTGGTCTAAACCTGGTGGTTTTGGATACCTATTTAGCAATGATGACAGGTTTCGACAGGACGCTGGCATTGGGCTTGGAGCTTGTCAAATGTTCGCCCTGTTAACAATGGAATTACCGTTCCCGCCAGGAGGAAGCTATATGAAGTTGAGCTGGTACATGCTTTGGCCTAACAGATTGCAGCAGTTCGCAGCTGCGGCGCTGGACAGCCGTCTCTCGTACCGCTCACTGTGCAAGGCGTTGGCAAAAGTAATTTCAAAAGTGGAAATAGTTTATCACGGAGTACGAAGTTGAGAAAATCATGCTATTAGATCTAGACTCTCCAGAAAGTAAGGCTCTATTAAAAGCGTCTGCCATAGAGGATAGAATTTTGAGTCTAGCTAAAAGGATGACTCTTGTACCTACCGGTGATCGTGAAAAATTACTGGGCGAATGCAAGTTGGAGTTGTTGAAATTAGAAGATATTAATCAGAAACGCTTTGCTGGAAAGAAAAAAATATCTGATGCAATTAGCAGTTATGAAGTGGGGTTGGTAAAGTTAGCTTCGCACAAGGCAAGTCAAAATCTTACTCAGGGTATCGGTGTTTGTGAAGTATGTGAAACAGAAATTACAAATTTGCCAAAATATCCTGACATGATTTATTGTCAATGCTGTTTAAACGCAATAAGAGAAGCTCGTAGTGTTCTTGAGTCATCAGAAGGATTTGGATTTTGTTATATTTAACAAGGCTATGCACTTATAATTTGGTCAAATTCACAGGGTCAATGCGCATGAAAAATTTTAGCTTCTCCACTCCGTTCCACAACTTAAATTTCCCAGTGATTGTAAGCGTGAGCTGGATATATGAATAAAATTTTACTGGCCGTGTTATTTTTAATATTTATTCTAAGTAATCTCTTTTGGTATATAGAATATCACCGGATGAAAAACAGAAATATTTATCATTTAACCGAAGTGTGTGAGCTTAGACAATTGGTTGAGTTAAATGCCAATTTCGAATTGGGGATGAGCAAAAGTAATTTCATTGATAGATGTGAATCAATCAATATGATCTGTACAGAAATTCAAGACTTAATTAACATTAATTTAGATAGTGGATGCCCTGCTTCTGGCAGGCCTTATTGCGGTTTCAATGCTATGTTTCAAAGTGATAAACTTGTAACTCTCGAACCGGGGTATCCGTGCCACTGATTGATATAAGCCGCTTAGTAATTTAAGGAGATTATAAATGACAATAGAAAACCAATCTGACATCGATGGTATCATGGCTGCTGGCCGTGTTGTTGCGATGGTGCGAGATACTATGCTTGGTGCTATCGAACCCGGAATGACTACGCAGGAACTGGATGACATAGGTAGTCGCCTGCTTGAAGAATTTGGTGCACAGTCGGCTCCTAAAATGACGTACGACTTTCCTGGTGCAACCTGCATAAGTGTCAATGAGGAAGCTGCGCATGGAATTCCTGGTTTGAGAGTAATACTCGCTGGAGATGTTGTAAATGTTGATGTGTCTGCCAGTTTGGATGGCTATTTCGCCGATACGGGTGGAACTATAGTCGTTCCTCCTGTCACCCCAACTAAAGCACGACTATGTCATGCGACTAGAGTCGCTCTGAGTCAAGCGGTTAAGGAGGCACGTGCCGGAGCGAAAATAAATCGAATTGGCAAAGCCATACAGTCCGTCGCAAAGGCACACCGGTTTAAAATTATCCGAAATCTAGCTGGTCATGGTCTTGGACGTGCTTTACACGAAGAGCCAGAAGGTATTGTCGGATACTATGACCACAGAGATCCTCGCGTATTACAGGCAGGGCAGGTAATTGCGATTGAGCCTTTTCTATCGACTAAAAGTACGCATGTCGATGAGGGAGAAGATGGTTGGACGTTAACTGGCCATAAGTCGAATATATCTGCGCAATATGAACATACGATAATTGTCACAAATGGAGCGCCCATTGTTGCTACACTTTCAGCAAGCAATGGCTAACAAATCGTTGAAGCGGACAAGGAACTTGATCGATAATACATACAGCTGCATTTTTTAGCTGACTTTGCTACTTTTAATTAATTTTTTACTGCTGAGGTTTTCCTACGGCCTCGTTGTGCAAATAAATAGATTATGATGAAAATACTTACATTACTTCTGTTCTTTACAGTTATCGGATCAAGTTTCCAAATCAATGCTGGAGATCATGAAGTCCAGGATAAGAGATTTAACCTCGGTCTTTCCAGCCCGGAAAAGACTGAATTCCTGAGCGAAATGCGCCAAATGCTGACTAGTATACAAGGCGTTATTGAGGGAATAAGCAAGGAAGATCGAGAACTAATTATTAAGTCAGCTCGTTACTCTGGCAATAGAATGGCGAGAGAAACACCGGAATCCATTAAAAAGAAAACGCCGCAATCATTTAAAGACATTGGAGGACCAACCCATATGATGTTTGAAGAATTAGTGATTCGTGCTGAAACAGATGATATGAATACCTTAACTTCATTCACTGGTGAGTTAATGAAGCAATGTCTGGCCTGTCATGGTATGTTCAAGGTAAACTGACTTTATGGCCTTTTCAGTAAATGATGGCTGAGTGACTATTGTCGAAAAGTTAAACCTGGATTCCGCAGTTGACCTCTATGGCGAGCGGTCAACTGAGGAATCCAGGATGATGGAAGTAGGGCATAACAAATTAGATCACGATCAACCAGAATATGCACCTAATGCTTTCCACTTTTTTGAATCAGAAAAATAGCATACTCCATTATTTATCGAGTTTATTTTGTTCACTCTCATTAGTACGAAGCAAGAATACATAAATCATCGAATTGAAAAAAATTAATAGCGCAAAATAATGCTTATACTCTATCAATAAGTTATTTTTATAAACATACGATAATAAAGCCCCTCCAGCTAGATCTCCAAGGATAAATGTTGTTTGTATAAGACCAATAGCTGCTGGCAAGTGATCTTTTTGAAATAGATGATATTGCCCGACAGAGTATAATATTCCTGAGAGTGCTCTGAAAACCATCATTACTACTAAAAACATTACAAATACATAGGCTGATTTTTCTGAGTTAAGAAAACCGAGTGTGCACAAAGCAACCAAAATTGATACTATCGCATAAGACGCGTATAGATTTTTTCTCTTTAGTTTCTTGCTATACAAATATTGTGCAGCTGTTCCTAATCCGGCAGCAATAGATAATACAATAGTTGTGTTGGAGGTAGAAAACCCAAATTCCTTTATATATAAAGGCAATACAGGTATTAATATTGCTGATTGAATACCTAGAAACAATAAAAAAACTATCTGAGAAACAACCTTGCCAGGATAAGTCTTAAAAAGATGTTTTAATGAGCCGCCCTTAACCTCATCTTTACTATCAAAATCCGAAGAATTTTTTGGGTAAATAATTATTGCTATAAGAACCAATATTGAAGACAGTATTAGGACAAACCTCTCTCCAGATATTCCTGGAAGTGTTATGGACATTGCTAAAACCCCAGAAAAAAATATTCCAGTATTTTTTCCAACATCACTGAATAGATTTATCTTGGCAATATAGATAGGTCTAGTATCTTCATCAGAATAAGATAACAACCAATATCTATTTGATAAGAATACTAAAATTGATCCCATGCCACAAAATGCACCTGAAATGGCAGCTAAGCTTATTGTAGATGGTATTGCTCTGAGCCCTAAACCTAAACTATAGATAATTCCGCCAAGAATTATACTTTTCCGAATTCCAATAGTCGCTGGTATTTTTGAGTAAACAATAGAAAGGCTTCCAAATATTGCCATAAACACATATGAGATACCAAATAAGTCTAGATACCCCTGATCATTCCAATAAATCGGCTGCATAGTCTTGGACATCCACATTGAAAACATGAATAAAGACCAAAAAAGGAATAGGCGGTTTACATATGAATTATTATTTCCGTTCAACTTCATCTCCATTTCAACTCAATTCTCTTAAGCAATCTACTGTTAAAAAAGCTTTAAGGCCATTTCAAGCAAGTGTTGTGTCCTCAGATAATTCTGGCCCCTTTTTTTGCAATATACGTCATTTTATGCTTCTTCTTTCCATATCAACTGCTGCTCCCAAATAATAATCAAGCATAAATTTTCTACGATGAAATTCATTTAAATTTAATGCTTTTAATCGCTTTTCTATAACCTTACCCAACATATAGGAAGCAGCATCTATTGATCCTGACATGGATGCCATCGGGCCATTCGGGAAATCATCTTCTTGACAAACATAGTTCAGACGACTCGCCGGTTCAATTGCTTTGGTATCAAGACAACTATCAGAGTAATGTTTCGCTACAGTTTGTTGCAATAGTAATTGCCTGTCTTCAACTGGGAGTAAAAGGCTTTTATTTACATCAGATCTAATTTTATTTGAAACGAAATTGTTACAAGATAAAGCTATCTGTTTTAGAGCCATTTCAAATCGCTTATCTATCGTCACTTTTTCAACCGAAATAACCGCATTTTCAAGCCATCTTGCGCAGTCATTATCTCCAGATTCTTTGGCAACACAACCATAAAAATTAAAACTCAGAAATATAAAAGAAAATAGTAATTTATATTTATTCACTTTCAAATCCAGTTATCATGAATGTGTACTCGTCACCACTTGTTTAACCTGGAATCTGCAGTTGGACGATTTGAAGTGTTACGTAGACTTTCATGATTAACTGATTTTACCAGGATAATACACATCAATTGTAATGGTTTATGAAACAGTGGGTTAACCTCTATTGCGAGCGGTTAACTGCGGATTCTAGGATAATAAAGATAAGGTTAGTGTCAATTTTTATTATGTGGGTGTTATTAATATTGATAGAATCAGTGAAATATCCCTATTATTCGATAGGTTGAAGCCGAACTTTGTTCAGTATTATTCTCTAGTTGCTGTTTCCTGTGCTAGTGATTGGCATGCCTAATCTGGTTGTTTTAAACAGGGCGCGGAGAAATCAATGTTTAACCGGTATTATCTATGTACGTGAAAACTGATGTCCTCCTGATTGGTGCTGGCGCAATGAGCTCTACGCTCGCGTCTATGTTGAAACAGCTTGATCCTTCCCTGTCAGTGATTATGGTTGAGCGGCTGGGTACTCCGCTACAGGAGAGTAGTTCAGGCTGGAATAATGCTGGAACCGGGCATGCAGCTTATTGTGAATTGAACTATACCCCTCAACTGGCAGACGGTAGTATCGATATCCATAAAGCTTTCGGTATCAATGCCCGTTATGAAGTAAGCCTTCAATACTGGTCACATCTGGTAAAGCTGGGGGCATTACCATCACCGGAAAACTTTATTAATCCGGTGCCTCATGTGAGTTTTGTGTGGGGGGAAGATAACGTTGAATTCCTCCGAAAACGCCATCAAGCGCTGATTAAACATCCCATGTTTGCTCCAATGGAGTTTAGCGAAGACCCTGAGGTGCTGCGCCAGTGGATGCCATTAATAATGAAGGAACGAGATCCTGATCAGAAAGTTGCTGCGACTCGTGTTGCGCACGGTACCGATGTGAATTTCGCGGCTGTGAGTCGTGGAATGATTCGGCATCTGAATACACAGGAAGGCTTCGAGCTGATGCTCAATACGACTGCCAAAGATCTTATACAGGAAAATGATAAAAGCTGGACGGTGACCTTAAAGCACAAACCAAATTCGGAAATTAGTTATGTAAATGCCAAATTTCTGTTTATCGGGGCAGGGGGCGCGACTTTACCACTTTTGCAGAAATCCGGAATTCCTGAAGCTAAAGGTTATGGTGGCTTTCCAGTAAGTGGACAGTGGCTTGTTTGTAAAAATCCCAGGATCGTCGAACAGCATATGGCCAAGGTATACGGTAAAGCCTCTGTTGGTTCGCCACCTATGTCAGTACCCCATTTAGATACACGTTTGATCGATGGAGAAGAAGCCTTGTTATTCGGGCCTTTTGCCGGTTACACCACAAAGTTTCTGAAACAGGGTTCAGCCTGGGATCTTTTTAAATCATTCAAGCTGGATAATCTGTGGCCGATGCTGAATGTTAGTTTGAGAAACTTTGATCTGATTATGTATTTGATTAAGGAAATCACCCAGACCCATAGCTCACGTATGGATGCACTGCGGGAATATTATCCTGATGCCCATGATACCGATTGGGCTTTTGCCACTGCGGGTCAAAGAGTACAGATCATTAAAAAATGCCCGGATAAAGGTGGCAAACTTGAGTTTGGTACAGAAGTTATTCACAACTCTGATGGTACTTTAGCAGCGTTGCTTGGCGCCTCGCCGGGTGCATCTATACTGGTGCCCATTATTCTTGAAATCATCGAAAAATGCTTCGCTGAACAACTGGCAACTGATGAATGGCAGGAAAAAATACGCAAGATGATTCCTTCCTACGGAATTTCGATTGTGTCGCATGAAGATCTTTTCCTGTCTATTCGAGATGATACGGTGACGACATTAAAGCTCGACAGACTGGCTGACATGCCTGTTCTTCATTGCCATAAGGCTTATAAAGAACATGAAGATTATGGTATAAAAAATGATTGACCACTGGTCTTAAATTTTCAGTGAAAATTTTCTGGTTCTTATGCTCTGCATGGGAATCCATATCTTTCACTATCAATTTGAATTCGTATGCATTCCCACTCAGGAGCGATGGGCAGGAGAGAAATTTGAATATTAAATAACAACAATAGGATCAAAAAAATTTCATAAGACTGAATCCAGCTATGAAGAAAAATAATTGAAATAATCAGCAATAACAGGCAAAGTTACTAAATAAAATCAGCTGAATGGATGCCCTCGTATGGGCTTTCTTTACAGCCTCATTAAATTTCTGAATGTATATGGAAAAAATGGATAATAATAAACTTTTAAACAAAAAGGGAAGAAGGAAAATATATTTTTTAGCTGTTTTTGCTGGAGCAGCATTAAACATTATTATTTTTGTCGTGCTGGGTTGGGTTTCAGTGTTTATTTCTGTGGCATACCAAAGTAATGACTCCATTGGGAATTACCCTGAGTGGCTCAAATTATTTGGCGATTCTATTTTTATTGTTTCAATTTTAATTGGTGGTTTTGTCGCAGCTAGTATTGCTGATAATTCGGAAATTCTTAATGCAATAGGCGTTGGAATATTTAATATTTTATTCACAATTCTTCAGTTAGGTTTATTTGAACGTCTGTATTCTGATTATTCAATTCTTTTTATGAAATCTATAGCCATGTTATTTTTGGCAGCACTTGGTGGATATCTGGCCGTAGTTTGGAAAAAAAATACTTCTCAGAATCTTACTGAATACTTTGATAAAAAGTAATTTGTTAAGATTTTAATATACACATATCTCAGTAAAATCACTTTGTTTTCTTAACAGGGAAATTGAGGCTGATATTTAGGGAAGCCCTGATCAATGCCTGAATTTTTAAGCGGCTTAGACTTCGTCCCTATACCCGCCGTAGACCGCAGAAGCAGGGTGGCTCTCAGCTGAGTTTTAGTTTCGGGAACTTATTTTCAACACAGATATAGATTCCCTGTAACCTGTTTTTCAGGTTTATATCAGGTATTCTGATCAGTTCAAATTATGAAAAAAGTTAGCGCTAAATACAAACTTCGATTATTAATTAAGCAAATGTTAATCAGGATTATTTATGGAGAATAGAATTGGACTGGCATTATCTGGCGGTGGGTATCGCGCTACATTATTTGCTCTTGGTAGTTTAATAAGACTTAATGAATTAGGTATGCTACCAAAAATAAAAACCATTACCAGTGTTTCTGGCGGTGCTATCACGGCCGGCTTTCTTGCTTATAAATGGGATAAGTTATATTTCGATGAAACAACAGGTATAGCAGATAACTTTTTTAAAGAAGTTACTGAACCTCTTATTAATTTCTGCGAAAAAACTATTGATATTCCATCTGTTCTAAAAGGTATCCTGTCTTTCAGATATACCATTGGCGATATGATTTCAAAAAAATATGATGAATATCTTTTTAACAACAAACTTCTTAAAGATATTGCATCAAAAAATAATGCGCCTGAATTTATTTTCTATGGGACCAACTATGACACAGGTGTGAGTGTACTAATTACCAAAGAATACCTGAGTGATTATCGTATCGGGAAAGCATTGAATCATCATATTTCACTGTCGGAAGCTGTTGGAATATCCAGTTCATTTCCTCCATTTTTTTCTCCTGTTGTTATTGATGGATCAAAATGGGAGTGGGTGAAAACAGAATTTACGGATTTATATCATATTGATAGATTAAGAAAAAAATTATTACTTTGTGATGGCGGCCTGTACGATAATTTGGGGATAGAATGGTTATGGAAAACAGGAAAGTATAAAAATTACGATACTGTTTTTGTATGTGATTCTGGCGAACCATTACAAACACCCTATCAATACAAAAATACAATGATTGGTAAATTGAAAAGTAAATTAAATTGGCGAAATAACTGGATATCTCAATATAAACGAATGAATGATATTATGATAAATCAACAACGGGCTCTAAGAAAACGGAAATTAATGGAGAATTTTATATCGCCTGATCATTACAACGGAGCCTACTGGGGTATAGATGTGGATATAGAAAGTTATCCTGATATAGAACCTTTAGTGAAATATAATGATAAATATAAATCTATGGAAAGACTTCCGACACAACTAAGACCTTTTACTAAAACTGATCGAGATACTTTGATTAACTGGTCATATGCATTAACAGATGCAGCCTTAAGAAGTCGATATAATAGTAGTCTGCCAGCTGCGATAAGTTTACCCAGATGAGATAATCAATAAAAGTATTTATCGTTTTTAATTATTCAGGTATTTAAATGAATTTAACTTTTTTGGGGACATCTTCTGGCGTTCCTACTAAAACCAGAAATGTAACAGCCATTGCTTTGCGAGAAAGCATTGGAAGTGACTGGTATTTAATAGATTGTGGTGAAGGAACTCAGCATCAACTATTGCACAGCAACCTGTCAATGAATTCTTTGCGAGCGATATTTATTACTCATGTTCATGGAGACCATTGCTATGGATTGCCTGGCATATTGGCTAGTGCAGGGATGGGAGGGCGTAAAGAACCTCTAAAAATTATTGCACCTGATGGCATAGAAGAATGGCTTAAATTAACTCAGGAAAATACTCAACTATATTTGCCATTTGAACTGGAATTTATCTGCTCAGATTTATTACCAGATGTGGATCTGAAATACACTGAAGTGACCACAATAAAGCTATCTCATCGGGTTCCATCTTATGCTTATAGTTTTAAGGAAAAGGATGTTGAACCTGGTCTTAATATTCAAAAGCTAAAATTGGATGGTATTCCTCAAGGACCTCTTTGGGGCAGGATAAAGAAAGGTCAGGATGTAGAGTTTGGCGGTAAAATCATAAAAAGCGATGAATATCTAATGTACAACAATCAGCCGAGGAAAATAATTATATCCGGTGATAATGATCAGCCCAATCTGTTATTAGATGCTTGCGAAGGCTGTCATGTTCTTGTCCATGAAGCAACCTACAGCAAAGATATAGCTGCTAAAGTTGGTGCTAGTGTACTGTCCTAAACTGTATGCAGGTTATAGCGAGACGGGAAATAGTCATATGCAAGGCGTCATCCGCAGGGAATGGCATGCCCTTTTCAAGGATGACAACGCAGCAGATGGCTGTTTCCCGTCTCGCCCGAAGG
>JBNKKI010000004.1:0-31693 GCA_050291745.1 Gammaproteobacteria bacterium | reverse complement strand
CCTTCGGGCGAGACGGGAAACAGCCATCTGCTGCGTTGTCATCCTTGAAAAGGGCATGCCATTCCCTGCGGATGACGCCTTGCATATGACTATTTCCCGTCTCGCTATAACCTGCATACAGTTTAGGACAGTACACTAGAGATGAGCTGTCATGAAATTCTTGATCCTGGAAAAATCAGTTGAGCGTGAAAAAGATGCGTAACAGATTGATGTGCCTGGTCTAAGCCAGGGATGACTGTCGTTAGAGCAATGCAGGCGCAATTGCCGAGAAATCAAAAACACCGTAGTCAGCTGATTGGTGAAGAGTGTGTTTTTGATTTTATCAGCTGCATAAAGGTGTTACGTAGACTTTCTTGATTCAACTGATTTTTCTAGGTTGATATGTTCAGAGGTTTTTATTTTTTACAGCTTGCTAATTGAAATATTTTTGCAGAGATTATGAGATATCAATAAAATTATCGGGTAATTTCGTACTGTTTTAGCTTTTTACGTAAGGTGCCACGATTGATGCCCAAACAGCTTGCAGCTTTAGACTGATTATTTTCACAATGATCCATGATGGTCAAAAAGAGTGGTTTCTCTATTTCAGTTAAAACCTTATCGTAGAGATTACAGGGTGCTTCACCATCCAGATCATTGAGATATTTCAAAAGAGCTGATTCGACTGACTGCTGTAATGAATTGTTATTTTTATCCGAGTTGTTATTCAAACCAATATCTCAAAAATAATTCTGGTAATTTCAAGTAATACGACTGAAAAAACCATTTATGCCTTTTTAGTCGGGAATAGCCTATTCCCACCCCTTTTAGAAATACACTAATAGTACTGATATCTAAAAAAATCAATAAAGTATTCGATTGCATGAGCCGAATACCTGTATTTTTTTAGAATATACCGTGTTTTCTAATTATGATAATTATTTATCGTCGCTAGCAGGCAGTATCAAAATACTTACCATTTAACTGGATAAAAAGTTGATCTATAAGCCCTATTTGTTCACTGCTTTTCTCAGCTAACATTATCAGCCGTTTAAAATTTTGCTGATAAATGGATTCTTCACCAAGTTGCCAGTTTATATGTTTACGTGCAATTCGTAATCCCTGGTATTCTCCATAAAATTCATACAAATTTTGTAAATGCTGAATCAACCATTTTTTTCTTGTAGCAAGATCCGGCTCATCTAGTTCCTGGCCTGTTTCCAGGAAATATTCTATTTGCTGAAATATCCAGGGTTTTTTCTGAGCTGCTCTACCAACCATGATAGCATCCGCTCCAGTGATGTCCATGACCGTTCGTGCTTTTTTTGCAGAATTTATGTCACCATTTGCAATAATTGGGATTGAAATTTGATTTTTTAACCGTCGAATTGATTCATATTCAGCATGACCATCATATTTATCTTCGCGAGTTCGTCCATGAACAGTGAGAGCCTGTATACCACTTTGTTCAGCAATTTTAGCGATACGATCTATATTTTTATGTTGTCTGGACCAGCCTGTGCGGGTTTTCAGGGTAACTGGTACGTCGACAGCTTTAACAACGGCATTAAGTATGGCCTCAACTTTTAGCTCATCCTGCATTAAAGCTGAACCAGCTTCGACTTTGCAAACTTTTTTCGCCGGACATCCCATATTGATATCGATAATATGTGCTCCCTGTGCGACATTATAGCGGGCTGCTTCAGCCATTATCTGCGGGTCTGCTCCAGCAATCTGAACTATTACCGGTTCAGGCTCTCCCTGATGATTAAGTCTCAAGAGGGATTTTCGAGTATTTCTAAGGTCTGCTTTGCTACTGACCATTTCACAAACAGTCATACCTGCACGAAGTGATCGACATAATTGGCGAAAAGGTCTATCTGTCACACCTGCCATAGGTGCAAGGACTAATGAATTTGCAAACTGATATGGTCCGATAGAGAACTTCAAGGCATTAATCGCCTACATCATTACTGAAAAATTCAAACTCATAAGCAAGAGCATCATTGCCAGGGTCATTAATTTCGAGACGAAACTGTACTGGTTTGCCTGGAATCAATTTGTTTATCGATTTGTCGGACAGAAATTCTTCTGCTTTGAAAAGGCGGTTTGCAATAAATTTACCCTTGGTATCAGATAGACTGATTAATAGTGATGGTACGGGTTGACTGAAGGGAGCCTGGTTAACAAATGAACCGCTGACCATCAATGCATTTTTACGGGTAGGGTGAGTGAAAATATTTCTATCCAGAAGCTTTATTTGTGAAAGACTGGTAAATCTGGATTCATCACAGGGTAAAATTCTACACATTCCTAGAATTTGCTGTTGATAATTTACAGAAGAAATTAAGGTATATCGTTGATAATAGACGACTTGAATGATGACCAAAATGGTTAATAGTAAAATACCAGCAAGCCATAAAATGGGTTTGAAATTACTTTTTGATGAATAATCATCACCATACATGGCTTCTTCTAATGAGACTGTTTCTTCAGTAAGATCATCGATGGCAGAAAAATCATCGAGTGGCTCAATGGTCTTGTTATTTCTTTTTGCAGATGATTTTATCAGGCTAAATTCACCGGAATAGTTTTCCAGGCTTAATAGTGCATTAAAAACTTGCGAGCACTCGCCACAACGGACCTGTCCTCTAGCTGCTTCAAGGTGTTCGGAGGATAGCATAAAAATACTGCCACAATTCGGACAGGTAGTTTGCATGGTATCACTGAGTTGTTGTACGCGGTTACTCATGATTTTAATCTAGTCTGATGCCTGTAATTCTACACCAGTTATTTTCTATAGTGATCTCATCCAGTTTGAAATCGTTTTGATATGCCTGCAAAACACTTTCAGCCTGAGCCGGTAATATTCCGGATAAAACAAGCTGTGCACCGGGTAAAGTAAGTGCCGCCAGTTCAGGTTCCAGCTCTACAAGGGGACCGGAGAGTATATTCGCCATCAGATATTCTACCGGTTCAGAATTCATCTTCTCGGGTAAAGAGATCCCCAGTTCATCTGGATCAATTGAATTACGAATGGCATTACTTGCTGTAGCTTCTAAGGCCTGAGGGTCTATATCTATACTTTTAACTTTAGTTGCGCCCAGTTTCATCGCTGCAATAGCAAGTATTCCTGAACCACAACCAAAATCCAGAACGGATTTACCAACTGGCGGATTTTCATCAAGATACTGCAGACATAATGCGGTTGTCGGGTGAGTACCAGTTCCAAAAGCAATACCCGGATCAAGAATTATGTTACAGGCATGCGGATCCGGTGGTTCGTGCCAACTGGGACAGATCCATAAGTTTTCACCAAATTTGATCGGCTCATACTGATCTAAAAATGCGCGTTCCCAAACCTGATCTTCTAAAGTTTGTTTACGAATACTGGCTATTTGATGAGCAGGTAATTTATAAACCAGCTCATCGTAAAGCTCTTCAATACTCCGCGTTTGCTCAAAAAGTCCTGTTAATGTTATTGCTTGCCAGACGGGGGTTTCACCCGGTAATGGTTCATAAATTGGCTGGTCCTGGGCATCTTCTAGTGTCAGACTTAATGCACCCAGTTCAAGTAAGCTATCTTCAGTATATTCGAGTTCTTCGCGACTACATTGAATACTTAATTTCCACCATGACATTAAAATTTATTCCTTATTAAAAAGTGACCAGGTTCTGTCAATATGAAGAGATTATTTCTCATGCGACATAACACATTATTTTGTAATAACACTTAATGAATTCCCAGTTTCTTTTCCAGATAGTGAATATCAGTACCACCTGCTGCAAAATTGCCATCGGTGATGATATCGCGTTGTAATTCGATATTAGATTTGATCCCTTCAATAACGATTTCTGACAAAGCGCCATTCATTCGGGCGAGAGCAGATTCACGGGTATCTCCATAAGTGATTAATTTGCCGATCATAGAATCATAATGAGGAGGTACGGTATATCCATTATAAATATGCGTATCCATTCTGACTCCGGGGCCGCCAGGGGCATGATAAGAAGTGATTTTTCCAGGAGATGGCATGAATGTTTTAGAGTCTTCAGCATTTAAGCGGCATTCGATAGCATGTCCACGAACCAGAATGTCTTCCTGTTTATAATTGAGTACATTACCGGCAGCTACAGATAACTGTTCACGGATAATGTCTACACCTGTGATCATTTCAGTAACCGGGTGTTCTACCTGTACACGTGTATTCATTTCTATGAAATAAAATTCGCCATTTTCATACAGAAATTCGAATGTTCCAGCACCTTCATATCCCATTGTTTCACAGGCTCTAGCACATCTTTCACCAATTCTGGCACGTTGTTCCGGTGTTATACCGGGTGCTGGGGCTTCTTCGACCACTTTTTGATGCTTACGCTGCATAGAGCAATCACGCTCTGCCAGGTGAATGGCATTGCCATGTGAGTCAGCAATTACCTGTATTTCAATATGGCGAGGCTTTTCCAGATATTTTTCCATGTACACAATATCGTTATTAAAAGCTGCTGCAGCTTCTGACTTGGTTAACTGAATAGAATTCAACAGGCTGCCTTCTGCATTAACAACACGCATCCCGCGGCCACCGCCGCCGCCTGCTGCCTTAATAATGACGGGATATCCAATTCTTTTAGCAATTTGAATATTACGATCATTGTCATCAGTTAATGGACCATCTGATCCTGGTACAGTTGGTACACCGGCTTCTTTCATGGTTTTAATCGCAGTCACCTTATCGCCCATCATGCGTATAGATTTAGCACTAGGGCCAATGAATTTAAAGCCACTGGATTCAACCTGTTCGGCAAATTCAGCGTTTTCAGAGAGGAATCCGTAACCAGGATGAATAGCTGAAGCATTGGTAACTTCTGCTGCACAAATGATAGAAGGTATATTGAGATAACTTTCCATTGATGATGGTGGGCCTATACAGACAGATTCATCGGCCAATCGAACATGCTTTAAATCTCTATCAGCAGTGGAATGAACAGCAACAGTTTGTATCCCCATCTCCCGACAGGCCCTGAGAATGCGCAGTGCTATTTCGCCTCGATTGGCGATAACAATTTTTTCTAACATATCAGGTAATCTCTATTCAATGATAAATAAAACCTGATCGAATTCGACAGGTTGACCATTTTCAAGCAATATTTGTTTTATTGTCCCTGATTTATCTGCTTCGATCTGATTCATCATTTTCATTGCTTCGATGATACATAAGGTATCACCGACATTGACATTTTTACCAACTTCAACAAAAGGTCCCGAAGTTGGAGATGCTGCTGAATAATATGTTCCAACCATAGGCGATTTGATCTTGTGTCCGCTTGGTTCATCGACAACTGGCGCTGCATTAGTGGCTACTGGTTGTGGTTGTTGTATCACTGGAGTTGCAGCTACGGGTGCAGATGCTGCTACAATTTGTCTACTGATACGAACTGACTCTTCACCTTCCTTGATTTCGAGTTCGGCAATACCTGATTCTTCTAACAGCTCAATTAATTTTTTTATTTTACGAATATCCATAAATTTTCTCGTTTCTGTATGGTTATTTTAAATTATTTATTGCAACGGGATATTGCAGCCTGCAAAGCCAGTAAGTAACTGTCTTTACCAAGCCCGCTTATGACGCCAGTTGCTATATCGGATAAAAATGAATGCTGCCTGAAATCTTCACGCGCATGTACATTGGATAAATGTACTTCTATAAAGGGAATGCTACTACCCAGTAAAGCGTCTCTAAGAGCAATACTGGTATGGGTGAAAGCGGCAGGATTTATTACTATGAAATCAACGGCATCAGTCAATGCCTGATGAATTCTATCAATGATTTCACCTTCATGATTTGACTGGAAGGTAGATAGTGATGTTGAATTTTCTTTTGCCAGCTCAATAAGTTGCTGGTTGATAGAGTCAAGTGTGTCGACACCGTAGTGCCCGGGTTCACGTAGACCAAGAAGGTTAAGATTTGGACCATGGATGACCAGAATATCAGGCATGTTTCTATGATTCTATCGGTATGTGGAAAATAGAGGGCAATTCTCACATAGCAGCATGATCGTGTCCAGTTTTATACTAAATTAACGATAATCGATACAAAGTTTTTTATAAAAATAATTAATAAGATGACAGTCTGTCGCAGGCTAAACGCTTTAGAGAAGCTCTTTAATACGGGCCTCCAGTATTTCCTGATTGATTTCCCCATTGTGTTGAAAAATTATTTCTCGTTGTTGATTTAATATCACGGTATAAGGCAATCCACCACTGTTGTTACCAAAATAACTGTTGATCTGTGTTGCTTCTTTCTGGACGAGTAGAAGAGGGTAGTTGATAGAAGTAGCCGACAGAAAATTTACCACGTTTTGCTCAGCATCAAATGACAGTCCAAGCAGCTGAACATTATCATGATAGATCTGTTGAACTGTATTTAGAGCGGGTATTTCGCGACGGCATGGCGGGCACCAGGGAGCCCAGAAATTAATGATTAATACAGGTTTCTTCCAGTCATTCAGATAATGAGGCTTGCCATTCAAATCATTTAGTACAAGATCTTTGAAACCAGTATTTACTGATTTCAAAGATTTCGTTGATGATTGATTTGAAGCTTCATTAAGCTTATTGGCTGAAATGAATTCAGGTTGATCGAATGCCAGACTGTAAAAAGTTATTCCGGCAATTGTAGATACTATACTGATAAATAGTACCAGTAGAAGATTACGATCTACCCCCATATTTTTTAAATATTAGTACTATATTTATTAATATGTGCAGCAAACTCTTCACCTGTCATCTGACCCACAACTCGACTTCCTTTTATTTCCTGGCCATTCCTGTCAAAGAATAATATGGCTGGAGGACCAAAGATACCGAGTGATTTCATAAATAATTTATCTGTCTTATCGTTATCTGTAACATCTGTTTGTAAAGTTTCAAAACCTTTATCTTTAAGGGCAGTCAGGACAGCGGGATGAGGAAATGCATATTTCTCCATTTCTTTACAGGAAATACACCAGTCAGCATAAAAATCCAGCATGACAGGTGTGCCTTTAGCAGCAGCCAGGGCCTGTTGTAAACCTGTTTCCCCTTTAATTTGCTTAAATACAATATGAGATCCATTGGTTGATGATGTGCTTGTTGAAGTAGCGACTGATCCAGTTATCCCTTTAAGTGGCTGGATAAGGTCTTTACTACCAGCTGCAACGCCATATAAATAAAGTATTCCATAGATTAGCATGACAATCCCAACACCTTTCCATAATTTGCGCCAACCACTCGATCCTTCCGGGATACTGTCTATAGCGCCCATATATATGGCTGAAACGATAATCAATATCGCTATTAGAAGCATAGTGACTGAAGTTGGTAAGATACGTTCAAGTAACCAGATAGCAACTGCAATTAGTGCAACACCAAATACGGCTTTCACTGCATCCATCCAGGTACCTGCTCTTGGTAATAGATTTCCTGCTGTAGTACCGATGATCAATAAAGGAGTTCCCATGCCTATCCCGAGTGAGAAAAGGGCCAGTCCACCCAGTTGCCAGTCCTGGGTTTGAGAAATAAATACCAGTGCGCCGACTAAAGGAGCTGTTATACAGGGGCCAACAATGAGTGCAGAAAGTAACCCCATGATTCCAACACCAACCAGATTACCACCTTCCTGCTTGTTACTGAATTCAGTTAATCGGCTTTGTATAAATGAAGGCATTTGCAGGTCATAAAACCCAAACATGGAAAGAGATAGTAAAACGAAAACACCTGCGAATATACTCAGAATGAGCGGGTCCTGAAACCAGGCCTGAATATTAAATTCAGCCCCAAAGCGACCAACAATTGCACCTGCGGCAGCATAGGTAGATGCCATTGCAAGAACATACACCAGTGAAAGAGTAAATGCCTTGCGTGTCGTAATGTTATCCCCCTGACCAGCAATAATGCCTGAAAGGATAGGTATCATCGGGAATACACAGGGAGTAAAAGTCAATAATAATCCAGCGAGGAAAAATGAACCAATAATAATAAACAGACTTTCTTTGGCTATAATACCGGCAAAGCGATCCTGTTCGGTCTGTTCCTGTACCACTTCAGAGTTAGAGCTTGATGAGGTAGCCGTATCTATCATTGTTGATGACCCGGCAGAGGTAGAATTTAAAGTCGGTTTGTCATCAGAAATCAGCAGAGATTTGTCGTTTAAATTTACCTTAAAATATTTGGTAATAGGCGGATAACATATTTTATCTTCCACGCAACCCTGATATTTAAAGGCAAGGCTTAGCTGCTTACTGGCCTGGGCTTCAGATATTAAAGGTATAGAAACCTTAAAGTAATCATGATAAACCTCCATCAAACCAAAAAATTCATCATTTTTTTCATCCCCTTTGGGTAAAGAGATTGCCCCCAGGGTATGTCCACTGCCATCGATAAGCTCAGCCTTCATTTTATTCTTATAAAGGTATGTATGCTTGTATATCTGAATTTCAGCTTGAATAATATTATTGCTATCTATGGTAGCTGCGAGTTTGAATGCATTATCTGGTTCAGGAATTTCTTCCTCATCATCAAGTCCAGCATCATCTCCAAAAGCCTGTAAAAGATCGAGAGCATTATTTGAGTTAGATTCGGCTGGTTGTTGCGTGGTGGCCTGGGCCGTATTTTCAGAAAATAGATTTTGAAATTCTTCGTTGTTTTTACTATTACTGGCTGATGCTACTTTAACCTTTTTATACTCATAGGGTTGCGGAGTTACTTTCGCAGTATCAGATAAGTTCATATCTAGAGTCTGATAAAGAGGGGGGTAACACACGCCCTGGTCAGAGCAGCCCTGGCCAACTGTATTAATGTTTACAGCAACTGGTTTGGTTGCCTGCTGGAAGTCGAGTGGTAGTTTTATCCTGACACTATCACGATAAATTTCCACGTCGCCAAAAAATTCATCATGCTTTATTTTTCCATCTGGTACCTGTGGTTCAGAAAAGATTACACCATTAGTTTCCAGGTTGAATTGAAAAGCATCACGATACATAAAGTATCCGGGTGCTATATCATATTGAGCGATGATATTTTCACCTTCTACCCAGGCTTTAAGACTGAAAGCCTGTTCTGGTGGTAATAATTCATCCTGTTGGGCTGTTACATTTGCTGCACTAAACAGAAATAAGGTCGCCAGTAATAACTTTTTATAAAAACTCATTTAGTATTTCCTGTTATCCAGTTCATATATTCATCATGTCCGCCAGTGACTGGCAGGATAAGTATTTCAGGGCATTCATAAGGGTGCTTTTGCAGAATATCCTGTTTTAATTGTTCAATTCGATTTTTAGTCGTTTTGATAAGCATTTGATGCTCTGTGTCTGTGTGTAATATTCCGTCCCATTTATACATAGACCGCATTTTGGGTAAAATGTTAACACAGGCAACAAGATTTCTATCTAACCAGCTTTTTGCTGACTGCCTGGCAATATGTTCATCCGGCCAGGTGGTCAATATCAAAACAATATCAGTCATAAGCTTACCTAACTTTTAGCTATTGAAGCTTAACATTCTCTTAAGCCATGGGTTTAGAAAGTCTGTTTATAATAATTATGCATTGATTGCTCGGGACTTAGCCCTATATAGTATACTCAGCTCTAACAATATGTTCGACACATAATATTGTCAGAGCGTATTTTATGTCCCGAGGTGACTATGTTTCCAGTTTTTGCTCTAATCTTTTTAATCGTACCCATGGTAGAAATCTATATCCTGATCCAGGTCGGGCAGGTAATAGGGGCTTTGTGGACCGTATTTTTCGTTGTATTAACTGCTGTAATTGGCGTGCAGCTATTAAAGAGACAGGGTTTATCAACTTTAAGTAAAGCACAAACTAAATTAAACAGTGGTCAGATGCCAGCACAGGAAATGATGGAAGGATTTGCTCTGGTTATTGCTGGTGCATTTCTGCTAACCCCCGGTTTTTTCACAGATACTGTTGGCTTTCTATTGCTATTTCCAGTCACTCGTTCATTCATCATTTCCCGTCTGTCTGCAAGATTAATGGCTTCAGGTAAATTTTCAATGCATAGTCCTTATCAATCACATACGACAAAAAGTTCATCCTCAGGTGATGATGTCATCGAAGGTGTGAAATATCGTACAGAGGATGATTAGTTTAAGCTGAGATTACAGGTTCAGGTTTATATGGGCCTAATGTGTGGGGAAGTGCCTGTACTTTTTTCAGCCTGGAATCCGCAGTTGGGCGAATTGATTGTGCGTTTGAGGTGGTGTAGTTCAACCTGTAAAAATCAGTTAATTATGAAAGTCTACGTAACAGCTTAATGCAGCTGATAAAATCAAAAATACACTCTTCACCAATCAGTTGACTACGGTGTTTTTGATTTCTCGGCAATTGCGCCTGCATTGCTCTACCTACAGCCATTCCTGTCTTAGACCAGGCACATCAATCTGTTACGCATCTTTTCACGCTGAACTGATTTTTCCAGGTTCAAGGCGTAACGACGCGCAATAGCCAGCTATTCAAAGGAGTTACAACAAAGAGATACGCTGCCTCAAACCTGCAATTCAGTTCGTAGCGAAATGCACCGATTGGTTGATAATACACATCAACTGTCATGGTTCATGAAACAGTGGGTTAATCTCTATTGCGAGCGGTCAACTGCGGAATCCTGGTTCCGCTAAGTCACTGAGTAAATCGAAGAAATCCTTTGCAATTATCTTATTTTGATCACTATTTTGACGTTGAAAATCCACTATATTAAATTCTTTTTCATTTTCTTCTTGAAACTTTAAAAACGCCCCTTATATAGCTTGACTACGCAGTTTTGCGGACTAGAATTAGCACTCTCAACCTGAGAGTGCTAATTACTGGAAACCGATTATTAAAAGTCGGTCATTAATTTGGTAAAAATAAACTAATCATTTGGAGAATCTATTAAATGAATATTCGTCCCTTGCATGACCGCGTGGTCGTCAGACGTATGGAAGAAGAGCGTACTACAGCCGGTGGAATTGTTATACCTGATTCAGCAACAGAAAAACCTAGCACTGGAGAAATTCTAGCAGTAGGTAATGGCAAAATTACCGATTCAGGTGAAGTACGAGCTTTAGATCTTAAGGTTGGTGACAAAATCATGTTCGGTAAGTACTCAGGTACTGAAGTGAAGGTTGACGGAGAAGATCTGTTAATCATGCGCGAAGATGATGTCATGGCTGTTGTTGAATAAAGATTAATTTAAAAGGTAAATCTAATGAGTGCAAAAGAAGTAAGATTTGGTGATGATGCGCGTGCTCGCATGGTCAAAGGCGTTAACATTCTGGCTAACGCTGTAAAAGTTACATTAGGTCCTAAAGGCCGTAATGTTGTTCTGGAAAAAAGTTTTGGTGCTCCAACAGTCACTAAAGATGGTGTCTCTGTGGCAAAAGAAATCGAGCTGGAAGATAAGTTCGAAAACATGGGCGCACAAATGGTTAAAGAAGTTTCTTCACAGACTTCTGATATTGCTGGAGATGGTACAACAACAGCAACAGTTCTTGCTCAGGCTATTGTCCGTGAAGGCATGAAAGCTGTTGCAGCTGGTATGAACCCAATGGACCTTAAACGTGGTCTGGATAAAGCGGTTAGTGCTTCTGTTGAATATTTGCATACGCTTTCTACACCTTGTGCAGACAATAAAGCGATTGCTCAGGTTGGTACAATTTCAGCGAATTCTGACAGCAGTGTTGGTGGCATTATTGCTGAAGCAATGGAAAAGGTTGGTAAAGAAGGCGTTATTACCGTTGAAGAAGGTTCTTCTTTCGATAATGAACTGGACGTTGTAGAAGGTATGCAGTTCGATCGCGGTTATCTGTCACCTTACTTTGTAAACGATCAGCAAACAATGACAGCTGAACTGGAAGATCCAATGGTTCTTCTTTTCGATAAAAAAATCTCTAACATCCGTGATTTATTACCGGTTCTTGAAGGTGTTGCAAAAGCAAGTAAGCCTTTATTAATCATCGCTGAAGATATTGAAGGCGAAGCACTGGCAACTCTGGTTGTTAACAGTATGCGTGGTATTGTTAAAGTCTGTGCCGTTAAAGCTCCAGGTTTTGGTGATCGCCGTAAAGCTATGTTACAGGATATTGCTCTGCTAACAGGTGGACAGGTTATTTCTGAAGAAGTTGGTTTAAGTCTGGAAAAAGCAACTCTGGATGATCTGGGATCTGCTAAAAAGATTTCCATCTCAAAAGAGAACACAACAATCGTAGATGGTGCTGGAAGCAGTGAAGAAATCCAGGGTCGTATTTCTCAAATCAAAGCTCAGATCGAAGAAACATCTTCTGACTATGATAAAGAGAAAATGCAGGAACGTGTTGCTAAATTGGCGGGTGGTGTTGCAGTAATCAAAGTTGGTGCAGCGACTGAAATTGAAATGAAAGAAAAGAAAGCCCGTGTTGAAGATGCTCTGCATGCAACTCGTGCAGCGGTAGAAGAAGGCGTAGTACCTGGTGGTGGTGTCGCACTGGTACGTGCTCGTGCTTCTATTGCTGATCTTAAAGGTGATAACCATGATCAGGACGTAGGCATCGATATTGCCCGTCGTGCTCTGGAAGAGCCTTTACGTCAGATCGTTTCTAATGCAGGTGATGAAGCTTCTGTTGTAACTAACGAAGTTGAAAGTGGCGAAGGAAACTATGGCTATAATGCTGCTAATGCACAATATGGCGATATGATTGAAATGGGTATTCTTGACCCGACTAAAGTAACTCGTTCAGCTTTACAAAATGCAGCTTCTGTTGCAGGTCTGCTGATCACTACTGAATGTATGATTGCTGATATACCTCAGGAATCTGCAACTGGTGGTGCACCTGATATGGGTGGTATGGGTGGTATGGGTGGCATGGGCGGTATGATGTAATCCACCTGCTTATCTAAAGAAGTAAATAAAGGCCCGTAAATCTGATTTACGGGCCTTTTTTATTGTCTGATAGTTTTATCTTTATCTAAGATTCAAGAACAATAGTTTTAGCGTTAGGCAATCTCTATAAAAAACGATCATATGTCAATTTAATGTACTAAGTGATAATTTATAAATCAGTCAGGAATTATGAATAAAAACTGACAATAATGTATTGAACCTGGAAAAATCAGTTGAATCATGAAAGTCTACGTAACACCTTAATGCACCTGATGAAATCAAAAACACACTCTTCACCAATAAGGTGACTACGGTGTTTTTGATTTTATCATGCACATCAATCTGTTACGCATCTTTTTCACGCTCAACTGATTTTTCTAGGTTGAAGCTGCGGGTAATGGAGGTTGGAGAAAGCGAATGCTCTACTGTCATGGTTTAAGAAACAGTGGGTTAACCTCTATTGCGAGCAGCCAACTGCAGAATCCAGGTTCAAATATTCTTATTGATGGGGAGCAGTTCTGTTCGAAATATCGAGCACTTTAAAAGCTTCTCCACCTAAATACATATAGTTACCTGAAATCATCATAGCAGGAAATTTCCCACCTAAATTATAAAAAGCATCCGGGGTATATGTAAGAGTGGCTGGATTTGAAATATCCCAGATTGCCAGGTTACCTATGCTGCTTCTTTGCGGGCCATCCACATCGGCATTGTTTACAAATAAATAGTTCCCTTCTATGTAGATAGAATTTACTGTTTCCCTGAAACCAATATCTTTTGATTTAAATTCCTTATAAAGCACCGGTTCAGAAGGAGTCGAGATATCTATTATAGCCAGGCCGGCCCCATTATGAGCCATGTACGCATAATCACCTTTCACATCAATATCATGAGCATCGCCCTTAATGACACTGGTATCAAACTGATCCGACAACATCACAGCGGTTTTTTCCGGATTGGATGGGTCTGAGACATCAGACAGGGCAAAGCTAAATGTACCATTTGCGATTAATGCAATATTGTTCTTTACTGCTACACCCTTAGATTGTGAAGCTGATTGAGTTTCTCCAAAATGATTACTCCCGGTAACGACGGGGTTTTCAGGATCAGAAATATCTATCACATACAGTCCCCCAAAATTACCAGCTATGTATGCATAATCACCACTCAGCTTTATCGCAGAGGCTTTTTGTGGATTACTGCTTAGTGGAGTGATTGAAACTTCCTGTAGGGCATTAATATCTGAAATATCAATGACACGGAGTCCTTCAGAATCATTGGCCAGAAAGGCATAATTTCCACTAATAGCGATATCTCTCACTTTTCCTTGCATTGGAAAATGTTGAGCAAACCTGGGTGATAAGGGGTTCGATATATCAATAATAACTAATCCATTATAAAGGTCTGCAACAAAAGCATAGGGTTCTTTTATGCATATTCCTCTGGCGTAGCCTACAGTTATTATTTCAGATTTTTTAACTGGATTAACCTGATTAGAAAAATCAACAATTTCAAGCCCTCCAGTTCCATCCGCTACGACTACATCACTGCCAAAGAAAGCCACGTCCTCAGCGTTACCTAAAGTATCGAAGGCGGATATCAATACGGGTGACTGGTTATCGGTGATATCGAACAGGGAAATACCATTCTTGCCATCCGATAACAACAACATTTCACCATCCACTTTAACCTTGTTGGCATTTCCTGCTGTGTCAACGGTTTTTGTGTCCAACAGAACAGGGGCAATATATTTATTGCTAATATCAAAAACTAGTAAACCCTGAGCTCCGTTGGCAACATAAGCCGTGTTTTCATCATCACTTAAGGCGATATCATAAGTACCACTGGTTGTTGTTACTGAATGGGTAAGTGATGGGATTGCGGCATTTGTCAAATCATAGACCATCAGTGTTGTACGATCGGCTACATAAGCTGTTTTTCCATCAGCTGTTAAGGTAACACCAAAAACACGTTTTGAGCCACCTGTATTTGTTTCATGTGAGAGTTGAGGATATGTCGGGTCACTGATATTAATTGTTTTAAATCCATCATTATAATCGGCCAGGTAAGCATAGTTACCTCGGACTTTAACAGCTGTAGCCCGGCCATCCGTATCGATACTTCCGAGGAGAAACGGTGAGGCAGGATTTGAGACATCAATGATCATCAGGCCGGTATGTTGATCAGCTACATAGGCTATATCATTGACGACCGTAACGTCCTGAGCATTTCCCTCGGTATTATATTTACCGATTAATATCGGATCAGTTGCCGTGGAAATATCATATATTCCCAAACCGCCTTCACCCTGAGCGACATAGGCGATATTCTCTGTATTATCAATCATCAGGCCATAAAATTGTCCACCAAAGTCTTTGAAAGTTAATTCATTGATAACAGTTACTGTAACTGGCTGGGTGTTGCTTCCAGTACTATCAGTCACTGTTAGTTCGAAATGAAAGACCTCCATATCAATAACAGCAGGGGCAGTGAAGCTCGCCTTTGCATTGTTAGCATTTGTCAGGGTTACTGCATTCTCGCCTAGCGCTCTCCAGAAATAACTGGAAACGCTGTCCCCGGTTCGAGAAAAACTGTTACTACCATCCAGTACGACGCTACTACCACTTACTACGACGAGGTCTGCACCAGGGTCAGCAACTGGCTGATTGTGATTATTGAATGTGGCAATATCGTATGGAACGAGATTGTATCGATTACCTTCACTGTAGTCAGGGGTTACGGTAGAGCCGCTAAATACATCCCAGGATAGATCAGCTCCTTCAACTCTGGAATCAACTGCTGCAGCTACTGCACCTTGCATCATGGCGTAAAATGATGTTTCACTATGAGAGTATTTTATTGCACCTGCGGGTAGATCAAATACTGAGCTCATGCTTTCTGTTCCGCAATCAGATAAATCACTGGCGTAATCTTCGTAGCCGGACCCCAGTTGGATAGTTGCCTGGTATACATCAGACCAGCTGGAATATGGTGATAATGTATTGTCAGTTACATGATAATTGTAACTAGTGGAAATTATCGGACAAAATGCAGTATCAGTTAATGGTCCGAGTACAAATTTACTTTTCCATTTGACTAAGTTTAGCGCAACATCGTTATCGAGGATTTCGATATTATTAATTCGACCAAACACTGCTCCCAACCAATGTTCCTGCCAGGGTGCAATACCTGATTTGACTTTTAAAGTATCATCGTCTGGATCAGTCCAGCCAGGATATGAACCACCATATCTCACTGATGAATCTGGATAAATGGATGCAATATAACCCAAAGAATTATTATGCGCTCCATTTGCATGCTTATCATGATAAAAATTAATGTTATTATTAAGGAGGTCATTGAAATATTGTTTATCCAACGAATCATCTGGAGTTATATAGGCGGCATTGGTTAATTCCCTTAAACCCCAGGCCACAGCACGAATTTGAGACCTGGTAAGTAAACCATAGTAATTCTCACCGAATTCATTTCGATACCCGGGATTACGTCCAAGAAAATTCCAGTTTGCCCAGAATTGAACTTCTTCCAGTAAATAGTAATCACCCGTCAACAAATATGGAATATAGGCAAAGGAATCCTGATGTGCAGTATCGGGCGATCCTATCTGTTCTCTTTCTGAACCTGATGAAGTCGGTAACTTGATCTTAGAATCTCTATGGATGCCTATTGTCGGGTGTTCAAGTACAGATGGATGCTGACCTGTCGACTGGTAGATATTACTAACATCTTTATTATCACGGTAGTGAACTGCAAAGCTACCAGCGGCATTAGCATTCGCCATCATGGATTCATAAGCTCGACTATCACCAGATAGCAGGTAAGCTACAGACCAACTGGCATCCATCGAGGCTTCTTCATTGGAAGGAAAATTGGCGATAATATTGCCTATACCCATGGGATTGGTATCACTTTCATCAAGTTTAGTCTTAATCGTTGCCAGCGTTACTTCCGATGGCGGACTGTTTTGATCATAGCTAGCCACCCCTTTAGACAGAATCACATGGCGGGCATCGTGTTTGATATTGATGGTGGGTACGATATTCGACCATACGGTCTTTCTAAAACGAGCCCTGGCGTAATGGGTTAACTCACCTAATTCGACATCAGAGCCCGACTCATTGGTAAATGTCCAGGAATAGTCAATATTCTGATCATTCTGGTGGGCGATGCTGTTTTCAACCACAAAATCGGTTCTGATATCACCAGTGGAATAGCATTTGACATGAAAATATACTTCAATATCAGAGTGAACCGGGCCAGTCCCATCTTTTTTCAGATCTCCTTTAATAATCCATTCATTCACTACTGGGCCTTCCAACCACTGTAGTGTACTGGCATGGTTTACCCTGGATACAGCATCAGCAGAATATATACCATCACCGGTAAAATTGAGTATGGCTGTGATCGATGGATCAACAGTAGTAAGGTCGCACACTGAAGCCGCAGTTTGAGGGGTATCACTGTGATTGATTTTAAATGCAAGCGTTTTTGATTCATGGGCTGCTAACGCAGGTAGAATAAAACTAATAATGCCATGCCTCAATGTGCCATCAGAATGCGTGGCTTTACGATCTAATTGTACTGAAGTAATTTCTGTATTAGTCCCATCGTTAATGAAAGTCCGAAAAAAATCATTAGGCTGGATATAACCTTTCTTAAAAGGTTGACCAAAAGTTACCGGAATATTAGTAAGTGGCTCGCTACTGGTATTCTCCACAACAATACTAAACAGTTCACTATTTTGAGTGGTTGAAATCGTTTGCTGAGTTTCCGGTATCGCAACAGCAGGATTGGTTCCTGTTTTCTCAAAGATTTCATAATTATAAGAGCTGTCAGGACTCAAGCCACCATCAACATAGAATCTACCTTTAATGTCTGAAGCAATCCTGACACCATCCCGATAAATTTCATAGCTATCGGCATGAGTGTTTGCCCACGACAGATCAACTACCGAGTGATAAGCCAGAAAATTCAAATTGGAATTGCTCGTCGATACCATCAAAAGTTCAGAATCTGGACTCTGATTACCTGCAGAATCATAAGCCACTACTTTATAGGCATATGAGGTATCCAGGGTCAAACCTATATCGGTGAAACTGGTGTAGCTAGTATTACCGATAGAAACGCCATCACGGAATACCTGATAATAGGCAATGCCAATATTATCCGTCGCTGCTCTCCAGTTTAGTTTAATCTTTGATGCCTGTGGGGCTGCGGTTAGATTTGTTGCAGCTGTAGGCGCTTCTATATCCGATATCAGTGCCAGAGTAATTTTAGATATTGTGGCCTTTGCACTTTTATTACCATCGCCATCAATTGCTACAACTTCATAAGTGTACATGGTTTCTGATTCGAGCCCTGTATCGACATAGGACATTGAAGTTGAATCGAATACCTGATTGGGAGAAGTGATACGAGTTATTTGATATCCAGCCACACTTGGTCCATCAGTTATAATATCCCAACTCAGAGTAATACTGCTTGCAGTAGCCGTAGCTGAAAGATTGACAATATTAATCATCCCCGGGTTATCTGTAGACTGGTTCAGGATGATGCTTATGTTTGCCTGTGACACATTATTTGCGGCGTCGCGTGCGAAAACGGTTATAGTGTGTGTGTCTGAGCTTATGCTGGAGGCGTCCCAGCTGTAACTCCAGTTATCTAAGCCGGTGACGCTAGTTGCTGTGTCCCCGTCGATGCTAATTTCAACCGCCTGAAGGCTGGTATCGTCCGAGGCGGTGCCACTAATGATTATCACGCCCGGTTCCTGAGTTGAGTCATTGGCCGGTGCGAGAATGGTAACGTTTGGTGGGGTGGTGTCTAGCGCCAGGGTGGATGTAGATATCGTGGTTTTAGTACTTTTATTACCATCCTCATCAATTGCTACAATTTCATAAGTGTACGTGGTTTCAGATTCGAGACCGGTATCAACATAGAAAGATGAAGTTGAATTGAATACCTGAATGGGAGAAGGGCTACGAGTTATTTGATATTCAGCTACATTTGTTTCATCAATTGAAACATCCCAGTCCAGATTAATACTGCTTGCAGTGGCTGTAGCAGTAAGATTTACAATATTGATTTGATCGGGAGTATCGCTAGATTGACTCAGCGTGATACTGATGCTTGCCTGTGACTCATTATTTGAGGTGTCGCGAGCGGTAACCACAATAGTATGTGTGTCTAAGCTCATGCTGGAGGCATCCCAGTTGAAATTCCAGGTATTTAAGCCGTTGACGCTAGTTGCCGTACCTCCGTCGATGCTGATTTCTACCGCCTCAAGGCCTTTGTCGTCAGAGGCGGTACCACTGATGGCTATTACGCCTGGCAGCTGAGTTGTGGCATTGGCCGGCGCGAGGATGGTAATGTCTGGTGCAGTGCTGTCTGGTAACTTGATTAGGTCGCAGGCTACCAGAGAAAAGAGACTGATTACAAGAAAACAAAGATGTAGATAACGCATATTAAAATCCATATTATTGCGGTTAGTGGTTATTAAAAAGATTAAGTTTGCAGAGATAATAAATTATAACTGGATCAGCGCAAATGCCATTCATGATGGTATTTGAGCTGCTGGTCGGAATAGAATTATTTTGTTATACGAGTTTGATTAACAGTCATCAGGTAAATACTCATGCCAGGATATTGCCCATCGTGTGATGGAATAACCTTTACCTTAGATTGTTTCTAACTCGGGTGATGAAGCTTCCGTCATGACTAATGACGTTGAAAGAGGCGAAGGAAACTTTGTCAATAATGCTGCTAATGCACAATATGGCGATATGATTGAAATGGGGTTCTTAACCCTGGAAAAATCAGTTTAATCATGAAAGTCCAGGTAACAGCTTAATGCAGCTGATAAAATCAAAAATACGCTCATCACCAATCAGCTGGCTACGGTGTTTTTGATTTCCCGGCAATTACTCCTGCATTGCCCTACCTACAGCCATCCCTGGCTTAGACCAGGCATATCAATTTATTACGCATCTTTTTCACGCTCAGCTGATTTTTCTAGGTAAACCAGACTAAAGTAACTTATTTAGCTTATTAAGATACAGCTTCTGTTGCAGGTTACCTGCTGATCAGTACTGAATGTATGATTACTGATATACCTCTCAGGCATCTGCTGCCGGCGGCAGTGCACTGATATGGGCGGTAGGCGCTATTATGCTAATTTCAATCAAAAACGATCTTATGTTTACTTAATGTACTAAGTGATAGTTGAAAGCTTATTAAAGGTTGGTCATCACGGTTTAAGCTGACAATATGTTCAAAATTTTCTTAACAATATTGTTGTCATTGGTTTAAATCTTTAGCGTAAAGTACTATGCTCTTTAGTCTAAATATTAATTTTCAGTGCTTATTTTTGAAATTAACCTTTTTTAGGATACAAGTCAGGTATACCTTTCAATTAACATTGAATTTACCTGTTTACCGGGCATTACTGAACTCTTTATACTAACTGAGCCGTAAAATAATATAACATTCTGCAAATAGGCAAATCTCTATGATGTTTTCGAGTAAACCGCTAATACTGCTTGCATTTTTTTTATCATCATTGATGAATACTGCTTTTGCCAGTCCAGTGACTATTACCCTTGAATTTGAGCCTGATTTAAAAAATGGACAACGCATTTATGAAATCTGTGCATCCTGCCATTTACCTGAAGGCTGGGGTAATGATGATGGCGCTTACCCTCAAATAGCGGGTCAGCATGAGCATGTTTTAGTTAAGCAATTACTGGATATTAGAAGTGGTCGCCGTGAAAATCCCATTATGTATCCTTTTGTACAGCAACGAACTATAGGTGGTTATCAATCCCTTGCAGATGTGGTTGCTTATATTTCTACCTTACCGATGCATCCTCAGCATAAAAAAGGTCCATGGAGAGATTATACAGATGAATATAAAGCTGGAGAGTCGAACTATCAAAGCATGTGTTCTATCTGTCATGGTAAAGGAGGGGAAGGAAATGATTCTACTTTAACGCCTAAACTTTATGGTCAGCATTACCCTTATCTAAAAAGGCAGATTAAACTGATTAAATCAGATGTTAGAAAAGTGAATCCCACTATGCAGGAGATAGTCCACCAACTTACGGATAAACAATTGGAGCAAATTTTAAATTATATTTCTTATTTACCTGTGCCAGAAAAAGAACGGGCTCCTTCTATCAACTGGCGTAATACTGATTTTAATTAAAGGATATTCCGATGACTAAAAAAATAAATAGACGCATTTTTCTACAGTCTTCGGCAGCTTTAGCAACTGCAACGGTCAGTGGAGGAAGCTTTGCTCAATCAGGCAATAGCGTTGCTCCGTCTTTTGGTGGGGTGTTTTCTTCACCAGCAGCTATTCCAGCAAAAAAAGGTCCTCGAGTAGTTATTGTTGGAGGTGGCTGGTCGGGACTTACCATGGCGAAATACCTGAAGAAGAATAATCCAAAATTTGATGTTATCTTACTGGATAAAAAAGAACATTTTGTATCCTGTCCGATTAGTAATGTATGGATGGCTGATCAGGTAAATCTGGATTTTTTATCGCATAGTTATGTTGAAGGCGCTAAAAATAATGATTATTTATTTCTTAATACGACTGCTCTGGAACTTGATCGGGTAAGTAAAACATTAGTGACGACTCTGGGCAGCATTAAATATGATTATCTTGTTCTTGCTCCCGGTATAGATTATGACTATAGCCGCGTAGGTGTTGATAACCCGGAAGATGAATATGCGCTTCGGATGAAATACCCTGCAGGTTTTAATGATTTTTCAGAAACTATAGCCATTAAACATATGTTGCAAAACTTTAAAGGTGGTACTTTGGCACTTACGGTACCTAGTGGTAACTATCGCTGTATTGCAGCGCCTTATGAAAGGGCCTGTATGGCCGCTGCGATTTTTAAAAAGAATAATATAAAAGGAAAGATATTATTGTTAGATATGAACCCTGAAATTCGAATAAAGGCTGAAGGTTTTAAAAGGGCTTTTAGCGAATATTATTCCAATATAATCGAATATATACCAAGTACTGAGATTAATGGCATTAACGTAGCAGATCGAGAAATTGAAACTGATTTTGATTCTTACCAATTTGATGATGCGATAATTTATCCACCTGTGAGAGCAGCATCCATTATTGCTCAATTTGGTTTAAGCGATGGGAAAAGTTTACAAAAAGAAGCAGCTATTGATCCATTTAAATATCATTTACTGGATGATGAATTTGTGTATGTGACAGGGGACTCTCGCTCTCAACCTTTTTCTAAAAGTGGTAATACAGCTCATTCTGAAGCACGTTATGTTGCTGAAGTAATTAGTGCCCATGCCAAAGGTGAAGAAATTGAATGGCGAAGCCCTCAAACGATGTGTTTTTCTGGTGTTAAAATCGACCCACTTGAATCAATGAGTATTATTGCTTTTTACAAATTTGATGTAAAAGAAAAAAACTTTGCTTTTGATAGAACGCATTTAATGGAAAAATGGAATGAACGAGCCGGCCAGGCTGGTCTGGCCTGGGCGGAAGGCATCTATCGGGATATGTTTTATTCCTGAATCCGTGGTTTCTGTTTATAGTTAAATATAAAAAAGCCGACAAGTTTGTCGGCTTTAATTGATTACTCTTCCGGTTTTTCATCAGGTTCCGGTGGTTCTTTTTTTATTGATATCGCTCTTTTTTTAACTGCCTTCTTAACCGCTTTTTTAGTGCTACTTTTCTTTTTAGTTGCGACTTTCTTTTTGGCTACAGCTTTCTTTTTAACAACTGCTTTCTTTTTAACGACAGTAGGATTAACGGGGTCTGATTGAGCAATTTTATCCGCAGTATCAGAATCATTAGTTTTAGAATCAGAATCCTTTGAACCAGAATCCTTAGAATCAGAATCCTCAGCTTTAGTATCCGGATTATTAGATTTTTCCAGCATTTCAGGATTATCTGGCTCTGGCTTAATCGTGATATCAACTTCCTGAGATTCAGGTTTATCGGGGGTATCAGTCTGTTCAGCTTTTTCTGTGCTTTCCTCTACAATTGCTATGGCAGGAGATAGCTTTTCAGTATCAGCTTCGACAGCTGAGAATTCCTTATCCTTAGTTGATGTGTTATCTGTATCAGAATCTGTCTCTTTTATAGGCGTGCTAACATCAAAATCGATAGCAGTGCTGGTATCTACGATTTCTGCAGATGCACTATACATCTCATCAGATGGTCGAGTATTCTCATGATGACCGTCTGACATTCTATCGTCATAATCCTGACAGGCACTGCTGGCACTACTGCCGGCACAAACAAAGATTCTTTCACCCAGAGAGATGCAACCTAATGGTATGACCAGAAGGGTCAGGATAGTAGAAACAAATACTCCAAACAGTAATGAGATTGCCATGCCCTGGAAAGTTGGATCTGTCAAAATAACCATTGATCCTAATACCAGTGCCAGAGCAGTAATCATAATCGGTCTGGTACGTGCTTTTGTGGCATTAATAACTGCGTCACGTAATGGCATACCTTTACCGACAAGTGCAATGGTGGCATCTATCAGTAAGATGGAGTTTCGTACTATTATGCCGGCAAGTGCTATCCAGCCTATCATTGAAGTTGCTGTAAATTCAGCGTTTAACAACCAGTGTCCAGGTAAAATTCCCAGCATGGTTAAAGGGATAGGGGCCATAATAACAGCTGGTATAGAGAAGTTGCCAAATTGCCACACAACAAGCATATAGATAGCAACCAGGGCAACACCAAATGCCATTCCCATATCACGGAATGTTTCATAAGTGACAGTCCATTCACCGGACCATTCGAAACCTGATACATCATCGAATTCTGGTGCATCCATCATTGTTCCGGACATAATCACACCATCAGGAGTAGGATGATCTTTAAGTTTGGCATCGATATCGTTCATCGCATAAATAGGAGCAGGTAATTCTCCAACCGAATCTCCGACCACAAATTCAACTGCTCGTAGGTCTTTATGGAAGATCATGGGGTCTCTAAAATCTTTTACAAATTTACCGACTTCACCTAAAGGCACTGTTCTGCCATCCTGAGTCATGATGGGCATATCGGATAATTGATCTAATTGTGATCGTGCCGCTAAAGGTATTTGTAAAAGGATATAAGTTGGTTCATACACCAGCCTCTGCTTAACATCACCGACTTTAAACATACCCATAGACATGGCTAGATGTTGATTAATTGTTTCTACACTAACACCCTGATTGGCAGCTTTATTAAGGTCAACTTTAAATCTCCAGATTTCCTGTTCTTCCCGCATATAGTTGTCAACATCATCAATCAGTTTAGATTCATGAAATAGATCAGTTAACATGGTGGCGACTTCAGATCGAGTTTCTGCATCGGGTCCATGAACTTCAGCCACAACTGTTTGTAAAACTGGCGGGCCAGGTGGCATTTCAACAATTGTAATAACTGCTTTGGAACTGTTACCAATAGGTTTAAGCAATTGCCTGACTGCCTGTGCAACATCATGACTGGTTCTATGTCTTTCGCCTTTACCCGTTAATTGAATCTGTATTTCAGCCTGCCATGGAAACATTCTGAGGTAATAGTGTCTGACCAGGCCATTGAAATCAAAAGGTTTGGCTGTACCTACATAAGTCTGAATAGCAGTGATTTCGGGAATGGTCCGTAGAACGTCAACAATGTCAGTCGTTGTATTAATAGTATCAGGCAGGGCAGTGCCATCCGGCATATCTATAACCAGTGCAAATTCATCCTTATTATCGAATGGCAGCATTTTTACTTTAACCATATAGTTGGTTAAAGGTGTAAACATGGCAATAACAAGAAAAAAAGCAAGGAAAAGACCAATTAAGAAACTAAATCCCGCGATCTTTTTATCAATAAGCGTTCCCAGTACCTTATGATAAAAATTACCAAGCCAATGATCGATTTTTTCATCACGATCTTCCATCTTTCTCAGTGTCTTCATGGGGGGGATAATGCGCATGGCGATCCATGGAGCAAATACAACCGCAGCAATCAGGGAAAAGATCATGGCTACGGAACCAAGTGCAGGAATAGGTTCCATATAAGGGCCCATCATACCTCTTACAAATCCCATTGGCAGTAATGCAGCGATAACGGTGTAGGTTGCGAGTACTGTTGGATTACCAACTTCACGGACAGCATCTACCGCAATTTCTGTGGTGGTTTCTCCTTCATGCAACCACCTTGAATAAATATTTTCTACTATAACAATTGCATTGTCGACCAGAAAACCTATAGAAAAGATAAGTGCAAACAGGCTAACCCTGTCTATGGTGTAACCCATAAGCATGGCCATAAAAACAGTAATAACAAGAACTACTGGAATAGTTAATAAAACAACAATTGCCGGTCTTAAACCAAGAGAAATCCAGACAAGAAATGTTACCGCAGCAGTTGCAACTGTTAGCTTGAATAACAGAGAATTTACTTTTGCATCAGCTGTTTCACCATAATTCCGGGTAATTTCAATATTGACATTATCAGGGATTAAATGTCCTTTTAAGTGTTCGACTTTGTCAAGAATATTGTTAACAACAGACACACCATTTGCGCCATGTTGTTTTGCTATAGCAATAGTGACAGCCTGAGCACCATCTACAGCATCACCTTTATGAGCGGGGCCAGTGTAATAAGAAACCTGGTGACGAGCTTCTTCCGGGCCTGAAATAATTTCGGCTACATCTCTCAGGTAAACGGGTTTACCTTCATGATTACCAATGATCAGACGTTCAAAATCTGCAGCCGATTTTAAGAATGCACCGGTCTTAACCCAGAGATACTTGCCGCCCTGTTCAACTGAACCGACAGTTTGTTCAGTGTTAAAACTCTGTATGGTTTTTGCTATATGTCCCATAGTGACACCAAAACCTTTTAGCTGTTCAGGATGAACATCAATTCTAACCTGCTCAGATCTGCCACCGGATACAAAAGCATTACCCGTTAAAGGTACCTGTTTTATGTTATGCATCAGGCTGACAGCAAGTGTACGTAAATTTGCATCATCCATGTCATTTGACCACAGCGTCAATGTAAGAACAGGAACATCATCAACTTCTTTAGGTTTAATCAAAGGCGTTTCTACGCCTGGAGGCATCTTATCCAGATTGGATTGAACCTTATTATGGGTTAATACAATGGCTCTTTCTATTTCTTCACCAACTTCAAATTCAAGAGTGATAATTCCCATACCTTCATCACTCACAGAGTAAACATGTTTTACACCATGTATTTCACTGACTAGACGTTCCAACGGACTGACAACAAGTCTGGAAACTTCTTCAGAAGATGCGCCTTTCATTTGCAACATAATATCTATCATAGGAACAGATATTTGAGGGTCTTCCTGTCGAGGTGTAGCATATAAACCATATAATCCAACCAGCATCATGGCTATGAATAGCAGGGGAGATAGAGGGGAATGAATAAATGAATCGGCAAGCCGACCTGCGAAGCCTAGTTCTTCTTTGGTTAAAACGTCTGTCTTATTAGCAACTGTCATATCAGCTGACCTCAATTATTTTGTGAGTTCAGGTAAGTCATAGACTTCCTGAACAGTTTGTTATAAATATACAGTTTCGCGCATTTGGATTAGATAAATAGATGGAATGTTGTTATTGCACGATAGTGTAAATACAAGAGATTAGTAATAAACCCTCAGATGATTTAATGTACAGTTGCCATATAGGGTCCTGAGCGGGTTGAAGCCAGGGGATCTTTTAAAATTGCATCCCCAATAGAGATACCAGAAATGACACTGACCATGCCATTGCCGGAAGCTGCGCCCAATCTTAGAGTGCGCATTTTCAAATATGTTTTATCTTCGGATACTTCAAAAATAGCAGGTAAACTTCCACGCCAGGAAATAGCTGACTCAGGAATAACGGCAAGAGGTTTACTTACTCTTGAATTATTAGGTAAAAGAATTTCAGCGTACATTCCAGCTTTTGCTTTGGTACCTAAAGGTAATTCAAACTTAACAGTGATAGTATGACCTCCCATATTTGCCATAGGAAAAATCCTCGATACCCTGGCAGGAATTAGAGTTTCACCACGATCTAGTCTGGCTGATAAAACAGTGTTCTGGTTAAGGTTTGATACCAGGCTGGCTGGTACATCGACCTGAATTTGCATAATGCTATTATCGGCAAAAACCAGTAATGGCATACCAGGTTGTACAACATCTCCAACTTCAATCATTTTCTTAACAATAACGCCCTTAAAAGGCGCAATACTTAATAGATTTTGCAGATTTGCATCTAGCTCAGCAATACCTGCTCGTGCCTGGTCAATTTGATCTCTGGCGGTCTGGATTTGAATTCCCTGTCCATACATACTTGAGTATCGTTCATAATCTGGATCACCCTGACCACTGAATTCACGCATTGGGTCAGAAAACATGCTGAACATTGATGGCATGCCACCTAACATTGAGTTACCCATTGCATTAGGACTTTCTGCTTCACGTTTATATTGGACCTGTGCATTTGAAAGGCCAGCCTGAGCGCTTCTTAACCCGGCAACTGCAGCCTTTCTTTTTTCTAATAATGTCGATCTATCAAGCCCGACTAATGTGGCACCCATTTCAAAAGAGTCGCCCTCCTGGCCAGCAATAAATTCGACCTCTCCAGGCATTTGTGCAATAAGATTGACCATTTTTATCGGTAGAACAGTACCACCCAGAACGGTGGTATTTGAAGTGGCATTAGCACTGACTATATAAATTTCATTATCAGGAACCAGATTTGTTGCTATTGGGTCGGGATTATTTTGTTCAGCTGAAAAAGTAGTAATTGTGAACAGGGTGGTAACTACGCCAACAAGCGAGCTTATGGTCAACTTTTTGAACATAAAACGACTCCAAAATACGGTTGTGAAAAAATAAACCTGAAATTTAAACTAATGTAACAGGATAACGGATAATACCCGTTGGTTTAACAGTGCTATTGTAATGGATTTAGCGCCGTACTAATGTTAACACATATCAAGTGAATGTGAACTTTGTAAGATTCATATTTTATCAAAAACTCTCCTTATTTCGGCAACTTATGATATTTTTATGATATTTATAATGAAGTTAATGAATGCAGTCTATAAAAAATAGAGGATTTTCCAGCGACTGGTATTGCTCAGGATAAATTTTACTAAATTATAATATTACAATGAAATTTCTTAATAAAATGATGATTTAACGGGTAATCTTATTAGTACTTAATTGTTTTTTTTATTCTAAATTATGTTTCTTTAATATTTTTGGATTATTTTTTATAAATATTGATTATCGCTTTTCAAAAATAAAAATATTACGAGCCAGTCATTCCATGAAATGAAAAAAATGTGAATTAATTATTATGTATAGCACATTTAATTAATTAACTTGTTTTTTTTTATACTCTGTTTGACAATCTATTGACTTTGTTAAATATCAAATGGATTGGTTATGATCTCCAGAAAATTACCTGTATCAAAGATTCTTATTACTCTACTACTGTCCTCTTTATTTTTATTAGCAGCCTGTAGTTCATCTGATGAAAATAAGGAAGTGCATAACTTTCAGTATAAGGCTGCATTAAACCCTTTTAGCAGTTGTGATGAACTCTCTGATTATCTGCTTGAGACAGCTAAACAACAGGAAGACCTGTATTATTATATCGATACTTTTGAGTCGGTAGATCCTTCACTGCAAGCAAGTCCTGTTACAAGCTCGAATGACACAGTTTCAGGTAGTTCTGATGCATTATCATCCACCACTGATTCAGCTGCTCAAATTGTTGATCATACGACAACTAATAATCAAATTGATGGTGTTGATGAAGCTGATTTTGTAAAAACTGATGGTGAGTATAGCTATATTGCTACTGGGGGTTATTTTGTTATTTTTGATAACTGGCCTGCAGCACAGAGTAAAGAGCTGGCTCGAATCAAATTGACAGGTTCTACCGCTGATTTATTTATTTACAAGGATATGGTCTGGGTAGTCAGCCAGGTTTATGGCGTAAACGAATTTAATACTATTACTGATGTGAGTTTTGCTCCTCGTGTTTATTCGTCAACAGTAATTAGTCTATTTGATGTTAGCGATCGAAGTAATCCTCAATTAATAAGGGAATCAGTTGTTGAAGGTTATTATGTTGCGGCTCGTAGAATTGCAAATCGCATCCATATGGTTACTTCAGCATCACTAGATCTTTATCCTTTTATTGATTCACAGGAAACTTTTAATATCAATGATTTACTACCCGTACTAACTGATAGTCTGGTAGTCGAAAATGAAACGACTACGACAACGGATTTGATTAGTTCCTGTGAAAATATTTATCGTCCAGAAACAGCGAATGGGACATCTACATTATCACTATTAAGTTATGATCTCGATGAGCCACTTAGTGCAATTAAAAGACAGACAATTATTAGTAATTCTGGACTGGTTTATGCGAATGAAAAAAGTCTTTATATTGCTACAACTGAAGATTATAGATGGCTCTGGTTGCCTGTGCAGGAAGGTGATTCCTCACCTAATCCCGGCACTACCTTTTATAAGTTTGATTTGACTGATGAACCTGCCTATGTCGCCAGTGGCAGGGTTGATGGCTATCTTATTAATCAATTTGCTATGGACGAATATGATGACCAGTTAAGAGCTGTTACAACTGTTTCACGCTGGTGGTCAAATGAACCACCGATTAATAGTTTGTATATACTGCAACAATCAGGTAATGATCTTATTCAACGTAGCGTATTGAGTGATTTGGGTAAAGAAGGAGAATGGATCTATGCCGCTAGATTCATGGGTGAAAAAGCATTTTTAGTCACTTTTCAACAAACTGATCCACTCTATACACTGGATTTATCTGACGCCGATAATCCTCGTGTTGCGGGTGAACTGGAAGTTCCCGGATTTTCAACTTATTTACACCCTCTGGAAGGTGATTTGCTACTTGCTCTGGGTCGGAGTGGCAGCAACAATTCAATCGACTTAAGCTTGTTTGATATTAGTGATTTTTCTAATCCCAGTTTGTTATTTCGTGAATCTGTAGGTGATGGTAGTTATACGGGAGCACAATATGATCATAAAGCTTTTACATTTTTTGCTCAGGAAAATTTAATTGCTTTACCTGTCACTCGCTGGCAAGGTGATTATGATGAAGACGGTCAATACATCAGTGATGTATTTAACGGTTTAATGCTTTATAAGGTGGATAATGAAACGGGCTTTGAGCATATTGGGGATGTAGACCATAGCGACCTGTATCAAAAAGATGCAAATAATCAGTGGTATTATCCGGAAAGTATCAGGCGTAGCTTTTTTAACATCGATGAAGATCAAAATACTTATCTTTATTCTATCAGCAGTCGAGGATTTAAAGTGAATGCACTGTTAGATCTTGAACCACTGGCTACATTGCCTTTACCTGTTTACGACTGGCAAGATGATCTTAACTATTGGTTAGATTAATTAATTCATGTTTCGGTTAATAATTATTTTGCTGTTTTCATTCATGATTATTGCCTGTGCCAGTCGAAGTGTTGTTATAGTTGGTGGGGAAAAAGAGGCTATTGATTCTAAAGAAGTCGAAGTTTTTTTCGGTAATCCCCCGCAATGTGAATTTGAAATAGTGGCACATATTAAAATTCCTGGCGAATACTACAGCCGTGCTTCTTTAATTAATGGTTTCCGCGAAAGAGCAGCGGATATAGGTGCGTCTGTTGTTCAAATCACTTTTATTCAACAGAGCGGTGCCAGCGAATATTTTGGTTCAGCCAGAGCTTTACGTTGTCATTAAAATTTCAGTTTTCAACCTGCAATTCAGTTCGTAGCGGGATGCACCGATTGGGTGATTATACACATCAACTGTCATGCTTTATGAAACAGTGGGTTAACCTCTATTGCGAGCGGTCAACTGCGGAATCCAGGTTCAAGGATTAACAAAAACATGTAAGGAGGGTTGCTGAGAAAAACTGATTATTATCTGCTCAGCAGAAATGAATCTTTCATTAGTAATCATTTTAATGTTCAGGAGGCCAGTTATCGGGCCAGCCCGGATAGCATTGCTTGACTATCTCTATGAATTGCCAGATAGGTGTTGTTAATGAAGCTGGCAATTCACCTTTAAAATAGAATTTTAGTTTATCTTCAATTTCTTTTTCATGTTGACTGGAAATATCAAAAAAACAGGCTTCATCAGAAATAAAAAAAGGTTGATATTCCGGATCTGGTTCAACAATGTTGATGATTAACTGAACTTCTCTTTTTCTTTTTTCGGTTTCTTCCGACTCTGCTACTTCAATACTCATTACAATCTACGATAGTCCCTTCGTCAGGTTTTATAAGGTGGTGTATAAATTCAAATTCTGTGTGGGTATATATTAAATCAGGTTGATTAACTATCAACTGCAATGACTATGATACACCCTATAAGCACAATGAAAAATGAATTTTTCAGGTTTACTGATTATATCAGCTGCAAAGATTGATAAATAATATCACTTTTAGTCTATCCTTGTTTGAAATACTTAAGAAACAATAAAATGCATTTTTAATGTTTTCATTTTCAACACAATACTCTGATGGCGAAAATAACTACCGACTGATAGCGGCCCTGTTTTTGCGTCTGCTGGCGATTATCTATTTAATTGCTTTTTATACCATGACCTTTCAACCTAGATTCCGCAGTTGACCGCTCGCAATAGAGATTAACCCACTGTTTCATAAACGATTACAGTTGATGTGTATAATCACCCAATCGGTGAATCCCGCTACGAACTGAATTGCACGTTTGAGGCGGCGTATCTCTT
>JBNKKI010000003.1:0-26748 GCA_050291745.1 Gammaproteobacteria bacterium | reverse complement strand
CTGGTCTAAGCCAGGGATGGCTGTAGTTAGAGCAATGCAGGAGCAATTGCCGGCAAATCAAAAACACCGTAGTCAGCTGATTGGTGAAGAGTGTGTTTTTTGATTTTATCAGCTGCATTAAGCTGTTACGTAGACTTTCATGATTCAACTGATTTTTCTAGGGTTACGTAGACTTTCATGATTCAACTGATTTTTCCAGGTTAAACCATGACAATTGATGAGTATAATCACCCAATCAGTGAATCCCGCTACGAACTGAAACGCAAGTTTGAGGCGGCGTATCTATTCGTTGTAATGCCTTGGAATAGCTGGCTACTACGCGTCGTTACGCCTTGATCTACACCACCTCAAACGCACAATCAACTCGTCCAACTGTGGATTCCAGGTTGAAATAAAAAAAGGGGCTGCCCTAAACTGGCAGCCCCTTTTCAGAACCTTTCGGTTCATTTTACTACAGGGTTAACCCCCTTATTGATTAAAAGGAATCCTCTTAATCATCTTCACCAACATAAACTATATCAGCCTGATTTCTACCAGAACCTCTCTTTGCTTCATTGTTCTGGAACAACCAGAGCATTTCACCAGCACCTGTTACAGGAATCTGTAGTTCACTATCTGGTAATAAACCAAGCGTTCTTGTTTCAGGAATGACTTCATCAGCCAGATCAACTGTTCCATATTGGGCATCAACACTATCATTGCGTAAATCAATGAAAAATGCAGTGTAGTCAAAATCAGTATCACCTGGAGGTAGAAAACCCAGATCTCCATAAGGAGAATCAGTTGTACCGAAAAATGTCAGTATTGCAGAAGCATCATTATAGTCTGCACCAGAGTCAAATAAGGCTGCACCCTGAGGGAAAATAGCAGTCACAGGAACGCCATCTTCGAAAAAGTCTGCCGCAACAAGAATGTAATCATCTATACCATCTTTATCAACATCAATATAGATATCCACTTCATAAGGTGCAAGAGTTTCCCATGTACGATCTGTAGAAATACCAAACTCAATGAGATCTCGTGTTCCAAGAAAATCGTTAGTTCGTACACCTATAGCGTTAAAAGAGTTAGGTTTTCCATCAATGAGAAGACCATCACGTGCAACCAGAGTAAAGCCTTCGGCCCAGCCTACATTACCACGCTTATTTTCAATCTTGACAAAACCATCCTCTCCTTCAGCCTCCATTTTAGAAGCCGGATCTATAACTGCCAGATAGCCTACTTTCAGTGTATCAGTACCATCTTCAAGCACACACCAGCCATCAACTTCAGTCTGACTATGAAAACCATTATCATAAGGTCCAACAGAAGGATCCATGGTTAGTTTAATTTTTAACTTATGACTCTTTCCATGCTTTACTTTTACAGAAGAAGGACATTCAACCTCAACACCAGGAAAAGTTTGGTTAGGAATATGTGTCACAGAGAAATTTCTTGATCCTCCTGATAATGAACGAACCTTGAAAGACTCTTTAACAGTAACTCTTTTTGACGGATTAATTCGGCCAAATGAAACACCGGCAGGTGAAGCATAGCTGGTCAAGCTTACAGCTGCTTTCGCATTAACTACACCTGTACCCTGTCTTGCTAAAGGAGGTATAGGACCAACGGTACCTGCACCTTGTGCTGAAGTAGTAGCATTCTGAATTAATGCTTTGATACCTTTTGGCTTCATATGCGGATGAACCTGTTTCAATAGGGCTGCGACACCGGCTACATGAGGAGCAGCCATTGAAGTTCCACCATAAGTGACAGCCCCAGTACCACTACCAACTGCGGTTGAAGAAATTGCACTTCCAGGAGCAGAAACATCAGGTTTAAATGTAGAGCCGCCATGCCCTGGTCCACGAGATGAGAAATCTGAAATGGTATCGCCAAACAAAGTAGCAACCATAATTGTCTCATCCAGTACTGAAGCTATTTCGCCACCACTTGCAAGTGATGCAGCCATTTCCTGACCAGCAATTGATGTAGTCATCACACCTGGTATAGTGATTTCCACACCACTATCACCGATTCCACCCATGATAATAGGTGCAACCCGATCAGCAGATGTACCATCATTGTAAACAACTATGGCTGCAGCTCCGGCATCCTGAGCATTGATATATTTGAGATCAAATGAACAACCTCCACGTGAAATTAAAGCTACAGCACCTGTCATATCATCTAAAATAGGGTCACAGCCAAAAACATTTGCCGGATCAGATGGTACCATTAAATTACCATAAACACTTCCTTCAGATAGAGTTACAGCCCCCGTACCTTCTATAGCTTCATAACTAGCATTAACATCACCGGATACAGTCATACCCATAGTATCACCACCTGATAATGTTGAAGCAACTGATATAGCATTTCCAGCCACAGCAGGAGAACCTGTTATATAAGGAATAGAACCTGAATTACCTGCCGATGCAACGACGATAATACCCAGTTTAGCAGCATTATTGGCAGACACAGCAGAAGGATCTGATGGATCTCCATAACCAGAACCAAGACTCATATTAATGACATCTACATGATCACTTATATCACCATCTCCATTTGGATCTAACGCATATTCAATAGCATCAGAAGTCAGACTGGTAGAACCACCCTGATCACCAAAAACTTTAAGTGCCAGAATAGATGCACCAGGAGCAACACCTGTACCGATAGAACCTTCAACACCTAAGCCACTGGCTATGCCAGTAACATGACTACCATGCCCAGCACCATCCAGTGGATCATCATCTGGAATTGGTGTATATATAGATGGATCGGATGAGCCTGCATCATAGACTGCGCCTGCGAAGTCATAACCACCTATTACCTTGGCTGTTGGAAAACTGCCTGGTTCGATCACATTAGGATCATTTGCCTGATAATCGGCTTGATCACCTGAGCCACCGAAATTCGCATGTGTATAGTCAACACCGGTATCGATAATAGCAATAGTCACACCTTCACCATCAATACCAATATTCTGTACCTCATCTGCGCCAATCCAGGGAACGCTATGAGCAAGATCAGGAGTATGAAGCGTGACTGGAGCCACCGCGCTCACACCAGCTATATTTTTTATACTTTCAAGTTGGCTCGCATCAACACGTATTCTAAAACCATTATCTCCAGCGCGTAATCGAGATAATTTTTTTGCACCAAAAGCGGCAAGCTCTGAACCGACCCGTGTTTGATCTGCATCTATTTCAGCTGCATGCTGTTTTTGCAAAGAGGCATCAGGATCTGCTCTTCCTGCCAGTATTTCATTAATTTTAAAAGCTGCAATTGAAGGTGCATCGAGACGTACAAATACTTCAACCTCTCCAGTTTTTGATGAAGGAGCCTGCCCTTCTTCCAGTGGTGCCATTCGAATAGAAGGCCCCGATCGTTGTAAAATATTTCCAGCATTTGCGGCACTGGCTGATAGCGCAGCAATTCCAACAAATGTCATGAACTTAGTAACACCAAGTTTTTTTAATTCGCCCATTATTAGACCCCTAATATTTATTTTTTAAATTATAGAAAGCATAAAATTCCATGTTTCCCAACTGCATGGCAATATAAAGATCATCAACATCCTCGATTAAACAGGTTTCAACTGAGATCTCTTTAACCCTGCCTCCTTTACATATCAGCATCTGTCTTTCTGGTCAGTATCAGTAAAAACCAACTCTGCTACTACACCAGCTCAACTTACATAAACACAATTGGAGCTGTATTCATGCTGCATTGAAAATAAAATACTAATTAAAAGTTACCGAAGTATAAAATTCAATTTTTCACATTACAATAGTAGCTACCGGTGTTATAAGACAAGATATATTGATACCAGCACAGTAACTAATAGTTGCAAAATAAAACTTTATTTAAAACAGAGACATACATACAAAAAACTCAACCATATTTTTAGTTATATTTTTATAATATTTTTAAATAAATTAAATCTATGGAATTTTTCGACAGTCTAAGCACAAAATTTATGCAATATGGCTCATTATGGTGCCTGGATTTAACATGGAATCCGCAGTTGGACGAGTTGATTGTGCGTTTGAGGTGGTGTAGATCAAGGCGTTACAACGAAGAGATACGCCGCCTCAAACCTGCAATTCAGTTCTTAGCGGGATTCACTGATTGGTGATTATACAGATCAACTGTGATGGTTTATGAAACAGTGGGTCAACCTCTATTACGAGCGGTCAACTGCGGAATCCAGGTTTAACTAAAGTAAAAAAATTGCTAAAAAAAAGCCAGAATAAAAATCCTGGCTTTTAATATACTAACTCCGTTTTCCTTTCCTAACTTACTTAACCTGATAAATATTAATTTCTACAGTATCATTTATCGAATTTCGACTTATTGCCCCGGTTTCTTCAAACAGATCTCCCGGTTTCGCAACTGGATCTCCTGATTTAGACACACGAGCACCAATCTTGATCTGCTCAAAATTGCTCAATTTCATTTGAGGCATTACGGCATCTTTATCAGAAAGAGTAATCTTTACCGGTAAATCAGATACTGTTAATTTTTTAGCGGCTAAAGGCATCGGTGGCCCGGAAGCTGCTTTGGCATAAACATATACGAGATCATTCGGTTTAGCCTGAGAAGCAACACTTTCATCAAGCGTGATCATGACTGAAATACTGGCAACAGATTTAGCCGATGACGACTGACTTGCTGGTTCTGGAATTGAGGCACTATCGATTGTTGGTAATGCTTTCTTAAATGGTAGTTCAGGTAAATCCGGCTGCCGTTGCTTAAGAGATTCCAGCATCATTTTTAATTCACTGGTTGACTGGGGATCACCTTCAAGCATCGGTAAAAGCCTGACAAAATAATCAAATGATTCACGTAACCGCCCACCCTGTTCTGCAGCAAGCCCTGCCAACCACAAACCGGTCATCTCATTTGGTGATATTTCAAGAGCTTGCAATACCAATTTTTCAGGCTCACCCTGCATGGTACCACCGTTAGTCATAGCTAATGCATCAGCTAAAGCTAGCATGACGCTAGGCTCTTCCTTATTCAAGTCATAGCTGCGCTGTAAGGCTGCAACAGCTTCAGGAAATTGTTGCACCGTCATTAAAGAGCGACCAAGCATAAACCAGCCCCTTGAATCCTCAGGGTTTTCACGCAAATGATCTTTAACTTTTTGAATCATTTCTGACATGGTAGGTGTTTTACCAGAGGATGTTGCCTGAGCGGATTGTGTAGATTGGGTACGCGGTAAGGCAAGCGCGGGATTATCAATAACTCTAAATTCTCCCAGTTCTAGGTACATAGTAATACTTAGAGCTGGAACCAGGATAGCAAATACAATGATCACCCACTTTCCAGATTCAGAATTGTTATTGATAGCTTGTTGCCGTTCAAGATCTAAAGCCAGAGAAGCTTCCAAATCTGCAAACGCTGCATCATACTCAGGTTGAGTCATCTGCCCATCTTTGAGCTGTCTTTCTAATAACGCTTTTTTCTCTTTAGCGATTACAATATTTTGCTGCTCTCGACCTAATGAATCTTTCTCAGAAGGCTTAAGTAACACCGGTATAATTAAAGTAGCTAACGCGAAGATAATTAATAAAACAATTAGAGCACCGAAAATCATTTTGATTTTTCTCCATTTTCTGTCGCATTAGCTTGTTGAGAATCTTCAGCCAGTAAACTTTTTGCCTGATTCAGATTCTTCTCTTCCGGAGCTTCAACCGAACGTGTTTGTTTAATTTTTATCAAAACCACAATTAATACAAGTAACAGGAGAGCAAAGGGTCCAGTCCACAACAACATCGTACTGGACTTAACTGGTGGTCTGTATAACACAAAGTCACCATAACGATTAACCATATAGTCGACAACTTCAGCCCGGCTTTTTCCCTGTTGTAACATGGTATAAGTTTGATGGCGTAAATCTTTAGCCAGATCAGCATCAGACCCCGCCAGATTTTGATTTTGGCAAACCAGGCAACGTAATTCCTGAATTAATTCCTTGTATTCTGCTTCAGTAGCAGCATCCTTAAAACTTAAAGCTTCAATAGCTGCATGAACTGGGGCGAGCAGGCCGAACAGTAAAAATAAACTGAGTAGTAATTTCATGATATTTAAAAAGGAGGGTTTTATAACAGGGTTTTAAGTAAAGGAACTATTTCTTCATCCAGAGCTTTGTTATCTACCGGACCAATATGTTTGTGCTTAATCAAACCATCTTTACCGATGATAAAAGTTTCTGGTACGCCATATACACCCCAGTCAATACCTGCACGTCCCTCAATATCTATTGCACTAAGCACATAAGGATTTCCAAACTGCTGTAACCAGCGCCTGCCATCGGCAGGATTATCTTTATAATTAAGCCCGACTATATCGACCAGCTTCATATCTGCTAAACGTGAAATAACTCTGTGTTCAGCTCGACAGGAAACACACCAGGATGCCCAGACACTTAAAATCCAGACCTTACCTTTAAAATCATCTGGTGAAAAGCTTGCTGACTGATTATGTAATTGCGGCAAATCAAAGGCCGGAGCGACTTTTCCAATCAATGGTGAAGGCACTTTTTTAGGATCCATAGTCAATCCGAGGCCCAGCAATATGACGAGTAAAGCAAAAACTCCAATCGGTAATAAAAAGCGCATCAGGCAGCACTCCCAACCAGATTGTTAGCTTCAATTTCCTTTTTCACCATTTGCCGATAACGTTTATCGGTTCCAGCAAGTAAACCACCAATAGCCATGATTAAGCCACCAAACCAGATCCACCTGATAAAAGGTTTATAATAAATTCGGATCGCCCAGCTACCATCATTACCTACCTGTTCACCCAGAGCTATAAAAAGGTCTCTGGTAATACCTTCATCGATTGCTGCTTCGGTCATTGGCATTGTCTGAACCAGATAAATTCTTTTTTCAGGCTTCATAAGGGCATGAAAACCATCATCATTAGTCACTTCAAACTCACCACGTGAAGCATTATAGTTATCGACAGGTGTGACTATAACGCCATTAAATTTAAAAGTGTATCCAGCCATTTCAAAAGTATCTCCAGGTGCCATACGAATATCTTTCGATAAATCATACAAACTGACCATAGTCACGCCGATGATAAAAAAGGCTATACCAATATGACCCAGTAACATACCATAAAACCCTCGTGGCGTAGTCAGCAGCGTTGAAGAAAAAGAACGTCCTTTAAACCTGTCTCTCAGGGCAAATACAACCGTACTCGCTATCCATAAAGCCATCATCAAACCTACCAGCGCCTGCCAGTCCCACTCCGGTAAAAATAAGCTTAATAATAATGCAAAAACCAGAGTGATAATTAAGGGTAGTTTGAGCCTGGAAAATAACCGGCTAGCATCATCATTCTTCCAGCGAATAAACATTCCAATACCGATCAGCACACCTATGGGAGCAGTAAGTGTCAGAAATACAATATTAAAGTAAGGTGGTCCAACTGAAATTTTCCCACCCATAGCATCAACGAAAATAGGATAAACCGTACCCAGTAATATCGCAGCAGAGGCCACTGTTAAAAATATATTATTGAGTAGTAAAGCCATATCCCGAGACATTAAATTAGTCACAGCTGCACTTTTTAAAGTAGGTGCCCGCCATGCGTAAAGCACAAGTGAAGTGCCAACCACAACACCGAGGAAAATCAGGATAAAAATACCACGTTCAGGATCACTGGCAAAGGCATGCACAGAAGTTAAAACACCTGAACGAACCAGAAATGTGCCTAACAGACTTAAAGAAAAGGCGAAAATCGCGAGCAAGGCAGTCCAGGCTTTAAATGTACCCCTTTTTTCAGTAATAGCCAAAGAATGCATCAAGGCTGTACCCACCAACCAGGGCATAAAGGATGCATTTTCCACAGGGTCCCAGAACCACCAACCGCCCCAGCCAAGTTCGTAATAAGCCCACCAGCTACCTAGTGCAATACCCAGAGTCAAAAATAGCCAGGCAAAGTTTGTCCACGGACGTGACCAACGAGCCCAGGCAGAATCGACCTGTCCGGATAACAGGGCAGCTATCGCAAATGCAAAAGCGACAGAGAATCCAACATACCCCAGATAAAGCATAGGGGGATGAATTGCCAAACCAGGATCCTGTAACAGAGGATTAAGGTCTCGACCTTCGATAGCGGCTGGGAACAAACGTTCAAAAGGATTTGAGGTGATCAGAATAAATAGAATAAATCCCACACTGACAAACCCCATAACGCCAATTACACGCGCCAACATAACCTTAGGAACACTTCGACTAAATATAGCTACAGCAGCGGTCCAGATGGAAAGAATCAATGCCCATAATAAAAGAGACCCTTCATGAGCACCCCAGACACCCGATATCAGATAAATCAACGGTAATTTTGAATTCGAATTACTGGCAGCATATAACACAGAATAATCATGATTAATAAAAACCATGGTCAGGCAAATATAAGATAAAAGCACAAAACCTAATTGAGCAAATGCAGTTGGTTTAGCTAAAGCAATCCAACGTGAATAACCAAAATGTGCGCCTACCAGTGTAAATATTGTCTGAGCTAATGAAATACATAACGCCAAAATCAATGCAAAATGTCCAAGTTCAGGAATCATACGAATACCTCGGTATAGTTCTATACCATTATTTCTATTTAATTAGATTTGATTTTTTTGAAAACTGTATTTATTTTCCAGTCTTTAAGACCTTAAGTGCTTAAAAAAAGGAAAACATTACGTCTTTAAATGCCTTTACTCATACTAGGCATTTTTTTACCCGATTTTTTCATCGCTTCCATAACTTCTGGAGGCATATAATTTTCATCGTGCTTGGCTAATACTTCCGAAGCAATAAATTCACCTGTTGCATTTAAACGACCATTAGCAATAATTCCCTGCCCCTCACGAAAAAGATCAGGCAGGATACCGGTATATTTAACTTTCACAACTGAATCATTATCTGTCAGATCAAACATAACCGTTAAGCCTTCTCCAGGTCGATTCACTGTACCTTCTACCACAACACCACCTACTCGAAAATCCTTATTTTCAGGTGCTTTACCAGCTTGAATATCTGCCGGTGAAAAGAAAAACATAATATTTTCATTGAGTGCATTAAGGGCAAAACCTACACCTACAGATACACCTACTATCATTAATACAATCAACGAAAGTCTTTTTTTACGTGCGGGAGTCATTATCTCTACTATCCTGCCTATATTGGCGTTTTAATTTCTTTAAATTTTGCTTATGTTGTTGATAAGGTAAATACCAGTTCAATAACAAAATGACAAAAGTTAGCCCGAAAGATGTCCACACAAAAACCGCATAGCCACCCATGTTAAAGAATTCAGACACACTCATGACTTAACAAGTTCCTCAACCCAGCGAGTATTTCTTTCACGATGTAATAATTCAGCTCTCACACGTTGAAATAATGAAATAATGAAATATGTCTTGAATGCCAAAGCCATAACTAACAGCGGCCATAACATGCTCCAGGCAATTGAAGGTTTATCAAACTTGGTCACTGTTGCTCCCTGATGCAAACTATTCCACCATTCTACCGAATAATGGATAATAGGAATATTGACCATACCAACAATGGATAAAATGGCCACAGCCCGAGCTGCAACTCGTTTATCATCTATTGCACCATACAATCCTATAACACCCAGGTATAAAAATAACAGAATTAACTCTGAGGTTAATCGTGCATCCCACACCCAGTAAGTACCCCACATGGGTTTACCCCATAATGAACCGGTAACAAGCGCTAAAAAAGTAAAACTTGCACCTATCGGAGCAGCACAACTGAGCACTACCTCTGCAAGCTTCATTCGCCAGACCAGAATAATTATGCCGCAGACAGCCATCACCATATAGATGAACATTGACATCCAGGCAGCAGGAACATGTACAAAAATAATACGGTAACTTTCGCCCTGCTGATAATCCGTAGGCGCTATAATCAACCCGCCATATAATCCACTAATCAACAATATAGCGAATAAAACTGTCAACCAGGGAAGCCATAAACCCGCAATTCTATAAAAATATGGTGGTGAACCGAAACGATGGAACCACTTAACAAACCATTTGAACATCAAATTAACCTATATAAGAGCTTTCTAACTCATACTCATTTTAAGTGCAGCAGCAGTTGCCACTGGCGATAAAGATAATGATAAAAATAAAAAAGCCATCATCATTGAAATTTGAGCTGTTGCGGGTAATCCGCTGGCAGCCACATCAATAGCACTGGATGAAAAGATCAACACAGGTACATATAGAGGCAATACTAACAGCGACAATATGATACCACCTTTTCTCAATCCAATAGTCAAAGCCACACCAATCGATCCGATTAAACTTAATACTGGTGTACCTAATAAAATAGTTAACAGTAAGATTCCATACGCATCTTCATCCAGACCCAGCATCATAGCCAGTAATGGTGCAACCAGTAATAATGGTAACCCGGTAACCAGCCAGTGAGCAGTTACCTTTGCGAGTACCAGTACAGGAACCGGATGTGCAGTCAATAGCATTTGTTCCAGAGTTCCATCTTCAAAATCTGAACGAAAAATACCGTCCAGAGATAACATTGAAGCTAGTAATGCCGCTACCCAGATAATACCTGGCGCAATACGTGCCAGTAAATTGGGCTCCGCGCCTACGGCTAATGGAAACAATGTAATAACCAGCACAAAAAACAATAGCGGATTCGCTAATTCAGAGCGATTTCGCATTGCCAGCAATAAATCCCTTCGCAATAAATACCAGAAAGCCTGAGAAAGAGATAATCGTTTCATTCAGGACTCCTGTCAACCATTTGGGAATTATATCCCTTATTTGCATAAAAAGTAATTAGAGTATTCATTATTCGGATAAGTTCAATCTCAATACATCAGAATCACTCATTTCTATATCATGGTGTGATGTCATAATAATAATCCCACCTGTTGCCAGATGCTGTTCAAACATTTCCTGAAACATTGCCATACTGGACTTATCAAGAGAAGTAAAAGGTTCATCCATAATCCACAGTTTAGCTTCAGTAACCACCAGACGCGCCAGAGCCAGGCGCCTTTTTTGACCGGCAGATAATGTAGCGACAAAGTTATCCCCAAAGCGATATAAATTAACTTTATCCAGAGCATCGTCCAGATCTATCGGCATTGGCTTGCCCATTGCCTGAACAAGACGTAGATTTTCAAGGCAGGTTAAATCCCGTTTTATACCATCATGATGACCAACGTAGTTAACCTGTTCATAATAATCAGGCCCGACTTCACTGATTGGTTTCCCCTTCCAGAGTACCTCTCCACTTTCAGGTAAATTTAACCCCGTCAATATCCTCAGGAGACTCGTTTTACCACTACCATTTTTACCTTCAACCAGTAAAATCTGGCCTTCGTATAATGAAAGATTTAAATTTTCAAACAACACTCGATCATCTTTGACACAACAGAGATCATTTGTTTGTAAAAGGGCTGACATGTTTTATGATTTAACCGATTATAAAAAGACAACGAAGGCTAGCTAAAAAAGACAATGAGTGCAACGAAACATATCAATAGAAGTAATAATTTTAGCCGATAAATTGAAATGATAACAAAAAGCTCATTTAAACCAATATGGTATTTACGTAATCCCCACCTGCAAACATTAATGGCCAATATCATTCACCCGAATATACCCAGGGTTAGTTATGAAACTGTCAAACTGAATGATGGGGATACTCTGGAGATAGCTAGAGGTACGGCGACAGGTAGTGACACAACATTAATATTGCATGGCCTTGAAGGATCCTTGCACTCAGCCTACGCACAACGCCTGATAAATTTAATGAATAAACTCAACATGCCAGTAGTATTCATGTTTTTTAGAGGCTGTAATGGTAAACCCAATAGTAGCATTCGAAGTTATCACTCCGGTGAAACGGATGATCTAAGAACTGTCATCGAGCATTTAAAACAAACTGGCAGCAAACGCATATCACTGGTTGGATATTCGCTGGGTGGTAATGTAACCCTTAAATATATGGGCGAACAACAAACCGATGATTCGGTTGTTTGTGCTGTTTCGACATCCGCTCCACTGTTATTAAATGTGTGTGCAAACAGAATGAATCAAGGTTTTTCAAAAATTTATCAATATGATTTGATGCGCCGTCTGAAAAAGAAAGTACTACAAAAAAAGGCCATATTACGTGCAGCAGGATTTAAGGATAATCCAGAAACTCTTAAAACCTTTGTAGAATTTGATGATACCTATACTGCCCCGACACATGGTTTTAAAAATGCCCGGGATTATTATTCAAAATGCAGTGCCAGACAGTTTTTAAAAAATATTGAGAAACCAACATTAATAATTCATAGCCGGGATGATCCGTTTATGACCCCATTAGTCATACCCGAAGAAAATGAATTATCAGATCAGGTAACACTGGAAATATCAAATCATGGTGGTCATGTAGGCTTCTTAAGCGGCCATTTTTTAAAGCCTGAATATTGGCTCGAGCCTCGTATTATTGAGTTTCTGGAGCAACAATTTTAGATACTAGAAAAAATAATGTCGTTGCGAAAAATGAACTTAGGGAAGCTCTGATTAATGCCTGATGACTAGTGAGCTGCACTACTGCTGCAATTTTCGGAACAAATCAGGCATTTATAGTCAGAATAAAAAACATGATTTGATCAAAGCCTCCTTAGCTTATTCATCAAAAATGATATTAACACGACGGTTATGCTTTCCTTTTTTCTCGATTTTACGAATTTTTACAGCTCCAATTTCTGCTGTAGATTTCACATGCGTGCCACCACAGGGTTGCAAATCTACACCTTCAAAATTTATTAATCGAATAGAGCCATTACCACGAGGAGGTTGTACTGACATGGTACGTACTAACTCAGGTTGGGCATCCAGCTCCTGCTCACTGATCCAGCTCATCTTCATCGGATGATCTTCCTTTATGAGTCGATTTAACTCTGCGTTAATAGCTTCTTTATCCATCGGTTGTTCGGCATCAAAATCTAGTCGGGCACTGTCTTCTCTAATCGAACCACCGGTCACTCCAAAAGGGACGATTGAACATAGTAAATGCATACAGGAATGCATGCGCATTAAACGATGTCTACGCTCCCAGTTTATTTCTACTTTTACAGTTTCACCCACTGCAGGTAATTTGGCATCTTCTTCTAAAACATGCTGGATACCCTGATCAGACTTCAAGGTATCGACAATCAATACCTTTGTACTATCGGCAAAAATCATTTCTCCTGTATCACCTGGCTGCCCGCCTCCTAAAGGATAAAATACTGTCTTATCCAGAATAACAAAACCAGAATCTACAGCTGTAACTTTAGCCTCACAGGACTTCAGGTAGCCATCTTCTCGAAATAATTCTTCAGTCATATCATACTCAATTATGTTCATTAATCAGCTTAGGAAAACCCCATCAACCCGGGCAACCATAATACGATACCGGGAGCCGCTACTAATGCAGCTATGGTCAATGCATCTGCCACAAAAAAAGGCATAACACCTCTAAAAACATCCTGAACAGAGCATTCCGGACGAACTCCGGCTACCACAAAACAGTTAAGCCCAATCGGCGGTGTTATCAGGCAAAACTCCGCCATCTTAACCACTATTATGCCAAACCAGATTGAACAGCCAACATCAGACACGCCAAATGCAGACTCGGCAGCACTAATACCCTCTCCGCCGTTTAAAGCTATAACAGCTGGATAAACCACTGGAAGCGTTAATAATAACATTCCTATCGCGTCCATAAACATACCAAGTACAGCATATGCCAGCAATATTAAAACCAGAGTCATCATTGGACTTTGATCCAGCCCGGCAATCCATTCTGCAAAAGCTGAAGGTAAATCCGCAAAACCAAGAAATCTAACGTATAGTAAAACACCCCAGATGATAGTAAAAATCATCACGGTAAGTTTGGCTGTTTCCAGCAATGCACCCTTTAACTGTTTCCAGCGCATACCTTTGTAAAATGCCATGCATAAAATCACAAATGCTCCTAAAGAACCTGCCTCTGTAGGTGTACCTACTCCTCCGTAAATACAGACTACAATAATGCCTATGACAAAAAAGATCGGCATTGCAGCCGGTAAAGAATTGAACCTTTGTGCCCAACTGTAACCTCTTACTGGCGGTCCAAAATTTTTATTGCTTATAGCTAAAATAATAACCAGTCCACCATATACAAGTGCTGAAAAAGCTCCCGGTAAAAAACCAGCCATAAGCAAGGCACCAACATCCTGTTCCACAATAATGGCATAGATGACCAGGATTGCAGATGGAGGAATTAATGAAGCTAAAGTACCACTTGCAGCCACAACACCGGCAGCAAAACGTTTGTTGTAACCTAGTTTCAACATTTCGGGTATAGCGATTCTTGCAAATACGGCTGAAGTAGCGACAGATGCACCCGACACAGCTGCAAAACCAGCGGCTGAAAATACTGTAGCAACCCCCATCCCTCCAGGTAGCCAGCCAACCCAACGTTTAGCCGCCTCGAAAAGTGCACGAGTCAATCCGGCGTGGTAGGCAAGAAAGCCAATGAGAATAAAAGTAGGAATTAATGAAAGCGCTAAAGTTGACACTTTTGAGTGAGGGATAGTACCTGCCATTTTGACCGCGACTAAAAACCCTCGCTCGAACCCCATTTTTGCAGAAAATATCCACAGTAAACCTAGAAATCCGGCCAGAGCTGCAGCAAAGGCTACCCTGACGCCCATCAGCACAAACAGTAGCATGAATCCGGTAACCCATAGACCAATGGATATAGAATCCATGCCCCCCATTACTTCAGACAGCGTCATAGTTTTCTCCGAGATAGCACATCGGATAAAGCGATTTGATTACTCACAAAATATTTTAACTGATATTCAATCACTATCATTTTCATTGATTTCTGAACCAATTAATGACTCAGCTTCAGCCACAGCAACATCTGCTGCAGTTTCGATTAACGGAACTGCGACAGGACGATTACCTCCCTGTTTTATTGCTCGAGAATAGCCCCAGATCTGCAATATAAAACGCATAGCAAGTACGGTTAAGGCAATTGGCACCACCAATTTTGCAGGCCAGGTTGGTAAATTGATATCCAGTGAAGAATCACCTATTTGATAAGCACGAAGAAAATGCACAAAAGACCCATAAATTAAAATCACTGTAACAATCAGCATTAATACTGTCGATATTAATTCAGTGACCCACAGTGGCCGTCCATGAATATGCCCAACCAGCATATCCATTCGAATATGTCCTCCTTCGCGTTGAGTAAAGGCTAATCCCAGAAAAGCAAAAAAAGCCATCGCCTGTTCAACCCAGTCGATATAACCCGATATTGGTAAAGAAAAAAACCAGCGTCCAAGAACATTAGCAGTTGCCAGCAATACCAGTAAAAAAATGACCAGACCACCAATTAAGGTCAACCCATATTCCAGTTTATTAAAAAGTAGATCAGCCCGACTTAATGCTGAATCATCTTCTAGAATAGTGTGAGAAGCTGCCATGATTTAAACAATGAGATAAAAAAAACATTCAGCAGAGTGTTAAATAACACCCTGCCCATAAGTCTTATTGGTTAAAAAGATCCTGAGTGAATTCAAATAAGGTTTTTGAATCAAACTTTCCAGCATATTTTTTCACCCATTCATCACGAACCGATGCCGCCAGAGTATTTAATTTAGCTGTTTGATCAGAGTTAAAGGTAATGCGTTTCAAACCGGCATCGGTAATTGCTTTTTCATATTTCCCGGTAGTATTATTCTCATAATTACTCACATAAAAAGAAATCGCTTCATCAACCGAACCCAGTAAAGCTTCTTTATTTTTTGGACTCAGCGAATTCAGCGCTTCAGTGTTAACAACAACCGGGCAATTTGCCGATCCTAAATTCAAATTAGTTGAAGCCCATTTCCCTACTTTATAGGTCTTGGTTGCTAAATGAGCATGCGGAGCAAAAGTAGCGGCATCGATTACACCGGAATCCATGGACTGACGAACTTCAGAAAAAGGAACACCTGTTTTGACTGCACCAAGTTTACCTAAAACCCCCATAATACCGCCAGGTCCGCGTACTCGCATCCCCTTAAAATCATCTAATGATTCTAGTGGTTCTGTTTTACTAACCAGATTGTATTGTGGTAGAGGAGTCGGCATTAAAATAGTGGCATTCCAACGAGCCAGGTCTTTCACGACAATCGGGTGCTGATGAACTTTTTTGTATATTTCAGCTACGCGCGACAGAGAAACATCTTGACTGAAAGGTAATTCAGTAACGGTAATAGTGGGGTTCTTATCTTTATGGTAAAAAGAACAGAATTGAGCCATTTCAAAAGCACCAAAGGAAATTCCATCCAGGTTTTCTTTAGCTTTCGATAAGCCGCCATAAGAAATTTTCAATTTAAAATCGCCATTAGTTTTCTGCTCTACTAATTCGGCTAATTTTTCAACATTTTCAGTAAAAGCTCGACGTTTGCCCCACAAGGATACATTCCACTCTGTTGCGGCCTGAACTTCCATAGCAATACATGTAGTAGTCAGTATGGAAGCCAGTAATATTTTTTTATAGTGATTCATATCTTTCCTCTGCAGTGATTAATTTTTTATTTTATTAATGATTAATTTCCAGTTTATCATTAAATCAAGTCATTTTCAGATTGAATTATCAGCGATTTTTTTTTGTTTTAACCTGGAAAAATCAGTTGAGCGTGAAAAAGATGCGTAACAGATTGATGTGACTGGTCTAAGCCAGGGATGGCTGTAGTTAGAGCAATGCAGGAGCAATTGCCGAGAAATCAAAAACACCGTAGTCAGCTGATTGGTGAAGAGTGTGTTTTTGATTTTATCAGGTGCATTAAGGTGTTACGTAGACTTTCATGATTCAACTGATTTTTCCAGGATAATACACATCAATTGTCATGGTTTCTGAAACAGTGGGTTAACCACTACTGCAAGCGGTCAACTGCGGAATCCAGGATGATAGTCCATCACCTCGGGTATAAGCACCCTTCTGGGACATTCATGAGCCCCCCGGGTATAAGCACTTCCCTGTGCAAGCACCCTCCTGGGCCATCCATGGCCCCCCGGGTATAAGCACTTCCCTGTGCAAGCACCCTCCTGGGCCATCCATGGCCCTCGGGTATAAGCACTTCCCTGTGCAAGCACCCTTCTGGGCCATCCATGGCCCTCGGGTATAAGCACTTCCCTGTGCAAAAAAAAGGGAGCCGAAGCTCCCTTTTTTCTTTCTATGTTAAAAACTGTTATTCAGCAGCTTCAGTTTCACCTTCAGTCACAGCTTTCATACTTAAGCGAATACGTCCCTGACGATCTACTTCCAGTACTTTAACCTTGATCTTGTCACCTTCAGATAATTTGTCACTAACGTTTTCAACGCGCTCATCAGATATCTGCGAAATATGAACCAGACCATCTTTACCCGGGAGTATATTTACGAAAGCACCAAAATCCATGATTTTAGCAACCTTACCTTCGTAAATAGTACCAACTTCTACCTCTGCCGTGACCAGTTCAACACGACGACGTGCTTCATCACTGGCTGATTTATCAACAGATGAAATTTTAACCGTACCATCATCATCAACTTCTATAGTCGCACCGGTTTCTTCAGTTATGCCACGTATAGTCGCACCACCTTTACCGATCACATCACGAATTTTTTCCGGGTTAATCTTAAAAGTAACCATGCGTGGAGCGAATTCAGACATAACTTCACGATGAGTATCCAGTGTTTTCGCCATTTCACCGAGTATGAATAAGCGTCCTTCTTTAGCCTGATCCAGAGCTTTAGACATAATCTCAGTAGTAATACCATCAATCTTGATATCCATCTGTAAAGCTGTCACACCATCAGTTGTACCAGCTACTTTGAAATCCATATCACCCAGATGATCTTCATCACCCAGAATATCAGTTAAAACAGCAAATTCATCACCTTCTTTAATCAGCCCCATTGCAATACCTGCAACAGGAGCTTTAATAGGTACACCAGCATCCATCAAAGATAAACTGGTTCCACAGACTGAAGCCATTGAAGATGATCCGTTAGATTCTGTAATTTCAGAAACAACACGAATAACATATGGGAATTCTTCCTGAGTCGGCATAATAGCCATTACACCACGCTTAGCTAAACGACCATGACCAATCTCACGACGCTTAGGTGTTCCAACACGACCTACTTCACCAACACATGATGGAGGGAAATTGTAATGCAACATAAAGTGATCTTTACGTTCACCTTCAATTGCATCAATAATTTGTGCATCACGACCCGTTCCCAGAGTAGTAACAACCAGTGCCTGTGTTTCACCACGTGTGAAAACAACAGAACCATGAGTACGAGGTAGCACACCTGCACGTACCGAAATTGGACGAACAGTTGATGTATCACGCCCATCAATACGTTTTTCACCGGAAATAATGCGTCCACGTACCAGCTTTTTCTCGATTTTAGACATTGCTGCACGAACATCAGATTCTGTTGGTGAATCTTCTTCATCAGTACACAAAGCTTCTACAGTCGCATTACGAATATCAGCTAATTTATCCTGACGATCAAGCTTATTCGCAATTGTGTATGCTTCACCAATGGCATCAACACATTCGGCAGATACAGTATCAATTAACGTGTCGTTAGATTCAGGCGCAGACCAATCCCATGGTTCGTTTCCGACTTCTGCAGAAAATTCTTTTATAGCATTGATAACAACCTGTAACTGCTCATGACCATAAACAACAGAACCGAGCATAACTTCTTCAGAAAGCATATTAGCTTCAGACTCAACCATTAACACGGCGTTTTCTGTACCAGCAACAACAAGATCAAGATCTGACTCTTTTAGCTCGCTATTACTCGGGTTTAAAATGTATTCACCATCTTTATAACCGACTCTAGCCGCACCAATCGGACCATTAAAAGGCATACCAGAAATTGAAATCGCAGCTGAAGCACCAATCAGTGCAGGAATATCAGGATCAACTTCGCTATTCATAGAAACTACAGTAGCGACGATCTGAACTTCGTTTTGGAATCCTTTAGGAAACAGGGGGCGTAATGGTCTGTCGATTAAGCGACAGGTCAGTGTTTCTTTTTCACTTGGACGACCTTCTCGTTTGAAAAAGCCACCAGGAATCTTACCAGCTGCATAAGTTTTTTCCTGATAATCCACAGTCAATGGAAAGAAATCACGACCAGGAACCGCTGATTTCATACCAACAGCAGTTACCATCACTACGGTATCGTCCATATTGACAAATACTGTACTCGCTTGACGACCAATTTCACCGGTCTCTAAAGTGACGGTTTTGTCACCATATTGAAATGTCTTCTTAATTGGATTCACAATAATCCCTCTTAGCGACGCAGGCCTAATTTACTGATCAGATCTTTATAACGATCCTGATTCTTTGATTTTAGATAATCCAGCAATTTACGACGCTGGTTTACCATACGTAATAGACCACGACGTGAATGATGATCATGAATATGATATTTAAAATGCTCAGTCAGGTGACTAATTTGGTGTGATAATAAAGCTACCTGCACTTCCGGTGAACCAGTGTCACCTTCTCCACGTGCATGCTCTGAAATAATTGAACTTTTCTGTTCAGCAGACATTGACATATTTATAAAATCTCTAAGGACCTGAAAAAGGGGGGTATTCTACCTATGTGAGGTGCTGGTAACAAGCTATTTCAGCCTGTTAATTGGCATGAATCAACAACTAAGACCTTTGAAACATAAAGTTTCGGGTAAATATAGACGGTTTAGTCATAACTTGCATAAAAACTGTTCTATCAAGTCCAGCTTTAAACCCCACGCATCATGCGCTTCGGTGATACTCTGCCATCAGAAAGAATCATTCCCAGACCAATAAAACCTTTATCATCATCTATAAGCCTTACCAGACCATCAGTCGGTGCTTTTGGTACCTGCACGGCTTGCCCCTGAAGCAGGTAAAAACTCATATCGGCAGTTAATTCAACTTCTGGCCAATCAGATAATGCTGATTCCAAAGGTAACAATGTATCCAGTAAATTCTGTTGAGGATTATCACTGATGGCCCGTAATTCATCCAGTGTAAAAGATTTATCTTCCCAGAATGGTTGCACCGCAGTTCTTTCAAGCGCGGTTAAATAAGCACCACAACCCAGCGCTTCACCGATATCTTCAGCCAAAGTACGTATATAGGTACCTTTACTACAGTGAACATCAAGCTCCAGCCTGTCCTCATTAAAGTCCAGAACCTCTAACTGGTAAATTTCAATTTCACGACTTTTACGCTCTACCTCAATACCCTGCCTGGCCAGCGTGTATAGTCGCTCACCCTCATGCTTGACTGCAGAATACATAGGTGGTGTCTGTTGAATTTTACCGATAAAACCCGCAATCACCTGATTCAACATTTCTACAGAAACATTAACAGGTTTTTGCTTCACAATATCACCTTCACCATCACCGGTAGTGGTGGTTACACCCAATTTACAACAGGCTCGATAAGTTTTCGATGAGTCCAGAAGGTATCCGGAATACTTGGTCGCTTCGCCAAAACAAATTGGTAACATGCCTGTTGCCAGAGGATCGAGACTGCCGGTATGCCCGGCTTTTTTGGCCTTAAATAAATTTCGTGCAGCCTGTAACGCTTTGTTTGAACTTATACCGAGAGGTTTATTCAAAAGTAAAATGCCATTAATATCGACAAAGCCTTTAGGGCTTTTAGCTCTTCGACCCATAATACAACTCTTTTATTGTTCAGTTGAGCGAGCTTTATCGCGCGCAATCACAGAGTCGATTAATTCATCCATGGTACGACCTCGAATATCCGTATCATCAAAAATAAAAATTAATTTCGGCGTTAATCTGGATTTAATTGCTTTTCCTAATTCACGCTGTAGAAAACCGGCTGCATGAGTTAAAGCCCGTCGGGTAGGTTCACTATCTTCAGCATTTAAGACACTGAAGTAAACCTTTGCTGATGACAGGTCACGAGTCACTTTTACATCCAGAATACTTGGCTGTGAGATTCGAGGATCTTTCATCGAATGTTGAATAAGCACCGATAATTCACGATGAATCTGCGAAGCGAGTCTATCACTACGAGAATACTCTTTAGGCATAACTACTCTCTTTCGAAATGAGATTGAATCAGATTAATTAATCTAAAGTTCGTGCAACTTCTACACGGTCAAACACTTCGATTTGATCACCCGGTTTAACATCGTTGTAATTTTTCACGGCAATACCACATTCAGTACCATTACGAACCTCATCAACATCATCCTTAAAGCGACGCAATGACTCCAGCTCACCTTCATAAATCACCACATTGTCACGCAATACACGAATAGGCTTACCACGTTTAACGGTACCTTCAATAACCATAGAACCAGCAACAGCACCAAACTTGGGTGACTTAAATACATCTTTAACTTCTGCCAGTCCTAATATTGTTTCCTTGGTTTCTGGTGACAGCAATCCACTCATTGCAGCTTTGACATCATCAATGACATCATAAATAACACTGTAATAACGAATATCAATACCGTAATCACCAGCAATACGCTTTGCTGAAGCATCCGCACGTACGTTAAACCCGATCACTAAGGTGTTTGAGGCAGCAGCCAGGTTGATATCTGATTCATTGATTCCACCTACACCTGTAGACACCAGTTTAACTCGAACTTCATCTGTTGACAGGTTTAACAATGCATCGTTCAATGCTTCAGATGAACCTTGAACATCACATTTGACCAGTAGATTTAGTTCAGCGACATCGCCTTCAGTCATCGCATCAAACATACCCTGCAGTTTAGCTTTTTGTTGAGCTGCCAGGCGAGTCTCTCTGATTCGAGTTTCACGAATTTGCGCGATTTCACGAGCTTTACGCTCACTTTCTACGACGAAAACTTCATCGCCAGCATTCGGGGTACCCGACAAACCTAATACAACTACAGGAATAGAAGGCCCAGCTGATTTAATGGCAAGTGATGACTCATCATACATAGCCCGCACACGACCAAATTCCGTACCAGCCAGCAAAATTTGCCCTTTCTCCAGAAGTCCGGATTGAACCAGTACAGTAGCAACCGGTCCACGACCTTTATCCAGCGAAGCCTCAACAACTATACCTTTTGCAAGCCCCTGATCAGAAGCCTGTAACTCCATGACTTCAGATTGTAAAATAATAGCTTCAAGCAATGAGTCAATACCTTCGCCTGTATGAGCAGATACATTTACAAACATATGCTCACCACCCCACTCTTCTGGAATAACTTCTACCGCACTCAATTCATTACGTACTCTATCCGGATCAGCATTTTCCTTATCACATTTATTCACAGCAACTATTAGAGGAACACCTGCCGCTTTGGAATGCTGTATAGCTTCCTTGGTTTGAGGCATCACACCATCATCGGCAGCAACAACTAATATAACAATATCAGTTGCCTGAGCGCCTCGTGCACGCATAGCTGAAAATGCTGCGTGACCCGGTGTATCAAGAAAAGTAATCACACCCTGATCAGTTTCGACATGATAAGCACCGATATGCTGAGTAATTCCACCGGCTTCGCCCGAGGCAACTCGCGTTTTACGAATATGATCAAGCAGTGATGTTTTACCATGATCAACATGTCCCATTATTGTTACAACGGGAGGACGGTTAACCAGATGCTCTTCATTAACTTCTATATTTTTCTGTAAAGCCTGCTCAAAATCATTTTCATTTGTAGCTGTCGCAGAATGTCCCATTTCTTCAACGACTAATATCGCAGTATCCTGATCAAGAATCTGATTAATAGTCGCCATCGTACCCATTTGCATCAGAACTTTAATAACATCACCAGCTTTAACAGCAACTTTCTGAGCTAATTCAGAAACAGAGATAGCTTCAGGGATAGCAACATTACGAACAACCGGAGCAGTTGGCTTTTCAAAACCATGGGCATTATCAGTGACAATAGGCGCTACACGAGACCCTTTCTTACCTTTGCCCTTACCTTTACGACCTTCCTGCTGACCACCCGATTTAACATGTATTTCTTTACGGCCATAGCGTGTATTTTGTCCAGCTTTTTGTTTTCCCTTACCATGACGACCACCGTCACCTTTGTCCTTATTCGCCGCTTCTGCTTCTACTGCTGCCAAATCCGGTACAACTTTCTGTTCAGCAGCTTTAGCTGCCTCGGCAGCTTCTAAAATTGCTTTTTCCGCAGCCAGTCGAGCTTCTTCTTCAAGACGGATTAACTGAACTTCCTCTCTGGCAAGCTCTTCATTCTTAATACGCTCTTCCTGTTCAGCTTTTAGTCTGGCTTCCTCTGCTTCTCTTGCCAGTCTTTCTTCTTCAGCAATACGAGCTTCTTCTTCCGCTTTTTTCTGAGCAGCCAGCTCTTCAGCAGAAATCTCTTCCTTCTCGATCACTTCTTCAACAACAGGCTCTTCAACTTTAACTTCTTCCGATTGAGGTTTAACCTCTTCTTCCGGTAGAGATTTTACTTCTTCGACCGGTTGAGGTTTTACTTCTTCAACCTCAGACGCTTCTACTTCTGATCGTCGGACATATGTTTTCTTTTTACGAACTTCCACATTAATTGAACGTGAAGTTGTATTTCGACCGCTACTGGAACTAACCTTAATCTCGGATTTACTCTTCCGGCGTAGTGTTATCTTTTTCGGAATGGTCGTTTTTTTATCTTTACCGTGACTGGAACGCAAAGAATCCAGCAACTTTAATTTGTCTTCATCAGAAATCGGGTCTTCTGCACTCTTAACGGTTACACCAGCGCTGTGCAACTGTTCCAGTAACTTTTCAACAGAAACCCCAATGACTCCTGAAAGTTGTTTAGCTGTTACTTTAGACATCGTTTTCGATCCTGATAGTGTATTTACTTTCTACTTTAACTTTAAACTACGAAACTTAATTTCTACTCTTCGGCAAACCAGGGTTCGCGAGCTTTCATAATTAATTTTGCAGCCAAATCCCGGTCAATCCCTTCCAACTCTTCAATATCATCGACAGCCTGCTCTGCCAGATCTTCCATAGAAACAATGCCATTTGAAGCTAGCGTCTGTGCAATGTCTGCAGTCATAAACTCCATAGCCAGAAGATCTTCTTTTGGCTCAATTGTTTCTTCTGATGCAATAGCCATAGTCAACAGAGCATCACGAGCACGCCCCCGTAACTCTTCGACAATATCCTCATCAAATTCTTCAATCTGTAATAATTCAGCAGTAGGGACATAAGCCACTTCTTCAACTGTAGACAGACCTTCCTGAACCAGAATAATAGCAACCTCTTCATCAACATCCAGTTGATCCATAAAAACCTTGGCCAGCTTCTTCGTTTCAGCTTCAGATTTATCCTCAGCTTCAGCTTCATCCATCACATTTAAAGTCCAGCCAGTGAGCTGACTGGCAAGCTTAATATTCTGTCCGCCACGGCCAATGGCCTGTGATAATTTATCACTAGGTACAGCAATATCCATCACACCGGACTCTTCATCTATAACAATAGATGCAACTTCGGCAGGAGACATGGCATTAACAACAAATTGAGCAAGACTTTCATCCCAAAGAATGATATCGACTCTTTCACCCGCCAGTTCATTAGAAACCGACTGGACACGAGATCCCCGCATTCCCACACAGGCACCAACAGGATCCATCCGGGGATCATTCGATTTAACCGCAATTTTAGCACGCATACCTGGATCACGAGCAGCACCCAGGATTTCAATTAAATCCTGTCCAACTTCAGGCACTTCCAGCTTGAACAGTTCAATTAAAAACTCTGGACAGGTACGACTAATGAACAACTGTGGACCACGTGGTTCACTAGCAATTTTATACAAATAGCCTCTAATACGATCTCCAGGTCTAACAGCTTCACGTGGAATCATTTCTTCGCGAGGAATAAAACCTTCGGCATTCTCACCCAGATCAACATAAACATTACCGCGTTCGACACGTTTAACCTGCCCCATAACCAGGGAGCCTTCACGATCCTGATAAGCCTCAATAACTTTTCTACGTTCAGCTTCGCGAACTTTTTGTACAATAACCTGTTTGGCTGTTTGAGCTGCAATACGGCCAAATTCGACAGATTCAATCTGCTCTTCAATGAATTCGCCAATTTGAATTTCAGGATTATCTATACGAGCAGCATCAATGGTAATTTGTTTAAGAGGTTCATCAAGACCACCATTTTCTGCAGGCTCAACAACTTCCCATTGACGAAAAGTATCGTAATGACCGGTTTTTCTATCAATATCAACACGAACACCAATTTCTTTTTGGTGTTTTTTCCGGGTTGCTGAAGCCAATGCAGCTTCAATAGCTTCAAAAATGACTTCTCTGTCTACACCTTTCTCATTTGAAACTGTATCAGCAACTAATAGAATTTCTTTATTATCCATCGTAACTCTCTCAAGTGTAATGCTTGCATTTTATACCTGACCAATCAGATTAGCTTTTACTATATCCTGATAAGGCAGCTCATAAATTTCATTATCGACATCGATGATGACCTGTTGATTTTCATCGACACCCTTTAATACACCACTAAAATTTTTACGTCCATTCAGCGCGACGCCCAGCTTTATCTTTGCACTTAAATCTTTGAATTTTTCAAAATCTTTAAATTTAAACAAAGGTCTATTAATACCTGGAGATGATACTTCAAGATCAAATGCCAGCTCGATAGGATCTTCAACATCTATAACAGCACTAATCTGACGACTGACTTTGGCGCAATCATCAACCGTAATACCATCATCATGATCAATATAAATCCTTAGCACACCATGATGCTGACTGCTGTGGAATTCAAGTCCCACCAGTTCATACCCCATTGATTCAACAACGGGTTCAAATAAAGCAGTTAAGTCCTGCAAGTAATCACCTCTGCCTGATTGAAAACACCAAAAAAGGCCGTATAAAAGTTTAAGCAATAAAAAAGGCCCATATAGGGCCTTTTTGTCTATTAACCTGTAACAAACTATTCACAGAATAGCCGACATATATTCAGGCCAAAATTGCGGTAGATAGCTCAATTCCTGAACCAAAAACCTACGCCCAGATATAATAGCCGAGCCCGATTTTCATCGGAATCATGATTACAAATACTCAAAAGAGCATGAAATCACGATCACTAAATAAACCAAATATCAAAGCATTAAATTACATCAATGCTTTCAAGAATAAAAAAAGACAGGAATCTAACCTTCGGTCAATACTCCTGTCTTTTTTGTTCTTGTTTCAAACGAGCGCGAAATTTACACGATTTATTACTAAAAATCAACCGTATTCAGGTATAACAGCAAAGATATTCCTAATAAAAAATGAAAACATCCCTTTTCAGGATAATGGCTTTAATTTTTATCACTGATGACTATTGCAATACATTTTTAAATCATAAAAACCATTTATTAGCATGCTAAATAGCCCGACATGATTTTCAGAGAAAGGGTTTCTTATCAGGATGGAGTTTTAAACCTGGAATCCGCAGTTGACCGCTCGCAATAGAGATTAACCCACTGTTTCATATACGATTACAGTTGATGTGTATAATCACCCAGTCGGTGAATCCCGCTACGAACTGAATTGCACGTTTGAGGCGGCGTATCTCTTCGTTGTAACTCCTTGGAATAGCTCGCTATTCCGCGTCGTTACGCCTTGATCTACACCACCTCAAACGCACAATCAGCTCGTCCAACTGCGGATT
>JBNKKI010000002.1:0-5327 GCA_050291745.1 Gammaproteobacteria bacterium | reverse complement strand
TTATCAACGATCTTTTCTATCGACATTGCTGCCTACGCTATCCTGAATAATCACTACCATGTAGTAGTACATGAAGTGTTTCCATACACTTAGAACAGTCACACTCGACGCTACTTTTCCAATAAATCAATCAACCTGTATACAGGTTGCGAACTCTCATTGCCTGAATTCTGCTATTTTGGGTAAATCGTCAAATCGAACAACCAAAACCAAATTTTTTGGGCAACTTTGGCCCAATTATCTCTGAACACTATACCTCGATTTATCTATTGATGAGTTTTTCTATTCAATGGGTGTCTATGTTTACCTTATTCTTTCAAACACCAACCTGATATCACAGGTTGCAGGATCATTTTGTCTTGAGAAGCAAGTCAAAGAATAAACACACAATAATCTTAAACAAAACCCTATTTTTGACTTAATCCCCCCTTTATTTAACTGAAGCCATAGCCAAATAGCTGAAGTTTAATTTCCTTTCCAATTGCTTGGTGTCTTTAAAGTATTTTCTACAAGATCAGACTCCGTGGCTTCTTTCTGAATATTCAAAGTCCAGGCAGGTACTTCATCATCGAAGTGTAGGTACACACCAGATTTTGGTAGGGCATGACAGGTATGTGCTTTATTCGTCATATTTAAGGGCAGCGTTTATTTTCGTAGTATTGTAAACTATCAAGATTAAATTTAGACAACTAATCAAAAATCTAACATGAAAACCGGACGTAATGACCCCTGCCCCTGCGGTAGTGGTAAAAAATACAAACATTGCTGCCTGTCACCAGCCTCTGTGGCCAAAGATGAATTGAAAGATCTACTGGCAGAGCAGGAGTTTGACTCGATTGACGATGTGCAGGCAGTGGCTAATCAGTTCATGCAACAAAAAAACCAGCAGCCTCATGATGATTTCCAGGGACTATCGCCTGAACAGATGCATCGAATGCTGCACTTCCCTTTCGACACGCCAGAATTTTTCACCTTCCCTGACACACTCTCCAGCGAACCGGAAGCACCGATATTACATCTGGTTCAAGAGATAACTGCAGCCATCGATGAAAAAGGCCTGAAAGCCACGGCTAAAGGTAATCTGCCATTAAAGCTCTGCAAACAGGCGAAAGTCGATTACCAGAAGTACAAACCCGAAGGTGATTATCTGTATCGTAGGAGTATTAGCAGCGAACTAGATTTCGACGATTTACACACAGCCAGAATTACCCTGGAACTGTCCGGATTACTCCGAAAAACCAAAGGACGCTTCTTTTTAACCAAAAAATATCAACAGATAGTTAAAAAATCAGGGTTGACTGGACTTTACCCATTATTACTCAAAACCTATTGCAGAAAGTTCAACTGGGGATATCGTGATGGATACGAAGAGATTCCTTTCATACAGCACTCATTTTTATTCACGATGTATTTGCTAAAACTTCACGGTGACGACTGGAAACCATTTTTTATCTATGAAGATTACTTTTTACAGGCATTCCCGATGGTGATTGATGAAGTTGAGTCAGAGCCATACAGAAGTGCCGAAGATGGAGTCCGCGCCTGTTACAGCATCAGGACGCTGGATAGATTTCTACATTTTATGGGTCTGGCCAGCATTGAAACTATACCGAATGATAAACCTGTCTTGCGTGACTATCAGATTAGAAAATTGCCATTGCTGGATGAAGTAGTACGATTTTTATTTGATAATAGCCGGTTAGGGTAAAGGGTTAAAATTTCCGGCTATAATTTAATTTGTATTTGACCCCAATTAATTTTTGAAATGCTACCCGATACCGATAAAATTTATTCATACAATAATCGGGAATCTCGTCTTTCAGCCTTTATTCCGCTTGTTTTGAGTAGCTCAAGTATATAAGTCACAGCATCCACATCCAGGGCTGTACTGTCTATCTCGAATGAGTCCGCGTCGGTGTTGACGGAGAGATGATAGCTCTCCAGAGGAGGGTCGTCTTTAGCCAGTTCAAATCCCAGTCCGAAACAGACCGTAGAAAAAACGCTATCACCCTCGTACCTGCCGGATTGGTCGATCTGCAATGCTCGGATAGACAAAGCTTCAGTTATCAGCTGCGCCAGCTTCTCGATCGGCAGTGGTGAAAAGATAGTGATGTCAGAAGATATGTAGTACATGATGTTTCTCTAAAAAATAATGGTTATACAACCCTTGGTAATGATTTTAGTCTGCTCACTAGAGAGATATACAACCACACTGAAACCAGTTTTCCCTCTGTTCATATATTCAAGCGCTGGTTTCGTCATGAGTGTATTCCTGATATCTCTTTCCTGGTCTCTGGTACTTTTATTTTTATAGGCCCAACCCTTACCTCGAAATTTCGGAATTGTTCTGGCAATAGAATCGCTTTGCAGAAAACCATCAACATCATATTTAGTACCACATTCACCGCGTATATCAGGCTCAAGGCCAACGTGACTTTTATGGGAGCCTACAGCACCAGTCGCAATGCTACCGCAATAACCGAATAATCCCTCCCCGTCCAGTGCTGTGATTTTATCCGTATGATCCTGTATAGACTCCCAGATGGTTGACCTGACTTCGGCCAGGGTGGGTTTCTTTTTCACCCACTCTGCACCACATACAGGGCAGGTGTTTTTTTCTTCTTCCGAATCATCGACTAGTGGTTCAGGCTCGGGTGATGAAACTTTTAAAGTCGTTTGCATAGTATTCCTGATAACTGTATCTCTAATGAACAGAGCAAATACTAAATAGAGCCCATCCATAAACTCCTAACCTGCTGAATAATTGATAAATAATTTAACGCAGGCAGCATTAAAATGTCTCTTAGTTTTGTAGAATTATTTTCGACTTAAAAAATAATCTAAAAACCGGAGAGCCTTACCATGCGAGAAACCTGCACAGAACAAACGAGTCTATGTTATGTGTATGCGCATCACAAGTTTAAGATCAATAGGGTCCGACTCGATCGATTTTATTTTTGTTCTTAAAGAACACTGATTTCCGATCCCCACCTCTGTCCGTTGGTGGCTAAATTCAGCATTTTTACCGGTCGCGTCCGTTCTGGTGTATGTCCGAATAGTCTCCCTCAAAGATGCATTCTAAAATCGAAGGAACATCGGTTTCGATGCTTCCAAGGAGATTGCCTGACCTCGACGCGACAATTGAGCCTGCATAGTGCTCTGCGATCGGTAAATGCCCAGTATTCGGTACCGGCATCCACCCAACGATGGCAACACCTTCAGGAAGGTTGAACCATTTTCCATCCAAGGCATAAGCATCGGTAATGCCGCTGTTACCACGATCTGGCCAATGCCCCATATACAAGGCAATGACGACCTCCATATCCTCCGGCATTTTTTCTTTGCAATTAATCCACATGATGATTACTCGTCATTTTCGATGGGTTCTTCCACAGCAGTTACCGGATGGATGTGATAACCGTCAATTTTTTGGATCAAAATTTTTCTCGAAAGCCTTCAGCAATTCTTTCCAGCTGCGCCATGAAATAATCGTCTTTATCTGTATTTTTAGTTTCAGTTGGTTTTGTGTGATCAAAGTGCTTAATGATGGCAATCAGTAAATAGGTGTTACGGTCAAAAAAAACCGGGCAATAAACCAAAACGAAACCGCTTCTTCTCCTGAATTGCATTATATGCAACGGAAATGACCCTTTTAATTTCAGGTGTATATATTTCAGCTCTAGAGACTTACGATTGTGTGTGAAATCATGAGGTGCATCCCTACCAAACGTAGTTGGCAGTCTCTTACCTTCTTTGTAATCTGTAAAATCATCCCGCAATTGTTGAGCCTTTTCTGGACTCAACGACTCTTTTAAATCCCTGTGCATGTAGATTGTAATCATCGTTTTGGACATCCTTTTGTCTCTTTTTAGTCATTTTCTCTGCTACTTCAGCCAATTGATTATCAGCCAAATCAAAATGCTGGCCAGGCTTTGTTGTGTTTTGTTTCTCAGGAACCTCGAAAATTTCTATGGATTCTTTCGAGTTCTTACGAGCAATTAGAATTTTTTCAACATTTTACAAACTCATCGTCGTCTAGTGATGGCTTTTTAATGGACTCTGCCAGTTTATTTGCAAAGCGCTCAGGATCTTGATCATTGTCCAAAGAAAAACGTCCAGGTACGCTCTCGTGTTTTGTTGTTCCTCTCTGGGAATACTCACAAAACGCCGTCATTTCTTCAAATAGCGCAGCCGGAACTACATAGAACTGGATCTGATTATTGGATGAAACAGCAATAGCATCCCCTTGAGCTTCTGCAATCGCTGCGCTGGGGTTTGACTTAAATTTACTGATTGGCGTGGTATAGCCACACACTACTTTCTGCAACATGATTGCCTTCGCAATTGGATTAGCTAAATATAGGTCTATATTCTGGGTTGTTCAAGTATTTTATAACCCGTTGAGCGCCCCATTTTCAATTGTCGAGCAATCTCTGTGGCACCAATTCCTTGCGCGTGCAGGGCACGAACTTTGTTTCTATCTACCGAGGGCTTGCGGCCAAACTTGATGCCCTTTGCTTTAGCTTCTAAGCGACCCTCGTTGGTCCGCTCAAGTATGCGCTGGCGTTCGGCCTGGGCCACGGCTGACAGAATGGTGACCACCATCTTGCCCATGGTTCCCTCAGTGCTGATCCCATCGTCAAGGAATAGAATGGCTACGCTCATATCGTCGAACTCCTTGATGAGATGAATCATGTCCGCCGTGTCCCGACCAAGCCGGTCCAGCTTCTTCACTAGGATGATATCGCCTTCCTCGACTTTGAGTCGGAGCATCTGGAGTCCTTCGCGGTTTACATGGCTGCCGGATACCTTGTCGGTAAAAATCCGGTTCGCACGGACGCCTGTCAACTGGCATGCAAAACTTTCCACCTACCTGCATCCAAAAGTTTCCACTTTTTATGACGGTTTAACTTTCCTTGATTGATTTTTTTCTATGTTTAAAACAGTAAGAGTCATTGCCTGTTTCCAGTCTTAAATTACCCCCCGTGTTTGGTTTTCATGTAAACTCCATCCAGGAACAGCATATGGAAATGTACATTGAGATTGAGTGCACTGCCGAACCGCTGGATCAGCGTCATCGCACCGGTCTGCGCTGCCTTTCAAGTGAATCCTGCCTTCTGAATCAGATGGGATGATATGGACAACTACAATGGGAAAAAACGCGGTAAAAAGTTTGTCGAAAGTGATTATTTCACCTCAAGTCGAGTAAAAAAATACTTTGGTTTATAAAGGTAGTAAGGAGTAGGCATAAATGTACTATGTTGTTAAATGTCCGCCATTAACGAATGATAAAGGTGAGTTATTGGTTGAAATTCATAATTATGATG
>JBNKKI010000001.1:0-31688 GCA_050291745.1 Gammaproteobacteria bacterium | reverse complement strand
AGCGTGAAAAAGATGCGTAACAGATTGATGTGCCTGGTAATATCAAAAACACCGTAGTCACCTGATTGGTGAAGAGTGTGTTTTTGATTTTATCAGGTGCATTAAGGTGTTACGTAGACTTTCATGATTCAACTGATTTTTTCAGGTTAATTTATTGTCGGATAAAATCAAATGCCCAAAGCCAGTGAAATCAAGAAAAATGCAGCAGTCGACTATAACGATAGAGTATATATTGTGAAAGATATTGAACGCTCTGTTCCGCAGGGTCGAGCTGGTGGAAGTTTATATCGTATGCGTATGTATGACCTGGTCACCGGTAGCAAAGTTGATGAAACATTCAAAGACTCAGATATGTTAAATCTTGCGGATATCAGTAAGCGTCCTGCTAAATTTTCCTATATTGACGGTGAAGAATATGTGTTCATGGACAATGAGGATTACACGCTTTATAACTTCAATAAAGAATCGATCACTGATGAAATCCTGTTTATTGATGAGAGCACTGAAGGCATGCAGGTAATTATTGTTGAGGATAATCCTGTTGCTCTGGAAATGCCTTCGAGTGTGGAACTGGTCATCACTGAAACAGATCCCTCTATAAAAGGTGGCTCGGCTACAGCCAGAACTAAACCAGCAATTCTTTCCACCGGCCTGACAATTCAGGTACCTGAACATATTTCAACCGGTGATAAAATCAAGGTTAATATTGAAGAACGTAAATTTATGGGTCGGGTTGATTCTAAATAAGGAAATTTCTGCTTAATGAAGTTTGAACCTGAATAACACATTTGAGGCGGCGTATCTCTTCGTTGTAACGCCTTGCAATAGCTGGCTATTCCGCGTCGTTACGCCCTGATCTACACCACCTAAAATGCACAATCAACTCGCACAACTGCGGATTTGAAAGATCGATTTATCAGCCGCCCAAAATCAATTCATAGGCATGGCGTAATAATTCCAGTTCCACCTGAGGTAAACCACGAGCCTGAGTTAAATCAATAAAGCAGCCACCTGCCTGCTCTATGATTTCAAATGGAGGATCCATCGTTGTAATATTGGCAAGTAATATGTGAATATTACCACCGGGTACTTCTACTTTATGCTGATATTCTGACTCTGTTTTTAAACTACCAGCCTCCAGTCCTAATAGAGCTTCTGTTTTTTGCATGACTGCCGCAGGATGTACCAGTGTATTATCCAGACTGGACTCTTCTAGCTGGGATAATTTTGCCACCGGCCCAAAAGCAAACACTGTTTCACCGGAAAATTTAACGAAACGGGTACGCGCACTGGTCGCCTGCTTATGATAAAGAATAACGCGGTAATTGATCATTGGAATCCTGTCTTTATTCGGGCATGGGAAGCAGCCTGGCTTCCGCTCTAATATCACTATCTCTACCCCAGGCATTGACAGCTTCTACAAACCAGTTTTTTTTCTTCGGGTGGGCTTTCACAATATCCTGTTCAACAAAAAAACTGCCGTCACTATGGAACACTAAACTTCCCTGTTTTAATCCGAGCTTATTAACCCAGTCACCTTTAAGACTAGTTTCACCACTACCGGGATCAAATTCCAGATAGTAATTAGCTTCAGCTGGAGATAGAAGTGCGATGCTCTGTTTCTGGAAACCCAGCTTAACGACTTCTTCTTCAAATCTCTGGCTTATTCGCTCAGCCAACTGTTTGATTTCAGCATAGCGACTTGCCACCGCCTGATCCGGGCTAATCTCCATTGACTCCTTCCAGCAAATCACGAATTACATCTGCACCGACCTGATCATCTGGATCCAGCTTTTCAAGCACATTTAAAATCTTTTCTGCATCACGAGTCATATTCTGCCTTAAACGGATAAAGGCAAGGGCTTTTAAACTGTATAGATAAACTCGTGCAGGCCCGGTAATAACAGACCAGTCGGTAGACTCCGGTGTTAACTCCTTCCAGTTATTGCAAAACCCACCCTGTAAGGATGCCTTTACCAGAGTTTGAAAAACAATCTCTTCAGCCTGCTCAAGATCACCACGATAAAAAAGAAATTTATACATGGCAACCAATGATTCCAGTTGATCCGGTGACTTTTTTAAAGCCATAGACAAGGCTTTAAAAGACTCTTTAGTCGAACTAACTGATGCTGCTGCTTTTTGTAAATATCCATTTACTTCCTGATTTAAATTGAAGCCAAAGATGACTTCATTTTTAACCAGTTGATGAACGCTCATTACCAGAAATCCCCCGATACTTTCAAGCTTTCAACAGGATTTCCATTTTGCAAATGTTCAGAAAATATGGTTGCGACATCTTCCTTTTTAACCCCGCCATACATAACACCTTCAGGATACACCAGTACCGAAGGACCTTCACTACAGGGACCGAGACAACCTGTTGTTGTCACCTGTATCTTATCAAATTGCTGAGTCTGTTGCAGGTGCCAGTAGAACTCTTCTGCTACTTCGGCACAATTTTTATTACTACAGGAAGGACGAGGATGCCCTGCCGGTCTATTTTGAACACATACAAAAACATGTTTTTCTGGTTTAGCCATAACTCATTATCTCTTTAAGCAGCTTTAGCTGCATGGGTAAAACATTTCTTGGGACAGATACGAGCACATGATCCGCAACCAATACAATCCGACTCATCTTTCAGACTCATAACCATAGCAGTATCATCTGAGAAATCATCATCGTCGTCATCACCATAGTCGTCATAATCATCATAGTCATCATCCGCACTGGCATCCATTTCACGTTCCACCAGATCAAATACATTACGCGAACAAACCTTAAAACAACGACCACAACCAATACAGTTAGCCTGATTAATTTCCATCACAAATTCGGGTATATACTCTAAGCCACCGCTAGTTACACCTGTAATCATACTCATTTCATAGTCCTCAATTTAAATTACGCAACTGCAGATTCTGCAGCTTTAAACTCTGCTTCAGCTTTGGCCCAGTTCTCACAGGCATCGTAAGTAGCCTGGGCAATAGCTGGAATTTCTTCGTATGCAGCCGGTAAGCGATCTTCTACCAGATCGTGCAATTCACCTGCTTTTTCAGTTGCTATACGTTTTGCTTTTCTTGCTGCTTTTTGCAACGCTTTTAATTCATCATCTGTCATTTCTTTTTCCGATAAATATTTTTGTCTGGTTTAACATTGCTTCAAATTATTTCGATTGCTTACATACCTGCAACATCAGAATGTTTACCGATAATTTCCAGCGCAACTGATAATAATTTATCGCCTTCATCTTTCATTTTAGATAATGTCGGGAATCCAAACCGGTGCACATCACGCAAAACCTTATCCATCACGACAAGTTTTCCAACCGTAATAATGACGCGACCAAAACCCTCATGCGACAGATTCAGCATAGGCACAGCCATCAGCTTGCATTCTTTTTCTATCAAAGAAGAAATTGCGTTATAAAATGCTTTAACCCGGGCCATTACAATTTCGTCAGGATCACCAATAACTGGAATTTCACGACGCTTTTCCTTGGTCAGTATAAAAGGCTCAAGAATCTGCTCCAGTGTCCAGCTATCGTAAGTGCCATAGGTATCTATCGCACGCATCTGATTGACCATTTCCTTTGCAAAATCAGTTTCCAGTACAGGATCACCTGCTTCTATGGCTAAAGCTGCTTCACTCATTTTCGTTCCTCATAAATTTGATTTAAGTAATTTAAAAAATTTGAACCGTTTTATAAACTGTTCAAATTCACAGATATTTGGCTTTGCCCCTTAATTCGCAATAACAGAGGATCAAAAGCCTTCCCCTGATAATCAGATCGAGTTAATCGACCCACCAATATAAATCCTGTCGCCAGTCCAGTCAGTGCAAACAAGACTTGCAGACCATCTCCATAACCCTGAACAACTGCCATAAAAGTAAATAAAACCATACTGATAACCGGTACCAGATAGGCCCATACAGAAGCTTTGACAAGAACATTATCAGGAATACCTATAATCACCTGATCACCTGCTTTTGCCTGCAAGCTATTCTCCATCTTTAACAGATTACGCCTGAAGCCGAAAACTTTTGAGATAACAGAGGTTGAACAGCTTGTGGCTGAGCATTGTGAACAACTACTACGCGAAATTGCTTCGACCCAGATATGACCCTCTTTACTCTCAATAACGGTAGCATCCTGTTCCAGCATTACTCTTCCCAGCCCTCGTCTTCCATTTGATCGAAACGGGATGGATCAGCAGGCATAGTGCTGGCAATTGCTTTCGCTAACCAGCTACCCGGGCCCTGACGTAATTCTTCCTGTAACGTTGTCAGTAAAACCTTAATATCTGCACCTGGTGAAACCTTCACTGGTTGAATATTTTTTGCCTTTAACTGATTAATGGCTGAAGCGCCTACTGCCTGACTATAAACAGCAATACAACCTTCCAGTACTCTAATCTTTTCTGCCAGCTTGTCTTCATTACCGTCCATATCAAGCTTGCCAAATTCTGTAGCCTCTACCAGAGTAGCCCTGTCCATATCGAGCGCATAAATAGCAAAGGTTTGCGCAGCACCAAAATGCTGATTAACGGTTTTCATATCACTGGTCGCAAAAGCAACCTTTATTGCAGCATCCATCCAGTTACCTCCAGCAGAGCTATCAGAATTACTTTCCACCAGCTGCAGTCGCCTTGTAAGCGTCATCATTGACCTCTTTGGGTTCGTCTTTTTGAGCATATTCGGAGTGGTAGGGATGTATCTCCCCCTTCTCCAGCGTAAGCATGATATTGGCCAGTTCAAACAATAGCTGGCGTGTACCCTGATAACCAATCCAGGTTTTCTGGTATCCACCGAGCATATCGTATTGTGGAAATCCGGCACGTAATAGCGGTATTCCTAAACGAGCAGCACTTTCAACACCATGTGAATTTGCAATCAGTATTTCAGCAGCATTTTTACCGGCAATTTTTTCCAGATCTTCCATATCACCAATCTGAACCTGATCAGCATTTACTTGTTTTAAAATTGGAGCATTCACCGGAGCAACTGCAGCTACGACTAATGCACCCACAGCAGTTAACATTTGACTGAATGCATTCACCAGATCAGGATCAGCAGCTATTGCAAAACGAGCCATACCCAGCATGAAATGTGTATCCAGCATGGCATCCTGTAACTGAGCACGTTGACGCTCAAGTTTATTCGGTACCGGTTGCTGTGAAATTTGCTGTAATGCATTGACAAATTCATCAACCGCATCTAGCCCCATCAAGTGATCAAACCGATATTCTGGAACCTTTGTTAATTTATGCAGAATATCGGCTGCTTTAAACATTGAGTTACCAATCACCAGTGTCGCTACTGAATCACCTACCGTATTTAATTCATTAACATCGGTTCCGCCAATCGTCAGCGCTGAGTAATCCTGTTCAACCATGTGCCCATCAAGTGAATCAGATAGATCAGGCAATACCAGCGGTAGCAGACCAAAGCTTTCAATAATTTCTTTTAAAGATTCCAGATCTCCAGGTGTTAACATGGAACCCACCAGTACATTAACCTGATGCTTCCTGTTTCCAGGACGAGTTCCAGCCGTTTCAGCATCAGGTACCAGAGTGCTAAAAATTGCTTCCATCGCCTTGCCGAATCCGGTTTCCAGGCAACCACTGTAATCAGGCGTATTCACTGCCACAACAGGTATAGAATCATACTCAGGATATTTACGACGAAAATCGCCCACTGCCATATTCACGTCACTACCCTGAGTTTCTGATAATCCGGTAGTTGGTACGCCTAACAAAGCTGGATTACTTTTTTCAGCAATGGTTTTTAAACCTTCAACAACACTATCTTCTGATCCCATGACGGTAGTGACCTGATCCATAGCAGTAGTCTGTAGAGGAATTGGTTCACGAAAATGGCGCACAAAGAAAACCTTACCAAAGGCAGTACAACCCTGTGAACCATGCAGCATGGGAATAGATTTATGAAAGCCCAGAAATGCCAGCGCAGCTCCGAGTGTCTGACTGGATTTTAAAGGACTGACTGAGAGAGCTTTTTTACGTTTGATAATTTCAGTCATGATTCACTCACCTCCGCAACAGATGAAGATGATCTCCAGGGTGCAGGTTTTCTCACTGCAGGCCAAACCGGACTATCAATAGTCAGCACCAGTTGCCGCGCGAGCTCGACAATACCTTCATAACCGGCATAACCAAATTCACGTTCCTGATTAATATCAAGAAACGGGATACGAGCTTTTAACGCAGTGTACATATTACGTCCACCGGCAATCAGCACATCGACATTATTTTTACGTACAATATCGATCAGTCCAAGAGGATTCCCATCTTCGATCATCACTGCATCTTTACCCATTAAATCACGAATCCTGGCCTTGTCTTCTTCGGTTGATTTTTTGGTGCCGGTAGCCACAACAATCATACCCAGATCCTGTAAAGCTGAAATCACTGACCAGGATTTTACACCACCTGTATAGAGTAAAACTTTTTTACCCTTAAGCTTTTCACGCCAGGGTTCAAGCAATTGATTAACACGATCTTCTTCACGCTTGATAAGCGCCTCAGTACGTTGACTAAGATCATCATCATTAATTAGTCTTGCGAAATCACGGAGCGCCTGGGATACATCATTAACCCCATAAAAACTACCTTCAAACCAGGGAACGTCATAAGCTTCCTTAAGCTTACGCGCAACATTCACCATCGCCTTGGAACACACCATCATATTAGCTTCAGAACGATGCATGGTTTGCACTTCACGAAAACGTGCATCACCCGACAGATTCCCTATCACCCGTAATCCCAGCTCATCCAGTAATGGTAAAACGTGCCACAGTTCACCGGCAATATTATATTCACCCACCATACTGATATCGTGAATTTTAAAGGGTTTATTTTTTGCCGATTCCGGTAAAGGATCCGGCTCACGTGTACCACAGACATATTTCACCATCGTTTCACCGGCAATGCGATTACCCAGATTTTTGGTACCGTAAAACCCGGCGCAGTCTACCGGTACAACGGGAGTATTCCAGCGCTCTTCTGCCGCCTTACATACTGCATCGATATCATCACCAACCAAAGCAGGAACACAGGTGTTATAAACAAAAACAGCTGCTGGAGAATAACTCTCTATCGCCTGTTTGATAGAATGAAATAGACGCTTTTCACCACGTCCCATAATCACATCCTGTTCAGTCAGATCAGTTGTCATACCAATACGATACAATCGTGAACCACTACTGCGCGCTCCACGGTTATCCCAGGAACTTCCAGCACAGGCGATAGAGCCATGCACAATATGTGCAACATCCGCTATCGGTAATAATGCAATCTGCGCACCATCAAAAGCACATCCACCGGCAGTTGCCCCTGGCTTGGGTTTGGCACAACCTGACTTCTCTTTCTTATTATGAGAACAGGCTGGTTCATCCAGTAATTCGGCAATGTCTTTTTGCTTCATAAGCGCGTTATCTCACTGTCGGTTAAGTTACATAATGTTTATCTCAGGTTTATATAAAGCAATCTATGTGCCATTCAGCAAGCGATTGATATATAAGTGATTTTATAATTATTTGACTTGTCGTATTTACGACAAAGCGACAATTTTGAATGGGATACTACGTTCGGAAGATTTTTTAAAGGCTATAAATTTATTAATGAGTCCAGCCTGATTTTCAGCCAGAATTAATAAACATAAATTAACCTGTTAGTACCATAAAATTCTTTTCTGAATATTATGCGAGAAAACCTCTATATAATTTGCAAAATAATATCCGCTTAAAAAAATTTTATGAAACTTTTATTATTTTATTAATACAAAGGTCTTAAATTACATTTAACATGATCTAAAGCATTTATTAAAAAATTAACATAGCCTCCAAAATATTTTTTCACTTTCTAACTTTTAAATTTGGTGATATTCTCTCGCCGCAATAATGCTTTACAGAAGATACAGCCATATAGTATACCGGTAACTCAATCCGGTAAGCATGGACTGCCGCAGTTTCTGATATTTTTGCATTCAGAACTTATATGTTTTTTCAGGAGTAGACTTATGGGTGATTCAGTAAGGCCTCATTGGCCTCCATATATAGCAGGCATAGTACTTGGCCTTGTATTAATTCTAACTTTTATACTTGTTGGAAACGGTGTTGGTGCATCGGGTATGTTTGCCCGTTTTGCTGCTGTACTGGGTGATGAAATCGCGCCACAGGTAACCGAGGCAAACGCTTATCTTGGCCCTATGGTAAATAAAGGGGCGCACCCGCTTTTATCCTGGATTGTTTTCGAGGTACTGGGTATCGCCATCGGTGCTCTGTTAGCAGCAATTGCTTCTGGAAGATTTAAATTTAAGCTTGAAGGTGCACATAAAATTGGACGCTCTCCCCGTCTCTTACTGGCACTATCAGGGGGTATTTTTGCAGGCATCGGGTCGCGAATTGCTTCTGGATGCACCAGTGGCATTGGACTATCAGGAACGGCAATGCTGGGCATCGGCGGATTTGTTTTTCTGCTAACTTTCTTTCTGGCTGGTCTGGGAGTCAGTATCTTAATGAAGAGGGCATGGTAATGGATTATGGCACAGCAGGAACAGCTCTGGCTTCAGGGCTACTTTTTGGATTTGTACTGGAACAGGCTGGTTTTGGTTCGCCCTGCAAACTAACCGCTCAATTTCGCCTCAGCGACTGGTCTGTTTTTAAAGTCATGTTCACTGCCATTCTAGTGGCTTCTCTGGGTATTCAATTATTACAGTTAAATAATACTTTTGGCTCTACCGGATTTTATGTTTCACCAACTTTGCTCGCCGCAACCGCACTGGGTGGTGCATTTGTAGGGGCAGGCTTTGCTGTTGGCGGTTATTGTCCAGGTACATCCGTAGTTGGCGCAATGACAGGTCGCCTGGATGGCATTGTATTTGCCGTAGGCATGGTAATAGGTATCTGGGCATTTTCACTTAATTTTGATGCTGAGTGGATGCAGGATATTCTGCATGCAGGCAAGTTATCTGTAAAAACACTGCCTCAACTACTCGGTATTTCACCATGGGCAGTCATTTCAGCAATGACAGTGTTGGCCATTGTCGGATTTATGCTGGGTTCACGCTTTGAAAAGCGGTTTAATAATTTTAAACACTCCGACACTTTTACTGAATAAACTCACACTAAAATTTAACTTTCCTTACGGTTAAACCAAAAAAATTCTGGAGACATATTTAACATCATGAAACAGGTAGTACCTTCCCGTTCAGGTCAAAAGCGAAAATATTTACTGGCGTTATCCATACCAACTCTGGCGATGGGTATGCTCAGTGTGGCACCTTTACCGGAACCAGTGGCATCGTTTATCATTCCTGCAGCGATGGCACGTGGTGAAAATCCCTGTGCTCCAGCTGCTCGTGGTGAAAATCCCTGTGCGCCAGCAGCACGCGGAGAGAATCCCTGTGCGCCAGCAGCACGCGGAGAGAACCCCTGTGCGCCCGCAGCACGTGGAGAGAATCCCTGTGCTCCGGTTAAACGTGGTGAAAATCCCTGCGCGCCAGCAGCACGTGGAGAGAATCCCTGCGCTCCAGCAGCTCGTGGTGAAAACCCATGTGCACCAGCAGCACGTGGAGAGAACCCATGTGCGCCGGCAGCTCGTGGAGAAAACCCATGCGCACCAGCACAACGTTAATTTATTTTTACTGGTTCTGTGGATAAAACTATCAACGATTACTGTTATTGGTTAAAAACTCTTGATGAGTGGTCATTTGATGAGATTGCTGAAAGTGCACAATCAGTTGCCTTAATCCATCAGGCACTGGCCAATGATGGACTTTCAATTGTGAGTGAATGGTTGCGAGATAAAGCAGACAAACCTATTCAGGCCTGGGAACATTACCCGGAAAATGACTGTCAGGATCCGCAAACTGGTGCCATGGTTTACTATCATGCACATGACCCGGATGAATGGGATCGTCAGGAACACGGTCACTTCCATCTTTTTGTTAGACCGGCAGTTGAGCAGGATTTTACTCATGTGGCAGCAATATCAATGTCACCATATGGAATACCACTTGCTCTTTTTGCTACCAATGAATGGGTTACAGATGAGAAAATGCTTCCCGCAAAGGAAGTATTAAAACTACTCGATGACGGGCTCTGGCGGATTAACAGAACACGACCATCCTGGCTGGTATTACAATGGCTGGATGCGCTATTAAAATTAGTTCGCCCATATATAGAGGATATACTATTGCGTCGTGATCAGCTTATTGGCTGGTCACCGCAAGGACAATCTTCCACAGGCATTCTGGATGATCGGGATACTCACATCCTCAGTGAACTGACGCTAGATTGGCCAGGAATACTTGAGTCAGTGCAAACAGAAACCCGTACCCGGATGAACCCGGATAGACCGGGGTCGGTTGCTTTGTGCTGATTTTTGTTGCTACACAAATATTTAATTTAAAATAACTTATGGAGTATTAAATGAAAATTACACAATCTATCTTGACAGTACTGATACTGGGTACTGCTGTTTTACAAAGTGCTTCGGCCTCATCAAAAGTTACACCACTTGTGGATACAGCCTGGCTGAATGCACATAAGGATCAGGTCACTATTCTTCAGGTAACCGAGACTGCCGCCAATTTCAGCAAAGCCCCTGTTATTAAAACTGAGAATGGAAAGACTGTTGTTAAAACTGTTTCAGGCCACGTACCCGGCGCTAACCTGGTTGACTTTAACACTGTTCGAGTTAAGCGATCAGTTGAAGGCAAGAAGGTAAAAAAATTGATTCCTTTAAAAGCTGACTTTGAAAAACTGGCTCAATCCTGGGGCGTTAACAAAGATTCCACTATCGTACTGGTGCCTACCGGCTTAAATACGGGTGATGTCAATGAAGCTGCTCGTTTGTACTGGCAGTTTAAATATTATGGCCAGAAAGATATGGCTATCCTGGATGGCGGTATGGCCGCATGGCTGGCAGCTGGACTTCCAGCAGCGACTGACAAACCAGCGGTTAAAGCCGGAGACTGGGTTGCCACGACTGAAGATAAAAGCATCATGGCGACTTATGCTGATGTAAAGAAAGGTTTGAAAAACAAACATGTACAATTTGCTGATGCACGTCCTCAGAACCAGTTCATGGGTGTATTCACTAAGAAAGGTGAATTGTCAGGACATCTTGCAGGTGCAAAAGATCTGTCACCTGACCTTATCACCAGAGCAGATGGTGCCTCTGCACGTTTTCTTCCCGTGGCCAGCTACAAATCAATGATGAAAGCAAAAGGGCTAAACCCTGATGAAGCCACTATTGCCTACTGTAATACAGGTCACCAGGCAGCTGGTGTCTGGTTTGTAGCTCATGAACTTATGGGAAATAAGAAAGTGAGTTTGTATGACGGTTCACTGGTTGAATATAGTTTACTTGGTGGTAAAACAGTAAACCCAGCTAAATTAAATTAATATTTTTTATAACTGAGTAATTCAGGTACAGGATAAAAAGCCCGGGCAATCCCGGGCTTTTTTTATGTTTATAATATTTAATTTTCGGGCAGATATTAAACTAGAAAAATCAGTTAATCATGAAAGTCTACGTAACACCTTAATGCAGCTGATAAAATCAAAAACACGCATTTCAATCTGTTACGCATCTTTTTCACGCTGAACTGATTTTTCCTGGATTATACACATCTACTTTAATGGTTTATGAAAGAATGGCTTAACTTCTAATGCGAGCGGTCATTTGCGCAATCCAGGTTAAACCAATATCCAGAAATAATTATCAGTATTTGACAGAGATCAATTTTTTTCTAAAATATTATTTTTTAGTCAGAATAATCAAGATTTAGATAATTTAGGCTATATAGTTCAGGTATGTCTAAACAGTTTTTGAACACTCTAACGCAATGTAAGAATGTAAAAATGGCTAGACTTATTAAAATTGAATGCGTTTTCTGCAATTCACTTAAATCAAAACATTATGACTAAAACTAAAATTTCCTCTAGCGAGAAACACACAGCAAAAACTAATCAGGATGAAGATCCCACTGATTTTGAAAATGATTCATTAATCGTAGTTGGTATTGGTTCCAGTGCGGGTGGATTAGAAGCATTGCAATTAGCAGCTTCAATCTTACCTCGTAGTGATCGACTCTGTTATGTCGTTGCTCAACATCTATCACCTTCATACAAAAGTATGATGGTAGATTTACTGGAAAAAGATTCCTCCATACCAGTTCTTGCGGCCAGTGACGGAATACAGTTAGAAGCCGATCATTTATATATCTGTCCCCCCAATTCCAATATCGAAGTCACCCGGGATAACAGACTGACTTTGACTGAAACAAAATTACTGCAATCACATATGCCGAAACCTTCTATTGATTTACTATTTGAATCTTTAGCAGTTGAAAAACGTGAAAATGCAATTGGTATTGTACTGTCAGGTACAGGTTCAGATGGCGCGAGAGGACTCAGAGCAATAAAAGGAGAAGGTGGTATTGCAATTGTACAGGATCCGGAAACAGCTAAGTTTGATGGAATGCCGAGAGCAGCAATCAATACGGGGAATATTGATCTAATCCTCGCCCCTGAAGAAATTGGAGAAAAACTGGCTAATCTTATTAGCTTTCCTCGACTATCAACTTATGAACTGGGTCAATCACAAATACCCGTCAGTTTGTACAGGTCAATTTTGAAGATTATTCAAAGAACAGTTGATATCGACTTCAGTTTATATAAGGAAAGTACTATTTTGCGTCGTATTAATCGTCGCATGGTAACACTGAAATTCGACAAAGCAGAAAACTACTATGCTCATCTACAGAAAAATCCCAGTGAAGCTGAATTCCTGTACCGGGACTTTTTAATTGGGGTGACATCTTTTTTTCGTGATGTAAAGGCTTTTGATGCTCTCAAAATGCAGATGCATACTTACATCCAGAGCAAAGATAAAAATGATAATTTACTAAGAATCTGGATAGCTGGCTGCTCAACAGGTGAAGAAGCCTATTCTATAGCCATGATGTTTTCTGAAATACTCGGTTCTCGATTGAAAGAATATAAAATTCAAATTTTTGCGACCGATATTGATCGCTATGCCCTGGAAACTGCAAACACTGGAATTTATCCGGAAAGCGCTCTTAAAAATGTGCCGGAAGAATTTAGGAAAAAGTATTTTCGAATTAAAGGCGACAGCTATGAAGTTGATAAACCTCTCAAAGCGATGATCCTGTTTTCTCTGCACAATGTCGTATCGGATCCACCATTCCTGAAGCTTGATTTAATCAGCTGTCGTAACCTGCTAATTTATTTTGGACTGGAACTACAAAAGGCAATCATACCCCTTTTTCATTATGCTCTTAAAGATAACGGTATACTTTTTCTGGGTAAATCCGAATCCGTGGGTGTTTACCATGATTATTTCAAACCGCTCAATCGTACGGCAAAAATATTTGAAGCACTTTTTTTAGGGAAAAAATTTCCTCCGCCTAAACCTGTCTCAGCCATCAGTCCCGGCACATCCAAACAGGTTGTGATTACACGAGCCAAAATTGACCATAGCACAATTATTGAAAATAAAAGACCCTCTCTATCTGAAATTGCGGCGACAGTAGCAACCAAACTGATTTTACCTTCGACAATAGTCGTTAACGAAAACATGGATATAATCTATGTACAGGGTGACAATCCTTTACTTATTCGCCCTCAAGGTGAGCCAACCAATAATGTCTATAAAAACATGCTACCTGTTTTATCCGCAGATTTGCGAGCAGCGATTCATCAGGTAGCCCAAAATAATCAAACAATAAAAACTGACTTTCAAAAAATTATCCTCAATGATAAATATCATTATGCCCGATTGATCGTGAGTGAAGCACCAGATGATCTTAAACTGGGGCAATTGTATGTCATCTTTATTCAGACTGAAGATGAGTTACAGGTACCAGTCACTTTACCCGATGTTAATGCTTATGAACGCGCTAGTGATGCATTGATCAAGGAGCAGGAACGCCAGATAACTAACATCCGTACTCAATTACAAACTGTTATTGAAGAGCTCGAAACATCCAATGAAGAAATGCAGTCGCTAAATGAAGAGTTACAGAGTTCAAATGAAGAATTACAAAGCTCTAATGAAGAGCTCGAAACAACCAATGAAGAACTGCAGTCTACTAATGAGGAGTTACAGACTGCCTATACTGAACTTCGGCTGGCTTATGAAGAAAAAGATAAACAGAAAAAGCAAATAGAAGAAGTTCAACTCGAACTGGAGCGGGCGAGTTCGATGATTTCCGAAGCTGAATTACTGGGCAAAAATGGCTCATGGATGATGGAACTCAATGAACGTAAAATGCGCTGGAGTAGTGGCTGCTATGCCTTATTTGGTCTCAAAGAGGATACATTTTCGCCATCCTATGAAGCACTGGTTGGACTGACTTATCAGGATGATCGCAGTGTTCTGGAAAAATATTTTAATGATCTGGTTAATGGTAAGGCTCAGGAACCATTAAAAATTCGCTGTAACCGTGGAGCCAGTGATAGTTTCTGGTTACAAATAAGTGCATACGTCTCAGTTAATGATCTGAAAAAGCCAATTAAAGTATTAGGCAATATGCTGGATATCACAGCAGAAGTATTACACCAGAGAGAATCAGAAAAACATTCTAACCTGTTTCAGGGGATGATTCAGAATAGTCTTAATGGAATTTATCTGTTTGATTTCAAAAACGCTAAAAATACCTATATCAATGAAGCCTATACAGCATTAACCGGCTATACCCAACAAGACCTGGATAAGATGAGTCACAATGAGTTTATTAATTTATTTAAACCAGAAGAAGTGAATGACATTCTGAAGCATATTGACGAAGTTAAGCAGTCAAAAAATGGTGAAATTTTTCCGATAAAATATCACTTTAAAAATAAAGCTGGTCATTATGACTACCTGATTTCCCATGACAGCGTATTTGAATATGATACGACTGGTCAAGCTGTGACCATGTTGGGTAATTTTAAAAAGTTTGAGTTTCTCGAAGATAATAACGAGTAAGTCATGACTGTCCAGCGCATTTCAGATTTACAGATCCTTAAGACTCTACTGAATAAAGTAAAAGATTCAATTGATAAACAGGACTCTGGTCTATTATCAAAGGGCTATAGCGCACTGGAAAATTTAGCTAATGTGGAAATTACAGGTATTGAGAAAATTGAATCTCTGAAAAATGAATCGAGTTTATTTGAATCAGCTCCAGTTGGTTTGATAAAGCTGGATAAGGCATTGCGCATAACCCTGTTAAATAATACCGCCTTAGGCTTCCTGAATTCATCACATTTATGGACTAATGATACGCAGAAAAACCGGTTCCTGGGGAAGAGCTTCACCAGTTCACTGATTTCAGGCGTTCAGCTTTTTTTAAACTGGATCCATGAGGGTTGCCAGGGAGAACTTGAAGTTACTCTATTTGGTTTAAATCATAATCATGAAGTTCTACTACATGGTGTTTTACTGGATACGACTAACGCCAGGCACTACTTAATTAGTCTTACTCCTATTCAAAAACAAATTCAATTTCGAAATAGATTAAAAAAATACAAGCAAGTATTTAACTTAATTGGAAATGCTGCACTTCTCATTGATAAGAAAGGTGTTATTCAGGATATTAACCGGGCTATGCTAACACTTACCGGCTATTCCGAGAGAGACCTGCTCGATAAATGTGCAGACTGTTTACTTAGTTCATCACGAGATAAAACCTTCTCTACTCTACAATCCATTATGAATGATGAAGATAACTGGGTTTTAGAGGTGAATATCAATACCTATGATAATAAGCAGATAACTGAATTAGTAAAAATATCCACCATCCGTAATAAGCACAATCGTTTTGAGTGTTACATTCTACTTTTTCAGGATATTTCCAGTGTTATGATTGAGCAGGATCGCCTGGAACGCCTTGCGAATATGGATGCTTTAACCAGCGTTTATAATCGTCTGTATTTTAACCAGGTTTTTGAAGAAAAAACGAGAGAAGCTCAACGTCAGGGTTCTCAACTTGTGTTGTTTTTTCTGGATCTGGATAAATTCAAAAGTCTTAATGATAACTATGGACATCAATATGGAGATGAACTTCTATTAAAATTTGCTCAACGCATCAAGTCTCAGGTTCGAAAAAATGATCTAGTCGCACGTCTTGGAGGAGATGAATTCGCTATCATCATGGAAGGAGAGATACCTTTTGTGGCAATCAAAAGCTTTGTTGATAAGATAGCCATACATTTAAATCAACCTTATCAGCTAAAAGACATTCAATATAGTGTCACCACAAGTATTGGAATATCTCGCTACCCTGAAGATGCCCTGACCGTTGAGGAACTGTTTAAAAATGCAGATGAGGCAATGTATGCCGCTAAGAAAAATAGCCAAAACAGTTACCAGTTTTTCGATAAGAAAATGGAGAAAAAGGTAATCGCTCAAAAACAGCTGGAAACCGATGTGGAAATGGCTTCAAAAAGCAGAGGTCTTGAATTATATTTTCAACCACAAAATAATTTACATAGTGGTGAGATAACTGGTTTTGAGGCTCTGGCACGTATACATAATTCACTCAATCAGATAGTCCAGCCTGATCATTTTATTCCGGAAGCAGAGCGAACAGGTTTAATTATCCCATTAGGAAAACAAATCCTGTCAAAAGCTTTTCATACAATGAATGTATGGAAAAAAAGAGGAGTAAATTTACCAATTTCGGTTAATATTTCAGCTCTTCAGCTTAAGGATAATTCAACCATTCTTCATATTCATAATCTGATAAAAGTATTTCCTAAATGTGTGCCATTTATTCATCTTGAACTGACTGAAACCTTTTTCATAGAACAGTCTCCTGATATTGCCTCCATGATAGAAAATCTAACAGCGAAAGGACTGGAAGTAGTGCTTGATGACTTTGGCACAGGTTATTCTTCTATTTACAGCCTTAAAAAATTTCCATTTAAATCAATAAAAATCGATAAGTCATTTATTCAAAATATCGGTAATGGAAAAAAAGACGATGAAAAAATTTTAAAGGCTATGTTAAAGCTGATTAAAATTCTGGACATTTCTGTTATTGCAGAAGGTGTAGAAACCGAAAAACAGATAAATTTTCTACTCGAAAATGGTTGCGAATCAGGTCAGGGATTTTATTTTTCAAAGCCAATGCCTGCTAGTGAAGTAATCAAATTCCTCAATAGACAAAAATTTAAGTAAAGTCTTGCGCCATAAACCCGAAAACTTACGGTTTAATGTAGAACAGCTTAAGCAACTGTATTATTAGAAATAGGTGACAGAGTATAAAACACCAGTTAACTTAATAAAGATACACTTTTCACCTGTGCATAAAGCAGTAAACCATCACGTATACCCAGTCCAACTGCAGAGCGTCTTGTAATACGAGAAAGCAGGGTTTGACCATCGAGTAATTTTAAGCGCACAATAACCTGAGTCTGGTTGATATCTCTGGCATCCATGACTACTGCCGGTAGCAGATTGAGAATACTGGTATCTGAATGTGCACTCAACGATAAACTAACATCACGAGCTCTGATTTCTACACGCGCATGATGACCTACCGACAAATCCTCGCGAGATACTGCTATTCTGCCGCTATCCATTGAAATCCAGGTAAGATGATATTCAAAATCATGCGCAGACACGACACCTTCCAGCAATGAAGAGGCATCATCATAACTGGCAATTGGTAGATCAAGCTGAGTGAGAAGATTAGCAGCCGGGCCCTCGGCAATAACATGACCCTTCTCCAGCAGTACCAGATGATCAGCCAGTCGGGCAACTTCATGCGGATCATGCGATACATAAAATGTGGGTATACCTAGCTCATCGTGTAAATTTTCCAGATACGGCAAGATAGTTCGCTTAGCGCCATGATCCAGTGCCGACAAAGGTTCATCCATCAATAATATTTTGGGACTGGTTAATAATGCACGGGCTATGGCAACACGCTGACGTTCTCCACCGGAAAGTAGATTAGTATCGCGGTGCAGTAAAGGCACAATACCGAGCAATTCAACTACATCATCAAATTTAAGTACTCGGGAAGCCGCCTTAACCCGTCGCCAGCCATACTCCAGGTTACGTCTCACCGATAAATGCTGAAACAAACTGGCTTCCTGAAAAACATAACCAAGTGACCGTTTATGGCTGGGTACAAAATGAGATTCATCCTGCCAGACTTCATCATTCACCCTAACCTGCCCCTGAAGAAATTTATTCAATCCAGCTATGGCTCTTAATACACTGGTTTTCCCCGAACCCGAATGGCCAAACAGTGCAGTAATCCCCTTAGCAGGCGCAGAAAATTTTACATCCAGATGAAAATCTCCCTGCTGACCTGAAAGATCAATATTTATTCCCGTCATAATGCATGGCTCCTTTGCAAGCGGCCATTCACCAGATAGAGGATCAGTAACACCACGAAAGAAAACAGCAGCATTCCTCCTGCCAGTAAATGTGCCTGATCATAATCCAGCATTTCAACATGATCATATATTGCTACTGATAAAACCTTGGTTTCACCCGGTATATTTCCACCAATCATCAGCACGACTCCAAACTCACCAATAGTGTGTGCGAAACACAGTACTGATGCCGTAAGAAAACCAGGTCGCGCCAGTGGTAATATCACGGTAAGAAACCGATCCAGTGGTGATGCGCGCAAGGTTGCTGCAACCTCTAATGGTCGACTACCCAGAGCCTCGAAGGTATTCTGTAAAGGTTGCACCACAAACGGCAAAGAATACAACACCGATGCAAACACCAGCCCTTTAAAGGTGAATGGCAGCTTACCCAGGCCAATCGACTGAGTGATCTCGCCTATAACACCATTTGGTCCCATCAATAATAATAAATAAAACCCTAAAACAGTCGGTGGCAATACCAGCGGTAGAGCCACCATCGCGGACACGGGTTGTTTATACCAGGCCGAAGTTCGTGCCAGCCACCAGGCAATTGGCGTACCAATAATCAATAAAAAGAAAGTGGTGATGCTGGCTAACTTGAGTGTTAGCCAAACGGGTTGCCAGTCGAATTCCATACTTAATACCTGATGCTGTGATATTTCTATTTTACCCTAAATTAGCTATGGAACCTGATATCCAAATTCTTTAATGATGGCAATAGCTGCGGGATCTGATTTTATAAACTTAAGGAAAGCTTTGGCTGCAGTATTGTCTTTACCTTTATTCAACAAAACAGCTGATTGATTAATCGGATCATACAATTTTGCAGGAATCACCCAGCTTGAGCCAGGATCACCCTTCCAGCCTTTTATTTGCGAATAGGCAACAAAAGCAAGCTCGGCATTACCAGTTGCTGCAAACTGAAAGGTTTGTGAAATTGAGTCACCCTGCACCAGTTTGGATTTAAGCTCAGACTGCAGACCCAGATTCATCATAACCTGTGTAGCAGCTAATCCATAGGGTGCAGTTTTCGGGTTAGCCAGTGCGATATGAGTAAAATGGCCTGCACGTAAAAAGTCCTCGCCTGATTCAAACAAACCAGTCTTTGCACTCCAAAGAGCCAACTGACCTTTGGCATATACAAAGTTACTATCCTTTACAGCCAGCCCCTGTTTTTCAGCTTTTAATGGACGTTTGGAATCAGCTGCCAGAAATACATCATAGGGTGCAGCATTTTCTATCTGAGCATATAGTTTGCCGGTTGAGCCAAAGCTCACCTTGACTGTATGTCCGCTCGACTTTTCGAATAATGGCACCAGTTTTTTAGTTACACCGGTAAAATTTGCTGCCACAGCGATCATGACTTCATCGGCTTGCGCAGATGTGATGTTCGCCGCTAATACAGCACAGGATAAAACAATACTTTTTAATAAAAATTTCATAATAAATTACTCGCTTAATTTTAGTTAATTCACGCCAAGAATGACATGTGAGGATTTGATTAATGCATACACTGGACTCCCTATCTCCAGTTGTAGTTCTTCTGCACTGTGTTCAGTAATGATTGCAGTAAGGCTCTTGCCACCATCCAGTTCTATAACCACTTCAGTGTTTACCGGGCCATGTCGCATATCAATGACAGTTCCGTATAGCTGATTTCTTGCACTGGTTTTAAAACTACCATCTGCTGCAGCAAGTATAATGAAGGAAGCTTTGATCAATGCATATGCATCAGCACCCTCCATCAAGCCGAGATGCTCTACACTCTCACGGGTCACTATGGCTATAAGACTATCTTTTTCACTGATAGCAAGTGTTATTTCGGCATTCACCGGGCCTTCAATAATTTTATCGATCTTTCCCTGAAATTGATTCCTTGCACTAGTGCGCATACTTAGTCTCCTGATTTTAAGTTGAAATTGATTAAAATCCTCCAGACTACAATTGAGCCCTTCGGATATTCGCAGATACTCCTGATGAATCAGTTTTAAACCGGCGATAAGATCATAACCCTGTGGAGTAATCAGCGTGTTTCCACCCTTGCTACCACCCGGTGACTTGACCACCAGAGGAGAATCCCACAGATTATTCATATCATTCACTGCATCCCATGCTGAGCGATAACTCATTTTCAATTGCTTCGCTGCTGCCGAAATCGAGCCCAGACTGCCAATCGCTTCTAGTAACGCGATAGATTTAGCATTAACATCATTAGTATAAAAACTGGCCAGTCCCGGATTACTATTGAAAACGGTTGATTGCTTACTCATAGGTTTGGTTTCTCCGTATCATGTCATGCGTTATGCAAACAAATTGCATAACGTAAATATCACAAAGCAATTAGATTGCCTTTAATAAAATATTTAATTAAATTAAGTACTTAGCCGATTACGTCAATCTACCGTGATAGATTTTGTAAGACAATTGTCTGTGATACGACAAAAAGATTTAACCCTGAAAGGATTGGAGAGGATATTATTCGCCAGAAAATCATCTGGCCTGGATATAGATTTTTTAGCCTACAACATAATGCCAAATCCAAAATGAAAACGTGTTTTACTTTCATCCTTTTTCGTCCAAAGTTGTATCTGCTCGGCATGTATTACCGGGTATGTGTAGACGCTATCACCAACTTTACCCTGCTGGTTTTCACCTACTTGACCAAGAACAGTCAATTTTCGACCCTGAGAATAATTAACCGGATCAAGAAATCCCTTATTTTGAATTAAAAACCGCCCCATTGGGTTTTTATTGGAAAGAGGAAGCTGGTCTCGATCTAACGGGTAGCCCAGTACTTCTATCTGAGTAGAATCAGCCAGGTTTCGAGTATCCAGAATAATACCACCCCATAAAACTTTCTTACCCTGATAGGCTGCTGGTTCGGCAACGATTTTCTGCGGAGCCAACGAATTATCTATATGAGAAACATCAAATTTAGGGGCTGAGGCACAGCTTGCCAGCAGACCAGTCAGACATAATAGTAAAAGACTATAGCGCATCATGTTTCTCCTTTTGCTCAACGGTAATAGAGGCGACGATTATAGTAAGGATCAGGGTAATATGGATAATAAGGCCAGAAATAAGGCAAGTTCTGATCATTTATTTCCGGTTTTTTTGCCCACAGGTGATAATTCTCAACCTGGATCAATGGATATTGATATGGAAAATCCCCAATCTTAATCGTTTTAGTGCCAACAAGTTTACCACGAACCGTTATTTCACGGTCACGACTATAGACTAGAGGTTCAAGAAATTCATCCACCTGCGCTATAAAACGACCGGGGCTTTGATCTGAATTTACAGGTCGACCACTCTTATTCAGCGGAAAAGCAACAATAGTAACCCAACTACTACCCGGTTTATTCTCAATGGATAATATTGTACCTCCCCAACGTAAGGGTTGATTAGAAAAAGAGTCCGGATCATTTTGAATTTGAGCAAAATCCGGAGCACCCTGTGGCGCTTCTGATATTTCCAGCGGGATATTAGAGCTACAGGAAGAAAGAACGAATACTGTTGCTATAGCGATTGATAAAAATAATAGTTTATGAGCGTTCATATCATTTAGTTCCTTGATTTATGCTTAGGTTCCCACTTTTTAACCTGGAACCTGAAAATCAGTTGAATCATGAAAGTCAATATTACATCTAAAATCATCTGGTAAAATCAAAAACACAGTAATCACCTGATTGCTGTGTTTTTGATTTTACCATGCACATCAAGTTGTTTCGCATCTTTTTCATGCCCAGCTAATTTTTCCAGATTGAAAACAATAAGGGGAGCCATTGCTCCCCTCCTCATTGTTTTCAGTTAGTGCCTGATCTTCAATTTCATCCAGCCAGTCATCTATAGCTGACTGAGTTTGAAGACGGTTGTTAACCCTTTGACCAGTTTTAGACTGACTATGCACACCACCTTTTCTGAGTAATGGTGAGCGTGCTACAGGGTTTCTAATAGTTCGATTTCTTTCTGGCATATTTTTCTCCTAAAGTACCAGTTTGTACCATGTTAGCTTTTTAAGGCTACGTTTTTTACGGTTGAAGCTCCTGTCTTTTTTCATAAACTCAGGATCTTCATCAGTAAGTTGAAAGCAGAATTTTCTGGGTAAATCTGAATATAGTGAGCGTGGTGGCTTCCCTCCATAAATCTGCTTAATCTTTTGCCCGGTTTCGTGCGTGTGATAATAAATTTTATCTATACCCAATTCCCTGAATATGAAATGAATACTGGATGACATCATGGCTTCAGACCATAAACCATAAAAAGGTGCCAACACATTTTCAGCATACATAATAAAATCATCACTACTGCATTTACAGTAGTCAAGATACCATGGCGTTAATCCTTTTCTGATACCCTGTAAGCAGGATTTAACAGCTCTTACCCAGTCACTCTGAATTTCTTCAATCAGAGCTTCCCCACTATCCAGATCCAGATCAATTCGCGACCAGGCTAATGTATCCCGATAACATTCACGCTTATAACGATTCATCACAGGATGGCCCGAATAGTTAAATACATAATCATCCTTCGGCTTTACCAGACGTTGATAAGTACGATTATGCATTTCTGAAAAATTCAACTGTAGTACCAGATTACAACCTTTACGGCTTGTCTGATAGTGCCATTGATTATCATTCCCCCAGCGATCTACTGTCAGTACAAATGGCTGACTGCTGTCTTTCCACACATGTTGAAATAATTCAGGATTAAGCATGCCATTGCCAAGCTCGGCTAATAACAGTTTGATATCCTGCTGGTTTAGCAATCTTTGATATTCAGATTGTTTCATCGCTTTCACGGTCGCTTTTTTTCTACTGGCATAAGACAGTAATTGATAAGCATATTGTCCTTTAAAATAGTGAAACAAAGTTCGCTCTTCCGGCAAACATGAAATCACTTCATCTAATATCTCTGTTTTCATAATATTGTCTCTTTCTAAATCGGTCTTTCATTAATTGATATCTCATTTGTTTTGGCTGTTGATTAAACATGCACGTCTCCAGTTTTAAATATGCTATCCCTTTACGCAGATTACCTGCTTCAGGGTATGTACTACTTCAATTAAATCAGATTGATTCTGCATAACCTGATCAATATCCTTATACGCAGCTGGTATTTCATCAATCACAGATTTATCCTTACGACATTCAATTCCTGCAGTCTGTTTTTCTACATCCTGTTCGCTAAATTCACGTTTAGCCGCACTGCGACTCATTTTTCTACCTGCGCCATGTGCACAGGAACAAAAAGATTGCGGATTGCCTTTACCGCGTACAATATAAGATTTAGCCCCCATGCTACCGGGGATAATCCCTAACTCATCAAGACCTGCACTGATGGCACCTTTGCGAGTGACATATACATTTTCACCAAAGTGAAACTCGCGGGACACGTAATTGTGATGACAATTAATTGCTTCCCTGGTAATACCAAACCTGGGCAACTTCTTTCTCAATGCTTTTAAAATCAAATGCATCATTTCCCGACGATTAGCCATTGCATAATCCTGAGCCCATTCCACAGCCTGAATATAATCATCGAAATAGCGGGCACCTTCATTAAAATAAGCCAGATCTTTATCCGGCAAATTAATTAAATGCTGTCCCATATCCTTTTTCGCCAGATTAATAAAATACTGCCCGATCACATTACCCACACCGCGACTACCAGAGTGCAGCATCACCCACACATCATCATTTTCATCAATACACAATTCGATGAAGTGATTACCGCCTCCGAGTGTGCCTATCTGGCGTACCCAGGTCTGGTAGGGCTTTTTCTGCATTGAATAAATTTTTTTGTGCCTGGCGATAATTTGATCCAGACCAGCTGTTAAAGCCAGGATGGTTGAACGACGAGCACGATCAGTTTTGTGCATATTAAAACCCACAGGAATCGCTTCTTCGATAGTCAGACGAACTGCACGTAAATTATCAGGCAAATCTTTAGCTTTTATAGACAAGCGTATTGCATTCATACCACAGCCGATATCAACACCTACGGCTGCCGGAATAATGGCAGCTTTTGTCGGTATGACTGAGCCTACGGTTGCGCCTTTACCCAGATGAACATCCGGCATTGCAGCAATATGACTATGAATAAAAGGTAACTGAGCCATATTATAAAGCTGTTGCATGGCAGCAGGTTCCACCTGGTCGGTATATATTTTTACCGGCACTTTTCCTTTACTAATTACTTTCTGAACAGGCATAACTATTCTCCTTATGTTGTGCCAGCACTAATTTAAACTTTAATGCAGGTACACGTTTTCGTTGTACTGAGCGAGCAATGGTTGAGCGTAAATAACCCTGTACTAACTGACATTTTTGCAGAATCAAATTCTCATTAGTGATCAAATCCGGATCACTAACACTGAGTGTCACAATGAGAAACTGACCATCTTCACTACTTGTTACATCAAGCACTGTAATATCTTCAAATACTGGATCATTCAATTCACCAGCAAAGACCATACTCAAAGTATGCATTGCTTCTTTGCTGAGTTGTTTGCTTTTACGATCTCTCGGTTTTCTGTCCATTGCTCGCGCAATGATGTGTGGATCTATCCCATCTTCGGGACTAAATTCAGCGCATAAATTTCTAGCTTCTTTAAGCCTGGAATTTTTCATTTTATGCTCCATAGGCCGATATAAACCAATGGCATATAGACGTAATAATCCATAGCCTATAATCGGCTTAATAAAAATTAAGATAGTTTTGGAGCCCGGTCCAGACGACCGGAAAAAATTACCGGAAGGTAAAGGACGCGAGGCTTTGATTTGTTTTTGATAAAACCATTCATTACCTCCGAAAGTTGATGTTTAAAAATTTGGCCGGCACTTTACGCCTGTATAATCAGGATGTCAACAAATAAAATAATCGATCAGAATATTAATATACCGAGCATGACCCCTTTAAAAAATTAAACAGCATATCCAGATAGAGTAATTCTCGTACAGGAATTTAATTATTTACTAAAATAATAATTATAATCAGAGGCTATCAATATACTTTTCCCCTGACCTGTATATTTAAACCTGGAAAAATCAGTTGAGCGTGAAAAAGATGCGTAACAGATTGATGTGCCTGGTCTAAGCCAGGGATGGCTGTAGTTAGAGCAATGCAGGAGCAATTGCCGGCAAATCAAAAAAACCGTAGTCACCTGATTGGTGAAGACTGTGTTTTTGATTTGGACAGGCACATTAAGCTGTTACGTAGACTTTCATGATTCAACTGATTTTTCCAGGTTCAAATAATTAATGTTTTATTACCTGGATTTGTGTATGTATAATTTGTTTCAACTCACGTTGATTAGCTGGAAATCATTACTAAAATAACAAATATAATTTAAACCAGATCTGATTATTATATGCAGATTAACTATTACCCGGGGAAGCCCTGATTCATTTTGAACTTCTCCTGATAATTTCTGTACCAGGCAAAATTTACTTTAATAAAGGGGAGGATAGTATGGGATGGTTTAGCAGTAAAAAAAATTCTGAACCCGACCAGGCTGAAGTACTGATCAAAGTTGAGCAACTCGCTAGTCGAGATATCAGCACCGAAAGATTAGCCAAATTGGCTTTTGAAAAGACACAGACATCTCTGGTTATTGCATTTGTGTCCCCGCACCTCGAACTGGACCATATTCTACGACAGTTAAAACAGGCAATGCCTTTTGCACAGCAGGTGATCGGTATAATGACGGCAGGAGAACTCAGCTCCTGTAGTATGAACCTATACCATGAGGCCGATGGTAACTGGGACAATATCATTCTGCAAAGTTTCAGCAGTAACATCTTTTCCCAGGTACATATACAAACCATTCCCTTACATTGTGAAGACATCCGTTCTGGAAAAGCCAATATGTCTCGTAAGGAAAGAATGGCCAAACTGGCTGCTGAATTTAGTCACTTTCAGCTGCCTTTTGAAGTCAATGCTCAGGACACATTAGCCTTAACCTTTTTTGATGGTTTAAGTAACAGCGAAAACTTCTTTATGCAGGGTCTTTACGACAGCGGACGTTTCCCCTGCTATTTTGTCGGTGGATCTGCAGGAGGTAAACTCGATTTTAAACAGGCACTGGTACATGATGGTCATCAGGTTCGGCATAATCAGGCACTGCTCGTATTTATCAAACTGGCCAAAGATGTACGCTACGGCATTTTTAAAACCCATAATTTTGATAAGACTAAGTTTTCATTCGTCGTAGCCGAATCAGATGTCTATAAACGCCAGGTCACCAGCGTGATACCGGAACACACGGCTCAGGTTGAGAACATCGTCGACCACCTGTGTAATCATTTCCAGTGCCAACCGGAATCATTACAGGACAAACTGGCCAACCATTCATTTGCGGTAGAAATCGGTGGTGAGTTATATATTCGTTCAGTCGCAAACATAGACCTCGACAACCAGCAAATTTCCTTTTTCTGCGATGTTGATTTTGGTGACCGTTTATTTCTTGTGAAAGCAGAAGATTTTGTACACAAAACCAGCGAAGACTTCCGAACTTTTATGCAGGGAAAAACTTCGCAACCTCTGGCTATGCTGGCTAACGACTGTATTTTGCGTCGATTAAACAATGCCGCCAAACTGAATGGTGTAAAGGACTTTGAAAATTTACAGGTGGCAGGTTTCTCCACTTTCGGTGAGTTACTGGGCGTTCACATGAATCAAACCCTAACCGCTGTATTATTTTTTAAAGTGCTCTCGGGACAATCATTTAAAGATGAGTATGCCGATAACTTTCCTTTTTACTATAGTAATTTCCGCGAATTTTTCCTGCGCTCCAGGCTAAACAGTATGGAGCAAATTAATCACCTACAAACCGAGCTGATCGCCCATTTGACAGAATATCAACCTATCGTCAAACATATGCTGGAGAGTTTTAATTACGTATCTGAATATGCAACCAGCAGCCGGGAAATACTGGAAAAGATTCGTCATCAGTTTGAAAATATTTCATCTGAAATTGAGGGTCAAAGCGAAGAACGACAGGCACTGCATGACAAGGTAGGAGAGCTAAAACAAAATTCTGAACAAATACTGTCAATACTGAATGTAATTTCGAGCATAGCTGAACAAACCAACCTGCTGGCACTCAATGCAGCCATTGAAGCGGCTCGAGCTGGTGAAGCTGGCCGGGGCTTTGCAGTAGTTGCTGACGAAGTGCGGCAACTTTCACAAAATACTCAGCAAAGCCTGGATCAAACCGGTGATACTATCCATTCAGTCACTTCGTCCATTGAAGATATTCGAAATACCATTTCACGAAATGCAACATTCATGGAGCAGATTACGGAAAGTACCAGAGACTTACAGGAGGATATGACTCAATTGGTCGTCAGTTCAGCAGAGGCCGATAAAAAAGTTGTAGACAGTATTCAACGAATATCTGAAATGGGCTCTCGGGTAGATGAACTGGATCATCAGGTAGCAACCATAGACCAGTTGAGCAAGATGAATCAGGAACGGTAATACCCCCTCAAACGTGCAATTCAGTTCGTAGCGGGATGCACCGATTGAGTGATTATACACATCAACTGTCATGGTTTATGAAACAGTGGCTTAAGCTCTATTGCGAGCGGTCAACTGCGGAATCCAGGTTAACCTGCTCCCGATTATCTCAATCGGAAACGACTAACCAGCGCGGATAATTCTCCTGATACCTGGCTGAGGCTTTCCGCGCCCTGTTTGAGCTTTTTGGAACTTTGCGTCGCACTACCCGCTTCATCGTTGATGCTGGTAATGTTGCGGTTGATTTCTTCGGCAGCCAAATGCTGTTGTTCCGATGCCGTGGCAATCTGGTTTGCCATATCACTGATACGTGAAACTGATTCCTGTATGGAAAAAAACACTTCACGAGTCTGTTCGGTCGCCTCCACTGTTTCCTTAGAATGCTCCAGACTACTGGATAGTTTGTCTGATACATCACTGGTTCGGGTCACCAGAGAACTAATCATGCTATCGATTTCTTCGGTGGATTCGGCTGTACGAGCTGCCAGGGTGCGGACTTCATCAGCAACCACCGCAAAACCCCGTCCCTGCTCACCTGCACGCGCAGCTTCAATGGCCGCATTGAGTGCCAGCAGATTGGTTTGTTCAGCAATACCTCGGATCGTATCAAGTATGCCGGTAATGTTTTTAGATTCTTCCGCAAGGACTGCCATCGCCTGGTTAGAATCTTCAATGACCTGTTCCAGATTGTTTACCGAGCCGGTGGTCTTTTCGATATAAGCCTGCCCCTGCTGCACATGCTGCTGGCTCTGGTCAGCAGCCTTTGCTGTTTCATTACAGTTATGAGCAACTTCATCGGATGTCGCCACCACTTCGTTAAAGGCCGTAACAACCTGTTCAAGTGCGAGTGACTGTTTATCTGAAATCTGCATCAAATGATCTGCAATCAGGCGACCGTCCTGTGCTTGCCTGTTGACGTTTTCCGCACCCTGATTTATATCGGTAACCAAAGTATGAATCATCGTGACGAAGCGATTAAAGGCGGAAGCCATTTTTCCGGACTCATCGTTGCTGTCGACTTCCAGACGACGAGTCAAATCACCTTCACCACTTGCTACTTCCTCCAGTCCAGCGGTGACAGCGACAATAGGACTGGAAATCAAATTACTGATCCAGTAGGCCAGAAAGGCGAATATACCAAGCAGTACCAGCGTGATAACAATGATCGTATTTCGCATTTCAGCTGCAACGGAAAAAACTTCCTGACTTGGGATTACACCAATAAATTTCCAGCCCAGCTCAGGTGACGTGTAAACCGTGGCGAACCAGGGCTGCTCATTCAGGGTGGTGTTAACCAGGCCATCAGCTTTAAACAGCGCCAGGTAGGCATCCCACAGATCCGATACGTTTTTAAAGTTGTTATCCGGGTTGCCACTGTCAGCCAGCACCACCCCGGTTTGTTCCAGCAGAATCAGATAACCTTGTTCGCCAAACTGGACGGATCGCACCATTTCTGTCAGGGTCTTTAGCGTGACATCGACACCGACCACCCCTTTTACCCCGCTGTCAGTGGTAAAGGTATGCAGGTAATCGATCAGGGGAGCACCCGTAGCTACATCTTTATACGGATGTGAGCGGACGGCTTCTCCGGGTTTTTCGTTAGCTTCCTTATACCAGGGACGCAACCGGGGATCATACTTACCCATTTCACCAGTCGGCCATTGAATATAGCCCCCTGTTTCTATACCCAGGAAAACGTAAGCCAGGTCTGGATGAGCGTCACCCAGGTCAGACATTAAATCAAAAGCACGCGCCTCTGCACTGCCCTGTCTTTGTGAAAAGGTTTGTTTAGGAGCGCCCAGGTATTTGGTGACCGATGCATCCAGCCCCTTTAGCGCCTGAGTACTGGAAAGAAATCGGGCATCCTCAGCCAGGCCATTAAGGTACAGGCTAAAGGCTTTGTCGATCTGACGGATTTCTGCGGAACTTCTAGACTTGAAATCCTCCAGGGCATTATCACGGAATTTCATCACCACGATAACAGTAAGTACTGTCATAGGCAGTATAACTGCCAATAACATAGCAGCGATTAAGCGAATTCGTATATTCATCCCAGAATAGTCTCTTATAGTTTTCTATCAAGAATAGTCTATTGTAGAAATAATGGGAAAATAATTGCGTTAGCTCCTGATTTTGTTCTATTTATTGAATATCGGGAAATAAGACTGGTTTATTATTGCCTGCCAATCTCTGCTTTATTCTGATTTTCTGCGCGACAGAATATCCACAATATTATCTTCAATCCAGTTAGACAGACCCGCAACATGCTCAGTAACCTGCTGACCCAAATCGGTCAGGCTGTATTCAACATGAGGCGGCACTACAGGAAAAGAGGTTCGTAAAACAAAACCATCGAGCTCTAAATGCTTTAATGTTTGGGCAAGCATTTTTTCACTCACACCATGAATAGTACGGCGCAATTCACTAAAGCGATGAGTTTGCCCATCCTTGAGAGCAACCAGTATTAACACGCCCCAGCGACTGGTGACATGACTTAACACTTCACGTGAAGGACATTTATCAGAGAAAACGTCACCCCGGTCAAAGCTCACTGCCGAAGACGAATTGTCTAAATTTTGATTTATTTCCATACTTACCTTTTTGTACGTACTTACTTTTAGTTCGTACATACTATATCCTTTTTTCTTCATTAACAAAATACAAAAAGGTAAAAATATGATTTTAGTAACAGGAGCCTCTGGTCAATTGGGTCGGCTGGTAATTAACTCTTTGTTAGAGAAAACTGACGCTGAGCAAATAATCGCGGCCGTTCGCAACCCTGACAGCGTTAAAGATCTGGCAGAAAAAGGAATTCAGCTTCGACAGGCTGATTACAACCAGCCAGATACCCTGCTTGCAGCACTGGACGGTGTGGAAAAAGTCCTGCTAATCTCCTCCAGTGAAGTAGGTCAACGTAGAGTTCAGCATAAAAATGTCATCGATGCCGCCAAAACAGCAGGCGTGTCTCTAATTGCTTACACCAGTATATTGAATGCAACAACCTCACCCTTACAGCTAGCTGAAGAACATGTGGCTACTGAAGCATTACTGGCTGAATCCGGTATTCCTCACGTACTGTTGCGCAACAGCTGGTACTCTGAAAACTATACAATGAGTTTACCTGTCGTACTTGAACACGGTGTAGTCTTAGGCTGTGCGGTAGATGGAAAATTATCCACTGCCGCTCGTGCAGACTATGCCGAAGCTGCTGCCGTTGTGCTCACGTCAGACAACCAGGCGGGAAAAGTTTACGAATTAGCCGGTGACACGGCCTTTAGCTTAAGCGAATACGCAGCCGCCATCTCTGAAGCGACAGGTAAAACTATTGTTTATCAGAATATGTCTGAGTCGGAATATACCGGGGTTTTAACTGGAGCAGGTTTGCCTGAAGGTTTCGCTGCTATTCTAGCCGACTCCGAAGTTGGTGCATCAAAAGGAGCTTTGTACAGCGATAGTAAAGACCTTTCAACGCTGATTGGTCATCCTACAACAACTATTTTAGAAAGCATTAAAGCTGCGTTGTAATTGTTTTATTTAAATCATAAAAAGCCTGTTTCACTGCAAACAGGCTTTTTAAAATTGGTCATGATAAATCCACTGACTGTTGAACCTAGAAAAATCAGTTGAGCGTGAAAAAGATGCGTAACAGATTGATGTGCCTGGTCTAAGCCAGGGATGGCTGTAGTTAGAGCAATGCAGGAGCAATTGCCGGCAAATCAAAAACACCGTAGTCACCTGATTGGTG